>NZ_NANC01000003.1:57500-385000 GCF_008679485.1 Blautia sp. LMAG:89 | reverse complement strand
TTTCCATTACCTGTCAATATATTTTTTACATAAATTTCATTTTTTTCTAAAAAACGTATTTTTGCGCCAAAAACCGCATTTTCCAGACATGTCACCACCTGTATTCTGGTGCTTTTCCGTCTGCAAAATGCGGTTTCTTTTACCCACCATAAAATATTCCTGTAAAAATACGGATAAAAATATTTTTATCATAAAGAAAATCCAGTACTGTATCACCCCGGATCAGTCCCAGACCCTTTTGCCCTATTTCCGTGTTGCATAAAATCGTAAGTACCAGCATTCCGACCCATACAAAAACAATACACTTCATGCCTCCTACTACGGCGCCGGCTATTTTGTTGATCCCACGGATGACCGGCAATCTTGCCAGGAGATCCATGGCATATGCCAGCACATGGATCAGGATTGAGGAAAGTATGTATGATACCAAAAAAGAAAGACAGTTCACTGCTACATTGGCCAGGTATCCGGAAATATACCCTGCAAATGTATTAACCGCCAGATATTGATACACCAATGCCGTATTATTTTCTGTTATTCCCTTCTGGAGGAGATCCGGAATATCCATACTGCTGATCAACGCCTTCTGTTCCTCCTCATCCATGGTTTCTTTTCCATCTGCCAGAGAATCCACAAATGATCCGCTGGCAGTCTGGATTTTTTCATAAACAGACGTATTCTCACGTATGAACTGATTCACATAAGGATTGATCAGCCATACCAGAGCAACGGAGATCAGAACAAGCAATGCAGATACTACTTCTTTTACAAAGCCATGCCTGTATCCATCCACCATGGAAAAGGCAAGCAGGACCAGCACAGCCAGTCCAAGCCATGTCCAGTTCATATCTGCCCCCTTAACTGAATTTTATGGTGCTGACGCCTGTATCCAGTACCATAAGATATTTATTCCATCCGATCTTAAAGAAATCCCGGATCGTTCCATCTACATTTCCGGCATATTTCTGTACGCCACGGTTGTTCATCACGCAGATCTGCGAGCTGTTATACATGATGATATTATCTCCGCTCATTTTTATAGTCGTATATGGAATATTGAAATTTTTACGGAATTTCAGCTGTCCGCTCATATTATAGACTTCCATTGTATACAGATTATCTTTATTATTGTTTTTAAATACCAGGCCAATCCTGTCATCACTGAAAAATGTACTTACGATCTCCTGTTTTACATTGACTGTTTTGCTTTCTTTGGGGATCTGATTTCCCTGGTAAGTAGAAAATCCGTCATCTCGCAAAGCAATATACTTACTGTCACTGATACATTCCACCTGCGGGATCACTACATTCTCATAGGTATAACCACTTACGATCCGATCATCCTCATTCTGTCCTACATCCCCATAATTATAAAATGCCACATAGCTGGTAGTCTTGCTTCCATCAACATACTGGAATGTTACCATCATCACTCCGTTATCAGACACTGCTACATCCATGGGATATCCCGGATCATCGATCTTAGTTAGATTTTCCGCGACCAGACTGCCATCCGGATTATAAAAATTGATCCAGGTATTATCATCATTGTCCAGGATCACGGCAACCATTCCATTCGATGCGATCCGCACTTTTACAATAGAATAAGACGTTGTTACAGTTCCGGTCACACCTTTTTTGTCGCAGATATAAAGCGATGTTCCCTCGCTGTCTGCAACAACCGCCCTGCTTCCATTCACATCTGCAATAGGATTCTGCATTGTATAGGTTTCATTCCAGATGGTATTCATGCTGTTGTCCACAACAGATACTCCATCCGGACTGTATCTCAGGATATCTCCATCCATGTCCACATACTGTGTGGAAACAACATCTTCCTGTTCGCTTGTATTTAATACTTTATAGCTGTGATAGCTTCTTTTTTCTGCATAGAGAAAAACCAGGCAGACTGCTGCAGCGATCACTGCCGCTGTGATCACCTTTTTCCCCTTTCTTGAAATTCTTCGGCGATGAGAAGTTCTCCCGTAGTGAGCGCCTTCCTGTGTAACCTGTTCCTGTGCAAGCCTGGCTTTTTGCCTCATCAGCTTTTTACGCTTTTGTTTTTTCTGTATTTTTTTTATGATATTCACAACCGTATCCCTTACCTTAAGTATTTTATTTTGTAATTGGTTTTCCAGTTATTATAGCACACTCCATCAGGGTAGTACAATTACCTGCCCGGGATAAATGATCTCATTGGCAGAAATTCCGTTTAATGCACAGATCTGTTCCATCGCCTCTACAGTGCCATAGCGGTTCAGACTGATCTGATACAAGGTGTCTCCCGGGCGGATCACATAAGTTTCTCCAGGATTTCCTGCAGCCACTGAAGTCTCTTCTGTTTTTTTCTCTTCTGTTTTATTATCCTTTTTTTGCGTTGCTTCTGAAACAGACTGTTTTTTTGAACTTCGAGGTTCCGGTGTTATTGAGATTTTTTCTCTTTTCTGCGTGGTTTCCGTCGGGACCGGAGTTCCCCGCACAGCTTCCTGCGTCTGTACCGGTTTTTGTGTTTGCACCGGTTTCTGCGTCTGCACCGCCTTTGGCGAAACCGATACACTCCGCACCGGTTCTGTTACTGCAGGTGTCATCTGCACCACCGAAGCAGAAGCAGCGCGATAATCTTCCGGAACCTCTGTTTTTTCCTGCTGATTCCGATAAAAGCCCACTCCAGCCACAAGAACTGCCAGTGCCAGACACACCGTAGCCGCATAAGAAAAAACCGAAGTTTTCTCTTCTCCCCGTTCCTCCGGATTTTTACTGTCTATGATCTTTCTGAAATTTCTGACAGCCCTGTCCTCCACTTCCTCGGATGCTTCTCCGCCCTCTTTCTGGCTGCGTTCGATCATATACGTCTGCATCTGAGAATTTTTCTCATAATAAATATAATACCCGCTCAGTTTTGCCATCATGCCGCCATCATAACGGAAAAAGGCATCCTCCCGTTCTCCAGGATCCATCAGCATCAGGATCTTTTCCCCTCCGAAATGTCTGAGATGTACTTTCACAAAAAGCTCCGTGATCTCCATTGCTATCTGAGGCTGTGCAAAAAACCATCCCACGATCTCCTGCTCCGGAAAATACTGATCCTTATCCTCCTGCAGTTTCTGCCAGAGTTTTTCCGAAAAGTCAATATGTTCTGCCGCAGCCTCCATACCGTCTGCTGCAATGGCACCTTTTATAAAAATACAGGTCATATCTGCAGTCCATTGAATTTCACCTGTAAGTACCGCCACACTTCCCTGACCTTCCGGCTTTTCATCTTCTGCCAGGCTGCAGAGAAATGTGTATACATAATCTTCTATATAAATCCTGTAATCTCCGTTCGCCAGCCCGATCTGCCTTACATTTCTAGGTATGGAAAACGATTCCTGTGCGGCTTCCTGTTCTGTTGTGTCCTCCTTATAAATGACTTCTATCATCTCATATCACTCCTTCTGTCCAAGCATAGCACAGTAAAAATGCGGATTTTAGCAGAATGTAAGAGTCTGTCCATAGAATTTAGCGACAGATTCCGCACCATGCATATTTTTCCTTTTTTCAGGATATGATAGAGTGAAAAAAGAATCGAGGTTTCTCATGGCTTTTTACATTGATGCCGGAAAAAACGGTTCATCCGGCGAGATTGCTTATCTTCTGAAAAAATGCATTCTTCACTGTCCTAAAAAATGGACTGAGATCGTGTTTTTATGCATTGGCAGTGATCGTGTTACCGGAGATTGTTTAGGCCCATATATCGGACACCTTCTTCATCCTCATGAAACCGGACATATTTTTGTCTACGGCACTCTTTCCTGCCCGGTCCATGCCCTGAACCTGGAAAAAACTTCATCGCTTATCACAAGGCTTCATCCACACGCCCTTGTAATCGCCATAGACGCTTCTCTTGGACAAAAAAAACACCTGGGCTATGTGACCATTGGAAATGGTGCACTTTACCCAGGTGCTGGTGTTCAGAAAGATCTTCCACCTGTAGGGGACATCCATATCACCGGCATTGTAAATACTGCTGGAATCATGGAGCAGCTTACCCTGCAGACTACCCGGCTCTCCACCGTGGTAGCACTTGCAGATGTGATCGCCTGCGGGATCCTTAAGATACTTCCTGCAGAAACAGACTTATCCCCTGTTGATCTTGATTATGCGAACTCCTTGATCTGCTTATAGATACCCTCTGCATCGAGACCGTATTTATGAAGAAGCTCTAATGCCGGACCGGACTCACCGAATACATCATGGATTCCGATACGTTTAACCGGTACCGGTGCCTTCTCAGCCAGGCACTCGCATACAGCTCCGCCAAGACCGCCGATGATGGAATGCTCCTCAACAGTTACAACCTTGCCGGTTTCTTTGGCAGCTGCAACAACAAGGTCCTCATCCAGAGGCTTGATGGTATGGATATTGATCACTTTTGCATCGATTCCGTCTGCTGCAAGCTTCTCAGCTGCTTCAAGAGCCGGTGCAACGCAAAGTCCGTTTGCGATGATGGTAAGATCTTTTCCCTCGCGGAGAACGATGCCCTTACCAAGCTCAAATTTATAATCCGGTCTGTCATTGATAACCGGAACAGCAAGACGTCCGAATCTCATGTATACCGGTCCCTGATGCTCGTAAGCAGCAGCAACCATAGCTTTTGCTTCGATATCATCAGAAGGACTTGCAACGACCATGCCCGGAATCACTCTCATCAGGGCAAAATCCTCCAGGCACTGATGTGTGGCGCCATCCTCACCTACAGAAATACCGCCGTGAGTTGCTCCGATCTTTACATTCAGCTTCGGATATCCGATGGAGTTACGAACCTGCTCATAAGCACGTCCTGCTGCAAACATTGCAAAAGTACTTGCAAAGGGAACCTTACCTGTAGAAGCGATTCCTGCCGCAATACCCATCATGTTGCACTCTGCGATACCGCAGTCAATGTGACGCTCCGGGAATTCTTTTTTAAACATACCTGTCTGTGTAGCTGCAGCAAGGTCAGCGTCAAGAACGATAAGATCCTCGTGTTTTTTTCCTAATTCTATGAGGGCACTGCCGTAGCTTGCTCTCGTTGCGATTTTCTTTACTTCTGACATAATGCTTCACCTACCTTCTCCAGATCTTCCATTGCCTGTGCATACTGCTCATCATTCGGAGCTTTTCCGTGCCAGCCTACTGCGTTCTCCATGTAGGAAACGCCTTTACCTTTTACTGTTTTCATGATGATAGCTGTCGGCATACCCTTTGTAGCTCTTGCCTCATCAAAAGCAGCCTTCAGCTGATCCATATCGTTGCCGTCCGCAACATTGATCACATGGAAATTGAAAGCTTCAAATTTCTTGTCGATCGGATACGGGGAGCATACATCTGCAATGTCACCATCGATCTGAAGTCCATTGTTATCTACGATCACAACCAGGTTGTCCAGTTTACGGAAGCCTGCGAACATAGCTGCCTCCCACACCTGGCCTTCCTCGATCTCACCATCACCCAGCAATGTATATACTCGATAGTCATCATTACTGAGTTTGGCAGAAAGAGCCATACCTGCTGCTGCAGAGATTCCCTGACCAAGAGAACCACTGGACATATCAACGCCCGGAATATGCTTCATATCCGGATGTCCCTGAAGATAGGAGCCCAGATGACGAAGTGTTTTCAGATCCTCTTTTGGAAAATATCCTCTCTCTGCAAGTACAGAATAGAGTCCCGGTGCTGTATGTCCTTTAGAAAGGACAAAGCGGTCACGGTCTGCCTTCTTAGGATCCTTCGGATCGATGTTCATCTCTTCAAAATATAAATAGGTGAACACGTCTGCTGCAGAAAGGGATCCGCCCGGATGGCCGGCCTTTGCTGCATGGACTGCTGTTACGATATCCTTGCGGACTTCGTTGGCAACTTTCTGAAGTTCTAACTTATCCATGTTATTAATGTCTCCTTTTTAGTGCCCTGCTGTTCACAGGGAATTTGTATATAAAAGAGGTTTCGATCACTCACCGAATACTGCCTTGTAATCAGCCTGGAATTTAGCGATACCTGCATCTGTCAGCGGATGATGTGTCATCTGCTCAATTACTTTGAACGGTACCGTAGCGATATCTGCGCCTGCAAGTGCACATGCAGTTACATGCATTGGATGACGAACGCTTGCTGCGATGATCTCTGTCGGGATATCTGCAACTGCAAACATCTCAGCGATCTGCTGGATCAGCTCAACGCCATCTGTGGAGATGTCATCCAGTCTTCCAAGGAACGGAGATACATATGTAGCACCTGCTCTTGCTGCAAGAAGTGCCTGGTTAGCAGAAAAGATCAGAGTAACGTTTGTCTTGATCCCCTCAGAGGAAAGAACCTTAACTGCCTTCAGTCCCTCTGTTGTCATAGGAATCTTAACAACCATGTTCGGATGGATCGCTGCGATCTCACGTCCCTCACGGATCATTCCCTCAGCATCTGTTGTGGTAGCTTTAACCTCACCGCTGATCGGTCCGTCAACGATCGTTGTGATCTCTTTGATCACCTCGTTGAAGTCTCTTCCTTCTTTGGCGATCAGAGACGGGTTTGTTGTAACTCCACAGATAACTCCCATGTCATTTGCTTCTCTGATATCCTCTACTTTAGCTGTGTCGATAAAAAATTTCATTGTTTTTTCCTCCTGTTTACGTTCGTTCTTTTTCTTGATGATTCCATTATAACAAACTCATTGCGGGGGTCAAGGCACCTGTTTTTTATTAATAAATATTTTATTAATAAAATAACGTTTTATTAATAGTGCCTGTCAATTTTTTCACCCAAAACAGCTTCTTTCCATTTTCCTCAATTCGAATATCGCCGTAATTATCGTAGCTAACAAGGTTTCTATTCAAATGTGTCATGGAAACTCTCTCTATATATTATTATTAATAATTTTTGCGCCATTATTTATTTTTCTGTTCATCAGACTGGTTTCTGTCCAGTCTTGCATACCCCGTCGTGCGGCGCTTGATCAGCTTCGGGGTATATTCGATATTATACAGGCTGGCAGGTCTTTCATCCAGGTAAAATTTATCATTCATGTCGATCTTACGGATGATGATGTCACAGGCATCTCTTCCCTTCAGCGCAACAAAATGATCAATGGTTGTCAGGGAGATCCTGCGGATGCCGGAATAAAAAATATTGTCGCACCCTATGACAGAAACATCCTTCGGAACGTGTATCCTCATTTCATGCAGCGCATCAATGGCGCCTATGGCCATCATGTCATTCTGTCCTGCGATAGCCGTAAATTTATGTCCTTCCTGGAGAAGCTCCATGGTCAGCTCGTAGCCCATGGCATACTCGGAATCCATCCGCGGGATCTTTCTGTCATTGGACTCATCTGCCGCCTTGATGAGCACATGATCCTTTTTTCCCTCTTTTTCAAACTCGCGGACAAAGCCCTCCACACGCTTGGAGCGCTGCCACTGCCGTCTGGTAAGTGGCGGCGTGATAAATGCCACATCCGTGTGCCCCAGATCAAGAAGATGTCTGGCCATCAGCCTTCCTACCACTGTGTTGTCCTGATTGATAGCATCTACCGTGGTTGTTTTTTCCTTGTTACTGATGATGACCAGCGGTGTTTCTTTTGCGATTTTTTCTACCTGATGCTGAAAATCCGGATGAGGATTGCAGGTATAGATGATCCCTGCCGGCCGCATGGTCTGCATCATACGGAGATATTTTTCTTCCAGCCCCGCATCGCGCTGGGTGTTGCAGATAAATACCCCATATCCCTGCTCATTGGCCACAGCCTCGATCCCCTGAAGCAGCAGTACATAATAGGGACTGGTGAGTGTGGGACAGAAAACAACGATCAGCTTTTCTTTTCTGTCAGCTTTGTGTTTCCGACGTCCGGGAAGCTCATAGCCAAGCTCTCTGGCCGCCTGCTCCACCCGCTCCACAGTTTCTCTCGAAAAAGAAACATTATATTTCCGGTTCAGCACCATGGATACCGTTGCCTGGGAAACTCCTGCGCGTGCTGCCACATCCGATGAGGTTGCTTTCTTTTTTGCCACCAGTCTCACCTCCTTTATAATCTGGGGAAATTTCCTGGCTGCTTATCACTTTTTGCAATCCCTCAGGGAATTTTTCACCTGATCCGGTTATAGTTCCACTCTTCCTTCCAGTGCCCGGAGAAGTGTCACCTCATCAATATACTCCAGATCACCGCCCACCGGAACTCCGCTGGCGATACGGCTTACTTTGATCCCGGTCGGTTTGATCAGCTTACTGATGTACATAGCTGTCGTTTCGCCTTCAAGACTGGAATTGGTTGCCACAATAACTTCCTTTACATCCCCCTGAAGGCGCTTCATCAGTTCCTTCAGTTTGATATCATCCGGCCCGATCCCAAGCATCGGGGAGATCGCACCATGAAGTACATGATATACACCGTCAAATTTACCTGTTTTCTCATATGCTGCCAGATCCCTGGTATTCTCAACCACCATGATCGTGCTGTGATCCCTTTTGGGATTGGCGCAGATCGGACAAAGCTCCTGATCTGTCAGCGTGTAACAGCACTTACAGTACTGAACATTCTGCCTTGCATCGGTAATGGCGGCGGTCAGCTGCTCCACCTGGTCCTTCGGCATATTCATGATATGAAATGCAAGACGCTGGGCAGATTTGGCTCCGATCCCCGGAAGATGGGAAAGCTGCTCAATAAGTTTATTGATATGGCTGCTGTAATATTCCATCAGAAAGGAAGACCTCCGCCAAGACCGCCAAGGCCGCCTGTGAGTTTGGACATCACTGCTGCTGACTCGGACTCAACCTGACGGAGCGCCTCATTTGTTGCTGCCGCGATCATGTCCTCAAGCATCTCGATATCATCCGGATCTACCGCTTCCTCGGAAAGTGTGACCTTTGTTATTTCACGTTTACCGGAAACTGTAACGGAAACAGCTCCGCCGCCTACTGTTGCTGTAAACTCTTTTTCCTCAAGAGCTTTCTGGTTTTCTTCCATCTGACGCTG
This sequence comes from Blautia sp. LMAG:89, assembly GCF_008679485.1. Classification (NCBI taxonomy): domain Bacteria; kingdom Bacillati; phylum Bacillota; class Clostridia; order Lachnospirales; family Lachnospiraceae; genus Blautia; species Blautia sp. LMAG:89. The sequence goes on along the minus strand of NZ_NANC01000003.1, from coordinate 376,023 downwards.
CATTTTCTGCGCCTGTTTCATAAGATTATTCATGTTTCCCGGCATACCCATGCCAGGAAATCCACCTCTTTTTGCCATAATACTTTCCTCCTGTTTTTTGTTTACGGATTTATGACTCCTCATCCGGGTCTTCTTCCACTACGATATCCATGTGGATATTCTCCCGAAGTGCATCGTCTACTGTGATCTGCGCGAGATTGGTGTGCTGATGTTTGTTGGCTACCAGCATATGTATCTCCACGCTCTTGCCTGTCCGGGCAGCAATAATGTCCTGAAGCTCTTTCTTCGCCTCCGGATTGTCTACATAATTCATCCCCAGAAAATCCTGGAATTCCACATAAAGGATGGGATCTCCTGTTTCTCCGTTATACTTGGGGACTGCACGCTGCAGGGACTGCTTGAAAAGTCCGGTAGTCTGACCCACGATGGCACGCCAGCCTGCCACGATCTTCTGAAGATCCTCAGGAGCTGCCTTCTGTGGTTTCTGCTGCTGTACCGTTGCTGTACCGGTCACTGCCGCCCCCGGTTCCCCGGTTCCACCGGCCTCGCTCTCCCGAACGATCACCTGCTGCACAGGCCGTTCCTCCATCTGCTTTTCCAGGACACGAAGCCTGTCAAGAACAGAGTCCAGATTTGTCTCCATGGCCGGTCTGCACAGCTTGATCAGTGCGATTTCCACCAATACACGCTTCTGGCTTGCAAAACGGATCTGATTGGACAGATCAGAAAAAATACGAATGTAACGCATCAGCGTCTCCACATCTGTCATCCCGCTCTCTTCCTTCAGAAGCTTCAGATTCTCAGAAGAAACATCAATGGCTTCCTCCGGATTTTCGGAAGTCTTCACAAGCAGAAGATTTCGCATATACCAGGTAAAATCTGATACAAACTGGCCCAGCTCCCGGCCGCCTGTGATCAGGTCCTCCAGCACATGGATGGAACCTGTCACATCGCCGGAAAGAACCTTTCGGAGAAGCCTGCTGAATACCTCTGTATCCACAGCTCCCAGAACATCCAGGACTTTATCATAAGTAAGCACCTGTCCCAGATAAAAGGAAATACACTGATCCAGAAGACTCAGGGCATCTCGCATGGACCCGTCGCCTTTTTTTGCCACATAGCGTACAGCCTTCTCCTCTGCTTCCACCCCTTCTGCTGTCAGAAGCTCGGAAAGTCTGGCAGCAATGGTATCAATGGATATCCGGTGAAAGTCATAGCGCTGACATCTGGACAGTATTGTGATCGGTATCTTGTGGGCCTCTGTAGTCGCCAGGATAAAAATAACATAAGAAGGCGGCTCCTCCAATGTTTTCAGAAGAGCATTAAATGCACCTGTTGAGAGCATATGCACCTCATCGATGATATAAACCTTGTATTTGCCCTCTGTTGGACGATAAGCCACTTCCTCACGGATCTCACGGATGTTATCAACACCGTTGTTAGAGGCTGCATCGATTTCGATCACATTCATGGCAGTTCCCGCCTGAATGGCCTTGCACATGGCACATTCATTGCAGGGGCTGCCATTTACAGGATGTTCACAGTTTACTGCCTTCGCCAGGATCTTTGCAACCGTAGTTTTTCCGGTACCACGCGTTCCGCAGAACAGGTATGCGTGTCCGATACGGTTCGCCTTGATCTGGTTGGTCAGTGTTGTCACAATATGATCCTGTCCTTTTACATCGTCAAAATTGTCGGGACGAAATTTACGGTAAAGAGCAGTATAACTCATAAAACTCTCCTTCTCTTCGCCACAGTCGCCGCGGAAAGACTCCCGCGGCGGCCAGATGACTCATAATTCATTAATCGCCAAAACTGATTCCGATCTGTTTGGCTGCTTTTACAAGCTGATCCTTTGGAGATACCATCTTCAGCTTGCCTGCGCATTCAGCAAGAGGAACCCTCTTGATCTTGCCGTTGATGACACCGATCATAACACCGTATTCCTCATCCATGATCGCCTGCGCTGCACCGGCACCGATCCTTGTGGAAAGAACGCGGTCATATGCACATGGCTCTCCGCCTCGCTGCATATGTCCCGGAACTGTGATACGTACCTCACTTCCGGTCACCTGCTGGATCTGGTCTGCGATCTCATAGGATACAGACGGATATTTCTTCGCTCTTTCCGCAAGCTTTTCTTTGTATTTTTTCTTCGGAAGCTCTGCATCTTCTTTTGAGATAGCTCCCTCAGCTACTGCAAGAATGGTAAAACGCTTGCCTGCCTTGTTACGCTTCTGGATGGCTTCTACAACCTTATTGATATCGTATGGGATCTCCGGGATCAGGATCACATCTGCTCCGCCTGCAACACCAGCATTCAGTGTAAGGCTTCCGACCTTATGTCCCATGATCTCAACAATAAATACACGTCCATGAGATGCAGCTGTTGTATGGATGCAGTCAATGGCATTTGTTGCGATCTCCAGAGCGCTCTGGAAGCCAAAGGTCATATCTGTACCCCAGATATCATTATCAATGGTCTTCGGAAGATGGATGATATTCAGGCCTTCCTCGCGGAGAAGATTGGCGGTTTTCTGCGTTCCGTTTCCGCCGAGGATCACAAGACAGTCAAGACAGAGCTTATAGTAAGTCTGTTTCATGGCCTCAACCTTATCCAGTCCCTTCTCATCCGGAACCCGCATCAGTTTGAATGGCTGTCTGGATGTTCCAAGAATAGTTCCGCCCTGAGTCAGGATTCCGGAAAAGTCCTTGGCTGTAAGCATACGGTATTTCCCGTAGATCAGTCCCTTATATCCGTCATCAAATCCATAAACCTCAAGGTTCTCAACGCTGTTGCTCAGACCCTTTACAACGCCTCTCATGGTTGCGTTCAGTGCCTGACAGTCACCACCGCTTGTCAGCAGACCGATTCTTTTAATCATAGCGTCCTCCATTCTGCGCCCTCTTATGTGCACATTTTATTTGTTGCTGTCTGCATATAAGACAGATATTCCACCTGACGTATTTCTGCAGAACAACTACTGTATCCTCTCTTTTCACAGAGTTTTACACAATATAATATTATAAAGCATTTTCAGGCAGTGTACAATAGCCAAAAAAGCACGAAAACAGCGAGTGTATTGATTGACTTTACCTGTATCTCATCGTAAAATAAAATTATCAGTAACTTTCGTATGTTTACAGAAAATTTTTACCAGGAAAGGAGCGTCCTATGAAAAAAATCCTCAAAAAACTATCCTGCGCTTTATTAGCCGCAGCCATGGTATGCGCCATGACTCCTCTCGCCGCCAGTGCAGCGATCAATTATTCCAAAACCCGGATCGTTTATATGCCCACATCCGGAAAGGACCTGGGATACGATGAGATCTCAATCAGCAATATTCCTGCTAAACAGAACATTCTCAAATCCAATGTTAAAGTGGTCAGCGGCGGTTCTGTGATCGCACTGGACTCCTTCGGTTCCAGCAGCTTCAAAAGTACCACGGAGGCTTTCCGCAAGGGTGCAAAACCGTACACTCACTCCGATCATTTCTACAATATCGGTTTTGCCGTTAAAAAGCCCGGAACCGGAAAGATTTCCTTCAAGGTCGGAAACAAAACCTATACTTCCACCATCAAGGTGCTTCGTTATGTCAACCCGTTGAAATCCGTCTCCATCACAGGTGTAAAAGGCAATCTTGCCGGAAAATTCAAAAGATCCGGCCATAACGCCTTTCGTTACGCCAACAAGGCACAGAAGAATGCTGTCATGAAATGCACCGCTGCAAATGGCTGGAAGATCACAGGCGTTTCTTTCAACAACAACCGGACCCATACACAGTATAGTACCAATTACAACGCTCCTAACAGCGGGGCTTCTTCTTCCACGCTCCGTATCGGAAACCTTTCCGCGAAGCAGTCCGCCTATATCAGCTTCACCCTTCGCAACACCAAAAACGGGGCGGTACAGTACTGTACACTTAATATGAACTGATTTATTTCGGTCTGTACCTTGACAAATCTGGTTTCAGAGTCTATAATTAAATTCCGCGCAGCCGGGGAGATAGCGGTGCCCTGTACCTGCAATCCGCTACAGCAGGGGTGATGCCAATCTGAGGCTTGTATCTTGCAGAGCAGCCCTTTATAAGTGGCGTTGACGTCTGGGTCTTACGCAACAGGAATCTGTGAACCGTGTCAGGGCAGGAATGCAGCAGCACTAAGCAGAAGCTCTTGTGTGCCGTGAGGGTGCCTGGGCTGAGTTAACTGTAAAGGTAACGTCTGTGAGACCATTCCGAGGTGCGGCGCGCGTAAAAAAGGTTATAATATATGATCTCTATATAAACAGCATTCCCGCCGGGTCTGTCATTTATGACTGATCCGGCGGGATTTTTTGTACTATTATTTTATTTACAATATCCGGCAACTACCTGATTGATCAGCTTGCCGTCTGCCTTTCCCTTCAGATCTCCCATAACTGCCTTCATGATCTGGCCTTTATTTCCTGTTGCCAGAACATCTGCAAATTTCTCCTCGATATAAGCCTTGATCTCTGCTTCATCCATCTGCTTCGGAGCATATTTCGCAATGATATCATATCTTGCCTGATACTCCTCTTTCAGATCTGTACGTTCTGCAGGGCAGGTGTCGATCTGCTCTTTTGCTGTTTTCAGCTCTTTCAGGATAACTTTGTCTACAAGCTCTCCTTTGATGTCATCACGGCATCCCTCATCAATGGCAGCTTTTTTTACTGCTGCGATCAGTGCGGAAACTGCTTCCTTTGTTACCTTATCTTTGGCCTTCATTGCTGCTACCATGTCTTTTCTTAAAGCTTCAAGTTCCATTTTTTGTTCCTCCATTTTCTGTCGTTCCTATATCAATGACTTTCGTTTGACCTGAATGGATTTTCTGTCTGTAATAGTGAAATCCATTTATGATTTTATTTTGATATTTTCACAGGATTCTGTCAAGAGTAAATCTCCCGGGATTTTTCGTTCTGTTCCGCTCTCTCTGACTGTGTCTGCCCGGCAAGGCGCTCTGCTTCCTGCTTCTTCAGGATTTTTGCCTGCTTCTTTTTCTCCCGCAGTTCCCTGAAAAATGTGGAAAGCATTTCGGAGCATTCCTCTTCCAATACCCCTTCTGTGATCTTTACCTGATGATTAAAGCCTTCGATCTGAAGAAGATTCATCACAGATCCGGCACAGCCTGCTTTCGGGTTCATACAGCCGATCACCACCTCATCGATCCTGGACTGTACCAGTGCACCGGAACACATCTGACAAGGCTCCAGCGTTACATACATGGTGCATCCCTCCAGACGCCAGTCTCCCAGCTTTTTACTTGCCTTTCGGATAGCATTAAGCTCTGCATGAGATAAGGTATTTTTATCTGTATTGCGGCGATTGTAGCCTCTGGCTATGATCTTTCCCTCATGCACGATCACGCAGCCGATCGGCACTTCCTCCAATGCACGGGCCTTTTTTGCCTGGCGGATCGCCTCTTTCATAAAACGTTCCTGATCTGTCACGTTTTTACTCCTCCTGTAACTTCACATTCCGGAAAAAGCTCCGGGATTCTATCTGTTCATACTAAGACTGCTCTCAGCCTTCTGTCCGTTCGATTATAGCTTTTCCGGTATTTCATGTCAATCTGCTGCAAAACAGATATTCGCACACAGCCAAAAACGCCACAGAAATTTCCACACTAATTTCTGCAGCGTTTTCTTATTGTATAACAGAAAAACGCAGACAACGGAAGCTCTCGCGAACTCCATTGTCTGCGTCAATGAATGCATTATATCTGCTTTTTTCCGGAAAGTCAAGCAACCAGATTGGTTCAGTGTACCTGTTCCATCGTCGTTGCGGTCCACGTAAATGTAGCCGTAGCGTTTTTTCAGCTCTGCTGTAGATGCACTGACAAGGTCAATGCAGCCCCAGGAGGTGTAGCCCATAAATTATATGTTTTTTTTCTTCCATGAGCAAGTCCCCATCTCTGCTTACTGCTTTTCGCAGCTCCGCAGGAAACTTACTTGATTCGGTTAAAAAGGCTTGCAGCTTTTTTCGGGGGAGAGTATGCTTGTAGTATCATAAATAAGAGAAACAAGGGGATTTTCCTATGAAAATATGTGGATTTAACAAAACAACCCTGCTGGATTATCCGGGAAGGGTAGCCTGTACCATATTCTTAGGCGGTTGCAACTTCCGCTGCCCATTCTGCCAGAATGGAGCTCTTGTCGTGGAGCCTGACACCCAGCCTGAATATTCCCAGGAGGAAATCCTGGCTTTTCTAAAAAAAAGAAAGGGGATTCTCGATGGCGTCTGTATTTCCGGCGGTGAACCCACACTTGCACCGGAGCTGCCGGAATTTCTCGGCAGAATCAAAACGCTTGGCTATGATGTGAAGCTTGATACCAACGGTTCCCGCCCCTCCGTAGTAAAAAATCTCGCAGCAGATGGACTGATCGACAAGGTTGCCATGGATATCAAAGCCTGTCCTTCCAACTATCATGTGCTTACCGGTGTACATGCTGATCTGGATGGGATCCGGGAAACTGCCGGATGGCTGCTGGACGGACACCTTGATTATGAATTTCGTACAACAGTTGTGAGGGAACTTCATTCCGAAAAAGATTTTCAGGAGATCAGCCGGTGGTTAAGTGGTGCAAAAGCTTATTATCTCCAGGCTTACCGGGATTCCGACGGAGTTCTGATACCGGGATTCTCTGCCTGCTCCGAGGAAGAAATGAAAAACTACCGGGATATCCTGTCTCAGACGATCCCGGTAGTAGAAATTCGTGGTATGGAGCTGTGATCTGCGGATTTGCAAAACTGTTTGCTTATCTGCATGGATGCCGAAATTTTTCTGATCAGATGTTAATAAAACAGTACCAGTATCCTCCCTTTCCGCCTGGGATATGAATATCCGGACATTCCTTAAAGTAGGGAAAGCCAAACATATTGGCCATAAACCGTTCCTGCTGGCTGTATCCACCGGGTACTCCCAGTATGTACTGTCCCCGGGGATTTCTGCACAGCAGAAGATGGCCGAAATTCTGATATCCGTACATGACAAAACGGTTGCTGCAGAAGCAGCCGTTTTTTCTGCATAAGGCACTGCAGTCCGATGGTCTGATCTTGCGGCAGTCTGTGAAATAGCCGTCGTTAAAGGGATCATCACAGGGTATTCCCGGAAGTGGACGAGATGGCTCCGGTCGCGATGGTTTCGGCGGATGCGGTGACGGCTGGCCTGGCCGTGGTAGTTCCGGCGGATGCGGTGACGGCTGGCCTGGTCGTGGTGGCTCCGGCGGATGCGGTGATGGCTGGCCTGGTCGCGGTGGCTCCGGCGGATGCGGACCGGGAGCCTGATATGAATTTCCGGTTTCCGATGTCTTTAATACATCCTCCTGAATCTCCTCCACCGTCATGATCCTGTCTGACTCCTTCTGATTTTCCTGCACTTCTGGCAAGGTTCCATCTTTTTGATTTTCTTCTTCCTTTTCTTCCCGCTCTCTGCCTTTTTTCTCCGCCGTCTTCTGATATTCCGTTCCTGTTTTCTCCGTTTCCTTCCGAGGTTCCGTTTCTTTTTTCTTCCACTCGCGGAAATTCTCCGGCCGGATCGGCTGATCATCCCATTCCGTTCCCCAGAATCCGCCGGCATCGGAGATCAGAAGCAGTCCTCCAAGCTCCTGAAGACTTTTTCCCATGCCTCCAATATCCCCTGTATCCGTCTCCAGTGCGCACTCGATCCGTTCCCGCCCTGTAACACAGTTTCCGATCAAAATACCATCCATCAGCCCTTCCTGCCGCACAAACCCATACACTCTGCACCGACTTCCAGGCTCCAGTCCAACGCAGCGCAGATGAACCTCCACACGGCATTTCCTATCTCTGGCCTCCACCCTCACATAACCGCTGCTGCTATCTTTTTTTCCTTTCCGATACTCGTACACATACGCAACAAAACGCTGATATCCAGCCAACGCACGTCCCTCCGGTATTTCGGTTTCGTTAATATATATGAAGATCGAGAGAAATCATTCCATCAACTGAAAAAAGCTCCAGGATGTACAAACATAAAAAAGAACCCCTCAACCAAGGGATTCTCAAGCTGTTAGTCGAAAGAATACGGCTATACCCGAATCAGTACACCGAAACAGAATATTAACAGACAGGTGAAGAATTAAGACGTACAGAAAATTTGCGCATTTTTCAAAAAAGCATTACTATCTTAGAACATTCTGCGCTTGTCAGGATTTTCCGTATATGCTACACTGTACGGGAACAATCGTGTTACAGGGTGGCTGACCTCTAGTCCCAAAAGGATGGAGGTGGTGCTGATGAACAACAATTATTTTGACTTCAAAGATCTTATGGCTTTTGGCATGTTCATTCTAGCATTGCTTACGTTCGTATTAACGTTTTGTAAGTAATTCTTTACATAGAAAAACCACCCCAAAACTTTGGCCGAGTACAGGGTGGGATTTTCTAATCTTCTCTTATAAGGTCAACCCCTTGTGGACGGTTGTTCTTTATATCTGTATTATAGCACTGCTATTTAAAGCATTCAAGAATATTTTCATCTGTAAATATAAAAAAGCCCCTGGTGGTCCATGCTCGGGACATTCACCAAAGGCTTTCTCCTTTCTTTTCTCATTGAGGTAACACAAGGTAACACAAACTTACGTTCTCTTATTTTTCACAAGCAAAAAAAGAACCCCTCAACCAAGGGATTCTCAAGCTGTTAGTCGAAGCGACAGGATTTGAACCTGCGACCTCTGCGTCCCGAACGCAGCGCTCTACCAAACTGAGCCACGCTTCGTTATTCTGTTTCAGTTGTTTGTGTGTTGCTCAACTGCAAGAGCTATTATATTAGAGTTTCTGTACTTTGTCAATAGAAAAAATTAAAATTTTTCAAAAAAATCGAATTTTTTCTTTTTTCCTGCTTCGGGCATGCATTTTTGCAGACCCGAAGCAGTTTTGAGAAAGGTTCTTTATAACATATCAAGTATATTCAAGTGAAATATATGCTTATTTCACTGTAACTGTTACCTTTTTTGTGATTCCGTTACTGCTTACATAGATAACAGCTTTTCCTTTTTTCACACCTTTAACAACACCTTTGCTGCTTACAGTAGCAACTTTTGTATTGCTGCTTCTGTAGGTGATCTTTGCCTTTGAAGTAGCAACTGCCTTGATGGCTGTTGTTTTCTTTGCTTTTACACTTACAGCTGTTTTGGATGTGATCTTCAGGCTGCCTTTTTTTACTGTGATCCTGCAGGTTGCTTTGTAGCTTCCGCATTTTACTGTAATTGTAGCTGTTCCTGCTTTTTTTGCTGTTACTTTTCCGCCTGCGCTTACCACTGCAACGGATTTATTACTGCTTGTATAAGTAACTTTTCCGCTAACGCCTGTTTTTTTCACTTTGATCTGGCTTGTTCCACCCACAAATACAGTCTTCGCTGAAGCCGAAGCTTTTACAGACGACTTCTTAACTGTGATCTTGCAGGTTGCTTTATAATTTCCGCATTTCGCTGTGATCACAGCTGTACCTGCCGCCTTTGCAGTTACCTTTCCATTTGCGGCTACAGCTACAACAGATGGTTTACTGCTTGTATAGGTTACTTTTCCGGTAACACCTGCGGTCGTTGCTTTCAGCGTCACTGTAGCTGGAGATCCTTTTACATAAAGCGTCTTCGCTGATGCATTCAGTTTTACAGATGGCGTTTTTACAGTAAGCTTGTACTGTGCAGTTTTTCCTGCTGCAGATGTTGCTGTGATCACGGCTGTTCCTGCTGCTTTCGCAGTTACTTTTCCGTTCTCGTCCACAGATGCAACCGTTTCATTATCGGAAGCGTATGTTACATCCTTGCAATTCTCGCCTGTTGCTTCAAGCTGTCTGGAGCTTCCGATATAAAGAACTCCTGAATTTTCTTTAAAAGCAATTGTTCCATACACCAGCTGAACAGAAACATCCGCGTGATCATCACTGGAGACTCTTACTGTATAGGTTTCATTTTCCGGTCTCGCTACAGTAGAATCCAAAGCAACCACTCCATCTGCGGCTACACCATCCTGTACAAGATATGTTGTCTGTGAATCATGTCCGACACCTGTTGTATAGAAAACAGATACCTTCGGATTTTTGTATTTATCAAGATTTGCAAGCTTTACATGGGTGCTGTCCGTAAATTCCGGAGAAACATCCATCTCTTCTGTTGCCTGCGGTTTGATATAAATACCATCTGCAAATTCATATACATACGCACCGTCTGCCATAATATACGTGATCCTGTTTACGGTTTTTCCTTCAAGACCTGCATCTTTTGCAAAGGCAGCCTTATATACCTTCACCCACATCTCGTTCATATGACGCATACCATATTTTCCGCCATCTGTTGTTTCCAGGATCATTCCCTGGATCCCGGAGTTAACTGCAAAACCAGCATCACTCTTTGTGTCGCGGAGATATTTTGTGCTGGTTTCTTTTACTTTGATCTCATAATCTCCCCAACGAGAAGATGTATTGAGTGTTGCCTCCGCATCTGTCACAGTTGCCTTTACATTAAATTTTGTAGCACTGTATGTTCCATCTGCATTCAATGTTTTATACTGCCCAGGCTCTACCGTCGGAGTACGTCCAAGGGTGATCCCTGCTGCTTCTGTATATGCTCCGCTTTCCGGAAGTTCTCCCGCTTCTGAAAGGATCCGCGCCTCTACATACGTTTTTGCATCTGTAGCTACACTAACCTTTTTTACTCCTGCGATCTCATATCCATTTTCTGTCAGATTCTGAACATCTGCATTTCCGAAAGCAGTGCTTTTTCTGGTTGTGGCAGATGTAACGGAATCATATTTGCGGCTCGTTGCATCTCCTGCATAAAATTCCTCGTATGACAGAGATGCCGTACCGTAAAGTGTTCCTGTCAGTGCCTGATGTCCATTTGCCGCCTTATAATAAATATCCGTTCCCGGAATCTGTGTATATCCATCCACTGCTCCCTTTACCCAGTAATAGGAGACATTGGAAACCGTGATCGGCTGGCCTGTCAGTGTGATATTTTTTGTCATATCCACATAATTGTCGCTTGAGATCATAACCGTGTAAATCTCATCCCCGGCCCTGGCTACACTGCTGTCAAAGGTTACCACCCCGTTCTCTGCCACTGCATGATCTACAACATATGTTGTTTTTTTACCATGACCGCTTCCTGTTGTGTAGTATACGGAAACCTTAGGGTTTTCATATTTGTCAAGGTCATCAACTTTAACCTGGGTTGTATTTTCTTTTACAAAAGCCGCCTGTACCTTCATTCCTGCTTCAGGCTGTTTTTTTACAAGAGGAGCTTTGTCTCCAAACTCATATACATAGGAGCCGTCCGGAGTAATATAAGTCACCTTTGATATTTTTTCCCCGATAAGCCCGGATCCTGCTGAAAATGCAAGTTCGTAAGGCTGTACCCAGATTTCATAGGTATGACGAAGTCCTATCTTCTTACCACTGGCGGTTTCAAGGATCACTCCCAGTGTATTTCCACCTACAGCAAAATCACCCTGTCTGGAATTGCGGAGATATTTTGTGCCGGCTTCTTTTACCACCAGCATGTAATCGCCCCAGATTGACGGTGCCTGGATCTGGGCAGTTGCATCTGTAACTGTTGCTTTTACATCGAATTTTGTTGCACTGTATGTTCCGTCTGTATTCAGTGTTTTATACTGTCCTGCTTCCTGTGACGGTGCTTCATTCAGCGTAATATCTGCTGCCTCTGTATAGACACCCTTTCTCGGAAGCTTGGAAGCAGCTTTCAGCGCCTGTGCAGCTACATAGGTTTCCGCATCCACTGCAACACTTACATTCTTCACACCCTGGATCTGATATCCGGAAGAGGTCACCTCTGTGCTGTCCTCATTGGTAAAAATCTGATTTTTGCTTGTTGTTGCCGAAGTGATAGCGTCATAGCTCTCCTGAGTGGTATCGCCGGCATAAAATTCCGAATAACTTAAGGTTGTCGTTCCGTACAGCTTTCCGCTCAGAGCTGTCTGCCCGTCTGCTACTTTTACATAAACGCCTGTTGTTCCTATCTGTGTATATCCCTCTGCCGGCTGCATGGACCAGAGATATTTCACTCCTGCAACAGTGATCTCAGAAGCATCCTGAAGAACCTCGCCTGCTTCTGCCATAAATGCTTCTCCATCACCGAATGCCTCTTCTGTATCCTCCTGGATCTGCGGCTCCTCTTCCTGTTGAATCTCTTCTGCTGAAATTTCTGCTACTTCTTCCTGAATAGCTTCTGCATCACTTTCTTCCGGCTCTTCCGACTGGATATCAGCTTCACCAACTTCCGGCTGGCCCTGGGAAACAGACTCCTGATCCTCGTTCTCTCCTTCTTCCTGTGCTGTATCTCCTTGTGTTTCTTCTGACACGTCACTAAAAACTTCCGCCTCAGACGCCATTGCCGTTACCGGCACTCCTGACGCGATCACCGCTGAGCTCAGAACGAGTGCAGCTGACTTCTTAAAAAGCTTCCACTTATGCATACCTGTCCTCCTCTTTGTCTTTTATATTACACAACTTTATACCAGATCATGACCTTACAGCTGCTCTGGTTAATTGAAATTTCTTCTGCAGGATATTCAACATATGTCAGTCTCCGCAGAAGTGCTCTGTCAAGCACGCTTTAGTTTGTCTAAACTAACATATCGTCATTTTATCAATGCTTAAATTATTTGTCTATACATATCTGGCAAAAAAGCCTCACGGTTATTGTTGTTTTTTTCTCAACTGAAAATTGTTTTCAAAATATTTATATTATTATCTAATATTTCAAACAAAAAAAGTATATATTCCAAGACATCATTTCAGGAAATGCAACAGCTATTGCCATTTCCTCCGGCATTCTCAGATCATATACTTTTTTATATTTCTATATTTTTGCTTTCTTTTATGCCCAGCGGCTCTTCTGTTCTTCGCAGATACTGTTCCACTGGCAGTTTCCACAGATTTCCTTACGTTTATCCATCGCAAGGATTTTTTCCTGGACTTTTTTTGTAAATTCACTGAAGTGCAATGTCTGTCCGGCCTTCAGTCCACATTTTTCCAGCACGGCATTGTCATACTCTGCCACTTTATCTCCGGCTTCACAATGTCCGCCCAGATTATTCGGACAGGCAGAGCAGATCTCATCCGTATCCACATGAAGCCTTATTTTCTTTCCCTCCAGAAAAATCTTCAGCATCTCGGCCATATGTGCAGTAAAACCGTTACTGTAGCCTTCCCCCTTAAAATACGCCAGGCACATACCATGATGAGGGCGCAGAGGAATGACTATTTCCTCTGTGCCCTCATCAGAAGCATATGCCGCAGCACTGCTTTTATCTTGCATATTTACGTACCTTTCCTGATAAAACATAAGCCAGTGCAATCTTGATAAGATCCGGAATGATAAACGGAAACACACACCAGCCAAGAACTGCCATAAGACCTACCGGACCTGTGCTTCTTGTGTAAGCAAACATAAACCATGCGGTTCCAAAGGCATAGCATACGATCAGCCCAACGACCATGGAAATGATCTGAACGACCGGCTTTCTGCCAAAAACGTGCTCAAATGCCCACATAACAAGTGCGGAAAAGATAAATCCAATGATATATCCACCTGCATTTCCGAGAAGAGCTCCAATGCCTCCGGAAAATCCTGCAAAAACCGGAACTCCTACTGCTCCAAGAAGAACGTAAACCAGAACTGCCAGAGTTCCTCTTTTTCCTCCAAGCACACCAACTGCCATAAATACTCCGAATGTCTGCAGAGTAAACGGTACCTGTGCCGGAATGGAAATCCATGAGCAAACTGCCATCACTACTGCAAAAACTGCACTGTAAACAAGATCATACGTCTTGCTTCTGCCTGCTGCCACTGTTGTCATAATAATCTGTATCCTTTCTTTCCTTTTCTGCTTTTCCTGTCGGAAGATCATTCCTGTCCTTTATAAATGATATCCGTTCTTTCGCTGTTAACAATTTAACACAGCAGGGTTTTAATGTCAACTTAATTTTATTTTTTAAGTTTACATTTTACAATGCCGTTTACTACTATGTAAACCTGCCATTTACAAATGATATTGTCAATTTTCACTTTCAAATTCCCCTCTCTGATGCTATACTGAAACCAATGAGTTTTCAGCAAAAAGGGGGATTTTTCCACATGGATATACACGATATTCATAACATCAGCACCAACTGCACACGGACTGAATTTGTAGGGACCGCAGTCCTTGACACAATCGGACTCGTGATCTCCGGAGTTGATGATTCTCTGCTTAAAAAGATGAACGTAGGTACCCAATACCACTGTCTGGGGCTTTTCAGTTCCCGAACAGGCGCTGCCGGCCAGATCACAGCTATTGACGATGCAGTAAAAGCCACAAATACAGAAGTCCTTTCCATTGAACTTCCAAGAGACACCAAGGGCTGGGGCGGTCACGGAAACTATATCGTCCTTGGCGGAAATGATGTATCCGACGTGCGTCACGCCATTTCTCTGGCTCTGGAACTGACTAACAAATATGCAGGTGAGGTCTACATCAGCGAATCCGGCCACCTGGAGTTTGCTTTTTCCGCAAGTGCAGGTCCTGCTATCCATAAAGCCTTCGGCACACCTCTGGGTGAAGCATTTGGTTTCATGGCAGGTTCTCCGGCTGCTATCGGTCTTGTGATGGCAGATAATGCCGTGAAATCCGCAGCAGTATCCATTACACAATATATGACTCCGAATATCGGTACCAGTCATTCCAACGAAGTGATCATCGCCATCTCCGGTGATGCCAGTGCTGTAAAAGCTGCTGTACTGGAAGGCCGTCAGACAGGCCTTGAGCTTCTCATCGGTATGGGAACCTATCCGGAGATCCCGGGTACGCCGTATCTGTAAAATCTCCGGATTGCAGGAAATTTGTGAATTTCCACACACTACACTTCACGAAACACATATCTGCGTCATGCATACAAAAGCAGCGCTGCAAGGATCCGCATACGATCCTGCAGCGCTGTATTTCTCTTAAATATTCTCCTCTGGATTTTTCCGGATCAGCCCACCTGATATACATCTGCAGACTGAAGTCCGAAGCTTAATGCCTCAGAATGGCTTCCACAATAGATATCCACATGTCCGTAAGGAGTTCCCAGATCCTCTACCGTATAAACAGTGCCGTTGATCAGAAGCTTGGTCCCAAACGGAACACCTGCCATAGCAACGGTACGTCCTGCTGTCGGAACTGTTCCGCTGGCGGTAAGATTGCCGGCTGTACCGCAGCACTGTGCACAGTTGCAGTATGCGGTCAGTGTAAAGTTTCCAAGATATGTTCCCTGACTGGAAGAACCGGAATCGGACGTATCCGCAGAGGCATCTTCCGTCTCCTCGGGAGCTGTCTCATCATTGGAAACCTCCTGGGAGCTGTCCTCGGAAACATCTTCGGAACTTCCAGACTGTACATCATCCGCTTCCTCTTCCTCCTCTACAACAATGTCTGTACTTGTAGAGCTGCTGGAAGACTCGGTTGTATCCTCCTCCGGATCATAGCCGTAATCATCGTCAGAATCAGCCTCTTCGCTGTCCTCGTTATCCTGATCGGCTTCTTCCTGGGCTGCCGCTTCTGCTGCCTGTCTCTCAGCCTCTGCTGCCGCTTCAGCCTTAGCTTTCTCTTCTGCAGCCTTCTCCGCCTCTGCCTGCTGTACCAGAGCGGTAATACTGCTGTCTGCATTACTGATATCTGCCATCAGCTGCTGAGCCTCTTCCTGGCTGGCGCTGATCTGGTTTACATAAGAGTTAATATCATCGCTTGTGCTGGAAGCCATGGACTGCACTTCCTGCTGTTTGGCTGCACGCTCCGTCATCAGATCATCAATCTCTGCGGACTCCGTCTCAACCTTTTTCTCATTCTCCTGGATATTCTCCTGAAGACTCACATATTTATCCAGCATGTCTCTGTCGTATGTAGAAATCTGGATCGCATTCTCCGCGCGATTGAGAAATTCTGCAAGGCTTTCGGAAGAAAGCAGTGTCTCCAGCGCGGAAGTTCCGGCATTTTCATACATATATGCGATTCGAAGCTTCATGGATTCATACTGATCTGCAGAAGCTTTCTTTGCTTTTTTCAGTTCTTTTTTTACTTTATTTAATTCATCTTCCTTCTCAGCAGCCTGGATACTAAGCTCAGAAATGCTGTTGGTAAGATCCTCATACTGTGCGTTTAAATCAGCCAGATAGCTCTCCAGCTCCTGCTTCTTGCTCTCCAGTGTGCCGATGCTGCTCTGTACCTGCGCAAGACCCTCCTCAGCGGCCTGTTTCTCCGCCTGTGCCTCTGCGATCGCAGCGTCTGTACCTGATGCATATACGGTGCTTCCCATGGAAAGGGTCAGCATACCTGTAAGCAGTAATGTGAAAACTTTTCTATTCTTCATATAAACACCTTTCGTCCTTTCATGGATTCTAGTATAACACATTTTTCATAAAAAGCAATAATTTTATTTTATTTTTGTAACAAATACGTAATAATTTAAATTTTTATGAACTGAAAAGCATTTTTTTGTTTTCCGGAGCATAAAAAAACTGCCCTCTCACAGATTTATCTGTAAAACGGCAGTTTTTATTCTATGCTGTTTCAATCCAAAGATCATCAGCTACGAGAATACTTCTCTGATGTAATCCCCCCTGAAGCTGCTTCTCTTACTCCGCAGCCTCCATAAGAACCTCATTCTCAGCTTCCTCAGCCATTACTTCCTGATACTTGTCCAGGATGATCGTCTGGATCTGCTCTCTTGTTGCTGAATTGATCGGATGTGCGATGTCACGATATTCACCGTCGCTTGCCTTACGGCTTGGCATTGCGATGAACAGCCCCTTCTCGCCTTCGATCACCTTGATGTCATGTACCACAAACTCATCATCTATTGTGACAGACACAACGGCCTTCATTTTCCCTTCTTTTGCTACCTTCCTCACACGTACATCTGTAATATTCATTGCTACTTGCCCCTTTCATTTCGCTAACCGTATCTGCGGAAAACTGATCTTCCGCATTTATAATACGTAGCGTTCGTTTTTCTCTACGACGATCTTCACTTCTCCTTCTTCGCCGCAGTAATATGAATTCGCCCGGATGGTATCCCGGCTCTCAACAATGCAATTCTCAATATGCGTATTATCTCCAAGATATACGTCATTAAGAATCACAGAGTTTTTGATCACACAGTTATTTCCTACAAATACATCACGGAACAGAACAGAATTCTCCACAGTTCCGTTGATGATACATCCGCTGGACACCAGACTGTTCTTCACAGTTGCACCCGGATTGTACTTAGCAGGAGGTACATCTGCGATCTTGGTTTTGATCGCCGGCTCCTGTTTGAAGAAATAGTTCCGGATCTCCGGTTTCAGGAAATCCATATTTGTCTGATAATAAGCCTCTGCAGTAGAGATATTATTCCAGTAGTTATCGATCTTATATCCGTAAATCCTCTTCAGATTTTTGTAACGGATAAGAATATCATTTACAAAATCATGCCTTCCTTCCTGGGCAGCACGCTCGATCAGTTCGATCAGCTGCCTTCTTCGGATGACATAGATACCAGTAGATACCGTATTATAGGAGGAAACGATCGGTTTCTCCTCAAATTCCTCGATCCGACAGTCCTCATTCATGCGAAGAACACCAAATCTCTCAACCTGGCTCTGATCCTTGCATGTAGTACATACAACGGTAACATCTGCCCGCTTTGCGATATGATACTCCAGGACTTTATTGTAATCCAGCTTGTAGATTCCATCGCCGGAAGCGATCACCGCATAGGGTTCATGACTGTTCTTTAAAAAGCTCAGGTTCTGATAGATCGCATCTGCAGTACCCTGATACCATAAGCTGTTATCTCTGGTAATGGTTGGAGTAAAGACATAAAGTCCTCCCTGTTTTCTTCCGAAATCCCACCATTTGGATGAACTTAAATGCTCATTAAGGGAACGGGCATTATACTGTGTCAGCACAGCAACCTTCTGGATATGTGAATTTGCCATGTTGCTGAGGGCAAAGTCGATCGCGCGGTAACTTCCTGCAATAGGCATTGCCGCGATTGCTCTTTTGTTTGATAATTCTCTCATGCGGTTATTATTACCGCCTGCCAAAATAATACCTATCGCTCTCATTCTTTCCCACCGTCCTTTGCTGCAATTACCTGGCCGGCTGCCAGTTCTCCGTCAGGGTAGTCTTCTTTTGTTGTAACACCGGCGATAGCGGTATTCTTACCGATTTTGACACTGTCTGGAATCACGCTGTTTTCGCCGATAGCCACAAGTCCAAAGGAATATACAGCCGGTTTCAGAACATTCGGTGCCTCCTCGCCGCATCCGATCACAACATTATTTCCGATGACAACATCTTCTGCCACGATGGCTTTATCCATAACAACGTTCTCACCAACTGCTGTATTCTTCATGATAATAGAATCACGGATCACACTGCCCTTGCCGATGATAACATTCGGACCGATCACTGAATTATGTACTTCACCATAGATTTCTGTTCCCTCACCGATGATACACTTGTCCACAACTGCATCTGCGGAAATATACTGTGGCGGGATCACATCTCCCTTGGTGTAGATCCTCCAGAATTCCTCATAAAGATTAAACTCCGGAATGATATCGATCAGCTCCATATTTGCTTCCCAGTAAGAACCAAGAGTTCCTACATCTTTCCAGTAGCCGTTGTACTCATAAGCAAAAAGGCGCTGCCCCTTCTCTTTACAGTACGGAAGGATATGTTTACCGAAGTCACAGCCATTCTGATCCTTCAGGGCGATCAGTGCTTCCTTCAGAACCGGCCATGAGAAAATATAGATACCCATGGATGCAAGATTGCTGCTTGGATGCTCCGGCTTCTCCTCAAACTCAGTAATACGGCTGCTCTCATCAGTAACCATAATACCAAAACGGCTGGCTTCCTCAATGGGAACCGGCATACACGCGATCGTAATATCTGCCTTGTTCGCTTTGTGGAAATCCAGCATCACTTCGTAATCCATCTTATAGATATGGTCACCGGAAAGGATCAGTACATAATCCGGGTTATACTGCTCCATATAAGCCAGATTCTGATAGATCGCATTGGCAGTTCCTGTGTACCATTCGCTGCTTGTGCTCTTCTCATACGGAGGAAGGACTGTGACACCGCCTTCATTGCGGTCAAGATCCCACGGAATACCGATACCGATATGTGTATTCAGGCGGAGAGGCTGGTACTGTGTCAGCACACCCACCGTGTCAATTCCCGAGTTAATACAATTGCTCAGTGGAAAATCGATGATACGATATTTACCACCAAAAGCGACTGCCGGCTTTGCAACCTTTTCTGTCAAAACTCCTAACCTGCTGCCTTGCCCACCGGCCAAGAGCATGGCAATCATCTCTTTCTTAATCATGCGATCACCTCTTGTATGTTATGATTATTTCATTATAGCATACTTTACTGTATTAGTGAACATTTTTTACAATTAATTTATCTATATTTTACTTTTTTTATCGCTATTGTATATTATAAATTGGTAAGACTCACCATTTTTTTCATTCCTCTGGTAATTTTCAACATTTTTCGATGTTATTTTCTGGTTACTTTTATATTCCGGAAAAAACCGCTTTTTTAGCCAAAAGAACCACTTTTCAATTGTTTCTGTTGGCGTTATAATAAAACAGACAAAAGAGCTACGAAAATAACATATATATAAGGAGATTATTATGTATCAGATAGACTTTCATAAACCGCTCCATATTCATTTCATCGGGATCGGAGGCATCAGCATGAGCGGCCTTGCCGAGATCCTTCTGGAGGAAAATTTCCGGATTTCCGGTTCCGATGCCAAATCCAGCCCGCTGACCCGCACACTGGAAGAACGTGGCGCTGTGATCTATTACGGACAGCGCGCTTCCAACATCAAGGATGATGTAGATGTGGTTGTCTATACAGCAGCGATCCACCCGGACAACCCGGAATTTGCCTGTGCGAAAGAAAAAGGGTTTCCAATGCTCACCCGCGCAGAGCTTCTGGGACAGATCATGCGGAACTACGATACACCGATCGCAATTTCCGGAACCCACGGAAAAACCACTACTACTTCCATGGTTTCCCATATCCTTCTTGAGGGTGACTGTGATCCTACCATCAGTGTTGGCGGAATCCTTCCTGCTATCCACGGAAACATCCGCGTTGGAAATTCTGAGACCTTTATCACAGAGGCATGCGAATACACCAACAGCTTTTTAAGCTTCTTCCCTAAGATCAGTGTGATCCTGAACATGGATGCCGATCATCTGGATTTCTTCAAGGACATCGATGACATCCGCCATTCCTTCCGGAAATTTGCAGAGCTTCTCCCTGCTGACGGTACTCTGATCATCAACGCCGACACACCGGAGTATGAGACGATCACCCGGGAGCTTCCATGCAATGTTCTTACCTATGGTCTGGAGCACGATGCCGATTACACCGCAGCAGACATTACCTGGGATAAATACGGACATCCTTCCTTCTCCGTTCTCTTCCGGGGCAAAAAGATCGGCAGCTATTATCTGCGTGTACCGGGTATCCACAACGTATCCAATGCACTGGCCGCCATTGCCGTAGGACGCCTTCTGGACCTTCCGGATGATGTGATCGTCAAAGGTCTCGGAAGCTTTACCGGTACAGACCGTCGTTTCCAGTATAAAGGTGAGATCGGCGGTATCACCATCATTGATGATTACGCGCATCATCCAACCGAGATCGAGGCAACCCTTCATGCTGCAAAGAATTATCCGCATCAGAAGGTATGGTGTGTATTCCAGCCTCATACCTACACACGTACCAAAGCTCTTCTTCCGGAATTTGCAAAAGCGCTGACTCTGGCCGATCATGTTGTACTGGCTGATATTTATGCCGCACGTGAAACAGACAATCTTGGTATTTCTTCCCAGGATCTCCAGAAACAGATCCAGGAACTTGGAACCCCCTGCGAATATTTCCCGACTTTTGATGAGATCGAGAGCTTCCTCTTAAAAAGTTGTGCACATGGTGATTTGTTGATAACTATGGGCGCCGGAGACGTTGTAAATATTGGAGAACACCTTCTCGGAAAATAATTATCCACATTATCCACATGCTTATGCACATTTCAGATGTGCCTGGCATGTGGATTTTTTTGTGTATAACCTACTTGACATAATTCAACAGCCACATTCAACAAATACCGCATTTTTCTTACAAAATTAAGGTTTTTGTTAGTTGCTGATAATGTTATCCTCGAAGTTTTCCACACTATCCACATTTTCCACATGGAAATTGGTGCACAACTTCTGTGAAAATAGACTATTCTCAAGTAAAAGCGGTTGTGCTATAATCCTTTTTAGCATGGCGGACTTCGGGATATCACCTGAAATATCTGCTGTATTTTAGAAAGGGAGCTGCTGATCATGAGCCTGATTTCACTTCAGAATTCCTCTGAACTGGAGGTAACGATTCTTTCCAATCGCTTTATTGACAATTTCATGCCTCGTGCCAACGGGGAGTTCGTAAAGGTATATATCTACCTTCTCCGGATGGTATCTGCCGCTCCTTCTTCTTTCAGCCTGGAGCATATGGCAGACAGCCTTTTCTGCACGGAAAGAGATATTTCCCGTGCGCTGAAATACTGGGAAGGTGAGAAACTGATCGCATTAACCTATACTGCAGATCAGAAGCTTTCCGGGATCACTTTGCTGGAACCCTTTGCGAATACCGGTCATAGAGAGAGCAGCGCTTCCGTGGATACTTTCACCGGTTCCGGCAATTCTGCTTCCGTTTCCGGGAACACGGATCCGGGAGTCCCAAGCTCCGCTGATTACATTCTCAGTCTCACTCCTGACCGGATCAGAGAACTTAAGCAAAACGAAGAGATCAGTCAGCTTCTCTATATCACAGAGCAGTATCTGACCAAAACACTGACGCCTACAGAAATGCAGAAGATCCTTTTTTTCTATGATGAACTTCATATGTCTGCGGATCTCATCGAATATCTGGTGGAATACTGTGTTTCCAGAGGCCGCAAGAGTATGCGTTATATTGAAACTGTTGCACTCGCCTGGGCAAAAGACGGCATCACCACCGTCGAGATGGCACGGGATGCCAGCTCCCGTTTTTCCAAGGATTATTACACGATCCTGAAGGCTATGGGGATCAGCGGCCGCAATCCTGTTGATAACGAGATCACTTACATTGATACCTGGCGCAAGACCTACGGTTTTGATCTGGAACTGATCCAGGAAGCCTGCAGCCGTACTGTCCTTTCCACCGGACAGCCCAGTTTCCAATATGCAGATAAGATCCTCTCCGGCTGGAAAAAGAAAAACGTACATACGCTGGAGGATATCCGGCTTCTGGATGCCGCACACAAAAAACGCCAGCTTGAGAAATCCGTTTCCAGGAAGAAGCAGCCCCAGACTCAGCCTCAGAATAGCAACCGCTTCAATAATTTCCACCAGCGTGATTATGATTTTGCGGAATATGAGAAACGTCTTTTAAATAATCAGTAACAGAACCTGGAAGGAGCGCTTTATGCCTTTACAGAATTTTCAATATGATACTATAATGAGAGAATACAGCCGCCGGCAGGCACAGAACCACCGTATTCTGGAGGAGCACACAGCCGAAGCCTACGGAAAGATCCCCCGTCTGAAAGAGATTGATGACGAGGTGGCAACTTTAAGTGCTGACAAAGTCCGTCGCCTTTTAAACGGCGAAGAAAAGGGAACTTCGGATCTGAAGGCAGCCATTCAGGAGCTTTCCGATGAACGGATCACCCTTCTTGTTGCAAACGGCTTTCCCGGAGACTATCTGGAGATGCCTTACACCTGCCCTGACTGTCAGGATACCGGCTATATCGGCAGCCGAAAATGCACCTGTTTTAAAAAAGCTGAGATCGAACTGCTTTATGCACAGTCCAATCTGAATGAAATTCTCGAAAAAGAGAATTTTGACAGCTTTTCATTTGACTATTATTCTGCTACAATAAAAAACGAAGCCACGGGACTGTCTGCCCTGGAAACAGCCAGACGGGCCTATGACACTGCACAGCGCTTTGTGCAGAACTTCGACCATAAATTTGAAAACCTGTTTTTATATGGTGATACCGGTGTGGGAAAAACCTTTCTTTCACACTGCATCGCCCGAGAGCTTCTCAGATCCACCCACTGTGTCCTGTACTTTTCCGCCTACGATCTTTTTGATATGATGGCTGCGAATTCTTTTTCCCGAAAAGATACCGGCACAGACGAGGAACTGATCTATGACTGTGATCTTCTGATCATTGATGACCTGGGAACGGAGCTTACCAACAGTTTCGTATCTTCACAGCTTTTTCTCTGTCTCAATGAGCGGATCATGCGCAGGAAATCCACGATCATTTCCACGAATCTGACGCTCAAAAATTTCTCGGATACCTATTCCGAGAGAACATTTTCCCGAATTGCCAGCAACTATCAGATGATATCGTTGATCGGGAAGGACATCCGTATACAGAAAATATTTTTAGGAGGAAATTAAAATGGCACAGGTAAATACAAAAGATTTTTCCACACTCCCGGTAGGAAGACTTGGACTGATTCCCCTTCAGAGCTGCAGCTCATTAGGCGCGAAGGTGAATGACTGGCTGGTCAAATGGCGTGCCGAAAGACAGTATCCTGGAATGGACTCCTTTGCATTCGAGGGATACAAGCGCGATTCTTACATTATTGACGCCAAGACTCCACGTTTCGGCTCCGGTGAGGGTAAATGCACCATCAACGAATCTGTCCGCGGTGATGATATCTACGTAATGGTAGATGTGACAAATTACAGCTTATCCTATCCGATCGGACCTTACACGAATCTTATGTCCCCGGATGATCATTTCCAGGATATGAAGCGTGTTATCGCCGCTGTAGGCGGAAAAGCCCGCAGAGTCAACGTGATCATGCCATATCTCTATGAGAGTCGCCAGGACAAACGTGTCGGAAGAGAGTCTCTTGACTGTGCCAATGCACTTCATGAGCTGATCGATATGGGTGTTGAGAATATCATCACCTTTGATGCACATGATTCCCGTGTACAGAATGCGACTCCTCTTCATGGTTTTGAGACTGTACAGCCATCCTACCAGTTCATCAAGGCTCTTCTTAATAATGAAAAGGGACTTCATATCGACAAGGATCATTTCATGACGATCAGCCCGGACGAAGGAAGCATGAACCGTGCGATCTATCTCGCCAATGTCCTCGGTGTTGATATGGGTATGTACTATAAACGTCTGGATTACTCAAGATATGTAAACGGCCGTCATCCGATCGCAGCATATGAATTCCTCGGACCAAAGATCGAGGGCAAGGATATGATCCTGATCGATGATATGATCTCCTCCGGTGATACGATCATTAAGATCGCGTCTCTCCTGAAAGAGAAAGGAGCAGGCAGAGTTTACATCTGCTCTACCTTCGGATTCTTTACCGATGGTCTTGATAAATTTGACGATGCTTACAAGAAGGGCTATTTCGACAAGCTCCTTACTACTAACCTGGTTTATCAGTCACCGGAGCTTCTTGAGAAGCCATACTACATCAGCTGCGATATGAGCAAATATATTGCTCTGATCATTGATACGCTGAACCATGATACCTCTGTCAGCCACCTTCTGAATCCGGTAGACAGAATCAAACGCTGCGTAACAAATTACATGAGCCAGCATGAGAAATAAATAAATCATAACGCACGCAAAGCGGCTGCACCTTCTGAGAACGATATAACAGTCTCTCAGAAAGCGCAGCCGCTTTATATTTCTGTAACAGACGGATATCC
Source organism: Blautia sp. LMAG:89 (assembly GCF_008679485.1). Taxonomy (NCBI): domain Bacteria; kingdom Bacillati; phylum Bacillota; class Clostridia; order Lachnospirales; family Lachnospiraceae; genus Blautia; species Blautia sp. LMAG:89. The sequence continues at coordinate 351,202 of NZ_NANC01000003.1, read as the reverse complement.
ATGATCCGCATCTGCTGTCTGCTTTGCTTTTGATCTTTATGCTGAAATCTTCCTGCAAAAGCTCACATAGGAAGCTTCTGATAGGGAATCCTCTCTTTATCCAGGATCTCCATTTCTCTTTTATGGCAGGTACTTATGAGCACCTGTCTGTTTTCTTTATGCAGCCACCTGAGAGCCGCTGCAAGACGTTCTTCATCATACATGCCAAATACATCATCAAGGATCACAGGGAACGGCTCCTCTTTGCAGAAAAGCTCTCCTGCTGCCATACGGAGGGCAAAATAAATCTGCTCCAGTGTCCCGCGGCTCAGTCTCTCAATGGATACGATACGCTCCCCTGTGTTCACAGACATATGCAATGCCTCATCCATCAGAACCTCCTGGTATCTGCCACCGGTAATCTCACTTAATATCTCAGATGTACGTTTTTTCAGACAGATCCCTACCTGATCTGTAATGTTTCCGGAAAGTGCCTCAATAGTCTCCATAGCCATATTCAGCGCCTGGATTTCTGTTTCCTCCGGAGTGATCACTTCTGTGTTTTCTTCACATTCCGTCAACTCTGCCTGCAGGTTCTCCAGCGCTGTATGCTTCTCTTCGTAGTCACTGTCCAGACTGTTCCGGTTCCAGGTCAGCTCCTCATGTCTGGAAAGCCAGCGCTCTCTCTGACGTTCTCTCTTATTCAGCTCCCTGCTGAGCCGTATGCGGAAAAACAATGCCGCTACAGAAATCGCCGCAGTTGCCACGCCTGACAGAACACTGAAAATGACCTGCCCGGAAAAAGCTGCCAGGCAGCCGGTACCGGCAATCCCACCAAGAAGCACAACTGTCAGAACTGCATCTGTCAGCTCCCGCCTTCTTTTTACACGATCGATCCGAAGCTCAAGAAGATCCTCAGTACTCCGTTCTCTGGTCCCTATGTTCATCCCGTCCTGCTGCTGCATGATCCGATCACGCTTCTCATCCAGTTCACGGATCTCTCTGCGGATATATTCCATATTTGCGGAAATCTTTTCTTTTTCCTTTTCCAGCTCCTTTTTTCGCCGGGCCGCTTCTGTCAGATATCCTTTTCTGGACATTTTCAGCATCTGCATGGCTCGTCCCATGTCAATGGAACTGTCACCGGTTCCCTGGTAGCTGGCCATGTAATTCTGCAGTTCACGTACGAGATCTTTTCCTGTAACGCTTTTCAGCTGTGCCACAGACACCGTATTATCATAAACTGCCTCACTTACATTTCCGAGAATAGTCCCAAGAGCTCCCTGTTCCGCATCTACAAGACTGCCATCATCTTCACAGAGAAGCTCTCCCAGCTTCTTTTCTTTATAAAAATTCCTGGTAAGACGATACTTCTTCCCCTTGCTTGTAAACCACATGATCCCACCATACTCTGCCGGATTTTCCCATGGTTCATATTTTGTATATGTATCGTTCAGAGCAGCCTTTCCCCGCAGTCTGCGAACGCCGTAAAACATGGAGCGGATAAATGTATGTGTGGTAGTTTTTCCACTCTCATTTTCACCGTAAAGTACGTTGATCCCAGGTGAAAGCTCCATATCCTTGTCCCGGATCTTCCCGAAATTTTTTATTTTTAAACGTCTGATAACCATCTTATGCTATCCTCCTGTGCTGCCCCCTTATCGCCGGCTACCTGTCTCAAGCAACGCCTGAAGCCCATAATACAACGCCTTTTTTTCCACGGTATCCATACCCTTTTTGGCCAGAAAATAACCGATATAATCACCGATCAGAGTACCGCTGTAGCGTTTGTAGAGCTCACCAAGATCATACGCCGGCCAGGATTCATCCACAACATCGGTAACATTTCCGAGACTTTTCAGTTTCTCAGGAATCAGAAGAATATCCGGCGAACGCATTCCCTGAAGAATGATCCTGTAGATATTTCTTCCTCCTCTGCGGAAAATCTGGGATTTTATTGCTTCTTCCAGAGATATCTGTGTGGTTTCCTCGTGAAGTGTCATTACCAGCTGCTGATAGGAACGGCAGGCAAATGGAACGAACTCTGTACGGATCCTTCCGTTGATCAGTCGTCCCTCCATATATCCATGTTCCCCTGTATCATTCCTGTCAATGGGCTCCAGAGCCCCGGAAAAGGCCGCCTGGTCACGGATCAGGATCTGCGGCTTATGGATATGCCCTAACGCCACATAATCGAAGCCTGACGCCGCCAGAGCTGCTGCACTGAGAGGAATATGCTTCTCATCGCCGCCATGGGCCAGCAGAATATGGATTCCTTCTTTCTGGACAGGGGCAGCCTGATCATAAAGTCCGTCTTTTATTTCCCGGTCATAGTAACTCAGTCCATATACATAGACATCAAGCCTGGGATCTTTAACGCAGGTCAGTTCCCGGCTCCTGAAAAATATAACATTGGAATTCCACTCAAACGTATTATAAAAAGAATCTCTGCTTATAAAATCATGATTTCCTGCCATCAGATACACTCTGGTATCCGGGATGGTGGAAAACAGATAATTTACTTCCTTAAGCTCTCTCATAAGAGGCTGGCGGTGGAACAGATCTCCGGATATAAATAGCAAATCCACCGGATCTTCGCGGATGCCCGCAATAACCCGGCGGAAAGTGCTCCAGATTTCTTCCTCCCGCTCTTTGCTCCACGGGCAGCCCCTGTCGGGAACCGCGCCCAGATGCACGTCTGCAAGATGAATAAATCTCATAATGTTCTCCCTTGTGTGTCAGTCACACATATCAATACCTGTTGCCAATTTCTCTCTGCTGATCTCAGGAGCACAGAACGTCCTGCTGTGCAAAAGTGTTCTGATCAAAGATCGCAGTTCTTTACAGTTCTCGGGAATGGGATCACGTCACGGATGTTGCCCATACCTGTAAGGTACATGACACATCTCTCAAATCCAAGGCCAAAGCCGGAATGACGTGTGGAACCATATTTACGAAGATCCAGATAGAAATCGTAATCCTCCGGTTTCAGACCCAGCTCATCCATACGTGTTTTCAGCTTGTCGTAGTCATCCTCTCTCTGGCTTCCTCCGATGATCTCTCCGATTCCCGGCACCAGACAGTCCATAGCCGCAACTGTCTTTCCATCCTCGTTGAGTTTCATGTAGAATGCCTTGATCTCCTTCGGATAATCTGTAACAAATACCGGTCTCTTGTAGACCTGCTCTGTCAGATAGCGCTCATGCTCTGTCTGAAGATCACATCCCCAGAATACCTTGTAATCAAATTTGTCATTGTTCTTCTCAAGGATCTCAACAGCCTCTGTATAAGTCACATGTGCAAATTCAGAATTAAGCACATGGTTCAGTCTGTCAAGAAGCCCCTTGTCAATGAAGGAATTGAAGAAGTTCATTTCCTCCGGTGCATTCTCAAAGACATAACGGATCACGTATTTCAGCATAGCCTCTGCAAGCTCCATAGCGTCCTGAAGGTCTGCAAACGCACACTCAGGCTCGATCATCCAGAACTCAGCTGCATGACGGGTAGTGTTGGAATTCTCAGCACGGAAGGTCGGTCCGAATGTGTAGATGTTGCGGAATGCCTGTGCATAAGTCTCTCCGTTCAGCTGTCCGCTCACGGTAAGGTTTGTCTCCTTTCCGAAGAAATCCTGTGAATAATCAACACTTCCATCCTCTGTCAGCGGAATATTCTTCGGATCCAGTGTTGTTACCTGGAACATCTCTCCTGCACCTTCACAGTCACTTCCCGTGATCAGCGGTGTATGCACATAGACAAAGCCTCTCTCCTGGAAAAATTTATGGATCGCATATGCGCAAAGAGAACGTACACGGAATACAGCCTGGAAAGTATTTGTTCTCGGTCTTAAATGTGTCATGGTCCTTAAGTATTCAAGACTGTGTCTCTTCTTCTGAAGTGGATAATCCGGTGCGGAAGCTCCCTCTACAGATATCTCTGTTGCCTGGATCTCAAACGGCTGCTTCGCCTGAGGGGTAGCTACCAGTGTTCCCTTGACAATGATGGCCGCTCCAACATTCAGCTTGGAAACCTCTGCGAAATTCTCCATGTTATCGTGATATACGATCTGAAGAGTTTCAAAAAAGCTTCCATCATGAAGTACGATGAATCCAAACGCCTTGGAATCACGAACACTTCGTACCCATCCACCTACAGTGATCTCTTTGTCAAGATACTGTTCACGGTTTCTGTAAATCTCTTTCACTGTTGTCAGTTTCATAATCTATACCTCATTCCTCATATTCAGGATCACACGTCCCTGCGGACCTCCAAACGTCCGTATCGAATTAAGTATAGACTATTCTCATGGTTCGTGCAAGGAGTAATTGCCTTGTCGGACAGAAAAATAGCGGGCCGCCGGACAGAAAAATCCCGCCTGGCGGAATGTCTCCGGCAGACGGGATTTTTCTGTCTGTAATACCATTAATAATAAGATGCGTTGATACTTCCTGTGTTGAGATAAGTAATGCAGTAATAATAGATCCTCTTGAATGTCTTTGTTGTGTAGTGAAGTCCGTCATCGCCGTCATCCACACCATCATAGCGGGCATTGGTCCCGTAGCCTTTTTTCATAAGTACGCTGTACATATCAATATACTTGTAATACAAAGAAAGGCCGGAACGGATCTTGCTGTTGAATTCTCTTACCTGTGCCTCTGTACGGGCACCTCTTCCTGCTTTTGTGATCATAATGCTGTTGATCGGGTTTACGGACATGTAAAAGAGTTTACAGTTCTTACTTTTCAGTGTGGATGCTATATTGGTCATATAGCTGACATAATTACCTGCATTTCCCAGGTCATTGACACCCAGGTTAAAGATAACGGCGATCGGTTTGGAACCTTCTGTTTTGTCGATCTCTTCTATAAGCTGTGCATATCCTGTATCCCGGAACCAGCTCAAGCCCTTTCCTGGGTTTGCAACAAAAGAAACCCCATTTGTTACAGAACTGCTCATCTGTTTTTTCAGTGTCGCCTGTATTCCTGCAGTACGGGAATCTCCCACAAAAATGACCTTACTGTACATCATACCGATAGCCGGATGAGCCATCTCATCGGAACTGATGTCCTTCTCCAGTGCACGGTTAAATACCGTCGCATACAGATTGGTGTTTTTGCTGATCCGCAGAAGTTCGCCGGCTTCATAATCCGGATCTGTGGAAGAACCGGTCCGTCTGGTCTTAGACCATCCCATAAACGTATAACCTTCCGCATTGGATACGGATGGGAGCTTAAGGTAACCGCCCTTTCCAAGTGTTACTGTCTTCCATACGGTTCCGTTTGCCTTGCGGAGATTTACTTTTACTGACTGCATCTGTACGGAATAGTATCTGATATTACCGGAGATTTTAATCTTCGTTCCTACTTTTTTTGCAGTAGATGCCTTGCCGTTCTTTGCCGTTGACCAGCCAAGATTTACATATCCCAATCTGGATGGAACTGCAGGCAATGTGTAATATGTACCCTCTTCTACTTTTTTCTGCAGCTTCTTATATGCGGAATTGGTGCTTCCATTTCCAAGATAGAAGTTTACGGTATAATACTTACTCTTTCTGCGGACCGCATACAGAGTCATATCTTTTCTGATCTTTACGCTGGCACCTGCTTTATATACCACCTTACTGCTCCCCTTCCGTGTGGTCCATCCGAGATTCTGATATCCCACAGCCTTGGGTACTGCCGGAAGCTGGATCGTAGTATTTAATGTCACGTTCCGTGTCAGTGCGGTATACGTCTTACTTTTGCTGGTACCTGAATTATTATTGAACTTAACGGTATAAACAAGCTTCGCCGCCGACACCTTATGCGATGCAGCCGGCACAAAGATCAGTGCAGCTGCCACAAGTGCCAGCAAAAGCCATTTTATCCGAAAGGCCTTTCCGGTTTTTTCCCTGTTTTTCATATAAATAAACTCCTCCTGAAATACATATCCATCCCCGGGTGCCTCCGTACTTTTTTACAGAGTATTGATAAATCTCATAAATGCATCCCTGCCCTCTGGTGTGCATTTATAAACACCGGCATCCTCCAGTACATGAACAAATACATTGCCCACTTCCCTGCGAAGGACTTCCTGGATATTATCTTTATCAAGTTTCTCATATTTTGGCAGAAATTCTGCAACCCATGCAGCATGTTTCTCGATTTTCTCATTGGAAGCGATATCCCTGCCGCTTAAAATGTATTCTTCAAGAAGCTCCAGCTCTTCTTTCAGACGGGCCGGAAGAACAGCGAGTCCCATAACTTCGATAAGACCGATATTCTCCTTCTTGATATGATGATAGCATGCATGCGGATGATAAACCCCCAGCGGATGCTCCTCTGTTGTGATATTATTACGTAATGTCAGATCCAGTTCAAAGGTATCTCCCACTTTACGTGCGATCGGTGTGATGGTGTTATGCGGCTCTCCGTCTGTTTCTGCAAAGATAAATGCAGCCTCATCAGTATACCCTCTCCAGCCTGCCAGTACATGTGTTGCCAGATCGATCAGTCTCGTCTCGTCTTTGCTGCGGATACGCAGTACGGAAAGAGGCCATTTTACAATGCCGGCTTCCACATCTTCGTATCCCGGGATCGTCACATGCTTTTCAATCTCTGCCTTTGCCATGGCAAAGGTATAATGTCCGCCCTGGAAATGATCGTGGCTGAGGATAGAACCTCCTACGATCGGAAGGTCCGCATTGGAACCAAGGAAATAATGCGGGAACAGCTTTACAAAATCAAACAGCTTGATAAATGTATTTCTCTCGATCTTCATCGGAGTATGCTGACTGTTAAATACGATACAATGTTCATTGTAGTAGACATATGGAGAGTACTGGAAGCCCCATGGACTGTCGTTGATGGTGATCGGGATGATCCTGTGGTTCTCCCTTGCCGGATGATTGACTCTTCCTGCATAGCCTTCATTTTCCGGACAAAGCAGACATTTTGGATAGCTGCTGGATTTTACCAGCTTGGCAGCTGCGATAGCCTTTGGGTCTTTTTCCGGCTTGGAAAGGTTGATCGTGATATCAATCTTGCCATATTCGCTGTCTACTGTCCATTTCTGATCTTTTTTTACACGATAACGTCTGATATAGTTGCTGTCCTGACTCAGCTTATAAAAATAATCTGTGGCTTTTTCCGGATCTTCCTTATAAGCATCCCAGAATTCTCTCTGTACCTGGGCAGGACGCGGCATCAGACAGTTCATCAGCTTTGTATCAAAGAGATCTCTGTACACAATACTGTCCTCGATGATCCCCCTCTTTACAGCCTCATCAAGAAGTTCGTTCAAAGTCTCCTCAAGGTCAATTTTAGCATACTCTGCCTCCGGTTCTGTATATTCGCTTTCCCCAAAGGCATCCAGAAGAAGATTGGTTGCATAAATCCTTTCGCATTCCGGAGTAATACCACTCTCCACTCCATACTGTACCAGTTTTTTAATACTTTCACTTAACATTGCTTTTTCCCCTTTCCTGTCGCGCTTTTCCCGGAAAACAGGAACTTTTTTCCTGTTTTCCGATTTATGCCAAACGGGAACTCCCGTCTTGCCATCCTGCTGTAAACCCATAGCCTTCATCCGGCCTGCTCTGTAAGCATCACTCTGTGACGTTTTCTATATAGGTGAGAAATACATTTCCGGCACTCTCAAACAGCGCTGTACTGTCATTCATTCCATACGGGCTGATCTGCCCTGTTGCCGGATCATAAAGATAGGTATTATATTCATCATAGCCTACGATCACCACACTGGAATTTTCTCCTGTCTTGGCGATCACCGGTCTCTGGGCACTGACCTCATAAAGAACATTGTCAAGAGTGCAGCCGGTCAGATCGATCACCGTTCCCATATCACCAAGGCTATCCTGAAGTTCTTTTTTCTTCCAGTTGGCTGTACGTATACTTTCCGGTACATCTTCTATATTCATCTGAAGCTTTGTTTTTTTGTTTCCACGTTCCCAGACATACTGCTGCGCACGGTTAAGTACCACTCCAGTCTGCGCATCCGCGCGTTTCACAGCTGCAGCCGGATCGGTATAGATACGGTCAAGAGAACCATATGCATAAACATAATAAAGTTCTCCCTGTGGAACGGTAGTATCCAATGTTACCGATGAGTCTTCAGTACTCTCGATCTTGGAACAAACAAGCAGCGGACTGTCTGTCTCTGGTTTCTGAGTCATAGTCAGGCGGATCAGCGTTCCTGCACGGTTTGTAGTGATCAATGCTACATCTATCTGGCTTCCGGATGCTTTTTTGTTATTCATGATATTGTCCTTTTTCTGGACTGTATAAGCATTCCCCGATTTTGCAGAAAGTTCAAACTCCATCATGGTACTGCCAACCGTTACGTTGGTGATATAAAGGCCATCCTGACGATACTCTTTTTTCACCTTTCCTTTAAAGCTTTCAATGCGGAATGTACTGATTCCCTCTGTTTCATGTCCGTTGGCATCCGTAAGAATGTCTTCATCGGAAAGGATCCCATATACCAGATCTTCATTCATAAATCCCAGAGCTCTCAGATTTTTTCCGCTTTCCGGCGAAATATCTCTTGTTTTCAGAGAATCAAATTCAATTTCCCGAATCTTCCCTGCATCATCTCCGGATTCGATCAGCCATGCTGCATGTGCCTTGGTATCTGACACAACAAAATGGTTCTGTTTGATCCCTTCTTCCAGAACCTGTGAGGTTCCTGTCTCAATATCTACCTGATACAGCTTCTGTGCAAACAGCAGAAACAGCTGATTGTTTTTGTTTACATAAGTGAGTGTTCCAAGATCTTCCTTCAGAAACTCGTAGGATTCTGTACTTGGTATGAATACTTTTTCTTCCACCACATTACGGTCGCTGTTGTAGTGATAAACACAGACACCGCTGTACCCCTCGTGAACACCACGGTTCATGTAACCGTACAATACAAAGTCCACATCCCCGTTATCTGCCACTCGGATGATCTTGATATCATGTTCGTTGCGCACATATCTGGAATCGTTATCTTCCTCTTTGCGGAAGCTGAAGACCCTTGTGATCTTTCCGCTGGACGGTGCATAAGACCAGAGATCCCCATCCTGCTCAAAAGCAACGATCTTTCCACTGCTGTCTGAAGCATAGGTGACATTCTTGTCACGGACACCCAGAAGCAGGCCTGCATCGGAAACTACCTTCTGAGACGGATCAAATACCTTCGTTGCAGAACGTTTAAAATCCAGCAGCATGATCCTTGTTTCTGTATAACGCATACGGTAAAATTCCGTAACATCATAAATTTCGGTTTTACCCTCATCATCCTGTGCGGAAACCTGATAATCCAGCGTGATACTTGCAGTCGTTTCATTGATATCATCGATCAGCGGAACTCCTTCCATGTAGAGCTTCGGAGAAAGGGATCCCCAGCTGATATTGGAAAGTCCGGAACTGATGGAAATATTATTGTAATTCGTTCCGCCGGAAATATCCTCCGCTTCCAGATATCCGGTCAGCGCATCTGCCTGTTCCTTGTCCAGACACTTTGTGGAAAAATCCTTGACAAACTGAAGATACGCTTCTGTATTCAACTGGGTTCTGGAAACCACTCTTGTATAGTAGTAAACTTCCCCCTCACTGGTATCCAGCGTGATCTGCATGGAATACTCCTGGTTCATGCGAAGGTCACTGCCGATCTCAATCTCTGTACTTAAACAGCCGTTGTCCTCTTTCGTGAGATTCTTGATCTTACGGTTCTCCATAACCTTGCTTCCATCTGAAGTCCGTACCTCGTAAGCAAGCCCTGTTACTGTATCAGCATATGGGTTGATCTCAAAAGACACTTTTTTAGTCGTATCCAGCGGAGTAATACTTCCTCTCATGAAATCGGTCTGCATCTGCTGTCTGTATCCATACATCTTATTTGCCTGGGTACTTCCGATCTTTACCATAACCTCCGGAAGTGTGGCATCATTCATATCAGAGCGGTTATCTGTAGACTGGCTGTTCATCAGAAACGAGGTCCCGGCTACTACTGCCACAAAGATCACCAGCAGTATCGCTCCCTTACGTAGGATCTTCATCATGTCATTCTCCCTTCTGTGAGGCTGACTCTTCCGGATAAAGAAGCCTGTCCAGGGTAGGAGCCACATGAAGAGCCTTCATGGTATCCGAAAAACTGTCCCTGCTCCTTTTCTTTCCGGTTTTTACTGCGCGGATCAGAATATTCTTTGGTATATGTTCCATATCGATAAATTCAAGAAGCTGGGTTTCATATCCTTTGCTTTCCAGAAGCTCGGCACGAAGACCATCTGTGATCAGAGCTGCCATTCTTTCCTTCAGGATCCCATAACGCATAACAGGCTGGAGCATTTCGTTTCGGATCTGACGATTCAGTTCATGCTGACAGCATGGAACAGACAGGATCACCTGAGCCCCCCATTCCACTGCCTTGGCCAGAGCGAAATCTGTTGCTGTATCGCAGGCATGAAGTGTCACCACCATGTCCACAGAAGAAACGCCTTCGTACCCTGCAATATCTCCCTGGTAAAAATGCAGCTTGTCATAACCATAAGATCTGGCCAATTCACTGCAATGCCGTATCACATCTTCCTTAAGATCCAGCCCTATGATGTTTACATCAAAACCCTCCAGTTCTCTGAGATAATAATACATAGCAAAAGTAAGATAGGATTTTCCGCAGCCAAAATCCAGGATCGTGATTTCTCTGTCTTTAGGAAGCTTCGGAAGGATATCCCTGATAAACTCCAGAAAACGATTGATCTGTCTGAACTTGTCATATCTGGAAGCAACGATCTTTCCATCCTTTGTCATAACTCCCAGATCCACCAGAAACGGAGCTGCCGTTCCCTCTCTGAGAATGTACTGTTTCACCCGGTTATGAGGAGCGATCTTTATCTTCTCATTCTGTGCAGGCCCGTGTTGTTTTGTTTTGATGGTTGCTTTCCCTTTCTTGCTGATAAGGATACTTCCATCCTGACTGCGTCCGGTTGCCTGAAGCTGACGAAATTCCTCCATGGCATGCTCCAGATAAGCGATCATCTCTTCCCTGGTAAAATTCTTATGATAAACCTTCGTCCCTTCTGTCATGGACGCCTGGTAAAAAATCTGACCCTTCAGCTCCACAGGACGAAGCTTCACCTTGGAAGGTCCCTCGCCAGTCCTGCGGCCACTGACAACAGCCTGTATCAGCTGTTCATTAATCTGTTCTTCTAAAAATTCCCTTATTGTTTTCATCATACTTCCATTATATTCACTTTTTGTTTTATTGTATATGGACAGATGTTGTGCGAACCAGTTTTGGTCGCTTCTGCCAGTATCACTGTATCGTTCATGGGTAAACCGCCATTTTAATACTCAGTGCGGAAACATTTTCTGCACCTTCTCCTCCTGCATCTTCGTCTGGAAATCTCCTGATACACCAGTACTTCGATCAGATCATCCAGGAACCCTCCTGGGATCTCCTGTACACTGGTATCTCCTTCCATCTGTCCTTTCACCTGGTGACAGATGTGATAGAGCATGAAACGATCCGGATATTCATCATACAGCCGGCTTCCCTCATAATCCAAAAGCTGACACTGTGCTTCCGCTTTTTCCTGGATCCTTCGGGCTGTATCCGGATAGTATGATCTCATCAGATCAAATTCCTTTTCCTGTTCTCTCTCTTCATTATAAAAACCAGGACTTCCCTGTGTAGCATAAAACGGATAAAAATCTGGATAGATCATAACTCTTCTGCTGTCCTCTCTCTGCTATCTCTTACAGTATATGCAGAAGAAAAATGACGGTTCCCTCCAAAGTTCCGATCAGGCCATCCGTTTCAGCATTCCCTGGGTCAGACGTACGCTGTGCTCAATTGCAAGCTTTTCAAAAGCCGGATAATCCATGTTTGCACTATTATCTGCTTTATCTGAGATAGCACGGATGATCAGGAATGGAATCCCGTTAAGAGCTGCTGCCTGTCCGATCGCTGCGCCCTCCATCTCAACAGCATAGGCGCTGAATTCCTTTACAATATTATCTTTTACACCCTGATCACATACAAACTGATCTCCGGAAGCAATTCTTCCTTCAAAAACCCTGATCTCCGGATTTACTTCCTCGCATACATCATGTGCGATCTTACGAAGGCACTCATCTGCCTGGAAGGAAAACTCTTTCATCTGCGGGATCTGTCCCTTCGGATATCCGAATCCGGTTGCATCCATATCATGATGAAGAACATCTGTGGAAAGTACGATATCTCCAATATTGATATCATTGTTAAGGCTTCCTGCGATACCGGTATTGATCACCGCTTCCACCTGAAAGAGATCTGCCAGGATCTGGGTGCACATGCCGGCATTTACCTTACCAATCCCGGACTGTACCACAACTACCTTCTTTCCTTCCAGAACACCCTCATAAAAATCCATTCCGGCTCTGGTAGTAATGGATACATTCTCCATAACCTCTTTCAGTCTTGCTACTTCCTGTTCCATTGCTCCTATGATTCCAACACATTTCATGATCTGTAAATCCTCTCTTTCAATATGATATCCCGCTGAATTTCACAGTTTTTTCCGTTCAGCAGTATCTTTTTCTTTTTCTACATTGTTCATTATAACAAATTTTATTTTTTATGGAAACTTTTTTTGAGAGATGCTATAATCGATAAATAAACAGAACAGGAGGTAACCAGAATGGTTTATAAGACAAAAGGCGTCTGTGCTCAGGGAATTGAGTTCGAGATCGACGATAATAAAAAAGTTCACAATATCAAGTTTACAGGCGGATGTTCCGGAAACACACAGGGTGTTGCACAGCTTGCAGAGGGAATGGATGCAAATGAAGTGATCTCCCGTCTGGAAGGCATCCGCTGCGGATTCAAACCAACTTCATGCCCGGATCAGCTTGCAAAAGCCATCCGCCAGGCATTGAACGAAGGCTGATCTCATATAATCTTATTTTGTATATCGGATTTATCATCACCCTGCGAAAAATTTCCGCAGGGTGATTTTAGAATGATCTGACAAAATAATTGTTTCAATGTTATCTTTGTTATCCGGTTAAATGTCCGTTCTATCCCACTTGTCACACAGTGACTGGATATCTCTTGCAAAACGATCCAGATCTTTATTGGGGCAGCCTTCATTCTTCCGGATCACGGACATCAGGCGACGTCCCATAGCCAGCAGCTTCTCATATGCACGGGCAGCCTTGGTTGTTTTCGGCGAAGCAGTTGCCTTTACGATCCGAATACCAACAGTCTCATGGATACACCGGTTCTCCAGAAGATCATATTCTGTTCCACTAAAGGGTGCCGTTGCATCATACCCAAGCTCTTCTTTAAGCCTCTGGGCAAAAATCTCCGTCACCGTATCATCACCATGCGTAACAAATACGTGTTTTGGTCTCGTCTCAAAGGCTTTCGCCCATTCTATAAGTCCGTTTACATCAGCATGACCGCTTATTCCCGGCATTTTGCAGATTTCAGCAGCCACCTGCACAGTCTCACCAAACAGCTTCATCTCCACAGCACCTTCCAGCAATGCCCGTCCCGGAGTTCCGATAGCCTGGTATCCAACAAAAAGAATGGTATTTCTGGGATTCCACAGATTGTGTTTCAGATGATGTTTGATACGACCAGCATCACACATACCGCTGGCAGAAATGATCACCTTGCAGTCCTCATCAAAATTGATAGCTCTGGAATCATCGGTAGTAACGGAGGTCTTCAATCCCTGGAAGGATAACGGATTGATACCTTTATTCAAAAGATCCATTGCTTCCTCATCATAGCAGGTATATGCATTCTCACTGAAAATCGTAGTTGCCTCATTGGCAAGGGGACTGTCTACATATACCGTAAAACCATCATGGCCGTGAACCAGTCCCTGTTCTTTGATCTGTCGGATAAAATACAGCATTTCCTGAGTACGGCCTACTGCAAAGGACGGGATCACCAAACTGCCGCCTCTGTCAAAGGTCCTCTGGATGATCTCTGCCAGTATTGCCGGATAATCCGGACGTTCTCCATGACTGCGGTCTCCGTAGGTAGATTCCATCACAACATAATCTGCCTCTCGGATATATACCGGATCCCTGATCAGCGGCTGATTGATATTTCCGATATCGCCGGAAAAAACGATCTTTTCTGTTTTGTCCTCTTCCGTCATCCAGACTTCAATACTGCTAGAGCCAAGAAGATGTCCTGCATCCACAAATCTTACTTCGATTCCCTCTGCCGGTTTGATGATCTTATCATATGGGCATCTGACGAAGTTCCGGAGCACACCCATGGCATCTTCCATAGTGTATGCAGGAATAAATTCCGGTTTTCCTTCTCTCCGCCCCTTTCGGTTTCTCCACTCAGCCTCGAACATCTGGATATGTGCGCTGTCACGAAGCATGATATCGCAGAGATTACAAGTTGCCTCTGTCGCATAGATCGGCCCCTGATAGCCTTTTGCATACAAGGCCGGAAGATTTCCGGAATGATCCATGTGTGCATGTGTCAGAAGCACAAAATCCAGATCACCCGGAGCCACCGGAAGCTCCTTATTTTCATAATAATCCGGTCCCTGCTCCATTCCATAATCCACCAGAAACTTCCGTCCTGCCGCTTCCAGATAATAACAGCTTCCAGTTACCTCATGCGTAGCACCGATAAATGTTATCTTCATGCACAAGCCCCCTTTTCCGTCCCACGTTCTGAAATTTCCATATCAAAAAAAGCCTGAAGGATCTCTCTGTGATATCCGATCATCCAGAAACGCTGTGATATACAATTCCAAGAAGAAATAATCGACTTTTTGTTTATTAACGGTTTGTTATTGTATTTATTATACACGAAATATATGTTTTTTGACAGTCTTTTTGTGAAATATGTTTCTTTTTTTAAGGGGATTTTTTTAGATTTTTTGATATTATTCAGAATTTTTAGACATTCCCCAGCGAAGGTAATGTAAAGTTTACTGGATTTTTTATTTTTTTGGGGGTGTGGCATCGCTGGGGGGTGTGTTATTTTGTTGATTTATTATTTTACAAGAATACCATTGGTTAGAGTCCTTGTTGCCTCCTTGCTACCATCTTTCGCTGCATGATAGCCTCGTACACGATAATAATATCCACTTGGAACAATAACTGTAATATCTCTAACTAAATTACTTGCATTTGATGCTGTAAAACTCCAGTTTTTATATGTAGAATATGTTCCATTTACTTTTCTTTCCAAGTAAACGTCCAAATAAACTTTATCGCATACATGATGACACTGAGTAATTCCCGTAATAATAACTTTATTACTTGCTAATTTCTTTATGGTTGTCGTTCCAAAATTTAAATTATTACCACGTAAAACACTATACGTTGTATCTTCAGCGTAATCCGCATCTGTATCTGTTTCCACTGAAAAATCATCTGATAAACTTTCTGCCATTGCAGGAACTGCAAATAACACACTGCAGCAACATACTAAAAGCAACATACTTATTATTTTTTTCATTTTCTCTTTCATGTAATGTCTTTCCTCCTTTAAACTTTCATTACAATATATATACGATTTTAAAGACATTTAATCGCGCTAAAACTTGATATTTTTTACTAATTTTATAAATTCACTTTGCTGCATCTTACCACTTATCTGATAAAATACTGAATCTTTCTCCCAATATGCCGCATAATTTTCCTTCTTGTCATTTTTATCTTGTATTTTCTTTATAGTGATATTGATATTTTCATTTTTCATCTTTACCGTTGCAATTTCTTTTCCGTCCAGAATATACGCCCCGCTTTTACGCTCATCCGAATAATCATTAATATATAACGTAACAATTTCCTGCCCATAATAATATTCCATTATTGCATATCCTGATTTAACATTAACGTTGTAACTTCTAAACTCAAAATTTTCAGGACGATACAATATCAGCGGTATGTCTAAATCCAGTTCTTCTTCAATATCATCTATCGCTGTCTGCTCATCTTCACATTCTTTCTCATTCGTTCTATCATTATCTACCACAATCTTCGTATCATCCCCAACCCAATACCTCACAGAATCAATAAAATAACTCCTGTTCGCCTGGCTGGTCATGCTTGCGGCGAAGATACCGGCTGAGCATACAAGTACTGCTGCCGCTACGCGAGCTGCTTTATGACTTTTCTTTTCGGGCAGATAAACGATTTTTACATTCTCTTTATGATCATCAGTTTTAATACTGTCAGTTTCGTCTTCTTTGTAAACACCATCTGCTTTCAGTTTTTCTACAAGCCTCTGATAAGCAGCCTTTGCCTCCTCTTCTGTTTCTCCATCATCAGGAATCACTCCATCTGGAAACAGGATTTTTTCCATCTCTTCGGTTTCTTTTTCATATTCTTCTGCCAACCATTTTTTCAGTTCAGCATCCCTGAAATTTTCCATTATTTTTCTCCTGTAATCCTATCTTTCCTTGACAATTCCTCCGTTAGAGTTCATATTTAATGATAGTATATGACTATTCAGGAGGAATCCAAATGAAACACATCGTACTTACCGGCGGTGGTACTGCCGGACATGTAACTCCAAATATTGCCCTGATTCCAAAGCTCAGGGAGCTTGGTTATAAGATTTCCTACATCGGTTCCTACGAAGGAATCGAAAAAAAACTGATCGAAGAACTTGGAATCCCATATTATGGAATCTCATCCGGAAAGCTGAGACGTTACTTCGATCTCAAAAACTTCTCTGACCCTTTTCGTGTACTGAAGGGATTCAGCCAGGCCAGAAAGATTCTGAAAGAGCTGAAACCGGACGTTGTTTTTTCCAAGGGCGGTTTCGTTACGGTTCCCGTTGTGATCGCGGCCAAACGTTTAAAAATCCCCGCATTGATCCACGAGTCCGACATGACTCCAGGTCTTGCCAATAAACTCTGTCTCTCTTCTGCATCCAGAATCTGCTGTAATTTTCCTGAGACAGTCGCCAATCTTCCAGCTGACAAAGCAGTTCTTACAGGAACTCCGATCCGCCAGGAACTTCTTTCCGGAAATGCGGAAAACGGTCGTAAATTCTGTGGTTTCACTGCTGACAAACCGGTACTTATGGTTATTGGTGGTAGTCTGGGAGCTGCTTCTGTCAATGATAATGTCCGCAAGATCCTCCCTGAACTTCTGAAGGAATTCCAGGTTGTTCATCTCTGCGGAAAGGGAAAAACCGATGAATCTCTCAACGGTACTGCCGGATACGTCCAGTATGAATATATCCAGGACGAGCTTCCGGATCTGTTTGCCATGGCTGATATCGTGATCTCCCGCGCAGGCGCTAACGCAATCTGTGAGATCCGCGAACTTCATAAGCCAAATCTTCTGATCCCGCTTTCTGCCAAAGCCAGTCGTGGTGACCAGATCCTTAACGCTCGATCCTTCGAACGCCAGGGCTTCAGTAAAGTGCTGGAAGAAGAGGAGATTACAGAAGAAAAGCTTCTGGAAACCATCCGCCAGCTCTATACCAATCGTCAGAAATATACAGATGCTATGGCAGGAAACGGCCAGGTAGATTCCATCAGTAAGATCACTGATCTTATTGAAGAATGCGCCAGAGCCTGACTATATTTCCACAACAGCCATATGAAAACTCTGCCACTCCCTTCCGGGCTGGCAGGGTTTTCTTTTATTCGTATACTTTGCGAAATTCTTCCTGCAGCCAGCGCTTCGCTTTATATATCCTGTTATTGACACCACTTTTCGTCAGACCATATTCTTCTGCAACTGTTTCAACGGAAATCTCCAGATATTTGACCTGAATTAAGATCTCATAATTTATCGGCTGTTTCTTTCGAAATCTTCTCAGCACCATATACATAAATTCTTTCTTCTCTTTACGCAGAAATACCTCTTCCGCATCAACCGAATTCTGTTCTTCCAGAAATGCCGCAACTTCTTCCTGACAGACAAACTCATGCTTGGAGCTTGATTTCTTTATATAATCCAAAGCCTTATTCATAGATGCCCTCTTGATCAGAGAAAACATCATCTTTTCATTATCAATATTCAGGCCATCCTTTATAGTATACATTTTGTAAAGTACATCCTGACTGACATCATCAGCAATACTCCAGTCATGGAGAACCCCATACGCATACCCTCTGGATATTTTTCGGTATTTAAGATAAAACTCTTCAAATGTCTGATTATTCATTTTTCCTCTTTAGTGGCTATTTGTCATTCTTTAATTTTCTTTAAGATTTCATCTCTCACCTCATCGCTGAGTTCTCCGGGTTTCCAAGTTAAACCAACACCATCTCCCTCATATCTCGGAATCAGATGCATGTGAAAATGAAACACAGTCTGTCCTGCGATCTCTCCATTGTTCTGCACAACATTAAATCCATCACAGTTCAGTGCATCTCTCAGCTTTCCTGCCATTTTTTTAGCCAGGATCATTGCTTTTCCGGCAGTCTCATCCGGAAGTTCATAAATATTCGCTGCATGCTTTTTCGGCAGGATCAATGAGTGTCCTTTGCTTGCCGGTCCCAGATCCAGAATCACGCGAAATTCCTCATCCTCATAAAGTGTTGCTGATGGAATCTCTCCATTTGCGATTTTACAAAATATGCAATCTCCCATTATTTTGTCCTCCTTGTTTGCAAAATTATTTTATCTATATTCTTATTTTGTCGTATTTTCTCGAATTTTTCAATACTGTTCTTGTTGATATTTGAAATTTCTGATGTTAATATTTTTTCGAGGTGATAATATGTGCAACGATACTACAGTCAGTAAATTGAAAAACGATTTTCATTATACACTTTCAAAATTTTCACATGAACTCCGGAATCCTCTGACTCTTATTAACAGCGGACTCCAGATGATCGCATCTGCACATCCTGAGGTCAAAGAATATGCGCACTGGGATGATGTTATGGATAATCTTGATTATGTAAAAGAACTTCTTGATGAACTTTCTGCATTTAATAATGCAGGCCATGTCAAAAGAGAAAACATTGACACCTGCAGCTACCTCCGAACGATCCTTTCCTCCATAAAACCTACTCTGGATTATCTGGAGATCACACTTGAAACAGATATTCCGGATTCATTGCCATCGATGGCTCTTGACCGGATCCGTGTCCGGCAGATGCTTCTGAATCTTCTGAAAAACGCATGGGAAGCCGTTCCTATTCCCGGAGGAAAGATTTCTTTTTCTGTCATTCCGGAAAATTCCGGCATCCGCATTGATATCCGGGATAACGGATGTGGAATCTCAAAGGAACAGCAGGCTACGATATTTCAGCCATTTTTTACAACCAAAGAATCCGGGACCGGCCTTGGCCTTGCTGTTTCAAAACAGATCGCTCAGGCACACAGTGGAGACATCACGCTTGAGAGCGCTCCCGGTCAGGGAACTGTTTTCCATATTTTTCTGGGATGATAAAGAATTACAGCGATCAGGAAACCACTCAACAAACCGCCTATATGCGCTACGTTATCTACGCCTTCACTTGCAAATCCGAAATACAGTGAAAATGCGGCCATGATAAGCATCTGTCTGACAGTCAGATCCGCCACTCTTCCTCTGTGCCGTATGATCACATAGATCATACCGCCCATGACTGCAAAAACAGCTCCGGAAGCTCCTGCAGATAAAGAAGCGTTTCCTGCATACATATCAAAAAACAAAGAGAGCATATTTCCGCCCAGACCACCAAATATATAGATCAGAAAAAATTTTATCTTTCCTGTTACCGGTTCCAGTCTCTGGCCAAGCACAAACAGAACCAGCATATTATTGATCAGATGCGGCGCACCAAAATGCAGAAACATACTGCTAAACAACCGATACCACTGTCCCTGTTCCAGGATCAGCGGTGCATAAGCAGCACCGCATTCCAGCATATGCTGCCCGTTCTCCGAGCCGCCGGTAAATTCCACCACAAGAAAGATCAGCGTATTTATGAGGATCAGTAAAACTGTCACAGGTTCTTTTTTTATTTCTTCCAATTCCGGCCTCTTTCCACAGCGGTTCCGGAAATATTTCCCATAACTCGCTGTTATAATCTGAAAATTCGAATTTATTTCATTATTTTAACAGATTTTCATCAGGCGGACAACCTACGGTCCCATATTAGTACGATACAAAACTGGATTTTTCGCTCTGTTATTTCAAAAAAATATAACGGGCCTGTGCAAAATCGACTTCATCCTCATCCTCCAGCAAATAATCTTCTCCTGTTTTCAGAAGCTGTCCATTTACAGAAGTCCCATTTCTGGAGTTCAGATCTGCCAGATAATATGCCCCCTCCCTTTTTCGGATCTTGGCATGGATCCTGCTGACAGTTGGTATATTGATCACTGCATCCGCCGCAGTTTCCAGTTTTCCGATCACTGTGATATCTCTTTCCAGATAAATGGTAGCCAATTCCCCCGGTTCCCGGCTTACTAATGTAGCAGGACCTTTGGATGCACCTGCCGAAAGAACTACTGTTTCACCAAATCCATCTAAAAAATCTTCCGCTTTTGTCGGGATATTTTTTTTGATCTTTTCCAGTTCTTTTCTGCTGTCACCGGCATTGCTCCCTGACAGCGTACCAGATTCTTTCTGATCTTCAGAATATACAGCTGCCTCTTTTTCCGCCGCACCATATTTCTGCTCAGGCACCGGCGTATCCAGTTTTTTCTTTTTTCCACAGACTTTTTTGATCAAAATATAGCTCAGCATCCCCAGTATCATTGCTGCAAGAATTCCCAGAAGAAAAATTTCTTTGCTTATTCTTGGAATATATCCGCCGGCCATTCCTGCCGTAATTCCCAGAAGAAGCACCAATGCTGCACCAAATCCAGCCACTGGCTTCCATATTTTGTTTGTTTTCCGCTTCTGTGAGTCCGCTGAAGATTTTTTCTGTTTTTCATTTCCGGACACACTGGCTCTTTCCCAGCCTTCCACCTGCCACAGATCCTCTGCTTTTTCCTCCTCCGTCATCCTGTTTTCTTCCTGGACCACTGTTTTCTTTTTTTCATATGGAGAAAAATCTTCCTCGTCACTGATACATATTTTATATAACTCTTCCTTGATGTATTCCAGATGAAAACTGTCCTCCAGTGCACGTCTGTATACATTATATCCCAACATGACCGCTTTTCCGTCTTCATGATCCAGCTTTGGAAGGATATACTCCGCAAGACTCTGAAACTGTTTCTGTATTTCCCCATGAAATCCCGGAAGATAACAAAATCGGACACTTTTTCTTTCCGCATCCAGATAGATATATTCCGGTTCCAGGATCAGCTGACAGGGATTCAAAAGATACTCGGACATTTCTTCCATGATCTGTATAAAGCCTCCCAGTATCACCTGAAGCGACTCCAGATCCATCTTTTTTTCCTCAAAAAGTGCAGTCATGGAATGCCTGGAAGTTATATCATAATACACCATGAATTTTCCGTCGATTCCCTGTATCCGACACTGAAGAAGATCAGGCACAGCATTGGCCACGATCATCCTTACCTGGTAAGAATCTGTATCAATCCTCTCTTCTCCTGTCAGGATCAGGTAATTATGATTCATATCTCTTTTATATTCCGTTCTCATTTTATGGCGTCACCTCTCCCAGCATATCCACAGTTCCTTTTACCTTGCGGATCCATCCCACAGGCCGCAGAGGCTTTGCCTTACCACTGACTTCCAGCTTCCATTTCTGCCCCAGGAACCCGGCAGGTACTTCCAGTCTGTAAGTTACTTTCACAGTTTTTCCTGCATTTGTCTGCATGCTCAGATTCTCTCCTCCCGGCAGCCCGATATCTCCCAGCATTCTACCCTGTATATCCGCCTTTTCATATATGTTCCCTTTCTTTTTATATCCTTCCATACTGCCGTTGACTGCTGCCTCATAAGCTGCCGCAGTAAGATATGCTCTGTCATGTACAAAAAAATCCAGATACAGCACTCCGATCAGTATCATAAGCACCAGAGGCATGAGCAATGCAGCTTCTATTGTAAAGCTCCCCTTTTTTATTTTTCTCACAAAAATATCCCTCCCAAATATCCGATCAGCAGAAACGGTACAAAAGGAATTTCCTCACTTCGACTCTTTTTTAGCATAAGATACTCAATGCCTGAGTAGATTCCGCACAACAATAATGCCCCACAGAGGATCCCTGCCAGTTCTCCGGCTCCCAGCACAGAGCCCATTGTCAGTATTAGCAATCCGTCTCCAAATCCGACCATTCCTCCACTGATCAAAGCGATCAAAATTATAAATACTCCAATTCCCATGGAAATAATCCCTGCCGGCCAGAGAAGTCCCTGCCTGATTCGCCACAGGATCCCGCCTGCCAGAAAAATAAAAAGCACCGGTAAACAGATTTCTTTTTTTCGGATATCTGTCCATGTATTAATTCCAAGAAGTACAGTCATGCAAATTTTTACACTGCTCATGATCTCTCCCTTCAGCCACATCGCCCGCAGGCACTCATTTCACCGGAAACCTCTGTTTCTTTCACCATCCGTACAGATCGTTTCAATGCGCTGCAGCTTTCCCTGTTATGAAAACGGTTACTCTTTTTTGTGATATATACCACTCCGGCCGGTTCCTGCCCACGACTGCACAGCTCACAGGCCTGATACTTTTCTCCATATGCATTTTTTAAAGCTTTAACCGAAGAGCCTGATATCTGCTGAACAGACAGATTCAGATAACTGCACCCCAGTTTTCTGTGATACACACTTCCTGATTCTGTCACATACACCATAGGCTGGCTCTCCACTGTATCCTTTCCATTTTCGTATATCACACCATTCCACGTATGAACCTTTACCGTATTATGGAACCATATTTTAGGAAGCGGGATCAGACCGCCTATGGGCTGATAGGAATATACGTCCGGCAATGTGATCGTTTCTGTACCTGAACCGCCGGCACCATACGCATACATACCTGCTTCCTTTGCTTTCTGGCACAAGCCGGTCAGATGCTCCGTCTGTACCTTATAAATATCCATAAAAGAAAGCAGCGTGAGCACTCCGAAAAAAAACAGCGGCAAAGCCATCGCAGTCTCCAGAGTGAGACTTGCTTTTTTCAGAAAGGTGCACAGGGATACTTTTCCAGAAAGCGTTTTCCGGCTTATCGGGGAAAGCAGGAAAAAAGCTCTTCGAGAGCGCCTTTCTCTTTTTTGATCCAGTCTGTTTATCTGATTTTTATCTTCTTTTTCTTTCTGAAAAAGCATCCCTGTACACCTCTCTTTCTATTCATACGCATACTGACGTGTAACTGTAAATATTTTCCGTCTGTTTGCTTTTACATCTGCAGACGCTTCCATGGCAGTGATGCAGTGATCCATCTGAAAACCCG
The DNA here is from genome assembly GCF_008679485.1 of Blautia sp. LMAG:89. Lineage (NCBI taxonomy): Bacteria > Bacillati > Bacillota > Clostridia > Lachnospirales > Lachnospiraceae > Blautia > Blautia sp. LMAG:89. The sequence continues at coordinate 327,945 of NZ_NANC01000003.1, read as the reverse complement.
GTCTTTTTCCCTTTTCACGTACAGAGCACTCGATCATATCCATTCCTCTCAGAACTTTATCCTGTTTTCCTTTCGCCATAAGCAGAACCTGAAGATAATCCTCATAAGACATTCCATTCCCTGCATCCTTTCTTGAAGAATCCAGTTTGTCCAGGATATTGGGCAGATTACTCAAAGACAGCTGCCAGTCTGAGGAATTTTTTATAAGAGGTACATGTCCTCCTGCAAAAAGTTCCCGGACATCCAGAATACTCTCCGCAAATGCCCAGCAAAAGATCAGTGCCGCTTCGATCACTGCTGCCGCCGGTGGGATCAGAAAACCTGATGCAATCGCCAGCGCCAGTGTTTCGACCTGTATCCGTTTTCCACCATCTGAAAGCAGATACGCCATGTTAACCCCCTGACGGATCACCAGAAGTTTTCCTGCCACGGACTTCAGATTTTCCCGATCACTGTTCTTCCCTCCAAGAATATATTCCACCTGATAATTTAAGCCCGCCGCTGCCGGTCTTCGATAATTTCCCAGTTTCTTTAACAGATACTGTCCAAACAATATTCCGGACGTATACGAATTATCGGATCGTATATCCGTATCCAACATTAGTCCTGTCTGGAGCTTTCTTCCGGATGTAAGGCTTTTTCTGTCTGTAACCGCATCCGATATTCCCCGTTCGGATGGTACTACCAGATCAAGAAGTCCCATTTTACGGACTCTTCTGATGATTGGAATAGGATTTTCCACGCTTTCATCAACACCGCCGGTAAAATCATCCCCATTTCCTGCATCCGAAAAATCTCCCTGGTTTTTTTGTTGTTCCTGTTCTTTTTTGGCTTCTTCGCTCTTCTGCGCGGCGTCCGTAATAGCAGAATCATAGGAATCCAACGTTCCTTTATTTTCTGCCTGTTCTCCTTTTTTCTCTGCATCCTCTGTCTTCTTTTCCTGATCCTTCAGTTTTCCGAGAAGAGTCTGTACCCCCTGGCTTCCCAGAGTTTCACGCATATACTGAACAGCCTGCTGGTAAAAAATCTCGCCTTTTCCGTCGCTCAGAAGCTGATAACCATTGAATCCGCCCTGGAGAAGCTCCAGTTTCTGACTGTTCTGTTTCAATACAGGTTTCATATAAGTCTGAAAATCATCATATACAGAAGCCATATCCAGTTCTTCTTTTCCACCTGCATACAGTGCAAACAGCTCATAATCTTCCAAAAGCGTTCGGTCATACTGTCCAAATAAGGAATATAAGCCAATATCCATACTGTTAAGTATCTGTGTCCTGGCAGCTGCCATGCGTACAGATTCAATGCTGGCACACACAAGAGAAAGAACCAGGCTCAAGATCAGAGCCAGAAAGATCGTAATGCTGCCTTTTTTCACATTTCCTGCCAAGGGGTACCTCTCCTTTCCAAAACGGAAATATCAGCAGATATCACCGTTTTTTCTCATTTTCAGATCGTGTTGCTTTGTTTTGTGATTTTTGTAAGGATTTTTTTAACAAGTGCTGTAAGCTGTTCCTTAAAGATGATGACCAGACTGATCAGAACCACCAGAATCAGGATGATCTCCACAACACCCACAGCATCCTCTTCCATCGCAAATTCTTTTACATACTTCCACATATTTTCATTTGTCACCTCACATTTCCTTTCTCTGCTCTCCGGTCCTACCCTCCGTAAAAGGAAAGACATGCCGGAAGCATGATCACCGCCATCACCACCAGGAGCATCAGGACCATCGGAAGAAGCAGTTTTGTTGCTGCTGTATCTCCCAGCACTCTTGCTTTTCTTTTTCGCTCCTCCCAGGCTTCCACGGATTCCTTTTCCAGCAGATCGGCCAGATACCTGCTTCCTTTCTGGAGGTTCTGGATCAGTAGTGTTGACAGAGTTTTATACTTTACCTGTCCGCACCGTTCTCCAAATCTCCGGTAAGCCTCTGATTCGGAAATCCCACTGTCCATCTCATAACAGGCTACTCGGATTTCTTCGTAAGCCTCACGTTTTTTACCATCTTCTCTCTTTCCGTAATCCAGTGCTATTTTCTGGAACGCTTTTCTGGCAGTTAAGCCTGCCTGCACCAGAAGGGTAAATTTCATGATCAGTCCTGGATAATCCATCAGCATCTGTTCTCTTCTTTTTATCTGAGCATTCTGTTCTTCCCTTTTTTTTGCAATGACAGCTGCTGCCGCTGCTGCCAGACCAAGAGCTGAAAGCAGGTTTCCTGTTTTGTCTTTTGGCTGCTCCCATTCAATATGTTTTCCATTCCATTCATCTGGAAGATAATAGTACTGCGGATCGTTTTTTTTCTGATTATGTTGTACGATCATGTCCTGCAGCTCTTTCTCGCGCTGCTGTTCTTCGCTAAGTTCTGTTTCCGGTTCTTCTTCGGATCCTTCTGTTTCTTTTTCCGGCACCTGCACATACAGGGAACCGGCTTCTTCTCCGTCTACAGATACTTTGAATTTCTCTTCATAAGCACCTGTCTCCTCTTTTTCCATACGGTATCCGGATGAATAAACCTTATCTCCGCCACTTTGAAATGTCAGGAGCATACCGATGATATTTCCGGTAAGCGCTATCCGTATAAACAGTTTCTTTTCTTCCGGATTTCCGGCTTCCGGAGGCAGTCGCCCCATTTTTCCTGCCAGAAACACCCCAAGGATCACCATAAATATCAAAATATGTATCCACATTATCCTCACCTACACTTCTATGTCTACAATCTTCACACCCAGCCAGTAAGACAAGCCATAGATCACCATGCAAACTGTCATGGCACAGATTCCGAAAGGATTCCCATAAAGTACATCCAAAAATCCCGGCGAAGTCAGTTTCAGATAGCAGATGATACCGGCCGGCATGATACTCATAACCATCTGTTCCGATTTCTTTGCGGCCAGCGTTGCCTCGATCTCTTTTTTTACCTCGATCTTATCACTAAGCATTCTGGCTACTTTCTGGATCACCTGCGTCATATCCCCGCCTGTTCTTTTTGCTGTATAAAATACTGCTGCGAAATTTTCAATATCTTCCACTCCGCTGCGTTTTCCCAGATCCAGGAACAGCTCTTCCACCGGAACACTCAGACGCAACTGGCTTTCGATATACCGAAATTCATCCAGGATATCACTTCCCTTTTCATAAAGTCTCCCCAGATCCTTTACACTGGCACGCACCGCATTCTCCGCGGAATAGCCGGCCTGTACCGCCACATTCATGGCCGTCAGAGCATCCCGGAACTGGTAATTCAGCTCCCTCTGCTGCCGTGCAGTGCATTTTTTCCTCTGCATTTTCAGAAAAAGCACTGGTATTGGAAGCATAAACAGCAACACAGGAAGGCTCTGATAAAACAGATAGTCGGCTGCAGCGCATACGGCAGCTCCCTCCAGAAGATACTTTGCGGTCTCCTTCCCCGTAAAATGATACATCCTGTAATCTTTCCTCGTAGATCTCCATTTCTGATTCTTTCCTTTCCGCTCTTTCATAGTCTGATTCCTGCCCGTTTCATTTTTTCACAATGCAAAAGTTCTCCGGTTTTTACAAGTCCCTTTCCTTCTTCCCAGCGATACAGCGGCCTGGTCTGGATCTCTCCGTTTTCAAATCCACATACTTCTGTGATTTCCAGCAGCTTTCTGCTTTTATCCCGCATACGCCCGAGATGTACCAGAATGTCTACCCCGGAAGCAATCTGCCTTCGGATCGCTTCCAGGGGAAGATCGATCCCCATCAATGTCATCGTTTCAATTCTGGAAAGCATATCCTGACTGCTGTTTGCATGAAGTGTTGAAAGGCTTCCATCATGTCCCGTATTCAGGCTCTGCAGCATATCCACTGCCTCTCCTCCACGGACTTCCCCTACAATTATCCTATCCGGTCTCATTCGAAGGGCTGACCGGATCAGATCTCGGATCGTTACTGACACCGCGCCCGCCATATTGGCCATTTTTGCCTCCAGACATACCAGGTTATCAATTCCCCGGATCTTAAGCTCCGCATTATCTTCAATGGTGATCAGGCGCTCATCTTTTGGAATATATTCTGTAACAGCTCCAAGGAATGTTGTTTTTCCACTGCCTGTACCTCCACCGATCACAATAGAATATCTTGCCTGAACAAGTTTTTTTAAAAACTGTGCACATTCTTCGGTGATGCTTCCAAAAGCGATCAGTTTTTCCATTGTGATAGGATCATCCGGAAAACGACGGATCGTCAGGATCGGACCATTCAGAGCAACCGGATAAACCACTGCATTCACACGTGCTCCGTTTTCCAGCCTTGCATCTACAATGGGCATGGACTCGTTGACAACCCGGTTACAGCGCCCTACGATCTGCTGGATCACATCCTCCAGCTTCTCTTCTGACGTGAAGACCTTATTCCATCTGGTCAGTTTTCCTCCACGTTCCACAAAAATATGATCCGGACCATTTACCATGATCTCCGTAACACTTTCATCATCGATCAGTTCCTGCAGAACATCCAGCTTGCGCACAGAACAGAACAGCTCCTGTCTGAGCTCTACTTTCTCCTTCAGTGAAAGAAACAGTTCCCTTGCCTGAGTTAATATCAGTTCATCGATCACCCCCAGGATCTCATCATCGGACAGCTCTCTGGAAACATCCAGCTGTTCCATGAGCAGATCATACATTTCCCGGAATTTTTCTCTGTTCATGACCGCTCCTTTCTCAAAAGTTCACGGATATAATCTCCCAGTTCACTCCAGACCAGCTGTTCTACGTAAGCGTCAGAAGAGATCCTATCCATATGAAAGGGCAGATGCACCTTTTCTGTTTTTTCCAGGATCTTTTCTTTATTCCAGATACGCAGAAGATTTTCGAATTGTGTCACCTTACAGACAGAAAGTGTGTCATTCAAAACCGGCATATAGATTTTTCTGCACATTTCCAGAAGCCGGAAATCCTCATCTCCATTTTCTCCCATATCCAGGATCAGCACTTCATAGGAACTGTGAAATACGATCTCCTGCAACAGCCGCTCCCAGTCTTCCCAGTCCACGGTCCGGATATCTGAAGGTGTTCTTACAGGCGGTATAAAATCCAGATTGTTTACTGTCTGGATCATTCCGTTCATTCTATGGATTAGGTTTTCATTTCCCTGGCGAACATAATAAAACAGATCACTCAGATTAGCCGGAAATTTTTTCCCAAGAAGTTCTTCAAAACCAGAATAGGATTCCAGATTCAGATAAAGAACGGCACGTTCTTTCGCCAGTATCTGTCCCAGCGCAAGTGCAAAGGATGTCTTCAGACACCTGCCAAGAGGAGAAAAAACACCGATGATCTCCATTGTCTTTTTCAACACAGGAAAAGTTACCGGATCAAGAGACTTCTCTTCTCCATAGCAGGCCATCACCTCCCTTATCACATCTGAGGAGGATTGATATTTATACACACTTGAATACTGATCCAGTTCCGGAGGATGCACACCCTCTGAAAGAATGATGATCTTTCCGATGCCAAGGTCACGGACTTCTTTTCGCATTGCTTTATCGGAAATCAGCAGCAACTCAATATGATTTTCTTTTCCGTAGGCAATGAGACTTTCCGCCGTGGTAAATGCCTGGATCTCAAACGGAAGATTCTTTTTCTGGTTCAGATAATCCATAAAATTGAAAGCATAATCCACCTCCAGATCACAGACTGCAAATATGTTTTTCTTCAATACACACCTCCTGCATAAAGCACCGCACTCAAAAATATGGGTACCGTAAAATGAAAGTTCTCCGGAAAGCTCATCCCCTTTCTGTAATAAGGACGTATCTCACCGGTACAGTAAAACTCATTCATATACTGATATAAATAAAGGAATCGTCGGCGGATACCGCCTGTAGAAATAAGAATTGCCAGAGAAATGCCTGCACCTGCAAGCAGAGAATAAACAATACATTCCATAACTGTCCGCGGCCCCATGATCCCGCCAAGTGCGCACAGAAGCTTGATATCTCCGGCGCCGATCATATGGAATATAAAAAGGATTCCCAAAAGAAGCACCGGCACGGCCACTCCTGCCAAAAAGATCACTCCACCTTTCAGCCCGTTTTCTGTGATCTGGATCAGGAAACCGATCATAAAAGAAAAAAGGATCCATCCATTATCTACAGATGCATCTTTAAGATCCATCCAGACCGCCATCGCAGATATCACCACGGATAATTCTCCATAAAGAAACATACACGCCCCCTTTCCTTCTTAAAATATATGTTTATTCAGTTATAATAAAAATGGGATTTCCCGCCTGACCTGGCGGTGATCGATACCAGAAGATCTCTGGTGAAATTAATTATAGAATTTCAGGAGCATTTTGTCCAGCATTTTCGTTCGACAAATTCTGACACGAATTTTGCTGTCATCTGCTCCTGAAACTCTTTTTATCTTTTAATTTTTTTCGCTTTATCTTCTATGATCTTATCGGATCTTTACTCCGTCCTTGATCACTGCCTTCAGTTCCAGATCCTGATCCAGCAGTACCACATGAGCTTTTTTCCCTGCTTCCAGAGATCCGTACTGTTCTTCTACCCCAAGGCTTCTGGCCGGATTTATGGTCGCGCAGGCCACGGCTGTTTCCAGCGGAAGATCCATCTTTTTAACAACTGTACGCATACAATCCATCAGATTTGTGGCAGATCCTGCGATCGCACCATCAGATACCAGCGTGGCAAGTCTTCCCACAACCTTAACATCCAGTCCGCCCAGTGTATACTGACCGTCCGGCATACCGGTAGCTCTCATACTATCGCTAATCAGGATCATCCTGTCAGCTCCCATCATCTGAAAGGTAGCTCGAACAACAGACGGATGGATATGGATCCCGTCACATATAATCTCTGCCATAACATCCTTATTATCAAAAACAGCACCTACGACGCCTGGTGCACGATGCGTAAACGCAGGCATTGCATTATACAGATGGACTGCATGGTTTGCTCCTGCTCTGCATGCTTCCATTGCTGTATCGTAATCTGCATTAGTATGTGCCAGAGAAACATTGACCCTTTCATGAACTTCCCGGATAAATTCTGCTGCATGCTCACTTTCTTCAGGTGCAATCCCTATAAATTTTACCAGACCTTCCGAGGCCTTTAAAAAACGGTCACAGATTTCCACATTACATGGCAGGATATTCCTCGCGTCCTGTGCCCCTTTTTTCGCCGGGCTGATAAAAGGCCCTTCCATATTGATTCCCAGAAAATCCGCCTTACGGCAGTCCTTTGTTTCTTTTTTATATTCTGCAGCTGTATGGAGGATCTGCTCCAGTTCCTCTACCGGTAAAGTCATGGTAGCCGGTGCGATCGCTGTAACTCCTACCGATGCCTCATATTCCGCGATCCTTCCGATCGCAGCCTTGTCTCCGTCGCAGAAATCATCTCCCTTGCATCCATGAAAATGCAGATCGATCAGTCCCGGAATGGCGTAGCAGCCTTTTCCGTCCAGAACATCCCCGTTAAGCTGCGGCGCATCCTTTTCTTCATAAACCTGTCGGATCTTATCCCCATCCAGGATAATCCCGCCTTTTACAAATGCTTTGTCCGGTGTAAAAACATACACATTATCAATGATCATAGTAAAACCTCCCAAAATCCCCATTTGTGATCATAAACAAAAAAGCAACCAGAAACATGTTCTGATTGCTTTCAGTTAATAGCCAGTACGGGAATCGAACCCGTGTTTCCGCCGTGAGAGGGCGGCGTCTTAGCCCCTTGACCAACTGGCCATATTCTTTTGTTTCTGTCGTTTGATTTCGTTTTTTGTTGTTTCCCTCAACCGACTTCGTTAGTATATAACACTTTCTTTCAAAATGCAAGTACTTTTTTTAATTTTTTTAAAAAATTTTCATGTTTTTCACGTTTATTCGTTTTTTACCCATTTTCCGGTATTTCGTACGCTTGACCACTGCTGATGTAAGTGCTACTATCAAAGCACCAATACGAAAATAATCGACTGCGGATAATGATCCGCCCGGTATAACAGAAAGAAGGAATTGGATGACTCGCATTTTGTGTCTCGGAGACAGTATCACAGATTGCGGACGGCTTTTCTCCGCAGATCCTCTTGGAAAAGGATATGTGAAGCAGCTCTCCTGTCTGCTTCATAACACAGATCACCGATTTTCCATTGAAAACAGAGGTATTGATGGTTTCACCCTGGAACGGCTTCTTCAGAACACAGATTTCTGGCTGGAAAGCTCTGATCCGGATATCGTTACCGTCCTGATCGGGATCAATGATGTGGGGATCATGATGAACACCCGCCGTTCATCTGCACAACAGCAGGATCTGATGAACAAATTTGTCACCCGTTATGAGCTCCTTGCAAAAAAGCTATCCTGCACAAACTCCCGGAAACGAAAGCTCTATTTCCTGGAACCCTTTGTTTTTCCATGGCCACGCTGCTACGCTTCCTGGGCTCCCCTTCTTTCCCAGATGTCCGTGCATATTAAAAAGATCAGTCAGGATCATGGCGCCGTTTTTCTCCCGCTGCAGAACGATCTGGATCAGGAAGCTGCACGGTCCGGGCCTGCATCAATAACTTCTGACGGTATCCATCTCACACTACAGGGGCATCAGATCCTGGCAGATAAACTTTATAAATTGATCATATCAGAAAGGTAATACTATGGAAACAACGATCAAAAAAATCGAAGATATGTCACTGAACGCATGGCCTTCTCATAAAATGGAACTTTATGACGGATGGATCTTACGTTTTTCTTATTTCTATACGCACAGGACCAACAGTGTGGAACAGTTCGGAACCTCCACACTTCCATGGCGCGAAAAAATCCCCTACTGCGAACAGGTCTATAAGCGTCTGGGAACTCCTGCGATCTTTAAGATCAGCCCCCTTGTATCCCCGGATTTTGACTATATGCTGGAAAACAGGGGCTATTCCGTTCAGCACATAACAAATGTTATGACTGTAGACCTGGACAATGCCGTTCTGGATGCGCCTGTCACCGATGTGCTTTTTTCCAATGAAATTCCTGATTTCTGGATCCACAGCCTTTTTGACTTGAAAAGAACTACAAATCCGATCCATCGAAGCGTCGTTCCTTCCATGTACCGCGCCATTCTTAAGGAAACTGTCTGCGCTTCCATAACAAAAAACGGCGAGATCATTGCCACAGGTCTTGGAATCCTGGATCGCGACTACATCGGTATCTATGCCATTCATGTGCGTGAAGATTATCGCCGCAGAGGATATGCCCGTCAGATCTGTACCGGTCTTCTCAATGAGGGCAAAAAAAGAGGCGCCAGCCACGCTTATCTTCAGGTGGTAAAAAACAATACTTCCGCAGAAAAGCTTTACAGCTCTCTTGGATTTCAGTATTCCTATACCTACTGGTTCCGTGTTCAGCCTGTAGGAACACGTTTTCAGTAAATGCATGGATTTTCCGTAAATCCCTGTAGAAATCAAAAAATCTTTTTGCTATAATACCCTTAATATGTATAAAATCTTTCCTGCCTTCATATACTGATCCTTATCAATCGATAAGGAGACTGATCCGATGAACGATCCGCAGGAAAAAAACACCCAAAATCCCTATCATATTTATTACGATAATTATCTGGATACCAATGCCTGTACTGAATGCACGGGTCTGATCAACCATGGAATCGACAGCCGTGAGCAATGGGATTCTTTCCGCCAGATCTTTGACTTTATACCGGCGTCGGAAACCCATGATCTTACAGATAAACAGGACTGACCGTTATCCCGGGTCGGAGGACACAAATGAAAAAACTGTCTGCTGCATGTATGATTCTCGGCCTTTCCCTTTTTGCGGGAGGCTGCAGCAATGATCAGATCGATGATCATATTATTTCTCTTCAGGATAAAATTTCAGACGTTACTGCTTCAGATTCCACAGAACAGGAAGATCAGGAGCCTTCCACGGAAGAACGTGTTTATATAGATGAGCTTACCGGCACACTGCTGGATTTTGACGGTACACACCTGACGATTTCCAGCAATGGAGAAACCTATGTATTTGATGTTTCCCAGACAAGGCTTGAATGCAAATACGGCGTTGTATCCAGTGATCAGGTCAGTGTGATCTACCAGGGACAGCTTTCCGGAACGGATATCAGCACCATTTCCCCCATCAAAATAACCGACAAATATCATAATGAAACTCCTCTGGAGGACCGCACTTTAAAGGGCAAAGTGAAATCACTCACCTCCAATGCCCTTGTGATAGTTACAGAAAAGGGAAATACCGTAACCTTCCCTGTCACCGGTGTCAGACAATACTACAAAAAAGGCATCAAGGCCGGCAAGTGGGTCTATGTCCATTTTCGCGGTAAATTCATCAACGAAACACTCGTGGATGACAAACAGTATGACGGCAGTTTCACAAAAGTGATCAGTGTCTCCGATACGGATCCACTGAAAGTACCTGCAGCAACTCCTACGCCTTCCCCTGAACCGAAAAAAAAAGAGCAGCATCTCCGTGCAAAGATCGTAAATGTCAGCACCGGCACAATGACTGTCATTCCGCAGACCACAGGATCGGAACTGACTGTTTCGCTTTCCTCGGTTCCTGTATATTTCAAAGGAGGAATGGCTCCGGGATCTTATGTAAACATTATCTATACCGGTAAATTTAATGGTGAATCCACCAGCGGCATGAAGATCCGTGGAATCACCGGGGAGGATCCGGACATACTTTCAGTACGCAACATTACTTCTACTGTAACCGGCACGATCCTGGGCACAACCGCCAATACCGTGCTGCTCCAGACATACGATGGCGTAAAGATCCTCTGCAGCCGTGAAAACGTTCCGGACCTTTCCTCAAGCGGAATGGAAGAAGGTGCCGATCTCCGGGTTACTTTCAACCCTGCGAAATCACGCACCTCCAATATTTATACCTGTATTAAATTCGAAGACCCGTGACGGAAGATGGTACGGATCCTTTTTTCTCCATCTTCCATCCAGCTTCGTACTGCCTGCGTATCACCCAGTATATCAAAAAAAGCTCTGCTTTCATCCTGTACACCCTGGCCGTGAAGAACCTGATATGCACCGGCATCGCTTCCTACTGCCACATGAACCTTCTTTTCAAAAGCTTTCTTCAGATTCTGCTCGCCTGCCTTTATAATAGATGCAAGGATCGTATCTTCAAATCTTCCGCAGCCTTTAAGATTCCGCACAGTTACAAGTGTCGGAACCCACACGCTTTCACTGTCTGCCAGTATGGAAATCGTCTCATCATCCATATAGTTCCCATGCTCAATACTGTCAACACCAGCCTCCACTGCTGCCTGTACGCCATAGCATCCATTTGTATGGCTCATCACGGCAAATCCCTCTTCATGAGCAATATGCACCATTTCTTTCACATCCGTTGCTGAAAGCGGCGTTCCCGTAATTTTCCCGTGATCTGCAAAATCCAGAAGCCCTGTAGTCATGATCTTGATAAAATCCGCACCTTCAGCGGCAGCTTCCAGAACTCTTCTGTGATATTCCTTCATGTCTGAGAAGCTTTTTCCAACGATCTTCCCATAATGGCCCTCTTTATAAATGGCAAAAACCGGTGTGCGATAGTCAATTTCATATTCCGGAGCCAGTCTGGCAGCCCGCTTTGACACACCGTAATGATCTCCTCCGTCTCTCACAAAACGGATTCCTCTTTTCCGGTATTCCTCAAGATGAGCACGGATCAGAGCATCCCGGGGTCCGTTTTTCTGTGTCTCAACGGCTTTCCGGTAATCATAGCCATTAAGAAATATATGTGCATGACATTCTCCAAACATTTTCATCACTGCTCAAAAAAGTTTCGGATTTCTTTCTCAGATGCCTGCACCGATCCCTGTACAAAAAACGGCTTCCCACCTCCGCGTCCATTTAATTTCTCATTCATTTCCTTTGTAAATCGGCGAAGATCTCCGTCTTTTTCACCCATTGCATACTTATAGCTTCCATCTGCATTTCTGGAAAAAACCGCACAGCAGCCCTGGCAGGTCTGCGTCACCGCATCTGCAAGCTTCCGCACACTGTCTGCATCCATTCCATCCATAAAGATGAGAACGCTTCCGCTTCCTGCATAACGCTCTGCCTCTTTCCGGCACATGTCGTCTACCAGCTGACCAACCTGTCCTTTCAAGCGGAAATTCTCTTCCTGAAGGCGTTCCACTGCCTGCGCAGTCTTATCCATTTTTGCAGAAAGCTTTACAGAAATCTGATGGTTCTGCTCGTTGATCATATTCAGATAATCCAGCACACGTTTTCCGCAGATCATCTCAATGCGGACACCTTCACGGAATTTTTCCACGGAAAGGAGCTTCACCATTCCGATCTCTCCGGTATGTGTCACATGAGTTCCGCAGCAGGCACAGATATCCACCCCTGGAAATTCTACGATCCGCACCTGACCGGTAAGCTCTTTTTTGCTTCGGTAGTCGATTTTTTCCAGTTCCTCCGCTGTAGGATATATGATCTTTATCTGCGTGTCTTCCCATATCTTTTGGTTTGTTTTCCGCTCAATCTCAGCAAGCTGCGCCTCATCCAACGGACCATTCAGATCTATGGTAATGGTATCGCTTCCCATATGGAAGCCTACATTATCATATCCGTAAGCCTCATGAATCAGTCCGCTCACCATGTGCTCACCGGAATGCTGCTGCATCAGATCGAACCTTCTTGCCCAGTCAATGCGTCCCTGTACTTCTGTTCCGGCTTCCATCGGCTGATCTGTATAATGAAGAAGTTCTCCCTCCTTTTCATGCACTTCCTTTACTTTCACATCGTTGAGATATCCGGTATCGCTTGGCTGTCCGCCGCCCTCCGGGTAAAAAGCACTCTCATCCAGAATGATATGAAAGCCTTTTTTGGCTTCTCTGCACTCCAGGACTTTGGCTGTAAATTCTTTTTTATATACATCTTCATAATATAAGCGTTTCGTCTCTGTCATTTGTCTCATCCTTTCTGCATCTCTGCTCTGACGACTTATAGTATAGACCAAATTTTCTCTCCCCGCTATATAAAAACGGCATTTATCCAATGATTTACATATTTTTCCATAAAAGCTGAAGTCTTTCCTTCAGGTTCCGCGTTATAATAAATGAAACGGGAAGAGAAGGGAGCTGATTGCATCACACGGGAAGAATATCTGGAATATCTGATACATACATACCAAAATTTAATATTTTCCATTTGTCTGAAATCGGTGGGCAATCCCTTTGACGCCGAGGATCTGACACAGGATGTTTTTCTTTCCGCCTACAAAAATCTCTCCCGTTTTGATGGCACCTACGAAAAAGCCTGGCTCAGCAAGATCGCAGTCAGAAAATGTCTGGATCATCTGAAAGCAGCCGGCAGACGTACCATTCCCACAGAGGACACCTATTTTGAACAGCTCCATGATAAAGAGTTTTCCCCGGAGGAGGCATTTCTGGACAAAGATTTCAAGGATCGGATCCGACATTTATGTTCAGCGCTGAAAAGCCCCTACAGGGAGGTTGCCCTTGAGCATTTCTGCGAAGAAAAAACCGCCGCAGAAATTGCAAAAGCGCAGAATAAAAATATCAAAACAGTCCAGACGCAGATCTACCGGTCCAGATCTATGCTGAAAGCACTGCTGGAAAGGAGTGATTAGATGCACATACCACAAGATGAATTACAGAAATTCCAGGACGGAACCATGAATACGGATGAAATGATCCATTTTCTGGAGCATATGGAGCAATGTGACTTCTGTCTGGATGAACTTCTTCAGAATGAGGATGCCGCTTCTGAGTATGCTCCATCCTATCTGCAGGATGAAATTCTGAAAAAAGCAGCTTCTCCGGAAGTTCAGGCTTCCAGAAAAATACATGAAACTGCTTATTGGATGAAGCTTCTCTGTGCAGGCTTACGGACTGCCGTAGGCATGGGTGTTGCGCTGATCATGCTTTTTTCTGTATCTCAGACAGATTTTACGGCTCTTCATCCTTCACCGGAAACAAAAGTTAAGATTTCTTCATCCCTTGACATTGGTTCCGGCCTAAACCAGCTTTCCATGCAGGTAGGTTCCCAACTCAGTGAACATTCTCAGAAGATCAGTAATAATCTGAACGATCTTACGAATAAAATTATAAACGGAGGCAAGTAAATTTATGAAAAAACAAAAACATGGTTTCTGGGTATTTATCTTTTCCCTGATTCCCGGTGCCGGGGAAATGTACATGGGATTTAAAAAACAGGGACTCAGCATTATGCTGCTGTTCTGGGGATCGATCGCACTGGCATCCATAACCGGCCTTGGATGGCTGGCCATGTTTCTCCCGGTAATATGGTTCTATAGTTTTTTTAATGTCCATAATCTGAAATCCCTGTCAGAAGAAGAATTCTACTCTGTAGAGGATAATTACATTCTTCACATGGATCAGCTTTCCGGTGATATGGGAAAATTCTTACAAAAGCATCAAAGTGCAGCTGCATGGGTCCTGATCCTGCTTGGTATCTGCATCCTGTGGAGTCGTTTCACAAGTCTTTTGTACCTCATTGTACCGACTAATATAGTCGACTATGTATACAATATCTGCAACAGCCTTCCGCAGATCATCATTGCTGCAGGTATCATTGCTGCAGGTATTTATCTTCTTACTCAGCAGAAAAAGAAGCTGAAACAGGAAACCGAAACAAAAGAAGAGCATTACTGGGAACCCTATCGTCCATATCAGCAGCTGACAGAAAAGCCTGTTCATACTTCTGATAACTCAGACAAAGATACAGCTTCTGAAGCTTCTTCCATTACTGATCCGGAAAATACCGATTCTAATTCATCCACAAAATAACAGAGAAAAAAAGATCCACTGTCAGTTTCCTGACAATGGATCTTTTTATATGATTTAAATTTACTGCTTATGTGTTACCTTAAGACGTGTCATCGCTCTCGCAAGTGCCATCTGGTTCATATGATACTCCTGGATGCTCTGTTTCTGACGAAGCTGCTCTTCTGCACGTTCCTTTGCTTCCTGAGCACGGCGGATATCAATCTCGTCCGGACTCTCTACGCTGAGGCAGAACAGCTTGGCACGGTTATTGATCATCTCAACAAATCCGCTGCTCACAGCAAACACATACTCATTACCGTCAGCATCCTCAAAACGCATCTCACCGGGAATGATGGCAGCTACAACATTCGCATGATGGGCAAGAAATCCCTGCTCACCATCCACTGCCGGGATAATAAGCTTCTGAGCACGTCCTGCATAAGCCAGTTTATTGCTGGCATATATTTCCAGGCCAAATGTCTCACTCATAGCTGCTCCTTACTGCCGGTTCTCCTCGGCTTTTGCTTTTGCAATTACATCATCAATGGTTCCAACATTAAAGAATGCGTTCTCCGGATAATCATCCATCTCGCCGTCAATGATCGCCTTAAATCCGCGGATCGTCTCTTTCAGAGGTACATATTTACCTTTGATACCGGTGAAGTTCTCAGCTACATGGAACGGCTGGGAAAGGAACTTCTGGATCTTTCTTGCACGGAATACTGTCTGCTTATCTTCCTCTGAGAGCTCCTCCATACCAAGAATAGCAATGATGTCCTGAAGTTCTTTATATTTCTGAAGGATCTCCTGTACTCTACGTGCAACCTCGTAATGTTCCTCACCAACAATATCTGCCTCCAGGATACGGGAAGTAGACTCAAGCGGATCTACGGCCGGATAAATACCCTGCTCAACGATCTTACGGGAAAGAACGGTTGTTGCATCCAGATGGGCAAATGTTGTTGCCGGAGCCGGGTCAGTTAAGTCATCGGCCGGTACATATACTGCCTGTACAGATGTAACAGAACCTTCCTTGGTAGATGCGATCCTCTCCTGAAGCTCACCCATCTCAGTTGCCAGTGTAGGCTGATATCCTACTGCGGACGGCATACGTCCAAGCAGAGCGGAAACCTCAGATCCTGCCTGTACAAAACGGAAGATATTATCAATGAAAAGAAGTACATCTCTGTGCTCCTGATCACGGAAATACTCTGCCATGGTAAGTCCTGTCTCAGCAACACGCATACGTGCTCCAGGCGGCTCGTTCATCTGTCCGAACACTAAGGCTGTCTTTTCAAGAACACCGGATTCCTTCATCTCTGTCCAAAGGTCATTACCCTCACGGGAACGCTCACCGACACCGGTGAAAATAGAATATCCACCATGCTCGGTAGCGATATTCTGGATCAGCTCCTGGATAAGGACTGTCTTACCAACACCGGCACCACCGAACAGACCGATCTTACCACCTTTTGCATATGGAGCAAGAAGATCGATAACCTTGATACCTGTTTCCAGGATCTCAACTGCCGGTTTCTGCTCCTCAAATGAAGGCGGATCACGATGGATGACCCAATGCTCTTCACCGTCCAGAGAATCACCGCCATCTACGGTATCTCCAAGAACGTTGAACAGACGACCAAGTGTTTTATCTCCAACCGGAACCTTGATACCGCTTCCGGTAGCTGTTACTTCTCTGTCTCGCTGCAGGCCCTCGCTGGCTCCCAGCATAATGCAGCGTACGATATTATTTCCAAGGTGCTGGGACACCTCCATAACGCATCTCTTACCGTTGTTCTCGACTTCAAGGGCATCCTTGATATCCGGAAGCTGTCCGTCTTCAAAAACAACGTCTACAACAGGTCCCATAACCTGTACGATCTTACCTTTATTCATAGTCATCACTTCCTTTTTTGTGCTTTAGCACCGCTGATAACCTCAGTGATCTCCTGGGTGATCGCAGCCTGACGTGCACGATTATACTGAATGGAAAGATCCTTCAGCATCGCCTTCGCACTATCTGTAGAGGACTGCATTGCTGTCATTCTCGCACTGTTCTCACTGGCATATGCCTCTACAAGACATCCATAGATCACACCTGTAAGGTAGTTGGGGATCATAGTATCCAGAAGCACATCTGCAGACGGAGATAACACGATCTCCTCCTGATAAATATCTGCCGGGATCTGACCCACCTTAAAATCAGCCTTTTTCAGCGGTAAAAGCTGCATATTCACATTTTCCATTGCCATCGCATTCAGCATCTGTGTATAGACAATGTGAATTTCATCCAGCTCTCTTTCAAGAAATGCCCGTACGATCTCTTCCGTGATAAGGCGTGCTCTGTGCATAGTCGGCTTCTGCACGGTATAATGAAAACTGCCGTCCATATCCACATCTCTCTTGCCGAAATACTGACGCCCTACCATACCAAGGACATACAACTTGTGATGTCCCGGTACCTCTTCCATGAAATCTTCTGTCATTTTCTGTACATTATGATTGTATGCACCAGCCATACCTTTATCACCTGTAATGACAATGGTACCTACCTTTCTTTCATCCTTCGGAACAAGATGACGCTCACTGAAGAAAGGATGCTGGATGTCCGGCATATGACGGAGGATCCTGGCAATGGCAGCCTGCATATTATAGAAATATGGTTCCGTGTCCTGCAGGATCTTCTTGGCCTTCTGCATCTTGGAAGAAGAAATCATGTACATCGCATTGGTGATCTTCATGGTGTCCTGAATGCTTTTCATACGAGTCTGTATTTCTTTTGCATTTGCCATATCAACACCTACCTGCTCTTATCTCTGAATTCTTCTGCCGCCTTTACGATTTTCTCTACAAGCTCATCAGAGAGCTGCTTTGTAGTCTCGATTTCTTTGCCGATCTCAGGATATACATTATCAAAGTACTCCAGAAGATCCTTCTGATATTTCTTGATCTCTTTCTTTTCTACATCTACCATCAGCTTGTGAGTCGCAACGCAGAGAGTAATTACCTGCTGATGAAGACTTAACGGGCTGCAGAGCGGCTGTTTCAGAAGCTCCATCAGACAGCTTCCGTATTTCAGCTGTGCAGTTGTAGCCTCATCCAGATCTGAACTGAACTGGGTGAACACTTCCATCTCTCTGTACTGTGCCAGGTCGATACGTACACTACCGGAAGCTTTCTTCATAGCCTTGGTCTGTGCAGCACCACCAACACGGGATACGGAAAGACCAACATTGACTGCCGGACGCATACCTGAGAAGAACAGATCACTTTCCAGGAAGATCTGACCATCTGTGATGGAAATTACGTTTGTAGGAATGTATGCAGATACATCACCGGCCTGTGTCTCGATGATCGGAAGTGCCGTAATGGATCCGCCGCCTGCCTCTTCACTCAGACGGCTGGAACGCTCCAGAAGTCTGGAATGAAGATAGAATACGTCACCAGGATATGCCTCACGTCCCGGAGAACGCTCAAGCAGAAGTGACAATGCACGATATGCCACTGCATGCTTGGAAAGATCATCATATACGATCAGTACGTCTTTACCCTGATACATGAAATACTCTGCAAGAGCAGTACCAGCATAAGGAGCAATATACTGAAGCGGTGCACAGTCGCTGGCTGTTGCGGAGAATACGGTTGTATACTCCATTGCACCGTATTTTTCAAGATTGGAAACTACCTTTGCAACGGTAGAAGCTTTCTGTCCGATGGCAACATAGATACAGATCACATCCTTACCTTTCTGGTTGATGATCGTATCGGTTGCGATGGATGTTTTACCTGTCTGTCTGTCGCCGATGATCAGCTCTCGCTGTCCACGGCCGATCGGGAACATGGAATCAATGGAAAGGATTCCTGTTTCCAGAGGTACAGTTACAGACTTACGGTCGATGATTCCAGGAGCCGGGTTCTCGATCGGGCGGTATTCCTCTGCCTGGATCTCTCCCTTTCCATCAATAGGCTCACCAAGTGCGTTCACGATTCTTCCGATAAATTTATCCCCTACCGGAATACCTGCCTGCTTGCCAGTTCTGGCAACCTTGGTGCCTTCCTTGATTCCTGTATCCTTTCCGAAAAGAATACATCCCATGCTGTTGGCACGGACATCCTGTACCATACCTTTCAGACCATTCTCGAAGGTCACGACCTCACCGTACATGGCATGATCGATGCCATAAACAGTTGCGATACCATCTCCCACGGAGATGACAGTGCCTACTTCCTGGTCCTTGCTGATTTCGTCATAGTTCTTTATTTCTTCCTTGAGAATCGAAATGATTTCATCTGGATTTATTGCACCCAATTCAATTTCACCTCCGGGTTAATTTCTGTTTCAGTTTCTTATAACGTCCGATGAGGCTCCAGTCGTACTCACGATCTCCTGCCCTGAGAACAAATCCACCTACAAGGCTTTTATCCTCTGTAAGGGTAAGTTCCACTTCTCTGGCAGAAAACTGGCTACGGAGAAACTCCTTCATCTTATTTTCCTGCTCTTCGGCAGGACGTGTTACATAAAGAAGCTCTGCCTTGAGAATTCCTTTCTGTTCCCGGCTGTAAGCATCATAAGCTTCAAGGATCTCTCCGATTCTGTCAATCTTCTGATACTTACACGTTACTTTAAGAAAACTCTTCATTTCCTGCGGAAAAACCCGCTCTATTACCTGTTCTTTTTCTTTGAGGGAAACAAGTGGATTTTCAAGCATTTTACCTATCTCAGGTGTATTCTTAAAAATCTTTCCTGTTTCGCAGATTGCCTCCCCCGGGACAGAAAGACCGTATAATGCTTTTGCATAATTAATGGACGTCTCTGTCATGAGGATCACCTGCTCCTTCTAAAAACTGGTCATATAGGGACATATCCTGTGCTTCGTCGTTCTTTTTTCCCATGATTCTGGATGCTGCATCCATTGCCAGCTCAGCCACTTTGCCTTCCATCGCTTTCATAGCAGCTTCCTGCTCAGTACTGATATCTCTTCTTGCTTTCTCAAGAATCTGACCAGCCTGATCATTAGCTCTCTTCACGATGCTGTCTGCCTGTACTTTTGCCTCGTCCTTAGCCTGCTCTACAATACTGAAGGATTCCTCCTTCGCAGATTTCAGTGCATCCTCATACTGTCCTTTCAGCTGGTTTGCTTCAGTGGTTGTCTTCTCTGCTGAAGCAAACTGCTCATCGATCATGGCTTTTCTCTTCTCCATAACACCAATGATCGGGCCGAAAAGGAACTTCTTCATTAAAAGATAAAGAACGATCAGGTTTATAATAGTAAAGACAAGGTTGATATCAATTTTAATCACCTGGTCCACCTGCCTCTCTTAATCCTGAATTAGTATCTCGTCTTTACCTATTAGCCAAGCATGATGATGATCAGAAGACCGATTACGAAACCGTAAATAGCTGTTGCCTCTGCAAGAGCACATCCAAGAAGAAGCGCTTTACTGATCTTGCTCTCTGCCTCTGGCTGTCTTGCGATAGCTTCTACTGCTTTAGATGTTGCAAGACCGATACCAATACCTGCTCCAATACCTGTAAGAACTGCGATAGCTGCACCAATTGCGATTAACATAGTTTTTTCCTCCTGTAAAATACAATTTTTTTCATTTTTAGATCAAGCGGATCTTCCGCTTCACTACTCAATTGCTTCCTTAATGAACAAGGATGTTAAGAATACAAATACATACGCCTGTATGAATCCGTCGAAGAAATCAAAATACAGGCTGAATGGTATGGGAAGAATGGCCGGACAAACAAACTCCAGCAACTTCATAACTACGAAGCTTCCCAGAACATTACCGAACAACCGCATGCAGAGAGATGTAGGTCTGATCGCTATTTCCAGAATGTTGATCGGAAGCATGATCGGAACCGGCTCCGCAAAGCTTTTCAGGAAACCCTTCAGTCCCCTTTTATGAAAGCCTGCATACTCGATCAGAATAATGCTCATCAGCGCCAGCGCAATGGTAACATTCATGTCCTTCGTTGGTGGTGTAAAACCAAATACGCCTGCGATATTGGCTATTCCGATGTAAATTACGGTTGACATCAAATAAGGCACATACTGTTTGCCTTCTTCTCCAAGGATACCCATGAAGAAATCCTGAAGAAAACTTACCCCGGTCTCCAGAAGCAGCTGCTTCTTACCCGGATTTTCCACACTGAGATTCCGAACTAAGATCAGAGACAGAATCACAAGAACCGCCATGATGACCCATGTGACTACCACGCATTCTGCAATTGGTATTCCACCAAACGCCGGAATGGTAAAGGCTGTCTTACTGTTTAGTTCTTCTGCCAGTGTACTTGATAAATCTCCCGTTTTTCTCCCTCCTTTTCTCTTGGCGCTGATCGTATCTTTTTATAATTGGTATGACCACGCCTTGTACTTGACTTTATTTTACTCCGCATTTCCAGAATGTCAATATTATTTTTGCCTGTTTTGCACAAAAAAGAATCTGTTTTTTATACAAAATATACAATTCATTTCAATTAACCTTGATCTGACTTCCTGCGTACAGATACTTCTCCATAAGAAAGCAGGGTTTCTGAACCATCCTGTTCTCTCACAAGAAGCCTTCCATCTGGTGCTATGGATTCTGCATAAGCTTCCCTTGTACACTGTCCGTCTGTGATCACGATCATGTTTCCAGGAATGATATTATTTTCTGTATATTCTCTGGAAAGTCCCGGAGTCTCCACTTCCATGAGAAGCTGATTGACGATCTCCGCCACAAGAATACTGCAGTTTATATGCTCTGCGTCATTCCTGTTTTCAAATAATGCTCCAGCCGTTTCCTGTATATCTTCAGGAAACCCATCTTCCGGCATATACAGATTCAAACCAATTCCTACAACTGCAAACTCAATGTTCCCGCTTTCAAAGTCTGTAACAGCCTCTGTCAGTATCCCACACACTTTCTTATTATGAAAATACAGATCATTGACCCATTTGATCCCAAGGTCGATCCCGCAGATTTTCTTCACTGCACGGCACACTGCAGTTGCCGCCGCTGTAGTGATCAGGAGTCCTTCCTTCAGAGTTCGGTCCGGTCTTAGAACGATACTCATATAAAGTCCTGCATTTTCAGGAGAATAAAAACTTCGGCCTCTTCGGCCTCTTCCGCTTTTCTGTCTGCGCGCCAGTATCAGTGCACCATGACCTGCTTCTCCTGAAAATGCAGCCTCCTTGGCTGCCCGGTTTGTAGAATCCAGTTCTCTGTATATTTTTACAGGGACATCCGGATGATCGAGGTAAAGCCGTATTCCTTCTTCCGATAAACGGCTGCCTCCTCGAAGCACATAGCCTTTGTTTGGTCCAGCTTCTATGGTATATCCCTCTTCACGAAGGGATTTCACAGCTTTCCAGATGGCTGCCCGTGTGCAGTTTAGTTCTGCTGCTGCCGCCTCTCCGGATATCAGTTCATTCTCGTGCTGCTCCAGAAGCTTCAGCATTCTTGCTTTTACAGTCATATCTTCACCGTCCGTAATCTGCCTGAAATGGCAAAATTTATTCCCTCCTAAGAGTCGAAAGCATTATAGCACTTAAGCATCGCGATGTCTATTATCTTTTTTACATATGCTATCTATATTATTTTTATATTTCAGATGCAGCTATTATATGATTTTTCTCATTTTTGTCTGTTTTCATTTATTTTTTTATATATTATTTCTGTTGAAAACCTGCAGACTCAGGAGTGAATTTTCCTGAATCTTTATTATATACAGATTTTCTTTATCATATATTTATCATTTGTAATTAGAAAGACTTTTCTCAAGAAATTCCCGGTACTTATCGCGAACCTCATCCGGTGACGCGATCACCGCATCCGGGCCAAGACTGGCTATCCAGCCAAAGAACTGGTCACTGATATTTACACGAACCAGTGTTTTGAAATGTTCAGGATCCTTCCTGTGTATCATAATATCTCTGCCAAACCGATCCAGCACCACCCCGACCAAGCGGTTATGTGCTTCCAGACATATGGTTACTTCTCTGCCGCCAAACATCCCGAAGGTCCTGGATGTCAGCTCCCCTATATCATAATTCTCAAAAAATTCTCTGCCGCGTCGCACCTCCTTCTCTATACGGATCTGCTGGAGCTTATCTACCTGATACTGCTTAACCCTTCCACACTTCTCGTCGTAAGTGATCAGATAATACTCCTCATTCTGCCATACAAGTCCCCAGGGACTGACCGAATATCGTTCTCCCTCATTCTCCGGACGCAGCTTCTTCTCCACAGTCCATTCACAATATTGAAAAGAAATCTGCCTGTCCTCAGTTAATGCACGCTGGATCATATCAATACTGTAATACACATTCTCGTTTATAGTCCGGATACGATTCTCTGCAAATCCCTGTCGCCGCAGCTGTCTGGACTCATAAACACTGGCAAGGCTCTCCAGCTTCCTGATCAGCTGTCGGGATTTCCCATTGGTGATACATCTGGAGGACTGTACTGCATCCACCAGAAGTCTCAGCTCCGGAAGCTCAAATTCCCGACTGGCAAGATAAAAACCGGCCGGGTGCTCCCGCCGGTTCAGGATATCCATTCCAAAATTCCGCAGGGTTTCAATATCATCATAGACAGTTTTACGCTCTGCACTGATCCCCAGACTATTCAGATAGGCGATCAGCTCCTTCACAGACATCGGATGCTCTTCGTCCGTCTGCTCCAGAAAAATGCGCATCAGATATAAAATTTTAATCTTCTGGTTAAAGACCCTTGGCATCCTTTCTCCTCCGTTCTGCTACTTGTCTGTCAGTGATGCTACCACTGCAAAATATAATACCATGAATGACAATACAACAGCAACGATATCTGCTCCGCGGAAATCAAAATTAAACAGCATCGCCCCGCCAAGCATGATCTCCATTGTAAGAAGTGCGCCCAGTACCATTGCCATTCCTGAGGAAAGCTTCTGTCTGCCGCAATGTCCGTTCTCAGCTTCTACATATCTTCCTTCTGCCAATACTGCCTTCCTGCTGCTCTCTGTATTCCACATAAGATCCATCCTCCCTGTCCTATGTTCGTCTCACGATTTATCGAACATATTTTCCAAACATATTTTCTGTATATTTGCATTATAGCTCATTTTTAGTCCAATAAAACGGTACAAATATGGTTTTTCCGAACATTTGTTTATTTTATACAAAAATATGTTCGTCTTTAAGATCCACAAAAAAAGCCTGCCGTAAACGACAGACTTGTAAAATGTGACACTTTGAAAGGACATTTGAAATCCTATGATATCTGCTTTTACATCATTCCCGCAAACACAGACGCTCCTATAACCGTAAGCAATCCGGCTACGGCAATGGCAAGGCTGCTCATGGCTCCTTCTACCGGGCCAAGCTCCATGGCTTTGGCTGTTCCGATAGCATGGGCAGATGTTCCAAGTCCAAGACCTCTTGCGATCGGCTCCTCGATCTTTGCGATCTTGTAGACAACCTCTGCGAGCATATTTCCCAGAACTCCTGTGATGATGATCACGGCAACGGTGATGGTCACGATACCGCCAAGCTCCTCGGAAACACCCATTCCGATAGCAGTTGTGATAGACTTCGGAAGCATGGTGACATATTCCTGATGATCAAAGCCAAACAATTTCGCCATAAGCAGAATGCTGCAAAGCCCGGCCAGCGTTCCGGAAAAGATCCCGGCAGCCACTGCCTTGAGATTTTTTTTCAGCAGATGGATCTGCTCATAAAGGGGCACTGCCAGACAGACTGTTGCCGGGGTCAGCAGATAGCTGATATATTTTCCACCTTCATTGTAATCATCATAATCAATATGGAAGATCAAAAGAACACCGATAACACAGATGATCGAGATCAAAAGCGGATTAAAGATTGCCATTTTAAACTTCTTTTTCAGGATCAGACCGATCTCATAGGCGATCAGACTTATCATTGCTCCGAAAAATGCGGAGTTTTTTATGAATTCCATCATTTTTCAGTTCCTCTCTTTCCCATACGGATCACTCCCTGTGTTACTTTTCCTGTTACGACCATTACGATCACCGTGCTGATAAACGTCATGATGAGAACCGGTACACAGATCGGTTTCAGAGTACTCCAGGCTGTGATCAGTCCCGCACCAGCCGGCACAAACATCACCGGCATGATCTCAACCAGAAAATCTGCCGCACCTTTGACCTGATCCAGCTTCAGAATACCTGTGAGCAAAGCCACCAGCATAATGATCAATCCATAGACACTGGCCGGTACCGGAAGTGGAAGAAAGGTTTTCAGTAGTTCTCCAATGACGGAAATCAACAGGATGATGCTAAACTGCTGCACATGCTTCATGTTGCATCCCTCCTGATTCATGTAAAGCGCATATTCACATTTTGCTTTACTGCATACTCATGAACGCAGCTGCGTTCACAGTCTGCGCTCAAACGAATTTTTCAAAAGTGGTAAGACCACTTTTGTTTTAAACGTTTTTTTATTATACGCTACAAATCCAAAATTACAAGGATTGTATCCAATAAAATACAAAAAATCCTTTTATGCATCAGCGTATTCCAGTAATCTACAGAAACGGATCTGCATAAAAGGATCTATAAACAGGGTTCTGATCATTTCCTGGAATTTTCCGCCAAAATGATTTTTTCCACCTGATATTTGCCATCTTCCACAGTCATTACCGCCATGGTAACCTCTCCGCCAAAACGGCTTCTTCCACAGCTTCCCGGATTCAGCCACAGTCTACCATCAATCATCTTCTCAAAATATTTGTGAGTATGCCCGAAGATGACCACCTGTGTGTCCCCCAACTCCCACGCAACGTCTTTTTTGTTATGAACCATAAAAAATTTCACGCCGCCAATGGTAAAGCTTAGACTGGTGCGGAGATTTTCCGCCCAGTCTTTATCATTATTTCCACGGACCACATAGAGATTCCCCATGGAACGCAGTACATCCAGGATCTCATCTTTATTGACATCTCCGGCATGGAGGATATACTTACAGTCTTTTAAGGTTTCCAGTACCTCAGGCCGCAAAAGACCGTGAGTGTCTGATATAATGCCGATTTTTTCTTTCATGATCTCTATCCTGCTCCAATCCTTTATCATTATCGCCTTTTACCTTTTGCAGCTCACGCTATGACCGGCAATACTCTTCACAATACATAAATATTTAACAGCTGCTTCTTTTCACACCATTTCAGAAATTTTCTTAATTGGATCAAGCCGATATTCGCAACCCCGCAGAGGACTTACCTGATTCGCTTAAAACAATTCTATTTTTCCATATTCTCCGTCAGATCCCGGTTTCCGCACCACTTCTCCTGCACGGAGCCGCCGGATGCCTTCCGCCAGAACTTCTCCGCCGGCTTTTCGGATATCTTCCGGCGGAACCTCTCTCAATATGGTAAATTCTGCACCCAGTCTTTCAAGCAGCGCCTCGTACTGTCCCTGAACTTTTTTGCTTGCCGTGGAAAATCCCATGCAGGCGGAGATCACCTCCGGCAGCGGCATCAGGCTTTCATATGGGCGGCCGCTTTCCGGCATGGCCGCTGAACTCTCGTCACGGTCAGATAACTGCAGGATCCGGTGATCCACACCCATAGTCAGCTTCTTTCCGCAGACCGGGCAGATACCGTTATACATCTCTGCTTCTTTCGGGCTCAGGCACACGCCGCACTTCCGGTGACCGTCGAAATGATACTTTCCTTCTTCCGGAAAAAATTCGATCGTCCCTTCAAGACCTTTTCCGTTCTGCACTGCATCCCACAATCCCTGATAGGAAAGCTCTATATCCAGAAGATCCGCTTCCCTTCCCAGCTTCGACGGTGAATGTGCATCCGAATGGGACACCAGCTGATAGCCATCCAGCGCCGAAATCTGCCAATTCATCGCCGGATCTGAAGAAAGTCCTGTCTCCAGGGCATGGATGTAAGGTGTCAGTTCTTCAAAGCATTCTTCTATGGTATCAAATCCGGACTTCGCTCCAAACAGGGAAAAATGTGGGGTCCAGATATGCGCGGGGATATAGATACCCTCCTCACTGACCTCCAGCATCATTTCCAGAAGATCATGACAGGGCAACCCCAAAATAGGACGTCCATCTGAATGGATATTTCCGATCTTTTCCAGCCTTGCGGCAAAAGCATCTGCCTCATTGAATCCCGGAAGCAGGATCAGGCTGTGCACCTTCCTGGTTTTTCCGCCTTTTTTATAGATGGAACTGATCTCACCGGACAGTACGAACCTGGGTGCTTTTCCCGGATAATGCGCTGCCTCCGGCAAAACATATTCCTCTTTCAGCCGGAACATTCCCTGTTCCGCAGGGATCAGCTTCGCCTTCAACTCCTGCCGCCAGATGGGATGTGTCATATCTCCGGTTCCAAGGAGTGTGATTCCTTTTTTCCGCGCCCAGAGATCCAGCATCTCCGGCGTGCCATCTTTGCTGGTTGCCATGGAATATCTGGAATGTATGTGCAGGTCTGCGATCTGTTTCAAAACTTTTCCTCCTGTATCATCTTTTCCTCTGTCCACATGTACATCCTGTCTTTTTAACAAAAACGCAGACAAAGAAATTACCGTCTTCTTTGTCTGCATGAATGACCGGATCGTATATAACTCACCAGAAATCCATCTGTAACATGATCAGATATCTTTATAATACGATGGTGATATCACGTCATACTCCCTGCAGGAGCATCCGTTCTCATAGCTGTCACAGCAGTCACAGTTGGAACAATACATATGCGCATCATTAATATAAAATAAACCGCCGTACTGCATGGAAGTGCGCTGATTCTTGGATTTCTTCTTGCTGTTGTCGTAGTAGGCTCCGTTGGGGATCATCATATTCTCCGGGGAAAAGCTGCTGAAATCAAAGAAATGGGATTCCGTACCATGATGTGGTACCTTGATACACCAGTAATGCTCATGAAGCGGAATCCTCCCATCATAGTTTTCTGCGATCATCCTCATGTACTGTGGCTGTACATCTCCGGTAAACAGAAGATTCAGCTCTCCGTCGCCGGTATTCTGAAATGCCAGACTGATCTTGTGGCGGAACTGACGCAGAAAATGCCCCTGTTTTTCCGCACTTTCCAGAAGTGCCTGAAATTCTTCGGTTGCCTGTAATTCACGGAATTTCTTTTCCAGCTTTTCCGGTTTAAGGCGACGTGCTCTCTCTTTTTCGGCTTCTTCCGGAACCTCTGCTGTATCCTCATCTGCTGCGCCTGTATCTTCCATTATAAGCTCCAGCTTCTCCTGCGTATATCCTTCGTTTTCCCCACCAGGCTCTGTCTGTCCTGTCAAAGAGCGCTCGGATTCCTCTGTATCCTCTTCCACCAAAGATGCCTCAGACAGTGGAGCAGATTTCTGCTCTGCTTCCGGCATCTCCTCTGTCATGGACAGGAACAGCTGACGTACCTCCTCCGCAATGTTCACAAGCTCGGTCATTGCGTTTTCATGATTCTCGATCAGGGAATTAAATACGTCCTCCGTTTCCCGGCTGACTTCCCTGAGATCCGGCCAGAGCGCTGTATATTTTCCTTCAAACTCTGAGCCTCTGGATAAAAGGTCGATCTTTACCCTTTTGGCGCAAAGAGCTTCTGCAAGGGCAAAAAGGCTGACACGTCTTCCGGGAAGACTGGCCTTTTTTGTCACATCCGCAAGGAGCAGAAGCGCCAGTGTGTATTTCATTTCCGGACCGGAAAATACATCCGGAAGATAGATCTTTTCAAATTCGTAGGCATCTCTTCGGTAACGCATCATATAAAGCAATCCGGAAACATGGTCCGGATGAAAATGTGTCAGAAGCAGATTTTTTTTGCGGATAGTGGTAAGGTCTGAGATGATCACATCAAAGACCTCTCTCCGTGGCCGCCCTTCGATCTTGCTGTTGGCTGCCCCGAAATCCACAAGCAGGCTGCTTTTTCTGTCACGGATACAGAAACAGTCTCCGAACCCCACATTGTACATTCGTATTCTCATTTATTTTTCCTCTGGTTTCTTATTCAGCTGACCTTTGTTTTTGCAGCTGACTCTTCTTTTTTCTTCTGTTACTGTCTTCATTTCTCAGAACCAGATCTGCATATCATACCAGGTTGCCCCGCCATGACAGGAATCTGCCACACCCAGCTTCTTCAGTCCGTGGCTCTCATAGAATGGGATCATATGCTCCTTGCAGGTAAGGATCAGAGCTTTTTTTCCACGCTCTTTCGCAAGCTCCTTGAAATATTCCACAAGCTCTCCTGCGATCCCCTGATGACGGTATTCCGGGATCACATTCAGTCCGAATACCGTCTGGATCTCCCCGTCCTTTCTGTGAAGAGTGATATCATGATAAAATTCATCCGGGAGTACTGGTTTATCTGTGGTTCCTCCGTTGATAAAGCCTACGATCTGCTCATCCTTTACTGCTACAACGAAATTCTCCGGGAATGCTCCCATACGCTTCACAACTTCCTCATGACTTGCTGCCTCCGCAGGTGGAAAACAGATTGCCTCGATCTCTGCCAGACGATCCACCTCACCGGGATCTGCCAGTCTGATCTGTAAATTTTCTGCCATTTTTCGTGGTCTCCTCTATATTTATTCCGTTTTCATCCGGTTTCGATTCTTTTTTAATTATATCGGGTGAGGGAAAATGCGTCAACGTGTAACCTGCAAAAAAGCCCTCAGTCTTCACACTACTGAGGGCTTCGCTCTTTTGTTTTTGTCTGTCATTATCACAGCACCGACCTGATCAGCTGCTCCGTATACTCTGTCTTCGGATGCTCAATGATCTCTTCCGGTGTCCCTTCCTCTTCCACATGTCCGTCATGCATCACGATCACCCGGTCGCAGAACAGCTGGACAAGGGCCAGGTCATGGCAGATAAAAAGAAAGGACAGCTGGTTTTCTTTTTTTAACTTCTGAAGCAGCTCCATGATCTGTTTCTGCACAGTCACATCCAGGGCGCTGGTTGCTTCATCACAGATCAGCACTCTGGGTTCCACAGCCAGGGCTCTGGCAATAGCCGCTCTCTGGCACTCCCCTCCGCTGACCTGATGGGGATACCGATCTGCATATTCCGGAGTCAGTCCGCAGGTAAGCAGAAGCTTTTCCACACGGTTCCTGGTTT
This sequence comes from Blautia sp. LMAG:89, assembly GCF_008679485.1. NCBI lineage: Bacteria > Bacillati > Bacillota > Clostridia > Lachnospirales > Lachnospiraceae > Blautia > Blautia sp. LMAG:89. The sequence goes on along the minus strand of NZ_NANC01000003.1, from coordinate 298,083 downwards.
CCTTCTTACTTATCCCCATATTCCGGAGACTTTCCCCGATTCCGTCCCCAAGAGTGCATCTGGGGTCAAAAGATTCTGCCGGTGTCTGAAAAACCATCTGAAGTTCCCGGTAAGTTTCCCGGAGAGCTTTTCCCTTCACATGTGTGATATCTTTTCCCATGAAAAAAATCTTTCCATCTGTAATATCCGTCAGATGGGTGATCATTTTTGCCACTGTACTTTTTCCGGAACCGGATTCCCCTACGATTCCAAGAACTTCTCCTGCGTTCAGAAAAAAGCTCACATCTTCCACAGCTGTGAAGGATTTTTTCCCGGATAAAAATGTCTTTTTCAGATTCTGCACTTCCAGGATTTTTTCTGCCATCATCTGCCTCCATTTCCGGTGCCTGTACGTTTCAGGCGAAGTACCGAACTCATAAGTTCTTTTGTATAAGAATCTTTCGGGGCTGTCAGGATCTGAGCTGTTTTTCCGTATTCTTTCACTTCTCCGTTTTTCAGGACCAGAACCTGGTCTGCCATTTTTTCTACTACACCAATATTGTGTGTGACAACGATCATGGCAGTTCCATACTCCTGACGCATCAGCAACATTTCCTCAACTACCTGTTTCTGCACTGTTACATCCAAAGCACTGGTAGGCTCATCTGCCAGAAGAAGCGACGGATTCTGCAGCATGGAAATACAGATTCCCACTCGCTGATTCATACCGCCGGACAATTCAAATGGGTAACTTTGCAAAACACGTTCCCCATCCTTGAGGCCAATCTTAGCCATCATCCGGACGGCGCGCTCCGCACACTCTTTACGACTGATCCTTTCATGCTCCCGCATACTCTCATAAATCTGATCGCCCACGGTGCGGATGGGACAAAGGGCTGCTCCTGAATCCTGAAAGACCATGGCGATCTCAGGACCCAGAAGTCTGCGTAATTCTTTTTCCGGCATATCCACCACATTTTTTCCTTTGTACCAGATATCTCCTTCTGTCACCATGCCTTCATTTCCCAAAAGTCCCATGATTGCCTTGATGATGGTACTTTTTCCGCTTCCGGATTCGCCTACCACCCCCAGGATTTCCCCTTTATTCAGTTCCAGATCCACATCATGTACAACCGGTTCTCCGTTGTAGCAGATCGTCACATGCTCAAGCTTCAACAATGATTCCATCTTATTTCACTTCCAGATCTGCCGTGATCTCGTAATAATCACATGGGTGAGCAGTCAGCCCTGATACATTTGACTTTGACACAAGTCCCATATTCAGATGAGAAACAAAGAAATACGCATCATCATCCAGAATGGTCTGCTGTGCTTCCACAGCAAGCTTGCCTCTCTCATCTGTATCAAAGGTCTCATGCAGCTTCGCTACGATATCATCAAGATCCGAATTGCTGTATTTGCCATAATTTTTGGCAGCATCAGATACAACTGTACTTGTGAAGAAATATTCCGGATCACCGGTAGGTGCAGTTGTAAGCGAGCTTACATATACATCAAATTCTCCATTCTTTGCATACGTCGCATGGTCTGCTGTATTGTTGACATCGACCTCAATTCCGATGTCCTTTAAAGTGGACTGTGCATATTCTGCAAGCTTAGGCTGTTCCAGACGGGTTGGATAGGTCAGCCATGTGATGGACAGCTTCTTTCCGTCCTTATCTGCATAGCCATCTCCATCCGTATCTGTCCATCCGGATTCTTCCAGAAGCTTTTTCGCCTCTTCCGGATCATAGGACGGTACTTTCACCGCATCGTTTCCATAGGAAAAGCTGCTTGGGAAAGCTCCCACTGCCGGAACACCTCGTCCCTCCATGATCACACTGCAGAAGCCGTCCTTATCAATTCCCATCTCAATGGCTTTTCTCACATTCTGATCCTGCATCAGTTCAGACTTCATATTAAACTGTCCGAAGAAACATCGGCTTGTTGCTACAGAGCTGATCTGATAATCCGGACTTCCGTCAAAAAGCGCATAGTTATCATACTGAAGTCCATAGGTTCCCTGTATATCGCCTGTCTGTAATGCTGCTGTCAGGGCACTTCCGTCTGAGAAGGATTTTACGATAACGTTGTCTACCTTTACATCTCCGCCCCAGTAATCCTCATTTTTTACCAGCTTAATCTCTGTTGGAGATACCTCTGTTGCAACATAAGGGCCTGTTCCTGCCACATTTGCAGAGCCGCCCTCTCCCTGTACGCCATAATCCATATCAATGATAGCACCATATGGATCACCGAGATAATTGATCAGTGCCGGACATGGTTCGGAAGTATGGATCGTTACTGTCATTCCATCTGCTTCGATCTTATCGATCTTCATATCGTAAGGTGCACGGTCATGGTTTGCGATCAGATCCTCCAGGCATTCCTTTACCGCTTCTCCGTCCATGGTTCTTCCGCTGGAAAATTTCACACCGTCACGAAGGGTGATCTTTACTGTATTATCGTCTGTAAATTCATAGTCTGTAGCAAGCCATGGCTCTACCTCCATGTTGTCATTGTACTTAAACAGTGTTTCTCCTACGCCATAACGAAGACAGCTCCATCCGGAATAATTGTCGTGAGGGTTTAATCCTGCATCTCCCATTTCTTCACTATATCCGGTAGTTCCGTAAACAAAGGTAGTTCCTTCACTCTTTTCTTTGCTTTTTGCTGCTGCCGAAACTCCTGTCATGCTCATGACCATTGCCGCTGCAAGCACTGCTGCCAGAATCTTTTTCTTCATAATCTCCGCTCTCACTTTCTGTGTTATGCTTATTTATAAGTGCCTGTTATCCTCTTCTCCTGTTTCGTTCCTTCGGATCCATATAATCCCGGATCGTATCTCCCAAAAGATTAAAGATCATTACTGTAATAAAAATCGCCATTCCCGGCGCAAGTACCATCCACGGTGAAATCTGCAGCATACTTCTTCCATCGTTGATCATACTTCCCCATTCTGCCATTGGAGGCTTTACCCCAAGCCCGAGAAAGGAAAGTCCTGCCAGCTCCATCATCATGGTTCCGATATCAAGAACTGACGTAACAAGGATGGGGCCTGCGATATTGGGAAGGATATGTTTAAGCAGAAGCTTTCCTGTACTGCTTCCGGAAAGCTTCGCCGCCATAAGATATGCAGAGTCCTTCTGAGTCAGAGTAAGCCCTCTGGCAAGTCTCGCAAACTTCGGCCAGCTGATCACTGCCAGGGCAATGATCGCATTCTGGATACCGCCTCCCAGAACACCTGCTACTGCCAGGGCAAATACCAGTCCCGGAAAAGCCAGGAACAGATCGGAGATACGCATCAGAACGGTATCGGCTTTGCCGCCCTTCCAGCCACAGAAAATACCAATAGCCGTTCCCACCACAGTAATCACCGCAACCAGGAGCAGCGTTGCATAAATACTGGTCGTACTTCCTATGATCACACGGGAAAGCATATCTCTTCCATAACGGTCTGTCCCGAGCAGATGCTCCGGTCCCGGCGGTTTCTGGGCAAGTGCCAGATCCTGGACATAAGGATCATAAGGGCAGAGATATTTTGCAAATGCCGCTACAAACAGAAGCAATGCTGTGAGCACAAGAAAAAAGACAAGCTTTGCTTTTGTATGATTTTTCCGGATCTTCTGCTTCCGGACTGTGATATTATTTTTTCCACTCATGCTCTGTCACCTCCAAGTCGTACTCTCGGATCCAGATAGTGGTAAATAATATCTGTCACCAGATTTACCAGAACATAAATAACCGCCATCCATGCCACATAAGCCTGGATGATCGGATAGTCACGCATGGTGATCGCATCTACCGCCAGTTTTCCGACACCATCCCACATAAAGATATTTTCCACAATGGCAGTTCCTCCCAGAAGATTACCGATGGACAGAGCCAGCAGTGTGATGATCGTCAGCATGGAAGCCTTCATTACACTCTTCCAGATGATCACACGACTGCGGATCCCTCTTGCCCGGGCTCCGGTCACATAATCCTTATTCAGTTCTTCCAGAACCGTGGCACGCACCTGTCTGGTATATTTTGCAGCCATGGAGATCGCCAGTGTCAGTGTCGGCAGAATAATACTCTGTCCGAGATCTGTATTTGTGACTACCGGTAAAACGCCCAGCCTGATGGACAGAAAATACATCAGGACCATGGCAGCAAAAAAATTCGGCATGGAATTGCCGATAAAGCTTAAAAATCTTATCAGATAATCTACCCATTTGTTGTGCTTTACTGCTGACAGGATTCCCAACGGGATCGCAAGAACAATTGTAAGAAGGATCGATGACAGAGTCAGCATCATCGTTGCCGGAAGCTTTGAAATAAAGGTTTCATAGACATCTCTGTGAGACACATAGCTCTCTCCCATATCTCCGGTTACCATTCCCGCAAACCAGGCAGCATATTGTACAAGGAATGGTTTATCAAGGCCATATTCTGCCTTCGCATTATCAATGACCTCCTGAGATACTGCAGAGCCTGCATTTTCATACATATAAGTTACTGCATCTCCGCCGGCAAGCCGCATCATGGCAAAAGAAAGAAATGTGATCCCGATCAGGACCGGGATCAGCTGCAGCAACCGTTTTATTATATATTTTCCCATATTTTCCTCTCCGCACTTTGTTTCTCAGTATTTCGAATAACAAAAGTTTAACAACACGGCTGTTCTGCCACAACCCCGGCGGGGGGATTTTACATATTCCATTTTGTCATGCATATGTATTCCATCATGTTCTTATATTCTCACACAGTGACATGCGGATAATTCTTTCCAGCCCTCTCCAAGAGACTGCGGCTCTTCATACTCGATCAGCCTTCGTTTTCTCTCTTCCAGCGGATCCGGGATATGGATCGCAGAAAGCAGGGACTGTGTATAAGGATGCTGCGGATTTTCAAAAAGCTCTTTTGTAGGTGCCATTTCTACCAGCTTTCCGTTTTTCATCACGCCTGTTGTATCACTTAAAAAACGTACCATGGACAGATCATGGGCAATAAAAAGAAAAGAAAATCTTTTTTCCTGCTGAAGCTTTTTAAAAAGCATGACGATCTGTGCCTGGATAGAAATGTCCAACGATGCGATCGGTTCATCTGCAATGATAAGACGCGGTTCCATGAGAAGGCTTCTTCCTATGGCAACTCTCTGTCTCTGTCCGCCGGAAAGCTCTCCCGGCTTTTTCGAAAGAATGCTTTCATCCAGTCCTGTCTCCTTCAGGATTTCCCGAAGCCTGTTCTCCAGAATTTCTCTGTCACGGATCCTGCGGCTGATCTTTACAGGCTCCAGCATGATCTGCCGTATGCTCATTCGGGGATTCAGTGCAGCGCCCGAATCCTGAAAGATCATCTGGATCTCAGTCTGCATTTTCTTCCGCATTCCGAAAGGATCCTTTTTATCCGGCACTCTTTCTCCCTGATAAAAGATCTCCCCGCCTGTAGGCCGGTAGATTCCTGCAAGCGTTCTGGCTGTCGTGGATTTTCCGCAGCCGGTCTCACCCACCAGTGCCATGATCTCACCTTCCCGGATACGGAAGGAAACATCATCCACTGCATGGATCGTATAATCGGAACGGATACGGAAATGCTGCTTTAAATTTCTGGCTTCGATCAGTACAGGCGCCTGTTTCTGTTCTGTTTTCTGTAAAAATAGCACTTCCTTTTTATCCGGTTTCTGTTTATGGCCGCTGTTTTCCTGTAATCTTTCCTTCAAAATGGAGGGCTTTTCTATTTTCGGAGCTCTTTCATCCAGAAGCCATGTGGCTGCATAATGCGTATCACTGACCTTAAACATCGGAGGAGTCTGTTCATAATCGATTGCTAGTGCCTGGGAATTCCGAACGGCAAACGCATCTCCCGGCGGAGGATTCAAAAGAGAGGGCGGCATTCCGGGGATCGGATTCAGCTCCCCTTTTTCACCTGCAAATACAGGCAGAGAAGACAGAAGTCCCCAGGTATAAGGATGCCGGGGATCATAATAAACATCTTCCGCTGTCCCGATCTCAATGATCTTTCCTGCATACATAACTGCAACTCTGTCTGCGATCCTTGCAACAGCTCCCAGATCATGAGATATGAACACAATACTGATCCCTGTTTTTTCTCTCAGCTCAAGAAGCAGATCCAGAATCCTTGCTTCCACGGTTGCATCCAATGCTGTAGTCGCCTCATCGGCAAATAATATTTCCGGATCACAGGCCAGTGCAATAGCCAGCACACAACGCTGACGCATTCCTCCGGAAAAAAAATGAGGCTGCAGGCCATAGCGCTGTTCTGCATCCGGAATCCCTACCAGCTTCAGCATTTCCACAGCTCTTTTTTTCGCCTCATCCCTGGATACTTTCTGATTTTTAATAATAGCCTCTGTGATCTGTTTGCCAACCGGGATCGTCGGATTCAGCGTCAGCATAGGGTCCTGGAACACCATGCTTACCTTGCTTCCGCACAGCTTTTCCATTTTTTTTCTTTTATAGGCTGTGATATTCTCTCCGCAGAGACTGATCTCTCCGCTTTTTACATGTGCATTCGGTGGCAGAAGCTTCATCACGCTACGGCACATAACGGTTTTTCCACATCCGGACTCACCTACGATACAAAGTATCTCTCCTTTTTTTACCGTGAGATCAACATTCCGGACGGCCTGTACCTCGCCGTCCGGTGTGTCAAAGCTTACCGAATAGTTTTTTAATTCCAAAACGGTTTCCTGCATGATCTTTTCCTTATTTTGTAATGGTCCAGTCTTCAATATTCCACATAACACCTACGGAATGATGTCCCAGAACACGTGTGGTATCCAGTCCGTCAAGTCCGGAAACGCCTACATAATCTCCCTGAAGATAAGCAACCAGAAGGATTCCAGGTGCCTTGGCATATGCCTTTTCGAATTCACTATATGCTTCTTTTCTGGCTTCCTCAGTCTCACCGTGACGGCCTTCCTCAAGATATTTATCCACATCTGCATTGGAATAATGCATGTTGTTTCCACTTGCGTCGGTTACAAAGTTTACATATGCCATATCCGGGTCAAACTGTGTTGCATAGCCGGCAAGAAATCCATTGTATCCTGCATCCCAGTCAAATTTGGTAACAAGCTTTACTTCCATTTCCACACCAGCCTGCTTCAGCATATCAGACATGACATTGGCAATATCCACACGCTCTTCTTCGTAATCACGTACCTGGATGGTAAAGTGGAATTTCTGTCCGTTTCTCTCATAGATCCCATCATCACCTTTTTTCCATCCCAGCTCTTCCATCTTCTTTGCAAAGGTATCCAGATCATAGGAGTAGATATTGGCTTCCTTATCTGTTCCGAGAGGGTTTCTCTGGATCGGGCTGTATGCCGGCTCTCCCTGTCCTGCAAGAACACCTGCAATAATGGAATCCTTATCCAGCGCATAATTCAGAACGCCGATGGAATCTCCGTTTTCCTTCCAGAAATCTGTGCTCATATCCATGGCCGCTCCACGGTAATCTGCTGTGGTGAACTCCCAGTAATTATATCCGTCCTTATCCTTGAACTGAGAAGCATAGTTGGAATTCAGCCATGCAAGATCCGCCTCACCGGACTGGAGCATGGTTGCCTTTGTAGTCTCATCCGATACTGTACGATATACAACGGTTTCAATATTTGGAACCTTTCCGTAATAATCTTCATTTCGTTTCAGTGTGATCATTCCGCCGGTAGCATCCCAGTCTTCAAATTTATAACGGCCTGTTCCCACCGGATTCTGGTTAAAGGATGTAGTATTCATGTCCTCCCCTTCCAGAAGATGCTCTGGAAGGATTCCCATGGTAAAGTAATCCAGCATGGCAGCATCATACTGATCCAGTGTAAAGATCACAGTCTGATCATCCGGTGCCTCAATACTTGTAATGTCCTGATAGTTGCTGGTGATGCTGGCTCCCAGGGTTTCATCCTCTGTAAGCTCCTTATAGGTGTATACAACATCCTCTGCATTGAAATCTTCTCCATCATGCCACTTAACACCATCTCGAAGTTTAAAAGTATAGGTATTGGTATCCTTGTCAAAGGTATAACTCTCTGCAAGATCCTCTACCGGCTTTCCATTGGCATCATATTTCATCAGTCCTGAAAAAATAAGATCCGGAAGTTCATCATGGTTATTCAGAAGGGGATTAATTGTACTTTCTGACTCACCTGCATATACCAGAGTTTTGTTTTCTTCTGCCGCAGCTACGGTTACCGCACTGCCTGCAGCTGCTCCTGTACATGCTGCGGTCACTACTGCCAGTGTTATCGCCGCATATTTTCTGCCATAGTTGATTTCTGTTCTCTTTTTCATTCTGTTTTCCTCATCTTTCCTTATTTTCAAACCGGTTATCTACACTTCGGAATGCTTCATCACGGTTTGTATTCAAATATTTTTGACTGCATCAGAGATTGCTGTAATGGTTATTTACCTCACTTCTCACAAAGCTTCCCATACTGGTAATGCACATTAAAGTAATGACCAGAAAAACTCCGGGGATCACGATCACCCACCAGGTATTCATGATCAGTGCTTTATTTGCCAGTGAGAGCATACTTCCCCAGGAGACTACATCTGCCGGAAGCCCGAGGCCAAGGAAGCTTAAAGTAGATTCCATGGTAATACAGCTGCTTACCGAAGAAATTACTACAAACATGATCGCCGAAACAAAATTCGGTATCAGATGGTGATACATCACATATCCAAAACTTCCTCCGCAAAGTCTTGCATACATCACATAATCACTGTTCCTTATCTGCCGCACTTCACTTCTTACAATACGGGCCAGTGCAAACCATCCGGTAATACCGATGATCACAGATATGCTGATCACATCATCGGCCTGAAGGACTGCTGACAGGATCAGGATCAGCAGAAGCGTCGGAATACTTCCGCACATTTCCGTAAACCGCATCAGAACCGAGTCCACCTTTGGCCCTGCTGTTCCGCTGATGCATCCGTAGGTAACACCGATCACAGTAATGATCGCAGCTCCCAGAAGCCCGATCACCAGAGAAACCCTTCCGCCATACCAGATCAGTGAATAAATATCTCTTCCAAGCGAATCCGTTCCAAAGATAAATTCCTTTCCCGGCGGTGTATTCAGATTCTGGAGATAAAAACCTGAGGGATCATGATTTGCCACAACATTTGCAAATACACAGCCCAAAACGATCAGAAAAAGCAGGAACGCAGAAAATACCGGTTTCCCCTTCAGCTTTTCCTGAAATGTTTTTTTCCGTTTTTCAGATTCATACTGTTTCCACCCGGCACCAACTACCTGAAAAAGCTCAGCTTCTGAAAGCTTCCGGTCAGCTACCATACCCTCACCTCCGAATCCTTCATTCTTGGATCGATCTCTTCATTGACAGTCTGTGCAACAAAGCTGCTTAAAAATACGATAAATCCCGTGATCAGCACATCGATCATCAGCAGGTTATAATCATGATATTTTGCAGATTCCACTGCAAGATTTCCAATTCCCGCATAATTGAAAACAGCTTCCACAGTTACAGTCCCACCGGTTACATGGGGTACCGAAACTGCCATGATACTCACGATCGTCGGCATTACATTTCGAAGACAATGCTTCCACAGGATCTTTCTTTTGGAAAGTCCCTTGGATCTGGCAAGAAGTACATAATCCTTCCGCACCTCATCCAGGAATTTGTTACGTATCATATATGCGTAATACCAGAGATGGCTGAAGATCATTACTACCAGCGGAAGGATCATATGCTTCATACGATTGCCGATACTATCTGCCATTCCCACATCATAGGCACCGCTGCTTGGGAACCATCCAAGATTTACACTGAAGATCAGGATCAGTACCACACCAAGCCAGAAAGCCGGCACATAATAGGCTGCTGTTCCGATCTTGCAGATCAGCCGGTCGATCCACTGATCCTCATGGAGCGTACAGAATATGGCGATCAGAACTGCCAGTAGAAAGATCACAATATAAGCAATTCCTCCCAGCACCAGAGTATTTCCGATCAGCGGTCTGATCACATTCATAACCGGCTGCCTGTATTTCAGCGACAATCCGAAATCACCATGGACTACGTTGGTAAACCACCTTACATACTGTACCCCGATCCCCTGATCCAGTCCCAGTCTCGTTCTGGCCGCAGCCACTTCCTCACTGGTCATCATTTCCAGGGAATCTCCGTAAAAGGACTGCAGGGGATCTCCCGGTGCCAGTCTCGCCAGCCAAAACACCACCACAGACAGCAGAAACATAACCACAGCAAGCAGAAGGATCCGTTTCAGGATCCGGATGACGAGTTTATTTTCTTTGTTCATAATTTTCCTTTCCCACTGCCCTTTACAGTTCAGACAGACATTCGCATTCCGTTCTGCTGCATGCTCATGAACACAAATAGTGGAGCGATTTGTGTTCATATTTCAAAAGCAGTTATGGCATCCAAAACCATAACTGCTTTTGAAAGGGTCGTGTTATTATTCGACAAAACATTTGTATGCACAAATAGGAGTGCGCGGAGGTTATGTGCATCACAGTGTTTTTATATTCAGCACGCGGAGTGTGCTGCTGATATTATTTTATCATTTAACAGCTTTCGGACAACCCCGGTACGGGGATATTGGACAGTCGGGTTTGGCATGGATGTGTATTCCATATAAAAAACGGGACTTTTCTGTATCAGGAACCTGTGTCCCGTGCAGAAAAATCCCGTCTGGTCTTTTGCTTTATTCTTTTATCACTTTCCGGAAATCTGAAGTCTTTCCTTCACGAATCCCAGAAAATCCTTTCCCTGTTCACTGAGCTCTTCACCTTTCCGGCAAATGCACCCGTAAACAAGTTTCTGGCCTTCTCCCGGAAATGTATATTTCACGGAGGAATATCCCGGATCACGGCCGGAAAGATCCGCACCACTGATATTACACAACTCTCCGGACCCAAGAAGACGTTCCACGATATAATCACTGTTTGTTACGACTACGGTCTCTGCCTCCACTGCGGAATGACCGTTTTCCTCTACAAGGTTCCGGTAATTATCCGGGGAAAATTCATCGGGAAATCTCTGGATCAGCCTGAGCTGGGACATATTAAAATCTCCCTCATCTGCTGTATCTGCTTTCCCCTTCCCTGTATAAATATTTACCTCGGTTTCCATCAGCAGCTCAAATTCCAGGTAATTCCGGGAAAGAAAATACTGGAACGCTGCCAGCTGATTCTGCATCACATAGGCGAATCCCATATCATCCTGTCTGGCTTTCACACGTTTTATGATCTCATGGGTATCTGCTGCGTAAACCTGATAATGAAGATCATCGCACTTATGTGCTTCATAATACGTTACGAAGGTATCCGCAAACCAGGAGCTGGGATGAAAGCATACACACAGGTTGCTTTTTGCAAGTGGCTGTGCCTGCATTTCCAGTTCATCTATATTTTCCAGGATCCTCTGCACATGGATATATGCACGCTCTCCTTCCGGTGTCAGCTCTATGCCCTTTGCATGACGGACAAACAGCTGGGTACGCATATCGTCTTCCATGGAACGGATCACCTTGCTTACATTTGACTGCGTGGTAAAAAGCAGTTCTGCTGCCTGGCTGAAGGAGCCTGTTTTGGCACAGGCTGCAAAATATTGTATCTGTTTTATATTGAGCATGATCCTACCTCTGTTTCTTTGCAAAGATCAAAAACATCGGGGTCGGATTGTAAAACTCGTCTTTTTCTGTATAAATACGTTTGCTGATACCAAGGTCAAAGGAAAATTCTTCCACACCTATACGGCTCAGCGTTTCCAGATCCCATGCCGGACGCAGAAAAGAACTGATGGGCAGCTGCCGCTTGATATCCTCGCATTCCTGCATCAGCTCATCCTGGATCTGATGATGGGCATGATTCTCCGGAAGATCCGCAGTGTCCGCAAAGTCTGCTGCCCCGTAATTTGCATCCAGATTTATCATCACTCCGCCCGGTTTCAGTACACGGAACCATTCCTGATAAGCATGCTCCGCGTCCGGAAGTGTCCAGGTAAGATTCCGGGATACGATCACATCAAATTCCTCATCCGGAAAATCCGGAGCTTCTGCATCCATCACCATAAACCGGCAGTCTGCTTTTTCTTCCTCCGCCAGCTCCTTTGCATGAGTGATCATATCCGGCGTCAGATCGATCCCGGTTACCTGATGGCCTTCCTTTGCAAGAAGAATGGTAAAAAATCCGGTTCCGCAGCCTACATCCAGGATCCGGAGATTCTTTTTCTCAGGCAGATACTTCTTAAGCTCAGCCATCCAGCGGCCTGCAAGTGCACTGTGAAGCTCTGCTCTTCTCTGTTCCAGAAAGCTGTCGCTGCGCCTGGTCCAGTACTGGGCGATCCTTGTTTTCCGCTCGTCTTTTTCTCTTACGATATTTCCGTAGGTGATCACAGGGCCGCCTTCCACAACCTGAAGGCTTGATACCTGATAAAGGATCACACCATCCATGTCTGCACGACAGATTTCCTGTACATTTCCCTCATAATCACGGATTTCTCCAAGATACTCATCCTGATGAACGATATCGCCTGGTTTCTTCACCGGGTACCAGAGACCGTTGACACTGGCGCACTGATAACGCACATCATCCATTTTCAGCGGATAGTACGTACTGTGGGAACGGATTCCGTTATAGGCTCCGATGCTGCAGAGGATATTTCTTACATCTCTTCGCATGGAATCCACTTCCTCCCGTTCCCAGGTTCCCATACAGCCGCGTTCCAGAAGGACCGCCGGAATATGGAAGGTACTTGCCGCATAATTGTAGGCGCCGCCTGTACTCACATTTGACTGTACCATATATGGGACATCAACCTGCTCTGCCATTTTTCGGGAAGCTTCCACGATCTCCGGCTTTGCCACGCCTGCAAAATATACATACGGAGTCAGCTCCTCATAATCATCACCGCCGTGAAGATCGATATAATAATCTGCCTTCCGGATCAGGGATTCTGTGATGGCCGCTGCCAGTCGTTCCATTTTTGTGCCATCTTTTCTGCCAGGGAAAACACGGTTCAGATTTTTTCCGTCTTCCCAGCTGATGCTGCCTGCACGCTTCTCAAAATCTTCCCGGTTCAGCACCTTTACCAGAACCAGCTGGCCCTTTACCTTTTCCGGCTTCAGCCGCTTCGACAGCTCGATCAGAGTCTGGATCCCCACATACTCTCCTGCATGAAGCCCGGCTGTGACGAGAACGGTTTTTCCAGGATCTTTTCCACGGATGATGGTTGCAGGAAGGACAAATTCTCCATCTCCGAGCTCAAGAAAGCCTTCTGTTTTTTCTCCTGCCGCAACCGGAAGATTCAGGAAATGATCCGGCTTTACACCGGTTACCATAAACATTGGTGTGGACTGATAATTCAGTCTCTCTTCCTCACTCCAGACCGTTTTCCATATTTCTGTGTCTGTGCGGATTCCAAGAAGTCCTGCTTCTCTGAGAGTTTTTACATCCCAACGGGGACGGCTGATCTTTGACAGCGGTACCTGGAGGGCAATCCGCTCCATGCGCTCAATGTCCGTACAGAGATAGTGATCATCCAGGCTGTTGTTTTCCACATTTTTCCGGTCGTTTTCGTAGGCCTTACGCTGCTCTTCCTCATAAAGATAGCCGTACCAGTTGGCATCAAAATTCAGAAGCCTTCCTCCTGCCTTCAGTACACGGACCCACTCTCTGTAAGCAACATCAGGATGCTCCAGATTCCAGGTAAGATTTCGTGAAATGACCACGTCAAAGGTATTATCCTCAAAATCCAGCTTCTGTGCATCCATCCTCCAAAAACGGATGTTCCGGCAAAGGTCTCCCGCATTTTCCTTTGCCTTTTCCAGCATTCCTTCCGTATAATCTACTGCATCTACATGATATCCGGCTTCTGCCAGGATCACAGGAAAAAATCCGGGACCTGTTCCGATATCCAGGATACGGATCTCTTCCTTGGGCTTGTCCGGAAACTGACTGGTCAGCACCTTAAGCCATGCGTTTTTCTGCGTTCCTGCAAGCTCTTTATGATTCACTTCGGAGTACCCTTCTGTACGGGTGCTCCAGTAAGATTCGATTTCATCAAGAAGTTTTTCCACGTTGATTCCTCCGCACTTTTCTATTCACGTGAGGGAAATCAGGTCCCCCCACAGGTCACGTTTAATGTACCAAATTGTCAGGGTATTAACAAGCCCCTGGGGGGGATTCCCCACATTGCTCTGCCGATAAAATTTCCGAATGCCAAACACTGCTTCCGTACTCCTGTCCACCTTGTAATTCTCCGAATGCTGTGGTATCATCCTGGCTGTAGTAATTCAGTAATATAACCGAAATTGAAAGGATGGTTCATATACAAATGACAACACAGGAACTGGCCTATGAAGTTATCAGCCGTTTAAAAAAGGAATATCCGGATGCAGACTGTACACTGGATTATGATGATGCCTGGAAGCTTCTTGTAAGTGTCCGTCTGGCAGCTCAGTGTACCGATGCCCGGGTCAATGTAGTAGTTCAGGATCTCTATGCAAAATACCCGGATGTGGCAGCCCTGGCAGCTGCAGAGCCGGAAGCGATCGAAGCCATTGTACGTCCCTGCGGCCTTGGAAAAAGCAAAGCCCGGGATATCAGCGCCTGTATGCGCATTCTCCACGAACAGTATCACGACAAGGTACCGGAAGACTTTAACGCACTTCTGAAGCTTCCCGGTGTGGGCCGAAAAAGCGCAAACCTGATCATGGGTGACGTATTCGGCAAGCCTGCCATTGTAACAGATACTCACTGTATCCGCCTTTCCAACCGCATCGGCCTTGTCCATGACATGAAGGATCCGAAAAAGGTGGAAATGGCTCTCTGGAAGATCATCCCTCCGGAAGAAGGCAATGATCTCTGCCACCGTCTTGTCAATCATGGAAGAGAAGTCTGTACAGCGCGTACAAAACCTTACTGCGACCGCTGCTGTCTCAATGATATCTGCGAAAAAAATGGGATCTGAATGTATGCAGTTCAATAAACCTTCAGACCCCGGAAAGGAAAAACATAATGAATTTCAAAAAACTGGAAAATAATCTCCTGGATATGATCCAGGAACAACAGGTAAAGATCGGATACATGAGCGGAGTTACCCGTTTTTATTATCCGCTGCAGTCTCTGAACCGCCTTCTTGGCACAGAGCTTACAGAAGAAGAAATGCAGCACGCAATGGAAGAATTCTCAGATTATGCCTGTGACCGTCTTGGAAAAGTAACAGCTTCTTCCAAAAACAGACGTTTCTGCATCACCCTGCCGCCTCAGGCCTCGGACTACGTTCACGAAAACCGAAAGCCAAGTGAATTTCTGGTACACTTTATAGGCACAGTTGCCCGTCATGGCTGTACTCTGGATGAAGTGATGGACGTTTTTCATGCTTATTCTGACCATGTACACGTGGAAAAAACAACCGGAACCGGATTTGATTATCTTGTATATTTTGAAGACGGGATCCCAGATGACTACCGGTATTGTCTGTCCCTGGAGGGTGAGCATATGATCTATCATAAGTTTACACCGGAGGACTATGAGGACTTCGGATTCTGATCTCCGAACATCGGGCAAGTTTCCCCCACTGCTTATTGCTTTTCGCAACCCTGCAGGAGACTCCCTTGATTTGATCAAAAAACCGCCGGTCTGCAGACAGATCTTCAAAAAATCCTCTGCAGATCGACGGTTGTTTTTATTTTCTATGCACGGAATTTCTTCTGCATCTCCCGCACCATATCTTTCCTCTTAAACAGGAACAGCCATACCAGCATCAGAAAGCTGACGCATATACAGATCAGCGACGGATACAGCACCGTCACCACACCGGCAGCCAGCAGGATCACAGGGATCACTCCTCCGAAAGCTCCTGCTTCCAGAAGATAGATCATATATTCCGCCACCTCCAGCTTCTGTACCGCAGTGATCACCCACATGGAGCAGATCACAGCAAGCGAAGCCAGAGGAAGCAGATAATCCACAGACCAGCCACGCCAGCCGGTAAACACATCCCAAAGCACTCCTGCAACAGCTGCGATCACCAGCTGCCACATCTCATTCTTTAGGAGATTCCGCCGCTTCACATAAGCCACTGAAACCATCAGCCAGGTGCAGAACGCCCCTGCAGTCACAAACCAGGCCCAGCCTATATGACCATCCAGCAGATAATCGATCAGATTACATACCACAGCCAGCACAATACACAGAAACGTAAAGCTTTCAAAAAGCTTCATCTGCTGCTTCTGCTCCTCTTTCTGTCCCGGAAGATCATTCTCCCGAATTGTACAGGACACCTGCTCATTTTTCAGTCTCTCCACAAAATTCCGCTCAATATTTCCATTGGGGATCTTGGACGTAAAGCTTAAAACCATCTCATCTCCAAAAGAACAGGAACACAGCTGCAGACTGTCCGTGCTTGCAAAAAGTCCGAATCTCTGAATATATTTCCGATATTCCTCCGGCATCCGGATAATCCCCACATTGGAATAGATCGCCGTGATAGACCTCCCTCCGAGAGTCGTCCCGGCAAGAAGGAACGGGGTTTTGATCTCCAGTGGTACCAGACGCAGGATCGGATTTTTCTCCAAGCTTACCAGATCATTCAGCTTTGCTTCGATCACGTCCTTACTCAGTTCCTTTGCAAACTGCTCCTTTACGGATCTCAGAATATCCTCAAAGGCTGTATCAGACTGAAAATAACAGCTGATCTCGATCCATCCGAAAAAATTTGCCATAGACCGGGACGGAAAATAATTTCTCAAATTTACCGGGATCATCAGACCAATGGGCTTTTTCGCCTGATTCTGAGGTACTTCTTCATGGATCGCCCAGATAAGTGCTGCCGTAAGAAAAACCGTGATCGACACACCGGCCGCTTTTGCACGGGCGTGGATCTCTTTTACCGGAACACAGACTTCCGTGATATCCATATCCTCCTGCCTGAGCTTCTCGCCTTTTAACTGGAAAGCAGGCTTCTTGGACTCTCTTTTTCTTGGCGCATCGGAGGAATAATACTGAGAAAAGCTGTCCTCCTCCATATCCCTGCCCGTAATGTTTTCATCCGGAAAAAGCTCCGGAAGCTCTGCGGATGGGTGCGTCTCCTGAAGATAATTTTTCACCAGCTCCATCAGAAAATGCATGGCTCCCGTTCCATCCGTCAGCGCATGAAATACCTCGAAATTGATCCTGTTCTTATAATAGCTCACCCGAAAAAGAAGCGTTTTTTTGTCCGGAATATAAAGTCCGCTGCAGGGTGCACCTGCTTCTTTCTTTACCACTGCCGGAATATCACGTCTCTCCAGATAAAACCAGAACAGTCCCTTTCTTAAAACTGCACGGAAAAGAGGATATTTTTCCAGTGTCCTCTCCAGGGCTTCCTGCAGGTTTTCTTCTTTTATCTCTTCTTTAAGTTCACAGTAAAAACGAAATACCCTGGTGTCATTCTTTCCTGTCACCGCCGGGAACGCCAGCGCCGCATTGTCAAGTTTTCTCCACTGTGCATATTCGTTCTTCATGATGCTTTCCTTCTTCCTGTTCCTCTGTTTCCAGAAAACGATTTACATATGCAAAGCTCTCCTGCACATGCAGAAATTTGATCCCCAGTGCAAAATACCCGTGAAACGCACCTGCGATCCTGTGCACTTCCACACGATTTCCCGCTTCCTTCAGTTTTTCACCAAATGCCTCACCTTCATCCCGAAGAGGATCGAACTCAGCGGTAAGTATCAGTGTATCCGGCATATTTCGAAAATTCTTCTCCAGGATCGGCGCAAAATAGGGATTCCTCCTGTCTTCCGGACAACTCTCATAGAATTTCAGATAATCTTCCATCTTCTCCGCTGTGAGAAGATAACCGGTTCCATTTGTTTTTACGGATTCAAAAGGAGAGTCTTCCGTATAACAGTTGTTCAGTGCCGGATAAATAAGGATCTGTTTTTTTGGAAAAAAATCTCCGCGGTCTCTGGCCATCATACATACAGCCGCTGCCAGATTTCCGCCTGCACTATCTCCCATAATGGTGATACGATCCGGATCCGTATTCAGAAGAAAACGATTGGTGTAAAAAGTCTTCGCAGCTGCATAACAATCCATCAGTCCCACCGGGAAACGGTATTCCGGTGCCAGCCTGTATTCAACAGACGCCACGATCTGACCGGTAGACTGTGCCATTCTGGCACAAACCCGCTGATAATTCTCTACACTTTCCGTAACCCATCCACCGCCATGGAAAAACAGGATCACCGGTGGTTTTTTTCCGGAGGCGGCACCATTTTCCATGTCCTCTTCTGTTGGAAAAAACAGACGGATCGGCACTTTATAGTCTCCGTTATAAACTTCCGCATCCAGCGTCCTGTAAAAGATCCTCATAGGATCCATCTTCTTAAGATCTGCCAGCTTTCTGGAAGCCTCCACTTCGATCCCGCCATAGGAAAGAGCATGGAGCACTGTCCGCACGGCACGTGGCATAGCAGTTTCTCTCCCGGTCGGAATGCCCGGAACTATGACTGGGCGGCTTCTTCTGTTTTCTTTTCTTGTATAGATATATTTTGTTTCTGTTTCGTATCTTCCAGGAATGCAGACTTGTTTCACGCAGGTACGCCTGTAGGCAATCCTCTTCAGAATCTCATGATCTGTACGGATGATCACTTCCGTTCCCTTATAGCCCCGGATATAATATCTGTTTTCTTTCTTTTTTATACGTGGTTGTCTCAATCGCAGTAAATATTTTCTGATTACTTTTTCCTCCGTGGATTTTTCCTTTATTTTCACCTATGATAGCATCCGCAGTCTATGAGTACAAGTCATAGTAAAAAATATACTGCTGCATGATCCCACGCATTCCTCTGTATCTGCGGTTGGGAAATCCTCTTTTGTAATGCACGTCCATGACCTGACGGATGTGGGTATCTATGGGAAAAGCATCCATATGATGCAGTGCAAACAGGCAGATACATTCAGCTACCTTTTCTCCCACACCACAAAGCTTCATCAGCTCCTTCTTTGCCTGAGGGTAACGCATATCATAGATTTTTTCCAGAGAGATCTGGCCGGATGCAATGGTCCTGGCCGTTACTGCGATATATTTTGCCCGGTATCCCAGGCCGCATCCTCTTAACTCCTCTTCCGTTGCCTGACTCAGCGCCTCTACAGTCGGAAAAGCGTAGTATTCCGCACCTGCAGATGAATTTTTTCGCTCTCCGTACTTCCGGCAGATGGTTTCGATACATTTGCGGATACGCTTGATATTGTTCTGCTGAGATATCAGAAACGTAACGATCATTTCCCAGAGATCCTGTCTTAATATCCGTATCCCGTCTCCTGCCTTTATTGCGGCACCCAGATATTTATCCCGTGGATTAGCAGCATTCATGTAAGCTTCATAATCCGTATCCAGATCAAAATAAAGCACCCAGTAACAGATAAATTCCTCCTGAGAGCAGCAGAAATCCACCACTCCGTCTTTCTGATACATTTCCAGATACTGGTCTCCCGCCACCATGGAAAAATGTCCGTCTCCAAGCTTTCTCATCCGGAAGCACTGTCCGGAATCGCATATTTTATCAAGGCTGAAATGTTCCAGCTCTACTGTGATCATGTCTGTTCCTCTCGTAAATATTTTTCCTTATATAATGTTCTGTATTCTCTTGGTGTCATCCGGTACCGTTCCCGGAATACCCGGTTAAAAGTCCTCTGACTTTCAAATCCTGGGATCTGCACATACGCCTGCTCCACTGCAAGATTATCATCCTTCTCCTTGCGGTTTGCCCTGAGACACCGCACCGCATTTACAATATCCGGATGCACCTGCTCCTTTTTTATAACCGGGTCCTCCGGACAGCTGTTCTGAATGATATCCGCAAACTGACCAATCAATACCGGCTTTGCCCAGAGATAGACTGCTTTGTTTTCTCCCGGAGAGAACACCTGATAATGATGGATTACATCCGGAAAGATCACTGCAAAATCTCCCTCTTCCATATGATAAAGCTCCTGTCCCATACCAAGCTCCAGAGTTCCCTCTGTGATATAGATAAACTCTATGGAGTTATGAAGATGGGGTGAAGCATGGGCTAAGGTCCGCAGATGAATATGGAGATTCTTCTTTTTTTCTTCGTATACTGGAAACATGGATTTTTCTCTCCGCAATATTTGACTACTTTTTCTGTGTTTTTGGCACGTAATATTTCCGAGAGTTTATTATAATGCATTTGTAAGTTAAAGAAAAGAGGAGGAAAATAAAATGAAAAAAATCATAGAATTTATCAAATATGCGATCAAATGCTACGTGGAGATCAATGCAAGAAATCCATACTTCCACTAAGAAGATCCACAATAATATCTGAGGTCACGGATATTTTGTGTGGATCATGCGCATGAAAAAACTGAATAAAAGTCAATAAATGACTTGTGCGAAAATAATATCACCTGGCATCATGAAGTATCTCCAAAGCCCGTTTATATCTTCCATGCAGCCGTGATATCTGTTCAGTAGACATATTTTCGCAGTCAGAAAGACGTGTTACATCAGAATTGTGGAGCAGATCAGCCTGCTTCACTTTTTTTGCGATCGGATTCTTCCGAAGCTTCCGGATATAATCGAAATAATTCATATTCTTATCTCTTGTAAGACAACGTAATGCCTCCACAACCTCTTCCGGAAATTCTCCGGTAAGATCCTCAAATGTGATCTCTGTATCTTCTATCACATCGTGCAGAAGTGCCGTACATACACTGAGTTCATCATCCATTTGCTCCGCTACATGAAATGGATGAAAGATATAAGGTGTCCCGCTTCGATCTATCTGTCCATGATGTGCCTCGTATGCCACCTTCATAGCTTTTTTCGTCAAAGCTGTATAAATCATAGCTGTGCCTCCCGTCAGGTCTTTCGAACCCCCGTTCATACTCTGTATTACACAGTATAGCATCTATATTTCCTATATACAAGGATAAAAAGTGTTATATATCTATCATTTTTACTTATATACGACAATTTTCTGATTATAACACTCCCAAAACTCTGCTGTTCTTATTTAGATTTTTCATTGGATCATGAACTCGCTTGCCCTCATTCTGAAATTGGTATATACTTACCTTGGTCAGGTAAAACTATCCATATTCGTAGTATTACACGGATCACTTCATTTTAAAAAAGAAAGGAATCTTACCTATGAAATTTATATATCCCGCAGTTTTCCGTCCCACAGAGGACAAAAAATACAATGCTTTTTTTCCGGATCTTGCCTGCTGTGAAGCCAACGGTGACACGCTGGATGATGCCATCGAAAATGCCAATGCAGCTGCATACGACTGGATCTACACAGAGCTTATGGAATTTGAGGGAAAGCTTCCTCCGGTTTCCGATGAGAGCGATCTGGAGCTTCAGGAAGGAGACGTTGTCCGCAATATCTCTGTAAATATCCGCTTCCAGGATGGCTGGGACGAATAAACTCTCGTATCACAAAAACAAAGGCGACATTTAATATCATTTTCAATAAATGTCCGTGTCGAAAATGCCTGTTATGCAAAAAGCATCCGGATCGGTAATTGTCCTTTATTACCGATCCGGATGCTTTTATTATACATTTCATCATTGTTCGTGATACTGTCTAAAAAATTTACGCAGTCCGTCCAGTGCTTTTACCAGCACTTCTGTCTCATTCTCATTCAGCTCTGCGATCACCGCTTCTGTCATCTGCCTGTGAAACTCCGCATGATGATGATATGCCATACGTCCCTTATTTGTAAGCTGGATAAATACCACACGCCGGTCCTTCTCACTTCGTTCTCTCTTCACATAGCCTTTTTTTACAAGACTGTTCATAGATGTTGTGAGGGAGCCTACAGTGATCTTAAGCTTGGCTGCAATGGAGGACATGTTCCCTCCTCCAAGACCTACAGCCTCGATAATGTGCATATCATTGTTGGAAATATCTTTATATTTATCTGTGATGATGGCTTCCTCCTCCAGTCGGAGGATCTCATTGAACAGATTCACCAGCACGTCATTTATAACTTCCCGATTGTCCACTCTACCCGCTCCTGTTTCTCCGGAGTAAAAAGGCTTCTCCGGTTCTCTGTTTATGAAGCCATCGTAACATAAATATGGCATTTTTTCCACTGGATTTTTACTTTGCGGGATACAAAATCACTGCACTTATTGCTTCTACATTTTCCGGAAACGTTCATAGCGATGTTCCAGAAGCTTCTCCGACTCTTCTTCGCCATATTTCTCAAGAAAATCCGCAATTCCGTTTTCCAGATAACCTGCAATATCATTTATGTTCTCACGGCTTACAGGCTCTGCTTCCGGGATCACATGCTCGATCATCCCCATCTGGTAAAGGTCTGCAGCTGTGAGCTTCATCACCGCTGCTGCTTCCTTCGCCTTTTTGCTGTCTTTCCAGAGAATGGAGGCAAAGCCCTCCGGGGACAGGATGGAATAAACGGAATGCTCCAGCATCCATACCTCATCTGCCACAGCCAGGGCAAGGGCACCTCCGCTTCCACCTTCACCGATCACAACGGAAAGCACCGGCACTGTGAGACCTGCCAGTGTATAGAGATTTTTAGCAATGGCTTCACCCTGTCCACGTTCCTCTGCTTCTAACCCGCAGAATGCACCTGGTGTATCTACAAGACAGATCACCGGACGGTGAAATTTCTCTGCCTGCTGCATCAGACGCAGGGATTTCCAGTACCCCTCCGGAGAAACCATTCCGAAATTCCGGACAATGTTTTCCTTTGTACCCTCTCCTTTTTCCTGTGCAAGAACAGTTACCGGCTGTCCGTGGAAAAATGCCACACCACCGATCACTGCCGGATCATCACCACAGTGACGGTCTCCGTGAAATTCCATGAAATCGTCAAAAAGTGCTTCGATGTAATCCTTTCCTGTAGGGCGTGTTTTGGCTCTGGCAAGCTGGACATGTTCCCAGGGAGTGAAATCTCCGGATGGGGCGAAGTCCGGCCAGATCGCATTATCTTCCTCAACAGTTTCCATTGATTCCTTATTGTCATGATTGATCCTGTTTTTAATGTCTGTATTATCGGACTGTACATTATTCAGGACTTTATTCTGATGTAATCTCAGAATATCTGCCAATACGATCCTCTGCTCCTCACGCTTTACGATCTTGTCCACAAAGCCGTGTTCCAGAAGAAATTCCGCTCTCTGGAAGCCTTTGGGAAGCTTTTGCCCGATGGTCTGTTCGATCACTCTGGGACCTGCAAAACCGATCAGCGCTTTCGGCTCTGCCAGGATAATATCTCCCAGCATAGCAAAGCTTGCCGTCACGCCGCCTGTTGTCGGGTCTGTGAGGACCGGCACATAAAGAAGTCCGGCATCGCTGTGCTTCCGGATGGCCATACTGGTTTTTGCCATCTGCATCAGGGAAACCAGTCCCTCCTGCATTCTGGCACCGCCGGAACAGATATAGAGGATTACCGGCAGCTTCTCCTCTGTGGCACGTTCAAAAGCCCGCGTGATCTTTTCCCCCACGACTTCTCCCATACTGGACATCATGAAACGACAGTCACAGACACCAAGTGCCACAGGTGTCCCTTTTATAGTACACTTTCCGGTAACTACAGCCTCATCAAGCCCTGTCTTTTCACGAAGCCCCTGAAGCTTTTCTTCGTAGCCTCTGTACTGAAGGGGATTCTGTTCTTCCATGTGAGCATCCCACTCCACAAAACTCTTTCTATCTGCGATCAGTTTGATCCGACGGTAAGCGGGTACATGGAAATAATTTCCGCAGTGGGGACAGATGTATTGATTCTGCTTTACCTCGTCTACAAAAACCGCCGCTTTGCAGGCGTTGCATTTACGCATCAGGTTATCCGGCACCTCCGGAGTGTTTTCCTGTTCCTCACCCCGGATATCCCTGACTGTTTTTTTGAACATGTGCTTAATTCTCATTGATCTTCACTCCCGCAATGATATGGCTGGCAAGAAAGCCAGTGTCAAAATTTCCGGACTGATAATCCTCATCTTTCAGGATTTCGTACTGATAGTCAATATTTGTATCGATTCCGTCAATGATCACCTCACCAAGAGCACTCTGCATTTTTGCAATGGCGTCTTTCCGGTTACCTGCATGAACGATCAGCTTCGCAAGCATGGAATCATAATATGGCGGGATCTTACAGCCGTTATACACACAGGTATCCACACGGATCCCGTTTCCTCCCGGAAAATGCGCTCCCTGGATAGTTCCCGGCGAAGGGCGGAAATTTTTCTGGGGATTTTCAGCATTAATCCTGCACTCAATGGCGTGTCCCTGGATCCGGACATCCTCCTGAGCGATCTCAAGAGGCATTCCGGAAGCGATCTTCAGCTGCTCCTTTACAAGATCGATACCTGTTACCCACTCTGTCACCGGATGCTCCACCTGGATCCTTGTATTCATTTCCATAAACCAGAATTTTCCATCCGGTTCCAGAAGAAATTCAATCGTTCCCGCATTTACGTAACCGGCTGCTTTCGCCGCCGTCACCGCCGCATGCCCCATTTTTTCTCTTAATTCCGGAGAAACTGCAGCACTTGGAGATTCCTCGATCATCTTCTGATGATTTCTCTGAATGGAGCAGTCACGCTCTCCCAGATGGATCACATTTCCGAAGCTGTCTGCAAGGATCTGAAACTCAATATGTCTCGGATTTACCACGAAATGTTCAATATACATGGTACCGTCGCCAAAAGCGATCTCAGACTCTTTTCTGGCGGTTGCATAGGCTTCCGGAAATTCCTCCGGTATGTTTGCCACACGCATGCCTTTTCCGCCGCCGCCAAGAGCTGCCTTGATGATCACTGGATAACCGATCCTCTCAGCTTCCTTAAGACCGGTTTCAATATCCTCCACATCCCCTTCGCTGCCCGGAACTACCGGAACACCAGCTGCGATCATGGTGCTTCTTGCAATTTTTTTATTGCCCAGCATACGTATGACCTTTGATGGAGGACCCACAAATGTGATCCCGCATTTTTCACAGAGCTCCGCAAATCTGGCATTTTCAGAAAGAAAGCCAAATCCCGGATGAATGGCATCCGCACCGGAAACCATGGTTGCACTGATGATCTGTTCCATATTCAGATAGCTCTGTGCAGATGGTCCCGGTCCGATACAGATTGCTTCGTCCGCCAGCTGTGTGTGAAGGCTTTCCTCATCTGCCTCAGAATAAACCGCCACTGTGGCAATTCCCATTTCTCTACAGGCACGGATAATACGCACCGCGATCTCGCCTCTGTTGGCGATCAGTAACTTTCGAATCATACAATCACCTTACCCGATCATAAATGTAAGCTCAGCCTCTACGGCAACCTCGCCATCCACAGATGCCACTGCAGAACCAATGCCTACAGGACCCTTTCTGCGGATGATCTTTGTTTCAAGACGGAGCTTGTCTCCCGGAGCTACCTTTCTGCGGAATTTACACTTGTTGATACCTCCGAAATAAGCGGTTTTTCCCTTCATGTCCTCCAGGGAAAGAATGGCTACCGCACCCACCTGTGCCAGCGCTTCTACCATCAGAACACCCGGCATTACCGGCTCCTGGGGAAAATGTCCCCGAAAAAAATCCTCGCGGAAGGTCACACATTTATATCCGACAGCAAATTCACCCGGCTCATAATCTTCAATATAGTCCACAAGCAGAAACGGATGTCTGTGTGGAATGATCTCCTCGATCTGTTTTACATCAAGATGCTTCATTCTCTATCCTCCTGAAACAATAATTTTTCTTATTCTCTGATTCTGATCTGAAGGTACTTATCGGATACGGAAAAGCTTCTGACCGTATTCTACCGGCTGTCCGTTCTCCACATAGATCTCTGCGATCTCGCCGTCAAAATCACTTTCGATCTCATTCATCAGCTTCATAGCTTCCACGATTGCAAGAACCTGGCCTTTTTTTACCTTGTCTCCAACCTGAACGTAAGGCGGAAGATCCTGGGACGGTGCAGCATAGAAGGTTCCTACCAGCGGAGATGTTACCAGGCTGCCTGTCTGATCTTCCTCGCTCTGTGGTACGGTTTCCGACTGCTCAGTACCTTTCACTCCCTGTGCTTCTGCCACTGTTTTTCCTGTCACTGTCACTGCCATTTCATCTGTTGAAGCCGGTACCACAGGATCTTTGCCCGCCACCGGTGCTGTATTCACTGCCCTGCGGACTTTTCCACCGGTCATTCCTACTGCCGGAATGTTTTCCACAGTTTCTCCTATAACCCCCTGGATGATCTGTGGCTTTCCATGCTCCATACTTAAGGTCAGATCTGCTGTCTCATATGTAAAGGCAGTAAGCTCTGATGCAGATACGTGATCGATCAGTTCAAGGATCTGGTTAAATTCCATAGCTTCAGTCCTCCTCATACTTCTTTACAAGCAATGTTCCGTTGTGTCCTCCAAATCCAAGGGAATTGCTCATTGCATAACGAACTTCCTGTTTTGCCGGAGCGCCGATCATATAGTTCAGATCAAGCTCCTCCTCTGTTTCTGTTGTTCCCACTGTCTGATGGATAAATCCGTCCAGAATGGATTTTACGCATATGATAAACTCAACAGCTCCTGCTGCGCCAAGAAGATGGCCCACCATGGATTTTGTGGAATTGATCTTTACATCCTTGGCAGCGTCCTTAAACGCAAGCTTGATAGCTCTTGTTTCAAACAGGTCATTGTGATGTGTTCCGGTTCCGTGTGCATTGATATAATCTACCTGCGCCGGTGCAACACCTGCTTCCTTCATGGCATTTTCCATAGCACGTGCGGCGCCGCTTCCGTCCTCGGCCGGAGATGTGATATGGAAAGCATCTGCAGTTGCACCGTATCCCACAACCTCTGCCAGGATATTGGCATTTCTCTTTTTGGCATGCTCAAGCTCTTCCAGAACAACCACACCTGCACCCTCGCCCATAACAAAACCGCCTCTGTCTTTATCAAACGGAATGGATGCACGCAGCGGATCCTCACTTGTGCTCAGTGCAGTAAGGCTTGCAAAGCCTGCGATACCGATAGGGCAGACAGCTCCCTCTGTACCACCGGCAAGCATTACATCTGCATCACCATACTGAATGGCACGGAAAGCATCTCCGATACAATGTGTTCCTGTCGCACATGCCGTTACCACGTTGGTGCATTTTCCTTTTGCGCCGGTAGCGATAGAAACATTTCCGGCTGCCATATTTGTGATCATCTTCGGAACAAGAAGCGGATCCACTCTTGAAGGACCTTTTTCCATAAGCTTCTTCTCATTGGTCTCGGTAGCCTGAAGACTTCCCACACCGGAGCCGATGATAACGCCTACCATGTACGGATCTTCCTCTTCCATCTTAAGCCCGGAATTTTCCACTGCTTCCAGTGCAGCTGCTACCGCATACTGGGAAAAAGGCTCCATTCTTCTTGCAGTTCTCGGATCCATGCGATCCTTTGCCACAAAATCTTTAAGCTCTGCTGCCAGTGTTGCCTTGTATCCGGTCGTATCAAAACGGGTGATCGGTCCGATCCCCACCTTTCCTTCTTTTACTCCGTTCCAGAAGCTTTCCACATCATTTCCGATCGGTGTTACTGCTCCAAGTCCTGTTACTACTACTCGTCTTTTCATCAATCTATCCTCCTGACTCCGGGGAGCCTTCTTTACATTGCCATTCCGCCGTCTACGCGAAGTACCTGTCCTGTGATGTAACGTGCACCGTCTGATGCCAGAAATGCAGCTGCCTTTGCCACGTCTTCTGTTGTTCCCATGCTTCCCATGGGGATAGATGCCGCAATATTTTCTTTTACTTTGTCAGAAAGCACGTCCGTCATATCTGTTTTGATAAATCCCGGTGCAATGGCGTTGACCGTGATTCCTCTGGATGCCAGCTCCTTTGCAGCGGATTTTGTAAGACCGATGATCCCGGCTTTGGATGCCGCATAATTGGCCTGTCCAGCATTTCCACGAAGGCCTACCACCGATGAAAGGCTGATGATCCGGCCGCTTCTCTGCTTCAGCATCATTCTGGACACATGACGGATGCAGTTGAAGGTTCCTTTCAGATTGATGTCAACAACTCTGGAAAAATCTTCCTCACTCATTTTCATGAGAAGTCCGTCCTTCGTAACTCCGGCATTATTTACCAGGATATCAACACGTCCGTATTTCTCTGCAACAGCTTTGAAAAAAGCTTCACATGCATCAAAATCTGCCACATTGCACTGCAGGATATCTGCCTGGCCGCCGGCAGCCTCGATCTCTGCTTTTGTTTCCCGGGCTTTTTCTTCTGAGCCGTTATAATTGATCACTACAAGGTTTCCTGCTTTTGCAAGCTCCAGGGCGATGGCTTTCCCGATTCCACGTGCACCGCCTGTTACAACTGCGATTTTTTTCTCTGACATATGAATTCCTTTCTGATGTTATGCGGTCATCCGTGATCCGCATTTGTTACCTGGCATTTCTGTCTGCTGCCCTATGCCTACTATACTTTTGATTCTTTATCTGTTTTTTCCAATATTTATACCAGTTCCCGGCAGACCTTCTCTGCATCTTCTACGGTCTGGATATTATATACTTTTACATTTCTGTCGATCTTTCTCATAAATCCGGCAAGGGTTCTTCCCGGTCCGATCTCAATAAATGTATCTACTCCCTGACGGATCATATTTTCCACACTCTGCTGCCAGCGCACGGAAGAAGAAATCTGTTTTTCCAGAAGTGCTTTTGTTTCCGCCGGATCTTCCACATACTCTGCGGTCACGTTTGTCACATACGGGATTTTAAGTTCATGAAGTGTGACACCCTCCAGAACCTTTCCCAGTTCTTTTCCTGCAGTGGCAAGCATTGCGGAGTGGAACGGTCCGCTGACATTTAACGGGATCACTCTTCTTCCTCCGGCTGCCTTCAGCTTTTCAGAGGCTTCCGCAACTGCCTCCGCAAGGCCTGTGATCACGATCTGGCCGGGACAGTTGTAGTTTGCAATGCTTACATCTGCAATGTCTGCAAGCACTTCCTCGATCTTCTCTGTCTCCATTCCCATAACTGCTGCCATGCTTCCCTTACCTGCCGGAACTGCCTGCTCCATAAGGATTCCCCTTTTTCTCACGGTAGTAACAGCATCCTTCAGCTCCATGCCGCCGGCAGCTTCAATAGCACAGTACTCGCCAAGGCTTAATCCTGCAGTTACATCCGGATGAAGTCCCATCTCCTCTACCACCTTCTCCATGGCAAGACAGGTAGTGACCAGTGCAGCCTGTGTATATTCAGTCAGGTCAAGCCTGTCATTTTCTTCAAAGCAAAGTGCTTTCATATCCAGATCCAGCCACTCACCGGCAAAGTCGAAAACATCCTTTGCTGTATCGTATTTCTCATAAAAATCTTTTCCCATTCCGGCCTTCTGTGCACCCTGGCCCGGAAAGATGAATGCTGTTTTTCCCATTTATTATTCCTCCACAAGAAAACTGTTTTTCTTTACAGTCTCTTTTGTCTCTCTGATCAGTCTTGCCATCAGCTCCTTACAGGTCGGTACATCCTTTACCATACCTGCGATCTGTCCGGACATAACGCTTCCGGTTTTTACATCGCCGTCAACAACAGCCTTCCTGAGGCCACCAAGTGTCAGCATTTCCAGTTCTTCAAAGGATGCACCTGCAGCTTCTTTCTCCAGATATTCCTTCGTCATAGGGTTTCTTAAGGTACGGACCGGATGACCTGTGGTACGGCCGGTTACTCTTGTGTCGATATCCCTGGCTTTCAGAAGGAATTGTTTGTAATTCTCATGTACGTGACATTCCTCTGTTGCCACAAATCGGGTTCCCATCTGTACGGCTTCTGCACCCAGCATAAAGGCTGCCGCGATCCCACGACCGTCTGCAATTCCACCTGCTGCAATTACCGGGATCTTTACTGCATCCACGACCTGCGGTACCAGCGCCATAGTGGTTGTCTCACCGATATGTCCGCCGGACTCGGTTCCCTCTGCTACCACTGCATCTGCGCCACAGCGCTCCATTCTTCTTGCAAGAGCTACAGATGCAACAACCGGGATCACCTTTACTCCGGCAGCTTTCCATGCTTCCATGTATTTTTCCGGGCTTCCGGCACCGGTTGTTACTACCTTGATTCCTTCTTCTACTACGATCTTCGCAACCTCATCGGCACTTGGACTCATCAGCATGATGTTTACACCAAAAGTCTTATCTGTCAGTTTTTTCGCCTCACGGATCTGCTCACGCACCCACTCTGCCGGTGCGTTTGCCGCTGCGATCAGTCCCAAGCCGCCTGCCTCGGATACTGCTGCCGCAATGTGATGATCTGCCACCCAGGCCATACCGCCCTGGATGATGGGATATTCAATACCAAGTAATTCTGTAACTCTTGTTTTCATCTTTTACCTCCGGAAAATTAAATCAAGCGGATAAAAGCATCCGCGGTTTATTTGGATCAAGCGGATAAAAACATCCACATTCACTACGTAGCCTTATTTTAACAATTCATTAACAGGGGCTTTAATACTCGATCAGGCTTGCTCCGTACGTCAGTCCGCCGCCGAAGCCTGCAAGGACCATTCTGTCACCCCGCTGCAGTTTTCCGCTTTTTTTCATCTCATCCAGGAGGATAAGAAGACTTGCGGAAGAAGTATTGCCGTATCTGTCCATATTCATAGGGAACTTGGAAATGTCTTCGCCCAGCCGCCTTGCTGCGGAACGGATGATCCGCTCATTTGCCTGGTGGAGAAGATAATAATTGATATCTTCACAGGAAACCTGCTCTCGGGAAAGAAGCTCCTTCACAGCCTCCGGTACCTTGCTCACGGCAAAGCTGAACACTTCCTTTCCGTTCATCTGTATGTAGGTTTCCTTTGCCTTCGGATCATTTTCATAACGGATCTGATTTCTGCTCTGTAAGGTAAGTGCACCGCCTTTTTTTCCAATGGAATGGGTTACCTGTGCATAGCTTCCACCCTCTTCTGCTCTCAGCACGACTGCTCCCGCACCATCCCCGAAGAGAATGCAGGTGCCACGATCTGTCCAGTCCGTTAAACCGGACAGTTTTTCCGCTCCGATCACAAGGGCATTCCTATATATTCCCTGGGCCAGGTATGCCTGCGCAGTGTTCAGTGCCAGAAGAGATCCTGTGCAGGCGCCGTTCAGATCAAAGCAGGTAGCCTTTTCCGCTCCGAGCCGCTCCTGCACCCCACATGCCACACAGGGCATGATCTCTGTTGGAGAAATGGTTGCCACAAGGATTAGATCGATTTCTTCTGCCTTCATTTCTGCGTCTTCCAGAGCTTTTAATGCTGCCCCCGCTGCCATCGTCACAGTATCTTCGTCCTCTTTTGCAATATGTCTCTGTACCACACCGGTTCTTTCCCGGATCCACTGATCACTGGTTTCCACCATCTTTGCCAGATCGTTGTTATCCCACACTCTGTCCGGTGCCCACGAACCGGTTCCACATATTTTACCTGTCATATTTTTCTCCATGATATCTGTCTTAAATCAGTCTGTATAAATCTGTACTGCTGTTCTCTGAATTATCTTTTATCTTAAAATATTTTGATTATCAAATTATATCATCATAAAAGTATTTGTCAAGAAGGAATTTTTGAGCATCCTTTTATGAAAAAAATAACAGCTGCCCCAGGCGTGGAGTATTGGTTTCTCCTCTGTCCTGTGACAGCTGTCTTATTTTTTTCAGACAGGTATTGTATTTATGGTTATTGCATTTATAGTTATTGCCTTCATAGTTTTACTTCATCGCCCACTGTACCAGGCACACCACACCAATCTGCACCAGCAGTATCACCGGTACACCAATTGCAAATCTGGCTTTTCGGGTTTTGTGGTGAAAAAATCTCATGCCAAGGATCGCCCCGACGCTGCCACCGATGACAGCACTTAAGATCAGAGTCTTCTCCGGGATCCGCCATTTATTACGACGTGCTTTCTGCTTGTCAACTCCAAAAAGCACAAAGGCCAGGATATTGACTGCAAGCAGATAATAATATATGTAATCATTCATGATAGCTCCCTCCAGGATCTGTGTCCTGTATTTCGGACAGTAACCGATTTATGTCTTCATTGCAGTTTGATGATCAGCACCGGTATGGGCGGATCATTGGGCCGGTTTGCATATTCCGACAGGATCACCAGATATTTATGGGGATCCAGCTGACGGATAAACACAAGCATCTCATCCCGTTCCTGATATCCCGTATCCCCGCCACTGTAAATGCAAAGTGTCATAAGTCCGCCTTTTTTCAGAAGCTTAAGTCCGCTTTCCACCGCTCTTTTGCTGCTGTCTGATCTGGTTGCCACCGAATGGTCTCCGCCGGGAAGATATCCCAGATTAAAGGTGATGCAGGACACTGTTTCTGCTTCTGCATAAACATCCATATTCTCATGGGATTCCAGAAGAAGCTGATAATTTTCCGGACAGTTATCTCTTTTCAGGCGCTCCTCCGTATGTTCCAGTGCCTGCTTCTGAATGTCAAAAGCCAGAACCCGTCCCCTTTTTCCTGCAAGCTGGCTTAACAGAGCCGTGTCATTGCCATTTCCCATTGTTGCATCGATACAGATGTCTCCCGGCATGACCTGGTGCCGTATAAAATGCTGCATGTATGCAGTGATCTGAAGATTTTTCATTTAAAAATCCTTTCAAAATTCTCTTACAGTTCATGATAATACGGACAGATATCCTCATAATGTCCATCCTTCATACGGAACCCCTTCGGGATCACGCCAAGCTGGGTAAATCCAAGTCTCTCATGATCTTCTCCTTTATTTAAGCAGCTCCACATTCCGTCCGTTTCTTCGGATCACACCCTCATCCGAAAGATTTTTGATCTCCCGCATCATGGCACTCCGGTCCACACTTAAATACTGGGCCAGTGCGGTATAGGACATAGGCAGCTTGAATTTCCCGGCATTTTTTTCCGCAGCCAGAGAATGCAGATAGGCTATCAGCTTCTTCCTGGTGGAGGATCGTGAAAGCATGTATATCCGATCTGTCTGCTGCCTGGAACGAAGGGCCGTCATCTGCAGCAGATTACTGACCATCTGGCTGTGATGATGACAGGCATTTTCACAGCGCTTGATCACATGCTCATAATCAATAAACAGCACTTTCGTCACGGTAGTGGCACATACATAATAATGCTGGGAATCTGACGAAAGCAGAAACGGTTCGCCAAATACACTGTCCTTATTCAATTCATCGATGACATACTCATTTCCATCCTCGTCACAGCAGTAGAGAACTGCTCTTCCCTCCTGGATCAGACCGATCTTTTTCATGGAGCTGGAATATTCCATTATGGTTTCTCCATTCTGAAAAACTTTCTCCCGGACTTTGAAGCAGACACGCATCCTTTCCTGTTCTTCGGGCAAAATATCCGTAAATAAAGTGATATGCTCCATAAATTTTCCTCCCACCGGCAAAATAATCTTCCGCATATCTGTACTTTTCTCTCTGCATCCAGGACTATGTAAGAGGACTCTCAAAGCAGATATCCGTATTTTATTTTGCTGCATGTTTCTGATTTTATACCAGCACGAAAAAAATGTAAAGTCTGGAATTTTTTTCTGTTTTGTTGTATTTGCAACAGTTTTTGTTGTCGATTTCTGTTATATTTTTATCAAAGTTAAGAAACAAACAAAACCTGAAGCATATAAATAAATCCACCATAGAAAGAAAAGAGGAATCGCTCATGAAAATCACAGATACCATCAAATATGTAGGCGTTAATGATCATCAGGTTGACCTTTTTGAAGGCCAGTACAAAGTGCCGAACGGCATGTCCTACAACTCCTATGTGATCCTGGACGAAAAAATTGCGGTTATGGATACGGTAGATGCAAATTTTACTCACGAATGGCTTGATAATATCCAGAAAGTTCTGGGTGACCGGAAACCGGATTATCTGATCGTACAGCATATGGAACCGGATCATGCAGCCAACATCGCAAACTTCCTGAAGGCTTATCCGGACACCATCGTTGTTTCCAACAAAAAAGCCTTCGCCATGATGCAGAATTTCTTTGACCTGGATCTGGAAGGTCATCAGATCATCGTAGATAACGGCGGAACCCTTTCCCTTGGAAAACACAATCTGACTTTTGTATTTGCACCGATGGTTCACTGGCCGGAAGTTATGGTCACTTATGACAGCACAGAAAAGGTTCTTTTTTCCGCAGACGGCTTCGGAAAATTCGGTGCCCTGGATGCAGATGAACCATGGGACGATGAGGCAAGAAGATACTATATCGGCATCGTTGGAAAATATGGTGTGCAGGTTCAGAATCTTCTGAAAGTAGCCGCAACTCTGGATATCCAGACCATCTGCCCGCTCCACGGGCCGGTTCTTACTGAAGATCTTGGACATTATATCAGTCTCTATGATACCTGGTCTTCCTATACACCGGAGGATGACGGAATCGTGATCGCCTACACTTCCGTTTACGGCCACACAAGAACAGCAGTCGCACAGCTTGCCGATAAATTCCGTGCCAAAGGATGTCCGCGTGTTCTGATCTATGACCTTGCAAGAGATGATATGTCCCAGGCACTGAGCGATGCTTTCCGTTACTCCAAGCTGGTTCTCGCAACCACCACATATAATGCAGGTATCTATCCGTTTATGAACGACTTTATTACCCGTCTGGCAGAGCACAACTTCCAGAACCGCACTGTAGGACTGATTGAAAACGGAAGCTGGGCACCGCTGGCAGCGAAGGTCATGAAAGAAATGCTTTCCAAATGCAAAAAGATCAACTGGCTGAATACCACAGTTAAGATCATGTCAGCAGTAAACGAAGAAAACCGCAGACAGATGGAAGCTATGGCTGATGAGCTCTGCCAGGAATACATTGCAAAAAGCGATGATCTTGCCAACAAAAATGATATGACCGCTCTGTTCCGCATCGGTTACGGCCTCTATGTGGTAACCTCCAACGATGGCAAAAAGGACAACGGTCTGATCGTCAATACCGTTACACAGCTTACCGACAACCCATATCGCGTGGCTGTCAACATCAACAAGGCAAACTACTCTCACCACGTGATTCAGCAGACCGGTATCATGAACGTAAACTGCCTGTCCACAGATGCTCCGTTCTCTGTTTTTGAGCAGTTCGGCTTCCAGTCCGGCAGAAGCACCGATAAATTTGCCGGACAGAAAGTAAACCACTCCGACAACGGCCTGGTATTCCTGGACAAATATATCAATGCTTTCATGTCCCTGAAGGTAGAAAACTATGTGGATCTCGGCACTCACGGAATGTTCATCTGCAGCGTCACAGAGGCCCGTGTCATGAGCGATCAGGATACCATGACTTACACCTACTACCAGAAACATGTAAAGCCAAAGCCACAGACCGAGGGCAAAAAAGGCTGGGTATGCAAAGTCTGCGGATACATCTATGAAGGCGATGAACTTCCGGAAGATATCATCTGCCCGCTGTGCAAGCATGGCGCTGTGGATTTTGAGCCGATCGAAGGATAAGACTGAAATCCCCATAAATTGATTTAATCCGGTTACAGCTTCCTTATTTTTACAAATTATAAACCACAAAAAAGACAGGCTTCTGAGGTGGCCTGTCTTTTTTGTATTATCATCCAATGTCTTCGCAGCGTCTTTCACCAAATTTATTCTTACAGCAGATCAGACACTCACGCTCTGTATTTCTGCAGGAATCCTGAAATTTACGAATCATATGCCTTTTATTTATTTCATCAGTCTGATAACCTGCTCTGTAGTATCTGCCAGATTCTGCTTTGCATTCTCATTTTTCATGGCCTCCTCCAGAGTTACCACTCCGCGGAGGATCGGGAAAAAGGCATCGATCCCTGCATCGTTGCAGGCTCTTGCGTCACGCTGTACGGCACCTGCAAAGGCGATCACTTTTTTGCCATATTTCTTTGCAAGCTTTGCAACACCTACCGGCGCTTTTCCCATGGCTGTCTGTCCATCCATACGTCCCTCACCTGTGATCACAAGATCCGCGTCTTTGATGTAGTCCTCAAGTTTCGTCTCATCCAGCACGATGTTGATCCCGGATTCCAGGACTGCATCGGTAAAGGTCAGGAATGCAAATCCCATTCCGCCGGCAGCACCTGTTCCCGGATACTTTGCATCTGCTTTCGGAAAACGCTCCTTTGCAAGCTCTGCGTAAGCACCCAGCCACTGATCCATGTCCTGGATCATCTCCGGCGTAGCACCCTTCTGCGGTCCGTAGATGGAACTGCATCCAAGCTCTCCGCAAAGAGGATTTGTGACATCACAGGCAACACGGAATTTACATTCTGCAAGCTCCGGGATCACATAGGCAGCTATGATCTCTGTGATGTCTTTCAGGCCCCTTGCTCCCGGAAGGACCTGCTTTCCGTCTTTATCCAGAAATGCATAGCCAAGTGCCTGAAGCATTCCCACACCACCGTCATTGGTGGCGCTTCCGCCGATACCCACAATAAATCTGCGGCAGCCTTTTTCGATGGCGTCCTTGATCACCTCACCGACACCGTAGGTTGTGGTATAAAGAGGATTTCTTTTTTCGTCCGGCACCTGCGTGATCCCTGCTGCACCAGCCATTTCGATTACTGCGGTCTTTGTGCTTTCGATGATGCCATACTCACAGATCACCGGCTCGCCAAGAGGCCCCGTAACCTTTACGTGCTCTGTTTTTCCGTTCATTCCTGCGACAAGGGCTTCCACGGTTCCCTCTCCACCGTCTGCCAGTGGTCTTACCTGAACTTCTGCGTCCGCATCCACACGATGGATACCTTCAGCAGCTGCAAAGCCTGCCTCCATGGATGTCATACTGCCCTTAAAAGAATCGATCGCTGTTACTACCTTCATTTTATTTTCCTCCTGTATGATTTTTATGTAAAGCTGATATCCGTACTCTCCGTTCTATCATTCCGTGTACCGGAAACGTGAAATGTTCCTTTACGTGTCAGGCGGATATTCTCTGCGCAGCTCTGCAGCCAAATAACTGTTCTGCTGTTTGGTTATCAGCTGTCCCCGGATGAAAAGAACCTTCTGCGAACTTATTTTTCCCTGGAAATGTCTCTGGCTGATACCGCAGAGAAGCTTTTTCTCCACAAAAATACTCTTCAATATAAATTAAACCACATTTATAAAAAATGTGGTCTCAATCCCCGAAAATTCCGGGACGCTGTTCTGTTGTATCTGGCACTGGAGCTGGAATGAACCGGCCATTTCACTATCCTCTCACATGAAAGCCAAACTCCTCCTCCAGTGGAATTTCCCTCGCTTCAATCCCCTCGATCTCCACAAAGCTCTGCTGAGAAAGGCGTTCTACCATCTCCCGGATTTCTTCTCTGGTTCCCTGTACTTCCATTTCCACACGATCATCCCAGAGATTCCGTACCCAGCCGGTCAGTCCCATGGACTGTGCAATATAATAGGAGCGGTAACGAAAGCCTACTCCCTGTACTCTTCCTGAAAAATAAAAATGTTTCCGAATCTTTTCCATCTGGCACCTCATATTTTCTGTCTTAACTATTCTGTCTCTGTATCTCCACCCGAAATTCTCCCGCATCCGCCGCAGGAATATCATAACCAGATTATATAATATTTCTTTATAAATTGTAAAGTTATATCCTTCTATCTATTGGAAACTATAATCATCTGCGTTATAATGGTTTTTATCAGAATAAAAAGAAATTTACTTTCTTTTGCAGAAAATATTTTCAACAAAATTTAACATCAGGAGGTAATGATCATGAATGAAAGCATCAAAAACCTGTTAGAACGCAGAAGCATCCGCGCCTACAAAAAAGAGCTTGTTCCGAAAGAAACTCTGGATACGATCCTGGAGGCGGGAGAATATTCCCCCAGCGGCATGGGACAGCAGAGCACTCTTATGGTAGTGACACAGGATCCGGAGCTGGTTGCAAGGCTTTCCAAAATGAACGCAGCTGTTATGGGCAGCACCTCAGATCCGTTCTACGGCGCCCCAACTGTGATCATTGTCTTTTCCGACAGCAAAATGGGCACCTGTGTGGAAAACGGAAGTCTTGTGATGGGAAATCTCATGAATGCCGCACATGCTCTCGGCGTGGACTCCTGCTGGATTCACCGTGCAAGAGAAGTTTTTGACTCCGAGGAAGGAAAAGAGCTGAAGAAGCAGTGGGGTGTTCCGGAGGAATATATCGGCGTGGGCCACTGTGTTCTTGGATACCGTGACTGTGAGTATCCAACAGCCAAACCGCGTAAAGATGGTTTTGTGATCCGTGTGTGATCGGCTTGCAGAATAAAATTTCCACTGCCAAAAACTTTTAATGTAAATAAAGATCTGACAGATTCCTGCATGATACGCATCGCTACGTATCTGAGAATACACAGGGAAACAACCCTCCGGTATCATAAATACCAGAAGCTTTTCCCGTCTTCTCCGGCAGTGATCTGTCAGATTTTATTTTCTCTTATTTCAGTGCTTTATCCTTATATCTGGAAATCTCCTCCAGATATTTTTTCCCAAGGGTACTGATGTTAACACCCTTTCTGGCAACATAACCGATTGTCATGATCTCATCGGAATCCAGCTTCACAGCACAGTAATCGGAACCATTAAGATCCTCACAGATAATACCGGAGCATAAGGTATATC
Source organism: Blautia sp. LMAG:89 (assembly GCF_008679485.1). Lineage (NCBI taxonomy): Bacteria > Bacillati > Bacillota > Clostridia > Lachnospirales > Lachnospiraceae > Blautia > Blautia sp. LMAG:89. The sequence goes on along the minus strand of NZ_NANC01000003.1, from coordinate 259,513 downwards.
CATTCAGTCCTACCATCAGGTTCAGCATAGTAGCCCTATCATCGGCTTTGATCAGCCGTTTGTATTCATAGGTGCTCAAAACCTCCTCAGCAAAATAAAAAGAGTTATTTCCTCCCTGTTCAAAGGATAGACACGGATATTCCTTCAGTTCTTCCAGCGTGATCTTCTCACGCTTCGCCAGAGGATGCCCCTTCCACATATAAACGTAGATCCGACAGTTGAGAAGTTCGTGAAACTCCAAACCATACTCGTGAAACATTTTTGTAAGTACCTTACGGTTAAAATCATTTACGTAGAGGATCCCGATCTCACTCTTGAAATTACGGACATCCTCGATGACCTGATGCGTCTTGGTCTCGTGAACCGCAAATTCGTACTCATCCATGCCGAATTGCTTTACCAGCTCCACAAAGGCATTAACTGCAAAGGTATAATGCTGCATGGAAACACTGAATTTTTTGCGTGACTGTTCCTTGGAAATATATTTGGCTTCCATCAGTTCGTACTGTTCCACCACCTGCCTTGCATACCCCAGAAATTCTTCGCCTGCAGGCGTTACGGCGATTCCCCGGTTCGTTCTTCGGAAGATCTCAACACCGGTTTCTGCTTCCAGCTCCCGGATTGCCGTGGAAAGACTGGGCTGAGAAATATAAAGGCTTTTTGCTGCCTCGTTCATAGATCCGGCTTTTGCAATTGCTATGGTATATCTGAGCTGTGCCAGAGTCATCTTTCTGCCTCCCCGTTTCTTGTTCCGGCTTTCTGTTCCTCTTCAGGCAGATCCGGCAACAAGCATCCTTTATCTTTTTATTTAAGATAGTTCTTATCTACATATCCTTCTTTTCCAAGCTTCGGAACATATACATACCAGTAAGTACTGTCTTTCTTCTCAATGACTTCTACCGTATCTCCGTTATTCAGCTGGGCGATCTCATTGTCCTTGTCATACGCCTTTGTACTGCGCAGAGCCAGATATCCGCTTTCCACTTTAACAGTCATGGATGGAGTTGTCGTACCTGAGCCTCCGGTAAGATAGTTCCTATCAACATAACCGGTCTTATCCAGCTGCGGAACATATACATACCAGTACTGATCGTTGCTGGTGTCCTTCACCTGAACCGTGTCACCGGTATTCAGCTGTCCGATCTCATTGCTTTCATTATAGGCTGCCTTGTTGCGAAGGGCAAGATAACCAGTTTCTACTTTAACTGTCCACAGACCACTGTTGTAAATATAACGGTTATCCACATATCCGGATTTATCAAGCCCCGGAGCATATACGTACCAGTAAGTAGAATCACTGCTGTCCTTTACAAGAACGACATCTCCGGTATTCAGGCGTCCGATCTCGTTACTGTCATTGTAAGCTGCGGTACTTCGAAGAGCCAGATAGCCTTTTTTTACCTTTACTGTCCAGGAATCGTTGGAAGCTGTGGCGTTCTCTGCTATCTGGATATAGTTTTTGTCCAGATATCCGGATTTATCCAGTCTTGGCACGTATGCATACCAGTAGGTAGCGTCCTTCCGATTTGTAACTTCCACAAGATCTCCTGTATTCAGCTGTCCGATCTCATTGCCTTTGTCAAAAGCCTTCTCACTCCGGAGAGCCAGGTATCCATCTGTGACTTTGACTTTAAAAGTGGTTCCTGCTGCTGCCTTTGTCTCCCGGATCGTCGCCGGAAAAGCTGCTGCCAGTATAAGTGTCAGAAGTACCAGCCTTTTTACTGCCTTTATATGGGACAGAAGAGTTCTTTTTCTCATATTATACGCCTCCTTTTCTTTTTTGGATCTTTCTCTGATCTGCGGCTCTCTCTGTTTTTTATTTACTGAGCAGACCGCACCGGAATTTATGGTAGTATTATATCATATTTTCAGCTGATAGCTGTAAGAATCATATCTCTCATTGCAGTCCAAAATGTTCTTTTCCACAATGCAGGTATTGACACTTTTAATTAGTAGTGTTATATTACATATAGAACAATATAAAAGTAATGCCCCCGGGATTTTTCCCGGGGAATTTTATACGCATACGTTCAATATATGACAGTCCGGGAGATCTGTCCTCTGAGAGGACAGATCGATCATCCGGGACGCTGCAGACTATAATATAAGGGAAGGTGAATACCATGGCAGTAAAAAGAGATTATTACGATGTTCTGGGCATTGACCGGAACGCAGATGAAAAAACAATAAAAAAAGCCTATCGTAAACTGGCCAAAAAATATCATCCGGATACAAACGCCGGTAATGCAGATGCCGCAGATAAATTTAAAGAAGTAAACGAAGCCTACGATGTCTTAAGTGATCCAAAGAAGAAAAAAATGTATGATCAGTTTGGTCATGCCGCATTTGAAGCAGGAGCTGATCCTGGAGCCGGCGCAGGTGCCGGTGGATTCGGCGGATTCCAGGGTGGCGGCAATGGCAGCTATCAGGAATTTCATTTTAACGGTGAAAATATGGACGATATTTTTGGTGATATCTTCGGAAATATGTTCCACGGCAGTCACGGCGAAAGCCGCGGTTTCGGCAGCAATGGCACATATGAGCATTTCACCGGTAACGGTGGCGGCTTTCACAGTGGATTTGGCGGAAGTGGCTTTCACAGTGGCAACGGCTTCGGCGGATTCCATCAGCAGGATTTTCCGCAAAAAGGCTCTGATGTAAAGGCCAGCATCAACGTTACCTTTGATGAGGCAGCTTTTGGTGCAGATAAAAGGATCTCTCTGTCCGGTCCGGACGGAAGCTCCGGTGCACCGCAGACACTTCAGATTCATATTCCGGCAGGTATTGATACCGGCAAGAGTATCCGTCTGAAAGGAAAAGGCATGCCCGGAACCGGCGGCGGTGAGCCTGGTGACCTTCTTCTGAAGGTTACCGTAGGAACACGTCCTGGCTATGAACGAAAGGGATCGGATGTTTATACCACCATTTCTATTCCTTACACAACCGCTGTTTTCGGCGGTGAAGCCACCGTTCCCACCCTTTACGGAAATGTTATCTGTAAGATCAGGGAAGGTATGCAGTCCGGTTCCAAGATCCGCCTGAGAGGAAAAGGCATTGTTTCCATGAAGAACCCTTCCGTCCGCGGTGATCAGTATGTAACCATTCAGATCCAAGTTCCTCAGAATCTGAATTATTCCGCAAAAGAGAAACTCCATGAATATGCAAAGGCCTGTGGACTGGAACGGAGTAATGCCACCGGATCACATGTAGCATAAAAGTTAAAATAAAAGAGTATCACAAAGCTCATCACTATCAATGAGTTCCTGTGATACTCTTTTTTGATTTTAAAGTAAGATCTGATATAGCTTATGACAGCGTCATATCTCCATCTTTCACCCATCCGAGCTTACGTACAAACATATTGATCAACGGGCAGAGAACTGCCGGGAGAATAAAAGATATCAGAAAAAGTCCCGCCCAGTCCATAGCTGTAACAGCTGTCTTGGTTCCTTCTGCAATATCATTCATCCATCCTGTATACACACCGATCTGACCTACAAAACCACAGGTACCCATTCCTGAGGATACAGCAGTTCCGTTCATCTGAAGCCTGAACAAGCAGGTTGCAATAGGTCCTGTGATAGCAGATGTTACGATCGGAGCAATCCAGATCCTTGGATTTCTGACAATATTACCCATCTGAAGCATGGAAGTTCCAATTCCCTGAGAGACAAGGCCACCCCATTTGTTTTCCCTGAAGGACATGACCGCAAAACCTACCATCTGCGCACAGCAGCCCGCTACTGCAGCGCCGCCTGCCAGTCCGGTAAGTCCCAGAGCCGCGCAGATCGCAGCAGAAGAGATCGGCAGCGTCAGTGCGATTCCAACAAATACAGAAACCAGGATTCCCATAAAGAATGGCTGCAGATCTGTTGCCCACATGATCACGCTTCCTACCTTCATAGCAGCTTTTCCAAGGGCCGGTGCCCACCATGCGGAAAGGCCTACGCCCACACCAATGGTTACAAGAGGCGTTACAAGGATATCGATCTTCGTCTCCTTGGAAACTGCCTTACCGATCTCAGCTGCAACAATGGCAACAAACAGTACAGCCAGAGGACCGCCTGCTCCGCCAAGTGCGTTGGAGGCAAATCCAACGGTGATCAGCGAAAACAATACCAGCGGCGGGCAATGCAAGGCGTAACCGATGGCTACTGCCATGGCAGGGCCGCTCATGGCAGATGCCAGAGAACCTACTGTGTACTGGGTATCATTGACTGTGGCAACTGCCATAGTCAGAAACGGAATGTGAAACTGTGTGCCAATGGTGTTGATGATCGTACCGATCAGCAGGGAACAGAAAAGTCCCTGTGCCATAGCTCCCAGTGCATCGATACCATATCTCTTCAGAGAGATCTCAATATCCTTCCGTTTCAGAAATGCTTTGAATTTTTCCATTTTTAAACTCTCTCCTTACCCTGATCCGCTTCCTGCCGGATCAGTTCCTTTATTTGCAAAAAGCCTCGCTTACTTTCTCAAGTTCCTCGCGGATGGAAATATGCTGCGGACATACTTCCTCACACTGTCCGCATTTTACACATTCATCTGCACGCTTTCTGCCATGACTGACTACCAGCCAGTCTTCCTGATGCGCTGCGGCGGCTTTATTTCCGTACAATGTCAGATAATTCATTGCTGTAAAAGAACCGGAAATTCCGATTTCCATCGGACAGACCTTTGCACAGTAGTTACAGGTTGTGCATGGGATCAGAGGAATTTTGCTCATAGCCTCTCTTGCCTTATCAAGAGTCTCCTTCTCACTGTCAGTAAGGCCATTGAAATCCTTCATAAAGGAAAGGTTATCCTCCATCTGTGCAACATTGCTCATTCCGGAAAGTACGGTGATCACGCCTTCCAGATTTGCCGCAAAACGGATCGCCCAGGATGCTGTGGATGCTTCCGGCTCTGCTTCCTTCAAAAGCTTTTCCACTGCTTCCGGCGGAGTTGCAAGCATGCCGCCTTTTACAGGTTCCATGATAATGACGGGTTTTCCATGTTTTCTGGCTACCTCGTAGCAGGCTCTTGACTGGATCGCCGGATTTTCCCAGTCTGCGTAATTGATCTGCAGCTGTACAAATTCCATTTCCGGATGTGAAGTGAGAAGTGCATCCAGCTCCTCCGGTGTGGAGTGGAACGAAAATCCTGCATGTCTGATCAGACCGGCTTCCTTCTGTTCACGGATCCAGTCCCATAAACCGTACTCATCAAAATATTTTGTTCTGTGCTCTCCAAGATTGTGGAGAAGATAAAAGTCGAAATATCCTGCCTTTGTTCTCTCCAGAGATGTTTTAAACTGTGCAAGAGCTTCATCTCTTGTCTTGCAGTTGATCCAGGCTGCCATCTTGGTGGCTAACTGATATTTTTCTCTCGGATAACGCTCTACCAGCGCTTCGCGGATAGCATCTTCGCTTCCTGCATAAGCCCATGCTGTATCAAAATATGTAAATCCGGCTTCCATAAATTTGTCCACCATGACTTTGGTCTGCTCCACATCGATCACATCTTCTGATTTCTGCGGAAGTCTCATAAGGCCAAAACCAAGTTTTTTGATCTCTTCGCCTAAATATGCCATATTTTTTTCTCCCTTCTTATTCCATTCCGGAAAATTCCTCATATCATCTGATATATCACCGGATAAGCAATATTTCTGACACAGATATCTCCCGGACCGTTATATTTTTGCCGCAGAGAAACTGCGTTTCTCCTATTATAACGATATTTTTCCTGGCGGTAAACCTTTTTCTTTTACAAGTGTCAAGACAACGCCAGGATATAAAAAACAGCTGCCGCACGTTTATTGCACGGCAACTGTCTTTTGTCCTATCAGTTCATCTTTGTTCTTTACACCTCAGATCAAATATTTTAAACTGATATTACTTATAATAACCATATATCGAAAGGTAGAAAACTCTCATGAAAAACAAGCAGGTCATGAACCGCCAAACTTCATCAAAAGAACTTCATCTTATTTCCTGCGGCTGGGAAAAATGTACACCGGAGCAGTCCTATGGTCCAGGTGTACGGCGGTATTACACCATTCACTTTGTGCTGAGCGGACAGGGATATTTCTATATGAACAACCGGAAATATACCTTGAAAGCCGGACAGTGCTTTTTCATTCCTCCTATGACCAGTTCTCTCTACAAAGCGGAACCTTCTGATCCCTGGACTTACATCTGGATCTGCTTCAACGGGGAAAACGCTCCAACGCTTTGCGAACACTGCCATCTTACTGAAGAAACTCCGGTCCAGCAGCTGAATTCGGTTCTTCCCTATCAGGAAACTATTCTTGAAATGATGGCTCATCCACAACTGACGCCTTCCGGTGAGGCCTATATCCAGAGTGGTCTTTACCGGATCATTGCCCTGCTGGAGGAAGAATTTCATGCTTCCTACACCACCATGGAATCCAACGATAATTTTTACATCACACAGGCTGTTGATTACATCAAAAAAAGTCCGCTGCAGAATATCACTGTGACAGATGTTGCTGACTATCTCCATATCAGCCGCAGCCACCTTTATGGACTTTTTAAAAAACATCTTGGAACCACACCCCAAGCATTCCTGACTTCAGCCAAGATCATCAACGCCCGGGAGCTTCTGACCGTCACGGATATCCCTGTCTCCAGCGTGGCGTTCTCCTGCGGATATCAAAATCCATTTGCCTTCTCCCGTGCCTTCAAAAAAGAAACCGGCATGACGCCACGGGAATACCGGGAAAAATATCATCATGCCGAGGATCTTCTGGATTGCTGAACCACTTTTCCTGATTTACGGAACAACTACCTTGGCATTATAGTATTCCACCGCAGCATCCATGGTCGGACCTTCGTTGTCAAACCAGTCATAAGTGATAGTTTCGCCGTTTTCTCCCCATACCTCCGGGCAGTCGATTTCTTCCCAGTCAAGCGGAACAAAATGCTCTTTCTGTTCTGATGCACGCAGCATGATCTGATGCAGGTCCTCAAATTCCTCCGGATTCAAAACTCCAGGTTTTGCGGATACAAACAGTGGTGTACCGCTCTTTGCAAGAACGTCTGCCCACTGACGATTTTTCTCCCATGGGATCATTCCGAAAATACCGACACAGTCTGCATCAATATGGTAAAACGTATTGTGCTGCGGAAGACGGAATGCCAGCGTATTTACGCCCATTCGTCTGGTACGCTCCCAGATACGTCCGCTGGTATCGTCACCGGTCCGGTTCAGATGCATCAGGCCTGCGCCGAGATGTCCGATGGTATTGCAGCCGATGATCACTGCGTTGTTGCTCCGGGAAGCATCATAAATCTCCTGATAAAGCATTTTTACGATTTCTGCGCTGGTTTTGGTCTGATCATAAAAATGCCATTTCTCCATGGAATTGTCTCTTAAATTCGCCTCAAATCCCCATTTTCCAAAGAGATCAAAGGTAGAAAAATCATGCTTGATCAGCGTGTATCCCCAATCACAGATCCTCTCGATATCTTTACGGATATATTCCAGTGCATCCGGGTGAGACGGATCGAGACAGTCATTATAGGAAATTCTCCACTCATCCGGGATATTCTCATCTTCATTAAGAAGCAGACGGACCCAGATACCCGGGCGGACACCTTTTTTCTCCAGCTTGTCTGCAAGACCTTTCATATCCGGAAATCTGTCATTGCCTTTTGTCCATGGTCCACCGTTGTATTCATCCAGGCGGTGATGTTCCTGCCAACAGTCATCAATGACCATGAACGGAGGATTTTTTACACCTTCGGTCAGTTTCAGGATATAATCGGTATCACTTAAGATCTCCTCTTCGGAGCTGTCACCATAAGCATAATACCAGTTATTGCTTCCATATACCGGAAACTCCGGGAAGATCGGATCTGTACACATTTTTTCACAGAATTTCTGTGCAGTTTCAAAAGTATCTGCTCCTTTTGCTTCCATGCAGACGATCTGTGCGGCACACAGCTTTCTTCCTTTCAGCTGTACTCCTGTATTTCCGCAGCGAACATCCAGAAACAAAGTAATTCCTTTGGTATCCACCTGCCAGCAGCACATGGCAGAAGGACGGACCTTTACGCCAAAGCAGAGAACCTTCTCAGAAAGCTTCGCCAGAAAATACCATGGCAGATAACGGTTTCCGCTCATTCCATGCCATTCCGCATCACCATAGGTACGTTCCCAGGCATCTCCCAGGAATCTGGCGGATTTCGGGATCTTGTAGTTCCATCTCAGCTTCACACATCTCACTGCATCCTCGGATGTGACAAATATATCCTCATGTTCACCTGCGTCCTGAAATTCCACAGTAGTTGCACCGGCAGCTACTGTCGTCTGCCCTCCCTGGCACACAAGTCTCTCCTCTTCTGTTTCCACTGTTACATAATCCGGTACCCCAAGCTTAAAATCTGCATATTTTTTCTGCATCATTCTCTCCTCCTGTACTTTTTCATTTACATTTTGCTTTACCTGCATACTCATGAATACTGTCTTTCTATCGTCTGTTCAACTCAGAAGAATGTACGAAAAATTTTTTTAATACATTTTGTCTATATGCCTTATTATATTGATTTTTTTGGTTTTTTCTATGCTTTAAAGTTATTATAACATTGCAGAATGTTCAATCTGCATAAGATTTTCAGTCCTTGTCCGATTCGCTTTTTAATATAAGAACATAAAGGACTAAGATAGAAATTAGTTTTTCATTTTACGGAACACAAATTCTTCACAATTTTTTAGCACTCACCTCTTGACTTTGCTAGTAACATATGTTATATTACATATAGAACAAAGGAGAAGATAAAAAAGAGCTTCCAGATGTTCAGAATAAAACCAAACGATCACCACTGCGGAATAACCCGAAGTGGTAACTATATACCGGCAACAGTTGGATTTCTTGATCCACCGGAACGGCTTTTCATTTGAAAGGAGAAATGACTTATGATGTTCCCGAGTGTATTTGGAGAAAACTTATTTGATGACTGGATGGATGATTTTGGATTCAGAGATAATTTCTTTAGCGGAAAGAACCCTCTTTATGGCAAACATGCAAAAAATATCATGAAAACTGATGTACGTGAAACAGATAAAGGCTATGAGCTGGATGTAGATCTTCCAGGATTTAAGAAAGATGAAGTACAGGTACAGCTGAAGGATGGTTATCTTACCATCTCCGCTGCCAAGGGTCTTAACAAAGACGAGGAAGACAAGAAAGGCAATTATATCCGCCGTGAACGTTATGCCGGCAGCACAAGCAGAAGCTTCTATGTTGGTAATGGTGTAAAAAACGAAGATGTCCATGCAAAATTTGAGAACGGTGTTCTGAGACTTTCTATTCCGAAAAAAGCAGCTGAAGAGATTGAAGCTGATAAATATGTATCTATTGAAGGCTGACATTGACTCACTCTCACAGGGGGAGGATCCATAGGGATTCTCCTCCTCTTTTTTATACGCAATAATATATGACACTCTCTTTCCAATTTACTACGTACTCACAAGTACTTTCACTCCATAGTAATGATCCTATTGTCAAAGTTTTCATGATATTGGATATTTTTTAACAAATATGCTTGATTTTTTGAATATTTTTTATATATTTTGCATTATATTATTTCATTTTTTTGAAATTAATGGTATAATATGCACAGCTAATCGGATATTTGCGATCCGCATTCGGTTAAATAAATCTGTTTCGTAATCTTTCAGGATAATTCTCCTGAACAACCACGTAAAACACGATCACGACAGGAGGTTTTTATTATGGATCAGGACAACATCATAAAAATTTATGCACGCAATGACAACCGCATACAGCTTAAAATGATTCCGGGACACTTCGTAACATCCCAGTCCCATATCACACACTACCTGGATCTCACTACTATGAAATCCAGATGCGCTGAAGCACAGCGTATTGCATCCGCTCTCGCAGCAAATTACGAAGCATCCATTCCGGTAGACACCATCGTCTGCATGGACGGACTTGAAGTGATCGGTGCTTATCTCGCCGAAGAACTGACCAAAGCCGGCGTCCTTTCCATGAACGCACACCAGACCATCTACGTCATCACCCCCGAGTTCAACAGCACCGGGCAGATGATCTTCCGCGACAACTATGAACCAATGATCAATGGAAAAAACATCCTCATCCTAAATGGTTCCATCACCACCGGATCCACATTGAACCGAGCTATTGAAAGCGTTCTGTACTATGGCGGTAAGATCCGCGGCGTGGCAGCCATCTACAGTAGTGTAGACAGTGTAGCCACACTCCCTGTCCACTCTATCTTTCAGGCCAGAGACATCCCGGACTATCACTCCTACCGCTCTGACAACTGCCCACTGTGCAAAAACCGCCAGAAGATCGATGCTATTGTCAGCAGTTACGGATATTCTGTATTATAAGATTCAGATCAATCAACGAATCCCCCATGGATAGCAAAACCAGTGGGGGATTCTCTTTATCTTTTCTTATTATAATTGATATTCTCTGTACATGGCTTCACGCATTTCTTTATCTGTAACAACCTTCTGAATCTCATTACCACGATCATCAAGTATAAGCCTGTTGATCAGAACACTCAGTCGTTCTTCCCCCTGGGCCATTCCCTGAGCTATTCCCTGAGCTATTCCCTGAGCCATTCCCTGAGCCATTCCCTGAGCCATTCCCTGAGCCATTCCCTGAGCCATTCCCTGAGCCATTCCCTGTTCTCGCCCCAGTGCTTCAGCCTGTTCTTTAGCTTCCGCCATCAGTCTTGCCCTTTTCTCAGATTCCAGTTCCAGAACATGTCCACCCATAATCTCACCTATTCCTTTCCGGACTTTCTCCTCATTTCTGAAAATATGATCAGATATCCGAGTTATCAGTCCAATCAGATCACTGAACAGTTCAGACCTTCCAGATTCAGTGATCTCTACCTCCAGTTTACTCCGGATCACTTCATATTCATTCAGTAATTCCTGAAAAAGTTGTGGATCCTCACTCATCTCATGCCCTCTTTTTTCATACCGCATGATATAAAAAGGAAGCAGCATAAGAAGACTCTTTTCAAATATCTTATCTTTTGTATAATTCTCTACTTTAATGGCAGGCACTCTGTACAAATGACATCCCCCATCCGGAAAAACCACATCCACTTCCAGAAAATCCGGCGTATTCCTACTATTTCTCAGATACAACACACAAGAACGTGGAAACTCCATCCGATACCTCCGTCCCTGCTTTCTGGCAAACTCAACAGCAGTTGCAAAATCATACTCTATCATCCGTACAGCCATTGTCGTGTCATCCGTACTCTGACATTCTATATGATAAATCCTGTTTCCGATCAACAGCCGCGAATCCGTAATAATCTCACCATCCACCCTCTGATACTCATTACGCAGCTGCACAATCTCCACATCAGCCGGGTATGATGTATGAAAAACATCATTGATCAAAGGCACGACCAGAAACGTCATTTTCTCCATCATAGTACGAAAAACATCATCAAAAATCGTATTATCTCTCAAACAATACTCCTTCTGGTATATACAATTATACCATCAACCAAACACTTCAGAAACCCTGTATACAGTTTTTATAAATATTTTTGAAAAAACGCTTCAGACATTGAAGCAAAAAAGAAACCAAATAAATGGATAGATCTTATAAGATACACAAATCATATCACACATCCCACCACAACACCACAAAAAACCATCTCCAAATTTCGACACCACCTTCCAACGTCCAGCAACGCGCCGACATTCACAACCTCCCTCCAAACCACAAGGAATCTCAATCTTCCTAACTACAAGCGTCCAGCAACGCGCCGACGCTCACAACCTCCCTGACAAACATATAGAATCTCAAGCGTCCAAACTACAAGCGTCCAGCAACGCGCCGACGCTCACAACCTCCCTAACAAACACATAGAATCTCAAGCGTCCAAACTACAAGCGTCCAGCAACGCGCCGACGCTCACAACCTCCCCTCCAAAACACAAGGAAACTCAGCCTTTCCTCCCAGCCATCCAGCGCAGCGCTGATGGCTCATCCAACTCCCGTCAGACCACTCTATCCCTCCCACCATGACCGCACAGTGTGAGGTTTGCAGCAGAAGTCCGGGTGCTTTGGAGTGAGCCTTGGTCCATACTTAGCGTCTGAGGTGGTTCACGGAGAGGTACCCGGCGGCCACAAGCCGCAGGGTAAGGCCCATCTGTCTGAGCCAGGTACGCATCAGCGTACATGGCGAGTTATGGGCCGGCCGCTCCGTGAGACACCTCAGACGCTTAGTATGACCAGGCGAAACGACGGCACCCGGACTTCTGCTGCAAATCTCACACGTCCGTCCGTGTCATCTTGCCCCAACCAAACACCTGTGCTATAATCAAACTAATTAAAAAACCGAGGTAAACCACACATGAACAAAAAAGAAATCGCAGAAATAAAAAAACAATTCACCCCTGACCGCTGCTCCATCACCCGCATCTGCGGCTGCTACGTAGACGGTGAAAAAAACAAAAAAACCGAACTCAAAGAAGCCTTCTTATCCTTATCAGAGGAAGAAACCTTCAAATACTTCGACATCTTCCGAAAAACCCTCACCGGCACCATCGGAAAAAATCTCATCAACATGGAATTTCCCCTGGATCAGGAAACCGAAGGCGGAACCCAAAACTTCCTCATGAAACTCCGCAAAAGCAAACTCACCGACGACACCCTCACCGAAGCCTTCTACGACAGAATCATAGAAAACTACGACTACGGTGAAAACTACTACATCATCCTCATCCACGCAGTCTACGACATCCCCGGCAAATCCTCCGACGGTGTCGAAATGTTCGACGCTTCCGATGAGATCTACGATCACATCCTCTGCAGTATCTGCCCGGTCAAGCTCTCCAAAGCAGGCCTGCATTACAATGCAGAGACAAACAATATTGAAGACCGTATCCGGGACTGGCTGGTAGAAATGCCTGACTGGGGCTTCCTTTTCCCACAGTTCAACGACCGCAGTACCGATATCCACGGACTTCTCTACTACACCAAAAACGCCGAAAATCTCCGCTCCACCATGATGGAAGAAGTCTTCGGCTGCACCACCCCACTATCTGCCGGAACCCAGCGTGACTCCTTCAATGCTCTGGTGGAAGAAACCCTTGGTGATGACTGTGCCTACGACACAGTCCTTGAGATCCACGAAAAGCTCAACGATCTCATCGAATCCCAGAAGGACGAACCGGAACCTGTTGTCCTCACCAAATCCGAAGTCAAACGTCTCTTCGAAGAATGCGGCGTAGAAGACGAAAAGCTCCAGAACTTCGATGAACAGTATGAGCTTGCCGCAGGAGAGAAATCAGCTCTGGTAGCATCCAACATCACCAACACCCGGAAATTCGAGATCAAAACCCCTGACGTGGTGATCCATGTAGCACCGGACCGGGCAGAACTGGTAGAAACCCGCATCATCGATGGTCGAAAATGCCTTGTGATCCCCATGGAAAGTGAAATAGAACTCAACGGCATCCGTGTCAGCACATTGAACTCTGTTGAAGATACATCCGCAGAACCGCTTCCTGTTAATGATATTACTGACATTGATAACAGTAACACCGAAGAAGAAATCCCATTTTAAAGGAGACCTTATGAACGATAAAAAAATCCTGTTCTTCGACATAGACGGCACACTGCTTACGCCTCACCCCTTCAAGGTTCCGGAGAGCACCAGCCGCGCCCTCACAAAAGCCCATGAAAACGGTCATCTTCTTTTCATCAACACCGGCCGCACCAAAGTAATGATGCCCTCTGCACTCTCAGAGCTTCATTTCGATGGCTATATATACGGCTGTGGAACCCACATTTACATGGACAACAAATTGCTTTTTTTCCGCACAGTCCCAAATCTTCTGTGCAAGGAAACCGTAGACCTTCTCCGCAAATGCAAGATCGAGGCAATTTTTGAATCCAACACTGAGATCCTGTATGATGGCGCATCTCCGGCCCAGTCCGAATTCGGAGTCAAAATGCGAAAAGAAATTCCAATGGTCGACATCACGAAATTCAATCGGGAGGATGCCTGCACTTACTCTTATGACAAATTCCTGGTACATATGCTGCCGGATTCCGATGTCGAAAAATTCCGCAGCTTCTGTAATGATCATTACACCTATTTTGATCACGGAGACGGAATCTGGGAAGTCACACAAAAGGGTACCAGCAAAGCCACAGGCATGGAATTTCTCCTGGACCGCCTTTCCATCCCCAGGGAAAACTGCTACGCATTCGGAGACAGTCCCAACGACCTTCCCATGCTGAAAGCTGCCGGAGTCGGCGTTGCTATGGGAAATGCTTACGGAGGCATCGAAAAGCACTGCACATACCAGACAAGCGCAGTCGACAGGGACGGGATTCTTCACGCACTGGAGCATCTCGATCTGATCTGATGATCCGTAAAGCAGGCATGAGCATTACAAAAAACGAGCCGTGTACGATAAATCCGTACACGGCTCGTTGTCTTTTCTCTTATCATTCCATTGTAAACATTGTATCTTATTTCTCAGCTTCCGGTGTAGCAGCTGCCTCAGATTCTGTACTATCTGCAGTCTCCTCATCAGCCTTTGCAGAATCTCCCTCTGTCTCCGGTGTCTCGGTCACATCGGTCTGCTCCTCAGCTGCCGGTGTCTCGGTTGCCTCAGCCTCTGCAGAATCTGCTGTCGGTGTCTCAGTTACATCCGGGTCCGGTGTCGGAGTTGGAGTCTGGATCGTATAGCTGTGATTATCTGTGATCTTGATCTTCTTGATCAATTTTTTCTCTTCTTTGATATCAGCTTTCTTCTTCCAGCCATCTGTTGTATCATTATAGAAATCATCCTTCTTGGTGTTTGTCAGAGACTCTTTCTTACTCTCCGTTGCAGTTTTATCATTCTTGGAATCCAGTCTCACAACATACCATACGGAATCTGTCTTTATGATCTCCTCGTTCAGTGCACCCTCGTCCAGCTTTCTTAAAGCGGTACGAACCTCATCCGGATAAGTAGTTCCGTTGGCAGCACTGTCATCACCTTCCTCATAGGTAGGGCATGTTCCGGTTGTTGCGGTCATATCCTTGGAGATCTCATCTCCAAGAGTATTGAAATCTGCAGCCGGATCCTCTTTAACCTTGTCATAGAACTTCTGAAGATTCTCTTTATTCTTCTTGATATCATCATCGGAAAGATCATCTCCGCTGACCTTTGCACTTGCATAGCTGAAGGACATCTGCTGATATTCTTTCTCATCCAGCTTCACGTCCGCTTTGGCTTCAATGGCATCCTTCATCTTCACATCGTATGTTTCAAGCTCGAGGAAAGTCTTCACCATATCTTCATCAACTGCAAGCTCTGCAATTGTCTCATCAGAATTGGCAGCCATGAAGTTCTTGGCAGCTTCCTCAAGAGCCTTCTGCTCATCATCTGTGATTTCAACATCATACTCGGAAGCGTGTTCTTTCTCCAGACACATCTTTTCAACAGTTTCAACAGAAGTTGTTACCGCATTTTCACCGTAAGTCTCATCGGAATCATCATCCATTTTGGTACTCCAGATAGACATATCGCTTCCGCCGCCAAGATACATCTTGTACATTGCCTCAGCCTGTGCCTGCTGCATACGTGCTGCCAGACTTACAACGCCAAACGGGATTTCCTGCTTATTGACTGTCACTGCGATCTTTGTACCATCGAGTTTTTTATTTCCGCAGCCTGCCATCATTCCTGCCGCTGTAACGCAGACAAGAGCAGTAACTGCCGCTTTCTTTACTGAATTTCTCATTTCATCCTCCATCTATCCGTCCATAAGAATCACGGTCCGGCTCTTATTCCATAATACTTGATTATAAACGTTTTCACCTTTAAGAGCAAGGAATTTCACGAACTTACACGACATTTCACAAATTATCCACAAGTCTTTCCGGGAAAATATCCGGTATCCACAAACCGGATGTTTTTTCCCGTGGATAACCCTAAGCTTAGCTGATTCTTCCCTTTACTCCAGTGGCTCTGCCAGTTTTGCCAGCTCCCCCGCAAACTTCATCAGCTCTTCGATCAGCCTTCCCTGTGGTGTCAGGATAAATTTCGGCTCATGATCAGCCTTAAACTGCAAACCTCTCCTGTATTGTGACATAATAGCCGGGATACCTGCAGGATCCAGCTTGGCCTTTTCATAGAGCGTGATCCGGACATCTTTTCCAAGCTGCTTGATCTCCGTCACATATCCCTGATGGGCAAGAGCCTTCAGCCTTGCAATAGCGAGAAGGTTCAGCACAGCTTTTGTCGGCTCGCCAAAACGGTCGATCAGCTCCTCCAGCATATCGTCATACTCCTGCTGGCTTTCAATACCGGCAATACGCTTATAAATATCCAGCTTCTGGAACTCGTTGCTGATATAGGAATCCGGAATAAACGCATCGATGTTAAGGTCAATGGTCGTCTCGAAATCATCCATAGTCCGGATTCCCTTTGCCTCCTTGACAGCCTCACTAAGCATCTTGCAGTAAAGGTCATAACCAACTGCATTCATATGCCCGTGCTGCTGAGCACCAAGAAGATTTCCTGCTCCACGAAGCTCCAGATCCTTCATAGCTATCTTAAAACCGCTTCCAAGGTCTGAATACTCCCGCATGGCGCTGAGCCGTTTCTCCGCGGTCTCCTGGAGCATCTTGTTTTTGGTATACATCAGAAATGCATAAGCAGTCCTGTTGGAACGTCCTACACGCCCACGGAGCTGATAAAGCTGGGAAAGGCCATATCTGTCCGAGTCATGGATGATCATAGTGTTTACGTTGGAAATATCCAGTCCTGTCTCAATAATAGTGGTGGAAACCAGTACATCCACATCTCCATTGATAAAATCATACATTACCTGCTCCAGTTCCCTCTGACTCATCTGTCCATGTGCAAAATCCACTCTGGCCTCCGGCACAAGTCTGGATATCCGAAGGGCTACTTCGGCAATGTCATTGACTCGATTATATACGTAATACACCTGTCCACCCCGGCGAAGCTCCCTGCGGATGGCTTCCCGAACAGTCTCCTCATCGTACTCCATAACGTATGTCTGGATCGGCACACGATCCATCGGCGGCTCTTCCAGAACGCTCATATCACGGATACCAATGAGACTCATATGAAGAGTTCTCGGAATTGGCGTTGCCGTCAGCGTCAGTACATCCACATCTTTTTTCATCTGCTTGATCTTCTCCTTGTGAGTAACACCGAAGCGCTGCTCCTCATCAATGATCAGAAGTCCAAGATTTTTAAATTCCACATCTTTTGAAAGAACTCTGTGGGTGCCGATCACAATATCTACCTGCCCCTTTTTGATCCCTTCGATGGTCTTTTTCTGCTGGGCAGATGTCCGGAAACGGCAGAGAAGCTCCACCTTCACCGGAAATTCTTTCATACGCTGTACAAAGGTATTGTAATGCTGCTGGGCAAGAATGGTAGTAGGGACCAGATAAACCACCTGCCGGCTTTCCTGTACTGCCTTAAACGCAGCTCTTAAAGCCACCTCCGTCTTTCCGTAACCAACGTCACCACACACAAGACGGTCCATGATCCTGGTGCTTTCCATATCTCTCTTGGTATCCTCAATGGCTGCCAGCTGATCCTCTGTCTCCTCATAGGGAAACATCTCCTCAAATTCCTTTTGCCATACGGTATCCGGTCCGCAGACATACCCCTCTTTCTCCTGGCGGACTGCATAAAGCTCTACCAGCTCTTTTGCGATATTTTTTACCGCACCCTTAACACGGCTCTTGGTCTTATTCCACTCCTGACCGCCAAGCTTGTTCAGCTTGGGCGTTTTTGCATTTTCGGAGGATCCTGAATATTTCTGCAAAGCATCTAGCTGGGTTGCCAGGATATAGAGATTACTGCCGCCCCGGTATTCGATCTTGATGTAATCTTTCACAACACGGTCAACCTCTACCTTTTCGATTCCACGGTAAATACCCAGTCCGTGCTTTTCATGAACAACAAGATCACCAATGGAAAGCTCTGCAAAATCCTGGATCCTGTTTCCGCTGTACTTTTTCTTTTTTTTGCGCTTTTTCTGCTCTTTGCCGAAAATATCGGTTTCCGTCATCACTGCAAATTTGATCAGCGGATACTGAAAGCCACGTCTTGCGTGACCATAGACCACCATGATCTCCCCGGGACTGATGATACGATCCATGTCCTGGCTGTAAAAAGCATTCAGTCCTTCCTCTGAAAGATCCTTTGCCAGACGCTCCGCCCTGGTCCTGGAACCGGAGAGCAATGCGATCCGGTATCCCTGACTCTTATACTGAAGGAGATCCTTTACCAGAAGTTCAAAGCTGCTGTTATAAGAATCTACAGACTTCACCGTAAGATCAAATTCCTCATTGATCTTCCATCCGGAACGTCTGGGAGAAAGTGCGGATACAGCCACACAATTCCGTCTGTTCAGCTTCTTCTGCAGTTCCTGAAAGCCACATAGCCACTGCTCCGGAAGATTTGCCTCGCCTTTTTCCTCTCTGTGCATACGACTCTGACGGTACTCTTCCTCCACACCCTCGCCGTTTTCTGCCAGGTGGTTCAGTTCATCCAGAAATACCAGTGTTTTTTCTTCCGGAAAATACTCCAGAAAGGATACCATATCTTCTCCGTCCATCTTTTCTGCGGCCGGATAAATCGTAATTTCATCTACATTTTCCAGAGATCTCTGACTTTCCGCATCAAAGCTCCGGATAGAATCCACCTCATCATCCCACAGTTCGATACGCCAGGGATTATCCTCTGTCAGCGGATAGATATCAATGATTCCTCCACGCACAGAAAACTGCCCCGGAAGCTCTACCTGACCAGTGCGTTCATACCCCAGCTCTACCAGCTCTTCCTTCAGCTGATCCAGATCGATCACACTGTCACTTTTAAAATGAAGAAGTCTGCTTCTGATCTTTTCCAGCGGCATCAAGAAATCCATACATCCGTCAATGCTGGTAACAACGGTCACTTCTTCCTGTTCCAGAAGTGCCCGGATCACACGCATCCGCTGCCGGATCAGAAGATTTCCGTGAATATCTGCCTGAAAAAACAGAAGATCCTTTGCCGGATAAAAATATACATTTTTGTCATAGAAGCGGTAATCCTCATAGATTTCCTTTGCGTTGCGCTCATCATCCGCAAGGATCAGATGATATGGAAAAAGCCCGGAAAGTCCATACATCAGATGGACCTTCTGGGACTCCATGCATCCGGAAACATTAAGAATTCCGCAGTTTGCGCCACAGCGCTTTTTTATTTCCCCAAACTCTGCAAGACCCTGCAGAGGATGCAAAAATGCTTCCATACAAACCTCAATTCTTAGGCTTTTTCCTGTTATATTTATTCATCGCCGCATCTACGCCCTCGGACAGGATCATCTCCACAGCCTCTGCCGCATCATTGATCCCTTCATCCACAAGCTTGCGGTCACTGTCCGAAAAATGACCCAGCACAAAATCTGCCAGATCCCAGTCTTTCGGTTTTGCACCGACACCAACACGGATGCGGATAAATTTTTCAGTTCCAAGGCGGCGGATGATATCCTTGATCCCGTTATGTCCGCCCGCACTGCCCTTTTTGCGGATACGAAGCTGCCCAGGCTCCAGATCGATATCATCGTAGATCACGATCAGCTCTGTCTCCGGATCGATCTTGAAATAGCCGGACATCTCCTGGATCGGACCGCCGCTTAAATTCATATAGGAAAGCGGTTTCATCAGAATAGCTTTTTCACCGCCGATGATACCTTTTCCATACATGGCATTAAATTTTACGCCGCCCTGCGGGATATTATGCTTCTCCACAAGACAGTCAACGGTGTCAAAGCCCATATTGTGGCGTGTAGCCTCATACTGCTTTCCCGGATTTCCCAAACCTGCAATTAAATACATAAAAACTCCTCAGCTGTAATTTACCTGTTTCAATGTCAGGCCTTCTTATGCCTTAAGGCATACAAATGCTCTGATCGTATCAGTTGAAATATACCATCTCATCAGCAAGTGGCTCACAAACTTCTACATGCTCTGCGTAAAGTACGATTCCCTCTCCCTGATATTCCATTCTCTTCTCAAACGCAACCTTCGCAGTAACATCCACCCACTGGCCTTCTGCGATCTTCGGAGCAAAAGCGCTCTTGCAGATGTAACCAAGGAATGTGGTATCATCTGCACAGCATGTCATGGCTGTTCTTCCGGGAACAAAGAATTTGCTTCCCATTCCACGCGGCTTCAGGGCACGTGCTTTAAAGTGAACGGTTTTTCCGACATAACGGTCCGGATGATCCATGGAATCCACAAACCAGATACCATAATCCTCCGGAAGGATATCGATCACCGGCGCATCAATATCAAATGGCATCTCATCCTCAAAAAGATCACCAAGCTCGCCCTCTTCATCCTCAAAGATGATCTCCGCACGCTGGTTCACCACCTTGATGCTTCTTCTGTAAGAAGGAAGCGGATCGTTCTCCTGACAGCGGTTAAAGATAACCATATCCGCATTGCGGACCATGTCCATAAAAAGGGACTTCATATTCGCCATATAGACTTGGAATGTGCTTGCATCCACACAGGTGATATGCTGCTCCACGCCCCAGCCTTCCGGTTTTTCCATTTCTTCGAATTTACTTACCAGCCACATGCCATTATACTCAATGATCACCCGCTCCGGCTGATGCAGGATCTCCATTGCCGCAAGTCGTTCCGGTGTAAGCTCTTCCTCACTGTCAATGCTCTCCACAACGGTATTGCACTGTTTCAGTGCTTCCTCATCATATTCTTCCTCACCCTCTTCGCAAAGGATCAGCAGTGTTTTTCCATCGATCTGAAAGTAATCCTGCTGCAGGGTAAAGCTCAGGAAAGAGGTCTTGCCGCTTTCCAGAAAACCTGTGATCAGATAAACGGGTACTCTGGTCTCTTCCATAAATCCATCCCATCAGATACTGTACGATTTAATGTACAGTATCTGTTTCCTTTCTGTAACAATCTATATCTGTATTCCGCTTTGGCTTTGCGTCAAAACGGACATTTATTTTATCATATGCTTTATGCGATCCCGAAAAGCTCCTCCAGTGCATGCTCGTCAAGCTTAGAACCGATCACGCACAGACGGCCTGTATATTCCGGTGCACCCTCACGGATCTCAGTTTCTTCCGGAACCATATCAAAATAGATCCATGTTCCGTCTTCTGCCGGAAGCATTCCCTTTGCACGGAGGATGATACCGTATTTATCAGACTCGGAAAGTGCCTCAAGGATCTTCTCAAGTCCCTCACGTGTATATTTTTTAATAGTCTCACGGCCCCAGCTTGTGAAGACCTCATCTGCATGATGATGGTGGTGGTCATGTCCACAGCCACACTCTCCGTCGTGGTGATGGTGATGCTCATGCTCTTCATGATCATGGCCGCAGCCGCACTCTCCGTCATGGTGATGGTGATGCTCATGCTCTTCATGATCATGGCCACAACCGCACTCTCCGTCATGGTGATGATGCTCATGCTCTTCATGATCATGGCCACAGCCGCACTCTCCGTCGTGGTGATGGTGATGCTCATGCTCTTCATGATCATGGCCGCAGCCACACTCTCCGTCGTGGTGATGATGATGCTCATGCTCCTCCTCAAGCATCTCCTGCTCCAGGGATACCGGATGCTCCATAACCTCTACCAGCTTCTTACCGTCAAGATTCTCGATCGGAGTTGTAATGATAGCAGCATCCTTATTCAGGCTGCGGAGAAGCTCCAGGGACTCCTGAACCTTTTTCTCACTTGCAATATCAGTACGGCTCATGATGATAGCACCTGCATACTGGATCTGATTATCAAAGAACTCACCGAAGTTCTTCATATACATTTTGCATTTTTTTGCATCAACAACAGTTGTATAGCTGTTCAGTTTAATGTCAACCTCGTCCTGAACACCCTGTACAGCCTTGATAACGTCAGAAAGCTTACCAACTCCTGATGGCTCGATCAGGATCCTGTCCGGATCATATTTGGTAACAACCTCTTTCAGAGAGGTTCCGAAATCTCCTACCAGAGAGCAGCAGATACATCCGGAGTTCATCTCACGGATCTGGATCCCTGCCTCTTTCAGGAAGCCGCCGTCAATACCGATCTCACCGAACTCGTTCTCGATCAGCACTACCTGCTCACCCTGAAATCCATCCTTCAGAAGCTTTTTGATCAGAGTTGTTTTTCCGGCGCCAAGGAAACCGGAGATAATATCAATTTTAACCATTTTGTATACACTCCTTTTAACGTAGTTTGACCAGGAAGTATTATACCCCCTGGTTGTATCCTGTTATGCTCATGATGACAGAGAAAAAAATACCTGTTTCTGTATCTGCTGTCATTATATCCATTTTACAAAACAGACATTCCTATTCTGCTTTATATTCAGATTAATAGAGGGATGTGAAAAGCTCACATCCCTGAAAATCGTTCTTCCTATCAGCCGTTGATCATAAAGTTCATAAGCTTGTCGATATCCTCTTTCTCTGCTGCAACGATCTCAAGCTCCGGGATCTCACCAGCGGAAAAGATGTTTGCAAGAGATACATACTGGGAAAGCTTGGATTTCAGATTCAGTCTGTCTCCCTCTCCTGTTACAAGCTCTACTCTGCCCTTGCAGCTGTCAATTACCTCAAAAAATTTATCAATATCTGTAATATGTGTTACTTTCATTTTAAAAATCTCCTTTCTTATTAAAGGGCTGTTCTTAACTCTTTCCGTTAGATTATACCCCAGTGTTTTTAAAAAAGCAATCCCTGCCGGGCAAAAACACTTCACAGATATTCTCTGCGGATCTATATATATTTCGTCATATTTCTTCAATTTCAACGGTACAGTCTTTTCTTCCTTTGTTCCATTTCATGAGATAAACCTTAAATCCCAGAGAATCTCTGGCAATGGTAAACGGTTCTTCCCTGAGTACTTCGGATCCCATACCCTGCTCGTTCAGCTCTGCCTGCTTTGTCCTGGCTTTTTCTGTAAGAACTCTAAGTTCTTCATCGGCTTCTTTTCCAAAAGAACGATTCCCATATCCGGATGAAGCTTCCCGCAGCTTTTCAGAAAGGCACATCGTTACCTGGATGTGTTTTGTACGGTGAAGCATTCCTGCCAGTTTCCGTGCTACCCATTTAAACGGAAGTTTCCGGTAAATTTCAAGCCACCTGACAAAGGTACGGTCTCCTGCCTGCCTTGCGATCTCTCCCATTACCTCAAATGCCTTTTCCGAGGGAATCCACGGATTTTCCCTGGGAACAATATACTTTTCCGGAACAGCCGGATAACAGCAGTAATTCAATGGCGGAAATTCCACCAGTGCAGAAAGCTTCTCCTCTAGAGCGTTGCAGCTGTCCCCGCCTATATAATCATATTTGTCGCGGAGGATCGCCAGCCGATATTCCAGCTGCCGTAAGTATTCATACCCTTCTACCCAGAAATGACCGATCCGGCTGTAATCGTAGAGATGTTTTTCCAGAGACAGAGTTTCAAAAAACAAAGTCACCACCGAATCATCCTGGTGGACCACAAGGATATATTCTCTCCCCTGCCGGCTTAAATCTGCCAGGATCTCGCCCTCGTAATCCGGTTTGTATACACCTGTCATACGGGCATTTCCAAAAACAAGAAAGCTTTCTACCGCATCATTCATAAGATACACAAGGCGGATTTCTCCGTTTTTTACATAAGAATCCACTCTGTATATATTGTCATCGGGCTTTTCCGCCATCTCTTCCGAAAAAGCACTCTCTGAAGCTGCTTTCTGATCCTGAGGATCTTCCTCATCATTCACTGCCACCAGTTCAAACTGATCTTCTCCAAGCAGCTCTGCTAGCTTCTGAAAGGTATCTGGCAGCTCTTCAAATGCCTTCTCTGAGACATATCTCTCCGGTGCTGTTTTTCCTGCAGTATTATTTCCAGTATCCATCAATTACCTCTTTATTCAGTTTCTCCCCAATAACGATCATGATCTCCTGTCCCAGCTTCGTTGGCCGGATGCAGATCTCATGGCGGGTAGCATTCAGCTCCAGCCACTGTCCATCTTCTTTTCTGAGAAAACCTTTTACGCGAAAAACATCTCCGCAAGATGGATCATTCAGGATCCTTTCTGCAGTTTCATGAAGTTCCTCCTCGCTTTTATGAACGTTCATAAAAAACAGAGAATCAAATCCGCCGCCTTCCGCATAGGATTCCTTCACGTAATCCTCTGCCACATACCCGCAATCCAGGATCTTTTCCAGGTCTGTGTCTGTGAGATCATCCCAGTTTCCGGTGAGGATCTCACTGTCCAGACGGCGCCTGCACTGGATCTGGCCAAGTGCACGGTTGAGATGCTCTTTTGTGCTGCTGATCTCTTCCACCGTGGCTTCCTGGCTCCTGCTCAGTAATACATAGCCTGCATCTGCCACCTCGGAAGCCAGCAGATAATCCGCTTCCGCAGAAAGATCCTCTGCCAGCTTCGCATCCACAATGGCGATCACATTTCCGATCTCATACCATTTATCCAGCGGTTCCTCATGGAGGGCGTCAAAGAACTCATCCACATCAAAGATTCCGGATGGTTCTACGATGACACGGTCGTAACCGCACATTCCCATGGCGATCAGCTTTGTCTTAAATCGCCTTCTGTGACAGTCCGCATCACAACCGCCGGAAACCATCTCCAACTCACAGTTGTCACCCATCAGATCCTGAAGCAGCATCATATCCACATTCACTGCCCCGAAATCATTTTCCAGGATCCCGATGTTCATGCCTTTTTTCAGAAGATAGGAGGCATATTTTTTTATAAATGTTGTCTTTCCGGATCCGAGAAATCCGGTTATCAGATCGATCTTTATCATATTTCTTCCTTTACTTTATCAACTCTCCGGAGCATACAGTAAAATAAATGCGAATATATACTTTACTTATGTTCCGGTCATATTTCAACAATCTCCTGCCCGACAAATGCCGGACTGCTATCAGTATATAATCTTTTTTCCGCAAAGAAAAGAGGCGGTCCTGAAAAATCCTCTCAGAACTGCCTCTTTCCGGCTATTTTATCTTTTTTATAAACATATATGAAGATTACTTTGTAAACAGATCTACCAGATCCTGACCATCATTATAGCCCTGTTTTTTCAGTTCCTGAACAAACCAGTCATCTACACCGTCTACTGCTTTCTTAAAGGAATCGATATCCATGTCCTTTTTCTCTGTGAAGGTCACACCGTTTTTGTCTGCCCAGCGTGCTTTGATCTCATCATCGCTGGAACGGTTGATATAACGCTCATACTCTACGGCTTTCTGGCCGCACTCATCAACAACAGCCTGCTGCTCCGGTGTCAGCGCATCATAAATATCCTGGTTGATGCAGAAGAACAGGCAGTCATAGATTGCATCCCACATGGAGCAATATGGCTGTACCTCCTGTACACTGGCTGCATCGATGGCGGGCAACGGATTCTCCTCGCCCTCTACCGTATTCTGCTGAAGTGCTGTGTAGGTCTCGGACCAGTTCATATTTGTAGCATCTGCCCCCCATCTCTTATAACACTCCATAAGAAGATTAGAGCCTGCTACACGAACCTTCAGATTCTTCATATCATCTACAGATTTTACCTCATGCTTGCTGTTTGTCAACTCACGGAATCCGTTCTCTGCAATACCCATACAGTGAAGTCCGTAGCCGTTAAGGATCTCCTTCAGCTTGTCTCCGGCCTCTCCGTCAAACTTCGCATCTGCATCATCGTAGGAATCATAGATGAACGGCAGGGATACCACATTGAAGCGTGGATCAAATGCAGAATAGATCAGATTGGAATGCATGGAGATCTGTACCGGGTCTCCGTTCATCAATGCCTGGATTCCCTCGGACTGATTTCCGTTTGTCAGCTGATCCGCTGCGTAAATGTTAACCTTGACCTTTCCTCCGGTAGCCTTTTCCATGAGTTCACCGAACTTACGTCCTCCATCAGCCCAGGTACTTGTCTCCGTTGTGGAGCATGCAAAGTTCCAGGTTGTCTCAGGCCAGTTCAGATCACTGTAATCCTCCACGGTATCTACCGAATCCTCTGTAAACAGATCTACAAGATCCTGTGCATCGTCATAGCCTGCACTCTTAAGCTCCTTTACAAACCAGTCGTCGATTCCGTCTACTGCTTTCTTGAAGGAATCGATATCCATATCCTCTTTCTTTGTAAAGGTCACACCGTTGCTCTTCTCCCAGCGGCTCATGATCTCCTCGTCGCCGGAACGGTTGATATAACGCTCATACTCAACAGCCTTCTGGCCTGCCTCATCAACAACCTGCTGCTGTTCCGGTGTCAGGCTGTCATAGATATCCTGGTTGATACAGAAGAACAGACAATCATAGATTGCATCCCACATGGAGCAGTACGGCTGTACCTCCTGTACACTGGCTGCGTCGATCGCAGGCAACGGGTTCTCCTCACCCTCTACCGTATTCTGCTGAAGTGCTGTGTATGTCTCAGACCAGTTCATATTTGTGGCATCTGCACCCCATCTCTTATAGCATTCCATAAGAAGGTTGGAACCGGCCACACGAACCTTCAGGTTCTTCATGTCGTCTACTGTTTTTACTTCATGCTTGCTGTTTGTCAGCTCACGGAAACCGTTCTCTGCGATTCCCATACAATGAAGTCCGTACTCACCAAGGATCTCTTTCAGCTTTTCTCCGGCCTCACCGTCAAATTTTGCATCTGCGTCATCGTAGGAATCATAGATAAACGGCAGGGATACTACATTGAATCTCGGGTCAAATGCAGAGTAGATCAGATTGGAATGCATGGAGATCTGTACCGGGTCTCCGTTCATCAGTGCCTGGATTCCCTCGGACTGATTTCCGTTTGTCAGCTGATCTGCTGCGTAAATATTAACCTTGACTTTTCCGCCGGTTGCTTTTTCCATAAGCTCACCAAACTTACGTCCTCCGTCAGCCCAGGTACTTGTTTCAGTTGTAGAGCATGCGAAGTTCCATGTCATCTCCGGCCAGTCAAGATCACTGTAATCCGCGATGGTATTAAAGGAATCACTTC
The DNA here is from genome assembly GCF_008679485.1 of Blautia sp. LMAG:89. Lineage (NCBI taxonomy): Bacteria > Bacillati > Bacillota > Clostridia > Lachnospirales > Lachnospiraceae > Blautia > Blautia sp. LMAG:89. The sequence continues at coordinate 232,460 of NZ_NANC01000003.1, read as the reverse complement.
CGTCTCCGGAATCCTTGGAACTCTGGCTTTCTGTGTCAGAAGACTGGTCTCCTGTATAGGAGCCCTCTTTTGCAAGAGCCTTCGGAAGAGCTGTGGAAACAGCCGGAATATAAGTGATGATCAGAAGAACTGCAACGGATGCAGCGATCATCGGCATAACTGCTCTGGAGATCTGCTGAAGAGTAACCTCCAGACCTTTTTTGATCTTGATACTGATGGCAACGAAAAGATTTACACCTACCGGAGGTGTTACCTGTCCGATCGCAAGGTTAACTGTTGCCATAACACCGAATGCTACCACATCATAGCCCAGAGCCTTACATACCGGAAGCATGATCGGTACAAAAATGTACATCGCAGAGTTTGCATCAATGAAGCATCCTGCGATCAGGAAAATGATGTTTACGATCAGAAGGAAGGTAAACTGATTATGTGCAATGCCGGCAAGAAGCTCAGATGCCGCATTTGCAATACCAAACTTGGTACATACAAAAGAGAACAGGGAAGCACTCGCTACGATCAGCATGATTCCACCAGTTGTCTTTGCAGAATCCACAAGAATGTCAAACAGATCTTTGAGCTTAACCTCACGGTAGATCACCATACCAACAAACAGACCGTAAACAACAGATACGGCTGCAGCCTCAGTTGGTGTAAAGATACCACCGTAAATTCCTCCGAGGATGATAACCGGCATCAGGAATCCCCAGAATGCATCTTTAAATGTATCCCAGCGCTCTTTTGCGGAAGCTTTTTCACGGGATGGCTGAATGTTATGCTTCTTTGCCTCGATCATAACAATGATCACAAGAGCAACACCCATCAGAAGTCCCGGAACGATACCAGCCATAAACATATCTGCAATAGATACGCCTGTGATGGAAGCATATACAACGAATGCGATACTCGGCGGTATGACAATGGCGATGGAACTGGAAGTTGCCATCAATGCCGTGGAAAACGGTGCGGAGAAACCGCCCTGCTCAACCATAGCCGGGATCAGAACTGCTCCAAGTGCCGCAACAGTTGCAGGACCGGAACCAGAGATCGCTCCGAAGAAGCAGGCTACGATAACACATACAATGGCGATACCGCCCTTTTTATGTCCTACGCAGGTATCTACGAAGTTGATCAGTCGTTTGGAAATACCGGCTTTTGCCATAATGTTTCCGGACAGAACAAAGAACGGGATAGCAAGAAGCAGAAATTTACTGATTCCGGAGTACATATTTGTAGCTACGATCGTCAGAGATGTGCCGGAATAAAGGATGGCACATACAGATGACAGACCTAAGCAAATCGCAATGGGAAGTCCCAGGATCAGGAAAACAAAGAAGGAGATAAATAAGATTGCACTGATCATTTATTTGTCCTCCTTTTCATCATCTTTTTTCAGGCAGAAGTCGAGGCAGTACTCAATAAAATGAAGGATCATGCAGCCTGCTCCGATCGGCACAAAGGACCAGAAGATCCACTCCGGCCAGTTCAGTACGAAAGTTCTCTTGCCGTTTGCCAGCTGTGTAAGAACTTTGTCCATTCCATACTTAAATAAAATTGCAGAAAAAACAATGCACAGGACCGTGATCAGGATCACAGATGGTTTTTCCAGTTTTTTCGGAAGACGGTCCGTAACCAGTGTCAGACTTACCAGTCCTCCCTTTTCACGGCAGGCAAGTGCTGCTGCCAGAAGTGTGATGAGAACAAACACCGCTACAACAAGCTCTTCTGTAAAAGACCATGAGCGATGGATGACCTTGCGGGAAAATACATTTCCCACAGTCAGCACAAGGATCAGCAGGGTGGAAATGACCAGTACGATTTTTTCTACTGCTGCAAGTGCGTTCATGAGTTTTTTGTACACTTTCATACTCTTTCCCCTTTTGTATATTTTTCCGGTTTCAGATCCTTACCCCGTGGTTTAAAATGTTTTTGGATAAAAAAATCCGTCCCCTTTCAGGGACGGATATAAAATTCCGCAACCACCCTGTTTCTCCATTGAAACAAGCACGATTCTGCAACGTACCGGCATACGCGACTTCTGTAACGGGAAGCACCCGTGAAAACCTACTTACTTGTCTGAAACTTTCGGCTTTCCTTCTCAGGGATGATATTCAAGGCAGTTCCGACGCTGCATCACACCAGTCACAGCTCTCTGAAGACGGTTCCTCTGTCTTTACTGATTCCCTTCATGGAATTTACTTCTGTTATGTGTTAACTCTTTAATGAGTTAAACCAATTCTAACTCTGTTTGTTTTGATAGTCAAGTTTTTTTTTCAAAAACTCCTTCAGGCGTTCTTTCCTTCTCCGGCGAAGTACTCCTTCACAAGCTTTACAACCACACCGGAAAGCAGGAATACTGCGATCAGGTTAGGGATCGCCATCAGACCGTTGAAGGTCTCTGCGATACTCCAGAGAAGTCCAAGGTCAACAGTTGCGCCGATGATCGCTACCAGAGAGTACAGTACCATAAAAGGTCTGATAGCTTTTTCCTTAAAAAGGAACTCCGCACATCTGGCTCCGTAAAGTCCCCATCCAATGATAGTGGAAAATGCGAAGCAGCACATGGCAACTGCTGTAAAGATGGAAACCCAGTTTCCGTATGTACTGGTAAAACCGCTGATGGTAAGCTCCGCTCCTGCTGCTGCGCCATAACCAACCGGCACCCCGCTGCAGAGGATGACAAGCGCTGTCAGCGTACAGATCACGATCGTGTCCGTGAATACCTCAAAGATCCCGAAAAATCCCTGTTTTACAGGTTTTCTGGTGTCTGCACAGGCATGTGCGATGGAACCGGTACCAAGACCTGCCTCATTGGAAAAAATACCTCTGGAAACACCTTTTTTCATACTCATGAAAAAGCTTCCTACTACGCCGCCTGTCACAGATGCCGGATTAAATGCCCCTCTGATGATAGCGCTGAAAACACCCGGAACATTTTTCCAGTTGATGATAACTACACCGACGGCAAGAATAATATAAAACAATGCCATAAACGGTACCAGCTTTTCTGTAACCTGGCCGATCCTTTTGATTCCGCCAAGCAGGATCATTGCCACAAGAATCGCAAGGATGATCCCCATAACAAGGTTTACCGTAGAAGTATTGTCTGCAGCGATCACATTGTAATTGATCAGTGCAGAATCAATAGCTGTTGTAATGGTATTAACCTGGGTTGCATTTCCGGTTCCGAAAACAGTAAGCACACCAAAAGCGGAAAACAGATATGCCAGCCAGTGCCAGTGTTTTTTTAGACCATTCTTAATGTAATACATTGGTCCTCCAACCAGATCTCCGTTGGCATTGGTTTCGCGGAAATGTACCGCAAGTGTTACTTCTGAAAACTTTGTACACATTCCAAGAAGTGCGGAAATCCACATCCAGAATACGGCTCCCGGTCCTCCGATGGCAATAGCACCTGCCACACCTGCAATATTTCCCGTTCCCACGGTAGCAGCTAACGCCGTACAAACAGCCTGAAACGGTGTCAGACTTCCATCGGAAGCTTCTCTTTTCCGAAGCATACGTCCGATAGTGACCCTGATGGCATAGGGAAATTTCCGAATCTGGAGAAAATTCGTGCGGATACTTAAATAAAGACCTACACCAATAATACAGATCATCGCAGGAACGCCCCAGATAAAATTGTTTACGGCAGCATTCACTGATTCAATAACAGATAACATTCTATAATCCTTCCCTTATTTAATTTTGTCTTTTTGGATTGTACGTTTGTCTGTACAAAAAGACGATTCGTTAGATTATATCACATTTTTTGTCGAATGTATAAGAGAAAAGCTTTATAATTTTACTATGATAAAGAAAGGAAGTGAATAAAAGCTGCCAATCCTGTTGTTAAATATGTGATACACCTGTAGTAAAAATACTTATCTGTGATCAATATCATTTTCCGTATCGTCCAGGAATGTAAATATATATCCCCAGTATTTCTCCAGGATCTTACCTCTGCTTCCATAGATCTCATGCTTTGTTCCGATCATATGGATATAATCACAGCTTGTTTTTCCCTGGCGATTGATCTTTCCGGCAAAATTTTTCAGGGCACGGACAGACACCAGATCTTCCGTCTGGGCCTGGATGAGCAGCATTGGTGCCGTATATTTTTTCCATCCGTAGAGACGCAGATACCAGCTCATTTCCGCAGAAGCCCAGAGCCAGCCGTAGGATGGAGACCAGGTCTGGAGCTCCTTATGTTCTGCACGGAGATTTTTGTATCGCTCGTATCTTGGTTTTGATGTTGCGGAGCTTGTCTCAAAAGAACCGCTGCCATCGTAAGGCTTTCGGCCAGCTACATATTCCTCATCTTTTCCGAAAATGCATTTCTCCAGAGCTATGCCGGTGGCTGCCGGCCACGGAACATTATCTGTAAGAGGACGGATCATCGGAGAAGAAAGGATCACCTTGTGAAACCAGTCCGGCTCCCAGGCTGCAGCAATACCACCGATGGCACCACCCATGGAATGTGCATACAAGTTAAGTGACAGATCCGGATGTGCTTTCTTTATATAGCGGCATGCTTTCAGAAAATCGCGGATATATCTTCTCCATGTATCGATGTGGACCAGAGACGGGTCTGCGGTAAGGCGATAGCTGCGGCCATGACCGCAATGCTCCGGAATATATACATGATAGCCTTCCTTAAGAAAATAATAGGCCACTTCATCATATTTCACTGCTGATTCTGTGAATCCGTGGCTGATGACTACCACACCTTTAGGCATATCAATATCAGACAGATACTGCAGCATATGGATCTTACCTGTGATCCGTTTGCTTTCGTTACGAAACGGATAATCCGCACCTGGTACATAAAGTTCCCTTCTGTGTGACAGAAGATATGGCGTTACGATATTTTTCATGGTTTCTTCGTATTCATTTTCATGTATGATCTGCATATTGGTTAAAAACCTCCCTACTGTATTGCTTTTTTCTCCCAAACTCTGCTTTTCAAAATCCTTCCATGTTGTTACAGCTGTTTTCTTACAGGATAACAGAATTCATTCCTTCAGGCAATCCTTTTCAGACCATTTTGCTCTTTAATTTCTGTTAAAAAATGCCCGAACATTTTGATATGTACCGGGCATTTCTTCTATTATTTAATAGAATCTCACAATATCTTCCACATCTTTACGTTTCGGTCTTGCAGGCTCTTCGGCTGCTTTTCCGATGGCGATCACTGCCACTACCGTTTCTGTTTCCGGAATGGAAAGGATCTCACGGAGTTTGTCTCCGGCACGAAGTCCCATGATCAGGGTTCCATATCCAAGCTCCTTTGCCTTCAGGATAAGATTCTCGTTCTGAAGTCCCAGATCATAGCAACCCCAGCCGTTTCCGAGCTCATTATCCGGTGTTCCGTCTTTCTGAAATCCGGCATGGTTATGTACAAAGGTTGTAACGATCAGGGAGGCATTCTCTGCTTTTGCCTGGTTCATTTCCGGCAGACATTCTCTGCTGACCTTCTCCACCATCTCTTCGGACATTACACAATAATATCTTCCGGTCTGGGAATTTTTCCAGCTGGGTGCTTCCTGAGCTGCCCGGATCACTGCAAGAAGATCTTCTTTTGTGATCCTGCTCTCCGGGCTGTATTTACGGATGGTCCTTCTCTCTTCGATCAGTTTCTGAAATTCCATATTTTTCCTCCTTATCTGTCCGGTGCAGGATCTGCTTCCGGATCCTGCAGTTATTCCGGCACGGATTTATATGTTCACACTTTTTATGGAACTATTTTAACACAATGCCGTATTGAAATCAATTTCGGAACTCCGGCATCATTACTGTTCATTCTGCGACCGTTACTGTTCGCTCCGTTCTCAGTAACACACTTCAAAAAATATTGCCTGGGAACAATAACTGCAATACCACTTATGAAGATTTTTTTTGATTTACCACATAAATTCCCACACAGACAAGAAACAGTGCGATGAGACTTCCCATATTAAATGCCTGACGTACCTCTCCCAGAACCAGTGCAGACAGGATCACACTGAACAAAGGATTTACAAAGCCAAAGATCGCTACCCTGGATACATCGTTCCAGGCAAGCAGCACTGACCACAGTGTATAGGCCACCGCAGACACCATTGCCAGATAAAAGATGATCCCGATACCGGCAGCGTTTACGCTTCCGAGATGTCCTCCCATCCCTTTTCCGATCAGGAACAGAATGATCCCGCCCATGGTAAACTGCGTTCCGCTGAGTACCACCGGAGATATCTTTCTGGAAAAAATATTAATCAGCACCGTGGACATTCCGTAAGAAAACTGCGCGATCAGAATAAATCCTTCTCCTGTAATCCTAAAACCTGCATCCAGAGAATTTCCCATAAGATTGATCACGACCACGCCTGCAAAACCCAGGATACAGCCAAGCATCTTTCGCCCGGTCATTTTTTCCTTGTGAAAAACAAGGCAGGACAGCAGGATCGCAATAAAATTCCCAAGACCTGTGATAATAGCGCCTTTTACACCGGAGGTATGTGCCACACCTATATAAAAGAAGAAATACTGACATACCGTCTGAGCCATACATACCGGCACCGCATATTTCAAAACAGTCCGATCGGGAAGCAGAACCTTGCGCTCACGCAAAGATGCAAAGATCAGTACAAGGATTCCTGCCAGTGCAAAACGCACTCCTGCAAAAACGATCTGACTTGCCGTATCTGCAGAATCCATCTGCATCAGACGGTATCCTGTCTTGATCAGCGGGATCGCACTCCCCCAGAGAAGACAGCAGACGCAGGCAAGCACTGCCACCACCCAGGTTTTTTTTAATATTATTTTTGTTTGTTCCATTTGTTTATTCTCTCTTTCTCAAAACTTCTTCCATCTGACTGATCACAGCTTTTATTTCATTTATTGCACTGATACTTACGTCCCGGAAATCAAGTTTTTTCCCCTTTCCGTATAATTCCGCCTCATAAGCGCTGGCTTTCTCTTCATCTTTGTCCTTGTATCGGGCTTTTCCGATCAGCCAGGCACTGGAATCCGCACAGTCCGGATATTCCGTATTTCCCCGGATCAGAAAATCCTCTGAAGCTTCCGTCAATGCCGTTTTCAGTTTTTCTGCTTTATCCAGAAATTCTTCCGTTGTCTGCGGATAATGTTCTTTTATATAGAGGAGATTTTTATGAATACAGGTGGCACTTTTTTCCATTAGTTTCCGTTCCTCCGGATCTTTGAAATTATCATATTCCCCAGGCCGGACTTCCCATCCGCGGATGGATTTGCTTAATTCCATCAGCCAGTACACATGACGGGAAATATCGTCCGGAAACATAAAATACGTAGAAAATTCATGATCGATCATAGGTGCAAGACTTATGATCCCACCATCTTTATCACAGAGAAATGCTACATTTTCATAGTGATAATTCTGGTCTCCTTTCAGGACAGAGATCAGTACCTGCATGGCAAGCTGTTCCGCCATTTCCTGATGCTCCTGAAAAAAATCAGCCTCAAAAATATCTCTATAATCATAAAACATCTGGCAATAGTTTACATAATTATCTATGTCCACCTTTTCATCCGGATATTTTCGAAAAAATTCCAGAAGATTCAAAAGGTTTTCCCCTTCTTTATATGCCATGGGTACTGTCGTTCCGTAATCAAGATATTTTTCATTTGCTGCCTCATATCCTTCACAAATGGCCAGTTCATACCTGGGCGCAGGCATGAAATATTCATTAATGATCGTTGACCAGAATACCTCTGCATAAGCATACAGTGGCGTGGAAAATGGTTTGGATTTCGTCAGTGGCTTGAAGATCATATTTCCCGGAAATATAGGGAAATGTTTTTCCCCGCTTACCACGCCTACAGCTTCAGCCCTAAGGTTTCCAATTCGATTTTTGTATTGATAGTGTCTGACTTTATAATACATAGCAGTCATATCGTATTGCCTTCCCCTTCAATGTATAAGACGGCTCCCGGCCGGCAAGACATTCACTTTTCAGCGGACGCTTGACAATGATCTTATCCGGATTTGCTCTGATAGCTGCATCAAAAAGATCCTTTTCCCCGGAACACGGTGGTTCCAGCTTCTGGATCAATTGAAGTTTCTTGTTGATCAGGCTGGATTTCTGTCTTGCCGGAAACATGGGATCCAGATAGATCACGTCTACAGGATCAAGAAGCTTTGACATACCTTCTACACTGTTTCCCTCAATCACCTTCATACGACCGGCAATATCTTTCAGATCCATATTTTTTCTGGCACGGCGAATGGCATCTTTAAGAAGGGCTGCGATCACCGGATTCTGCTCGTACAGCGTCACCTCATAGCCCTGAGCTGCCAGAAGAAAGGCATCCTCACCCATTCCTGCCGTAGCATCGATGGCCTTCCTTCCCTCCTTATCTGACTTCACCGCCTTCACCAGCATCTCATGCTGAAGTCTGCCTCTGGTAACTCTGTGAAGCATCGTCTCCACAAAATCCCCCTGATAGGTCAGCCCGAAACCGGACAGCGAAACGCCCCTGGAATCAAACCGCACCGTCAGAAAATCTCCCGGCTTATCCTGAAGCTGCGCTCCGGTCCTCCTGCAAAAGGCTTCCACCATATCTCTCTGTCCGCCCTTTCCAAGACAGACTGCGATTTTATCATTCATTTCCCGATTCTCTCTTTCATGACTCTTTTTCATAAGCTCTTTCATTCTACAATTTTACAAAAGAAATTGCAATTCATCTCAAATAAAAGCTGTCGCTTTGCAATCTATTAATCGCTAAAGCGACAGCTTTCTTCTCAGCCGTATATTTATTTTGAATTTCTCTTTCCTTTTCTGACTTTGATCCTGTGGATCATCCTTCGGATCAGAAATACCACAAGCACAATGATCACTATAAAGATCAGACAAATACCTGCGATCATTGCCGAAAACTTATTCGGCTGCTTCACCAGATCAATGATATTTCTGCTGTCCTCCACAACCTTACGTCCATGTGTCGTCTCATAATATTCCGGCACATTGGCAATTCCGTCGCCGTCTGTATCCGCAAAGGACTGCATATATCTTGCGATCGCATCCCAGGCCTTTAATTCCCTGTCGTCCTCCATGATCGCCTGATCTTCCAGATTTTCAATAGGATTTCCATCCCTGTCCTTCGGTTCAAGAGACAGCAGTCCATAGGACATTTTCATCACTGAACCAAGCATCTGGCCGGTATACAGATCTGTCACAACATGATACAGCTTGTCATCCTGGATCTCGATCCGCTCTCCGTCTGCCCTGGTGAGATAACAATCTGTCACCTTATTCAGGATCATCCGATGTGGATTGTATGCAAAATTCAATCCACTGCAATATAACCTTGCCGTTGTCATAAAATCCGATACAGAAGCGTCCACCTCCGCTGCCAGCTTTAGCTCTTTTCCGGTCAGGTATGCACTGATCAGCGGATATCCGGCAACACCGTCCTTTCCGATCCCCAGTGAAAAGGAATTAAAAACATCCTCTACTGTGATATCGCCCTTTGTGTATGTGTCCCGCACGGTTCCGCTTGGAACAACGGCTACATCAACCGGATCACCATCATAATACTCGGAATTCTCCACTGCATATATGTATGCATCGGACATGATATCACCAAGATTCAACTCTTCGTGCTTCGTGCCCATTTCTTCCAGACTGTTGAATTCAACATCATTTTCAGCAAGAACCTCTTCCCTTGTATAGCCGAAATCGGCAAGATAATTCTTATCCACCGTATCCATCAGGGCATCGATCTGTTCCTGTGTCGCCTGGTCCGGTTTTACATCCTCAGAAACAGGGATCAGCTCATAGGATGTCAGCTCCCACCGTCCGTCCTGCTTCTGTGTCATGGAAAGTGATCCCAGATTTCTTCCGTATTCGCCGCAGGATACGATATATGTGTTCCCATGCTGAATTGCCTCTTTCAGCTCTGTGTGCGTATGTCCGCTGATGATCAAGTCGATATCCGGCACCTCTTTTGCAAGGATCTCATCCTCCGATTTGTTCTCATCCTCCCAGGTTCCTCCATGGGACACACAAGCGATCATATCCACTTTTTCATTTTTTCGGATCTCTTCTACCGTCTGTTTTACGGCCTCAACCGGATCCTTGAACTTTAATTCACAGGTCGGTGCACATTCCAGGGCATCCTTACCGAACACACCGACTACTGCAGCCTTTACATCTCCCTTTTGAACTACCACATAGTCCTTCACGCCGTAGGTTTCAAATGCTGATCGGATCTGCTTCTGGCCATCATTTAGTCCATCCTGCTCCATACTGTCCCAGTCCACATTGCATACCACCAGTGCCGGCACTGTCTCACCGGAATCCTTCGCAGCCTCCAGCATATTTGCCAGTCCCTTTGAACGATAATCATATTCATGATTCCCCAAAGTCGTCACATCATACCCCAGATATCCCAGCATTCGAAGCTCTGCCGCCTCCGTATCGTATACGGTCTGGATCAGGGTTCCCATGGAAAAATCACCGCCATCCAACACCAGGGTGTCCGGATCTTCCTGCTTCTTTTCATCGATCAGAGTTTTGATCCTTGCAAATCCGCCAACTTCTTTTTGCTCTCCATCTACGATGGTTGAAAAGCTGTTCAAATGCGAATGTGTATCATGGCTGAACAAAACATCGATCTGTTTTGCCTCGGCTGCTTCCACCGGAACATTCCATGTAAAGGGAAGCAGTAATGTGGCAACAAGCATGATCACCAGAAGCCTTGCTGAAATTTTCTTTCGTGTTTTCATAGCCCTCTCCTTTTGTGTATAGTTTTCTTATGCCTTTTTACAAAACCATCAATAATGTTCCCATACCAATCAAAATACATCCGATCAGCGATTTTGCTGTAAATTTCTCGTGTAAAAAAACAAATGCCAGTACCAGCGTGATCACAACACTCAGCTTGTCTATCGGCACAACCTTAGATGCATCTCCTATCTGCAAAGCACGATAATAACACAACCATGAGGCACCTGTTGCCAGACCTGAAAGTATCAGAAACAGCCAGCTTTTTTTACTGATCGCAGTGATTCCACCTTGTGTATTTGTGAGGAAAACCATTACCCATGCCATGACAAGCACCACCACCGTTCGAATCGCTGTTGCAAGATTCGAATTAACACCGGTAATACCTACCTTGGCCAGTATGGAGGTCAGCGCCGCAAATACAGCAGACAGCAAGGCAAACACAAACCACATATTATACCCCCTTCTTGGCCCGCCGCTTAGTGCTCCATACACCTAAAGCGGGGAATACTTATTCTGCATTCATCGTATCATTTTTCTTCTGATATGTCACTATTAACAATTTCATAAGGCATACTGTACCAGATTTTATCATATTTATCTATAACTCCATTTAAAACAGATTTCATTATCTCATAAATTCTTGCAACCTGATCCTCCATATTGTTATCCACAGTTCCATAGATTTCCCCGAGTCGGATCTTCTGATTCATTTCCTGACTGTTATTAATTCCAATAATAATCGGAAGTTTCATCTGATGTTTTTTGTAATAATCATAGACCCCAAGTGCCATGTCATCATTGTTGCATACGACTGCCTCCGTATTCCGGATCGTCTCTTCATCCAGCTTCGCAAATTTTTCCAGGGCAATCTCCCGTTTCCAATCCGCAGTCAGGTTTCCCAGCTGCTTTAACGGCAATTCTCTTCCTGACTCCAAAAATCCGTTAGTTCTCCGAATCGTATCATAATGAGACTCTTCCCCCTCAATCAACATGTAGTCCAGCTTTCCGTTTTGATTCCGATCCACGCTCTGCTTCTGCTTATCCCAAAGCTCCTTCAGCAGCTTTCCCTGTATCTCTCCGGCAGCTTTTCCGTCTGTTCCTACATACCATACATCCTTCACGATCTGAAGATCCTTCTCGGCAACTTCACGGTTATACAAAATGACGGGGATCTCCTTCTCCTCCGCTTCATTCAACACACTGGCTGCAGATGCAGGCTCTACCAGGTTAACCAACATGATATCATACTCCTGCGCATACATATACTGCAGCTGTTTTTCCTGTTTCTTATTTTTCCCATCTGCATTATAGATTTCGTAGGATATTTTCCTTCCTGCAATTTCTGTTTTTTCAATCATATCCTGCAAAGTCCGTATATATTTCTCCATAAAGGTATCATTCAGATCATATACCGCAATTCCCATGTGGATATAACAGTCTTCTCTCTTTGGTAGCTTCCATGCCACGATCAGACCTGCCATCAGCACAAAAAGACCTTCCAGTATAAAATTATATTTTTCAGTTTTCCACTTCATCTTCTCCCTCTACCTTGCAAGTAATGCATCCAGACTGCCCGCTTCCAGAATTTCCCGATCAAGCTTTAACGGCTGCAGAAAGATACTCTCCATCTTTTTTTTCTTTCCGTAAGCTTCTATCATCTGCATACATTCATAGCCAAGTCTGTATGTATTTTCCATATAAACCACTTTCTTACGGCCACTTTTGATCTGTCCCAGAACAGTTTCACTGATTGGCATCCTGTATGTTTCTTCTTCCTGTTCCCTCCGCACAAATGCCGCATAATGCAAAAATGACTCCTTCATGGTATCTGTAAGTGCCAGTACTTCCTTATATTTGTAACCATTCTGATTTTTTTTCAGATAAAATTCCGGATATACCAGAAGAATTCCCATGCTTCGATTCTGCTTTTCCTCTTTCACCAGCTCTGCAAAACTTTTTTCGGACATCTGCTTTTTGTACCAGACATCCAGCTTTATCTGATGGTCATAAGCATAATCCCGGATTCCCTCCTGGACACTGCTTAAATCTTCCTGTGTGTTTTGTGGCAGGACGATGGTAATTCTGCTTTTTTCTGCCCTATGATTTCGCACTGTCATATACCGAAAGGATATAAGTGCGATCAGAACCAGAATCAGAATGATATGTTTTTTCTTACTGCTCATCCATTTCCTCCATTTTCGGGATCGTGATCGTGGCAACGGTTCCCTCATCCAGTTCACTACTGATCGTAATTCCATAATTTTTTCCATAGATCAGCTGTATCCTCTCATTTACATTGCACACTCCGATTCCGGAACCACGTTTGCTGGATACTACTTTATTGTGCATGATATAATCTATTTTTTCCTGTGTCATACCGGGTCCATTATCTGACACATCGATTTTGATATCTCCATTCTTTTCATAGATCCGGATCTCGATTTCTCCATCCTCATACATTCCATCCATTCCATGATAAATAGCATTTTCCAGCAATGGCTGAATAGATAGCTTGGGGCAAAAATATTTCAGCAGTTCCGGATCTGCGTCCACATGAAATTCAAATTTATCCTTGAAACGAATATTCTGGATGGCCAAATAGCTGGAAGCATGTTCCAGTTCTTTTTCCAGAGTGATCATATCTTTTCCCTGACTTAAGGAGATCCGGAAAAATTTAGCCAGAAGAGAGACCATCTCCCCGGCACCATCATATTCTTCACTTCGGATCATCCAGATAATGGAATCCAGCGTATTATACAAAAAATGAGGATTGATCTGTGACTGCAGAAGCTTCTTCTCCATCTTCTGCTTTTCTCTCTCATTTCTGCGTATCTCTTCCATTTGCTCCTGAAGCTTATCTGCCATAATATTAAAATGTATACTTACATTTTTCAGTTCGCCGATTCCTTCCTCTTGTGCTCTGGCATTATAATCGCCTTTTCCGAATTTTTCCATTGTCCGAAGCAGCCTGTAAATCGGATTTGTAAAATTGTGAAACACAAGAGTATCAAGAAAGATCAGGATCACTCCGATCAGAAGGAGTATAAACCATACAAGATAATGAAGATTATGGCTTTCCAATACCAGACTGTCCATGGAATTTACAACCACCATATTCCATCCTGTGTAACCGATCTGCTGACCCTCTATCAGCCACTGCTGACCATCCGCCTTTTCTATCCTATAATTTTTGCAGGACAATGCAGACTCTATGGTCTTTTCTTTATATAATCCGGATGCGATCTCTTTATCAAAAGGATGATAGAGCATATTCTTCTGATCATCCAGCAAATAGCAATAAGCTGATTTCTGATTTCTGTAATGCGACAGTATCTCATCCACAGAATCTGTATAATACTCCATCAGAAGAATTCCTGATCTCATATTCCCATCCTTGATATATTCTACATAACGGCTGATCTCAAATACATAACTATCCTCCTGAGGACGTACCAGTCTCCGCCGTCCGTAACTGATCGTCTCAATATTCTCCTTTGCCTGTAAAAACCAGGCCATCTCTTTCGCATCCTCTTGTTCTGCAAATGTCCCTGAATGCCATATACTTTCTCCGTCTATATCGTATAAGGCAAGTCCATACAAACACTTTTCTTCAAGAAATATCTGCTGTTCCATTTCCTCCGCAAACCTGGCACTGTCCACATCATATTTCTTTATATTCTGATAGTAGATCCTGTTGATCAGTACATTGATATTTTCAATCTGTGTCTCCAGACTCTGCGCCAGAAAATCCCTTTGCTTTCCTATTTTTTCTATGGCATCCTTCTGAAAATATGTTGAAAAATAGTAGGAAAACAGAAGAATACAGCTGATGATGCAGGCTGCAATGGAAGCAGACATAACCACCGGAAAAATGATACGGATACTTATCTTTTTATTTTTCATTTTCAGCTCCTTGTATATTATTGCCGATCTATGTATCTGACTGTGCAGATTTTCTGTATTTTACAGGTGAGATTCCACAGTTTTTTTTAAATACGTAGCTGAAATAATTTGGCTCCGGATACCCTACCATCGCTCCGATGGTCTGACTCTTATAATCAGTCTGCAAAAGCAGTTTTTTTGCTTCTTCCATACGTCGACTGATCAGATAATTAATGAATGTACCTCCTGTTTCCTGCTTGAATATTTTCGAAAAATAGGAGGTACTAACATGTAACTCTCCACATATCGACTCCACACTCAGCTCCGGATTCCGGAATTTTTTTTCCACGATCTTCATTGCATTTTCTGCCAGAACCACATTGTTGTCAATCTGTTTTTTCTGGATCAGTGATCGTATCAGAAGGCAGTAATTCAAAAGCCAATGATCTAATTCTTCCCCCGTGCTCAACGAAAGGATCTTCACCGCCATCTTTTTGGATCCCGCAAATTCTGCGTCTGATGTAATCTGGTATTTCTTATAAAATCTGGCAACAGAAAAAGAGATTTCCAGAATAACGATCTGATATTCATTCAAATTATAGTGACCCTTATGCAGCCATGCGATCAGATCACCGACCTGTTTTTTCAATTCTTCTTCCGTACAATATGTGATGGATTTTCCGATCATTTCCACCTGAGAGTTCCAGTCCTCTTCCTCCTGCTGCGGCATGATATCGTTATAGTAAGTATAGCTCTCCTCCGGCAAAACAAGATTATAATCCAATGCTTCTGCTGCCTGAGCATACAACGCCGGCATATCTTTCAGATTCTCTCCGCTGTTGCTGATCCCGCAGGAAATCCTCGCTCCGAAAATACGCTGGATCATAACTGCTGTTTCCTGGATACTTCGTGTAATCTTCCCAATCTCATGTCTCTTGCTGCCACCAAGGAGAAATACTTCTTTATCGCCCATACCAAATTCATGAACGTGTGCAATTTTTTCCAGTGCTTCCTTCAACGTTTCCTTCATTGACAGTTCGCTGAGAATGTCCTTCTTCCCTTCTTTTCCCACTTTTACTGCTATAACTGAATACACCTGATCCGAAAGATCCAGCTTCAGATTTTTTATCTGCCGCCTGCATTCCTTCTCCTCCATAACCTCTGTCATAAGCCTGGAAAAAAACTGCTGACGCAATAACGGCAAG
Organism: Blautia sp. LMAG:89; assembly: GCF_008679485.1. Lineage (NCBI taxonomy): Bacteria > Bacillati > Bacillota > Clostridia > Lachnospirales > Lachnospiraceae > Blautia > Blautia sp. LMAG:89. The sequence continues at coordinate 216,625 of NZ_NANC01000003.1, read as the reverse complement.
CTCTGTGTATATGCATTCTCCAGCCGGACACGGTTTATTTTTTCATTATATTCTTTCTCCAGTTCCTGATACATTTTTATGAGCAGACGTTGCATCTCCTCGTAATCAATGGGTTTCATCACATATTCCGAAACTCCATAACTGATAGCCAGACGTGCGTATGTAAAATCATCCCATCCGGAAAACAGGATCACCTTTGTATTCATATAATTTTCATGGATATTCTTTGCCAGCTCCAGACCATCCATGAAAGGCATTTTTATGTCACTGATCACTAAATCCGGATGAAATTCATCCATCATATCAAGCACTTCTTTTCCATTCTGTGCTGTTCCAACTACAGAGAATCCAAGGCTCTCCCAGTCTATTCCCTTCTGCATTCCATATAGGATATTCGGTTCGTCATCTGCCAAAATAATACTAAATATTCTCACACTCCATACTCCCTGATGTTTTACTGTATTTTATGATAGCATATTATCAATATACATAAAATACAAAAAATCCCCTGTTTATTGTTTTCACAATTAAAACAGGGGACTGCTCTTATTTCTCTTCTGAGCCGTTCAGTTTCGCAACGACTTTTTTCATAAATTTATCATCTAATTTATATTTGCTCTTAAATACAACATATGCAAGAATAACTCCGATAGTCGGCACTACACACATCAGAACACGAATAGAATTCTGTGTTGCAAGTGACTGCACTGTGTTCGGAACATATCCTGTAAGCTCCAGTACAAATCCAATAGCCAGTGCTGTAAATGCTGCTGTCAATTTTACGATCAGGGTCTGCAGAGAGAATACAACACCCTCGTTTCTGTTTCCGAGAACATATTCTCCATAATCCACAACATCCGCAAGGAATACCGTTGCACATCCAAGCTCCAGACCGGTTCCTGTCTTAACAATAATACCAGCAATCGCTGTCAAAACAATATTATTCGGACACACAATTCCTACCACCAGAAGAAGAATCAATCCGATCGGTGGCAACACACACGCAAACAAAAACGCCTGCTTTCTGGACAAGATCTTTGTTACCTTCGGGAAGATCAGAAGTCCTACAACCTCTGCAACAGATGCACTGATCATAAATGCAGATAACATTCCGGCATTGTTGCATACATAACTGAAGTAATAGGTCGCAACTCCCATGATTGCCTGAATTGCCACATTATATAAAAGAATCAGCAATACTGCCCATCTTAACTGGTCATTCTTTCTGATGACTGTGAAGATGTCTTTAAATTTCATTTTTTCTTTTTTCTCAACATCGTGCTGGATCTTTGGCAGATTCAGTACACATACAGCCATTGTAAAAATAAATGTTGCTGCAATGATCAAAGCAAATCTATGATATCCTGTATAATCACCGCCAAGACCTTTGATGATCTGTACTCCAAATCCGGCAATGATCAGTGACTGTCCGATACTTGCAAAAATTCTTGGCAGTACGGATACTTTTTCACGCTCCTGTGGATCAGATGTAAGATTCGGGATTACTGACCAGTATGGAATGTCCATAATTGTATAGGTCATTCCCCATAATACATAAATAACAGATGCAAAAACACAAAGGCTTACGCCTGATAAATGAAAATCTGTAAATACAATTACAAATACAAATGCGTTGATCAACGTTCCGATCACCAGCCACGGTACAAATTTGCCAAAACGGCTTCTTGTATTATCAACAACCATTCCCATGAAAAGATCATTAAACGCATCCCAGATCTTTGCCACGAAAAACATGGTTCCGATAAACGCCGGCGCTACTTTAATGATATCTGTAAAATAGATCATGGAAAAAGTTGCTATCATTCCATAGATCAAATCCTTACCCAATGCTCCAAAAGCAAACGAGTACTTTACTCTTCCAGGAATCTTACCCTGGTAAACCACACTGCTTTTATTGTTATTATCCATTCCTCTATCTCCTCTTTTATGCCCTTTCTTTGTACACATTTCTTTACCGTGTGATAGTTTAGCATTTTGGGATGGATATGAACATTTGATATTCTATTCAAAAAATATGATTTTTTGTTTTTAACTCTATTTTTCGAACAATTTACTTTTCTTTTGCCTTGCCATCTCTTGTCAACATTTTTTTTGAACTTTTGAAGGTCTCTGTTCTTTTCCTGACGTTTCTTCTATAGCAGCAATTTCCTCCGCCGTATATTCCTCTATTTCTGTCTTTGTTACCTGTTTGATATGCTTTTTTTTCAGGCGCAGATATACGAATTCCCGAAAAATAGTATAGAACACGGAAAGCAGTGGAATGAAAACAAGCATACCTACAATTCCCATAAGGTTTCCGCCGATCGTAACTGCTGCAAGAACCCAGATTGACGGAAGCCCTACAGATTCACCCACAACATGAGGATATATCAGATTTCCCTCAATCTGCTGCAGCACCAGAAATACTATAATAAATAAAATTGCCTGTTTCGGATTTACCATAAAGATCAAAAAGCTTCCCACTGCACATCCGATAAAGGCCCCGAAAATCGGAATCAATGCAGTAAACGCAATCAAAACTCCTATCAAAAGTGCATATGGCATCCTCAAAATACTCAGTATCACCACAAACATGCATCCGAGGATCACAGCTTCCAGACACTGACCTGCAAGAAAATTCGCAAATGTCCGATAAGTCAGAGAACAAATTTTAAGAAAAGCATCTGCCTTTTTCTTTGGAAGAAAGGCAAAAAATACTTTTCGGATCTGCACATGCAGCTTCTCCTTCTGAAAAAGAACATAGCAGGCAAATGAAAATGCAATAAAAAAGGTTGCCAATCCACTGACTATGGAACCCACTGCTGACATTGTGGTATTCATCATATTTCCTGCACCATTTCCAAGAAGACTTATTCCCCACTTGATCGCCTGATCCGGATTAAACTGCACCTGATTTACCAGCTTCATGATTTCCTGGTTATTATGGGAAAATTCCCGAATCCAGCCTTGCATCTGCGGAATGAAATCAGCGATACTCATCATCAGAGTTCCCATTGTCCGCGTAAGCTGCGGAATCACCCCGAACATTACCAGTACGATTACACCAACCGCCAATATGATCGTAAGGAGCAGACTTATCGGTCTTGCCAGTTTTCCAACTGTCTTATTTTCTTTTTTTACTCTTCCGAAAATTTTCTTTTCCAAAAAGCTCATTGGCACATTTGTTATAAAAGCGATCGCCCCGCCAAGCACAAACGGAAATATAATCCCCCATATTGCTTTTAGCACGCTGAGTACCACATCGAATTTCCATAGGGCAACTACAAGAAGTGCCGTAAACACAATAAGCTCCCTGATTTTTTTTATAGATATTTTGCTTAAATCCACTATTTTTCCTCTCTTTTTTTCAATTTCATACGTATCCATTTAAGCAGCTGAATGATTGGAAGACTTGCAAACGCATACAGATATACACAGCCAAGCTGCATCAGATCCAACGTCTCTACTTTAAACAGGAGATGAAATCCTGGAACCGTCAGTACAACGGTAATGAGTACTGCCCCAAGTACAAATGCTCCCTGAAGCCATTTATTATTAAAGAAACGTTTTGTAAAGATAACCGGATGATCCGATTTGCAGTTGAATCCATGGAACAGACGTGCCAGACAAAGTGTTCCGAAGGCATAAGTACTGCCAAGCAGTGCACCATTCTGATGATATCCTGTCAAAAATCCTATCATCGTCATCATACCGATCACCAGTCCTTCCAGACCGATTTTACCAAGAAAATCCCTTGTCAGTATTGACTCGTCTGCTGATCTTGGTTTCTCATTCATCACCTCACTGCTGTGCGGCTCCACGCCTAATGCGATTGCCGGAAGGCTGTCTGTCAAAAGATTGATAAACAGCAGATGTACCGGTGCAAAAGGAACAGGAAGTCCTGCAAGGGATGCACAAAGAACTGCCAGGATCGCACCAAAGTTTCCTGACAGAAGAAACTGGATCGCATACTTGATATTCTGATATAAATTTCGTCCGTTTTCCACTGCTTTTACAATTGTTGCAAAATTATCATCTGTAAGCACCATTGCTGCGGCATCCTTTGCGACCTCGGTTCCGGTCACTCCCATTGCAACACCAATGTCTGCCTGCTTCAATGCCGGAGCATCATTCACACCGTCTCCAGTCATTGCCACGATCATCCCCTTCTCCTGCCATGCACGGACAATACGGATCTTGTGCTCCGGTGACACTCTTGCATACACAGAAATATTCGGGACAAATTCCTTCAGCTGCTCATCACTCATATTTTCAATATCAGTACCCTCACAGGCCTCCGACAGATCATGTAGGATCCCGATTCTTTTTGCGATTGCCGCTGCTGTGATCTTATGATCTCCCGTGATCATGATCGGCCGAATCCCCGCTTTTATACATTCTGCAACTGCAGCCTTTGATTCTTCCCTCGGCGGATCCATCATAGCGATCAGGCCAAGAAATACCAGATGGTTCTCATCTTCTGTCGTCAATACATGCTTCTCCGGAATTTCACGATAGGTAAATGCCAGTACCCGTAACCCTTCCATTGAAAATTCCTGATTCTGGCGCCGGATCTTTTCTTTATCTGCTTCTGTGATTTCCCGAACTCCGTCCTTTGTCCAAATCCTGTCTGTCAGCTCCAGAAGCCGGTCAACCGCACCTTTTACGATCATCCGGTTCTCATCATCAATTCTGTGAAGTGTTGACATCATCTTACGGTCACTGTCAAAGGGAAGCTCTCCTTCCCTTGGATAAAGCTTTCTTACACCAGCAGCCTCGATTCCGTACCGGCTGCCCAGATTGATCAATGCCGTTTCCGTCGGATCTCCGATCTCCACTCCATTTTCATTTGTTGAATCATTACATAAAATGCTGTAGTCCAAAAGACATCTCTGCGCCGGATCTGCTACATCAATTGCATCTGCTGTGATTCTTTTTCCATCAATATAATAATATTCTACTGTCATTTTGTTCTGTGTGAGTGTTCCGGTCTTATCCGAACAGATAACAGATACGCTTCCAAGACCTTCCACAGCCTGAAGCTTACGAATGATCGCGTGCTCCTTTGCCATCTTCTGTGTTCCGAAAGAAAGGACGATCGTCACGATGGAACTTAAAGCTTCCGGAATCGCTGCGACTGCAAGTGCTACTGCAAACATAAATGCACTGCTGATCTTCTCACCGCGGAATACACTGATTGCAAACAGAATTCCGCAAAATATCAGGATCAGAATGGAAAGCTTCTTTCCAAAATCATCCAGATTCGCCTGAAGTGGCGTCTGTTTTTCCGAAGTCGATTTCAGAAGTCCCGCAATCTTTCCAACCTCTGTCTGCATTCCTACATTCGTTACAACCGCTCTGCCACGCCCATATGTGACAAAGCTTCCGGAAAACAGCATATTTGTCCGATCACCAAGCGGTGCTTCCTCCAAAATAATGTCCATACTCTTTTCAACCGCAAGACTTTCTCCGGTAAGGGCACTTTCATCGACCTTAAGGCTTGCATTTTCAATCAATCTTCCATCGGCCGGGATCATATCACCTGCTTCAAGAAGGATCACATCTCCTACAACCAGTTCTCTTGCCGGAAGCTGTACCGCCACACCATCACGCAATACTTTTGCCTCCGGACCGGAAAGCTTCTTTAAGCTCTGCAGGGACTGCTCAGCCTTTACTGTCTGCACAGTTCCCAAAATCGCATTGATCGTAATAACGATCACGATAACTGCTGCACTTTCCACATCTCCAAGCATACCGGATATCACTGCCGATGCGATCAGGATCAACACCAGAAAATCCTTATACTGTTCAAAGAAGATCTGCAAAATACTTTTTTTCTTTCCTTCTGCAAGCTCATTCCATCCGCACTTCTCTCTGGACCGTCTGACCTGTTCATCGGTAAGCCCTGATTCCCTGCTTTCCACACGCTCGAGAACTTCTTCTGCTGTCTGCTGATAAATTTCTTTCATTACCTTTGCCTCCTTTTTTGCAAATATTCACCAACTGTAATTTTTTTATGCAATAAAGGATTTTTTTGATAAAAGGATATAAAAAAAGAAACCCTTATTGCACAACAAAAAATGCAATAAAAGTCTCACCATTTCCCTGCAGCGCCGGATGTTTCCACCGTACTGACGACACTGCAAACGCAGATTTCCAAACGTAGGTTACTCCCCTTTATCAGTTTTAATAGTATAACAGGATCGGTACCTCTGTCAAGATACTTTATAAATCACACCTTGCAAATATGATACTCCGGTAACAGAAAAACTCCCATTTTTTGAATGGAAGTTTTTCTGTTACCCTGAAAGTATTATAGGCCTGCAGCCGTTTTATTACCTTTTAAGATTTATTACTCTGATCAGCCACAATATTTCCCTGTACAACTCTTCCCTGATCTTTTCCTTTTCTCAGTCCTCGAACCACCTGCACATTTCCAAGAATCAGATAATCCATTTCTCTCTTAGTGACTTTCGCAAAATTTTTCTTTGAAACAAAATAGAAGGTAACTCCCATCAACACCCACACGATCAGTGCTGCAAAGGACTGTGGAGCCATGAATGCAGGAGAACCGGGCACGATCAGAAGCAGTAATATTACAACAGAGATCACGCAGCCGCCCATTGCTACTGCCGGATGGATTTTATTTGTATCTGTATCATCGCCATATTTTTTCAGAAGAATATAAGCACCTGCACAGGTAAAGAAATATCCGAACGCAGTACCTACAGAACACATATCTACAACCCAGCCGATCACTTCTCTGCCGAAAAATGGGCAGATACAGCAGATGATCATGGTAAACCCAACACATATGGACGGAGTTTTATGCTCCGGATGAACCTTTTCAAAAGCTGACGGAAGCATTTTTGCTCTTGCCATACCAAATAAAAGACGGCTGGATGTCATAAAGAATCCGTTCATACCGGTAAAAATCCCCATGCACACTGCCAGTGCCACAAAGCACACACCAACTTTTCCCATTGCAAGATCAAGAACTGCACCTGTATGCCATTTTACAAGAGTTCCATTCGCATCTGTCATAGTCAGAACCTGCTGCCAGGGAACAACACAATCTGTCACCAGTGCCATTGCACCATAGATCAAAGCACCTACGATCAATGCTGAAATGATCAGCATTTTGCATTTCTGTGGTGGAAAATCATATTCTTCTGCCGCCTGTGGAATACAGTCAAATCCTACATAAAGGAACGGAGCCAATGCCAGGATAGATACAAAACCGCTTCCAAGAGACTTGCCTTCGGCTCCGTATGCCGGCTGCAAGTTTGAAGCATCAAAATGTCCTGTTGCGATCACACCAATGACTGATACAACAACCGCTGCACACATGATAAGGACCATCGCAAGCTGAAGATTTCCTACAGATTTCGCCCCTTTGTAATTCATGATCCCGAAAAGTATGATAAAGAACAGGGATAATCCGACTTCACCCATATATACATCATATCCTGCAATTGTATACAGGTAACCTCTGTTAAAGACTCCAGGAAAAATATAGGATGCCAATACCGGAAGTGCCGTTGCATTCAAAGCTACAATAGACAGATATCCAAGCGACAGCATCCATCCGCATATGTACGAAGCAGTTCTTCCAAAGCCTTTATATGCATAGGCAAATTCACCACCCGCTACCGGGAATTTTGCGATCATATAAGAATAGCTGTAGCCTACCACGATCATTAAAAGACCGCCTGCCAGAAATCCCAGAAACAGCGGGAGCGGTCCACCTGCACGTTCTGTCCAGAGACCACCCTGTATAAAACATCCCCATCCAATGATGGAACCGACTGCAACTGCCCAGATCGAACCAGGTCCCATGGATTTTTTTAATTTTGTTCTTTTATTTCTTTCACCCATATATATCCTCCTGCTTCATCAATCATATCATTCATCATCTTCTCTGGTTTCTTCACTGATCGTATATGCCTCACTGATATCGGAAACAAAAATTTTTCCATCACCATAATGTCCATACTGCCCACTCTTTGCACTGTTAATGATAATATCTACAACCTCATCTTTTTCTTTGTCCCCAACAGTAATATACAGCATGTTTTTTGCCATTTCCTGATAAAGGACATCCCCTACCTGAATTCCTTTTTCCTTACCTCTTCCTGAAATTGCCCATTTTGAAAAAGCAAAATATCCTTCCTGCTCCAGTGCTTTGATGACGTCCATCACTTTCTCAGGTCTTACGATTGCTGTGATCAGTTTCATAATCCTTCATCTCCCATCCATAAATACAAAAAGAGCCCAGATACCAAAGTATCCGGACTCCATCGTCTCTCTTTATATTATCATTATTTTTTTCAATATTCAATCAAAATCTTTCACTTTCCGGCCAGATATCGATACATCTCATCCAGCATCTCATCTGTGATCTCCACCGGATTGTTATAAAGGTTCGGATGTCTGCTGATACGAACCAGCTCCGCAATCTGATCATCATCAAGCTCCAGATCCTTCAGATCACACCGCAATCCCATTTTTTTCTTTAATTCAAGAACTGCATCCGCCATCTCTTCTGCATCTTTGAATCCAATCCTTCTGGCAAATTCCTCTACACGTTCACCACCTTCGCCTTTTGCATTGATTCTTATAAAATAATCCAGGGTCAGGCCACACGCCTCGCCATGCGGGATGTGATAAATATTGGTCAATGGAAATGAACACGCATGGGACGAAGTGGTTTTCGGTAAAGTAAACGCCAATCCTGCGATCAAAGATGCTTCGCACATTTTCTCCCTTGCTTCCTCATCATCGGGCTTCCTGTATGCTCTGTAAACATATTTAAATACCAGTTCTGCTGCATGCATCGCAAGTACATCACAGATCGGCTGATGACCTTTGCTCCAATAGCCTTCGATCGCATGGGAAAGAACATCAATTCCTGTTCCTGCCGTAACCTGCGGTGGCATTGTATAAGTAAGTTCCGGATCAATGATAGCTGCTGCCGGATAAAATCCCTCTGATACGATCGGCGCTTTTTTTCCATTTGCATGATCCGAAAGAACTGATACACAGGTCACTTCACTTCCTGTTCCTGCAGTCGTAGGAACTGCGATCAGTGGAAGATGTTTCTCCGGCATTGCTACTCCGGTTCCATGATACTTACGGATGGAATCCGAAGTCAGAGCTACACTGGCAGCTGCTTTGGCACAATCCATGGGACTGCCTCCACCCAGTGCTACCACAAATCCGATATTTTTCTGCCGGATCACTTCCGCACAGGCATCTACCTCTACAACGTCCGGGTTTGGAGAAACATCTCCAAAAGAAGCAACGATCATTCCTTCTGACTCTTTTATGACCTTTTCGGCAAAACCGCTTTTAAAGAAAAACGGTCCTGCCACCAGAAGGCCTCTTTCGCAGCCAAGCTCTCTGGCTATTTCTTTGATTTCTTTTACTCTGCCTTTGCCGAAATGAATTTTTACCGGCTGTAGATAATCCCAGTTCATAGGCTACCTCCTGCTTTATCAGTCACAAAATTTTTCATCGACCATTGTAAGCACTTCATCAAGGATCGGGAGATACTCTTCCAGCTCCTCTTTCGTGATGATCAGTGGCGGACAGATTTCAATAAAGTTCTCACGTCCGAAGGTTGCAAAGCCACGTTTCTTTAATTCTGCAAATATCCACGGCATTACCGGTCCGGGTACGCCGTATTCCTGCATCGGTTCTCTGGTTTCTTTATTCTTGACTACTTCAAGTGCACCGAACAAACCGATACATCTTGCTTCACCAATACATTTATGCTTCTTTACCATCTCATCCATAAACGGAGCAACGATCTCGTGCATCTCAGCTACATGGCCCTCGATGTCGTGTTCTTTATAATATTTCATTGCTGCTACACCAGCCGCACATGCAAGTGTATGTCCACTGTAAGTAAGTCCGCACTGAAGAACATTTTCCTCAAAATACTCCGCAACCTTTTTACTTACAATACATCCGCCCAGCTGTACATAACCACAGGTAACACCTTTTGCAAATGTAATGATATCCGGTTTCATGTCGAAATTCATAAATGCAAACATTTTTCCTGTACGGTAAAATCCTGCCATAACCTCATCACAGATCAGAAGGATTCCATATTTGTCACAAAGTGCACGAACACCTTCCATATATCCGTCTGGAGGAAGAATGACACCGTTTGCACCTACTATAGACTCCATCAGGATCGCTGCCACATTTCCGGGGCCTTCATATCTGAGCTGCAGATCCAGCGCATCCAGATATTTCTTCGTTACCTCTGCATCATCAACTCCTTTTGTATATCCGTCACGATACATCTGAGGGTTCATAAAGTGTACGAATCCATTTGCACCACCGATCTCTGCTGCATATCTTCTCCAGTCACCGGAAGCATTGGATGCTCCAAGTGTAGCTCCATGATAGCTTCTGTAGCAGGAAAAGATCTTGGTTCTTCCGGTTACCATACGTGCCATTTTTATAGCATTCTCATTGGATTCTGCTCCACCATTTGTGAAGAAAACTCTCTTGTATGTATCTGCTCCTGCTGCTTCTACAAGCATTTTTGCCAGCATGCTCTTAGGCTCGGATGCATATGCCGGTGCCATGAAGCACATCTTATCAGCCTGTTCCTTGATCGCTTCAACGATCTCCGGAAGCTCATGTCCGAGGTTGGAACACACCAGAAGTGAAGCCATATCTGCATATTTTTTTCCATCATAATCGTAAAAATAAATTCCCTCAGCTCTTTCTACCGGTAAAGTATCTGCTCCTGATCTTGCCCATGACTGCATCACATAATCTTTGTGCATCTGTGCTACTTCTTTTCCTGTTAAACTCATAATAACTTCCTCCTCTTTATCTGTAATTCAGTTTTAAATATTGTTCATTTTTGCGGTAAACAAACTTATTATTTGTTGTAGAATAAGAAAAGCGCCCGGCCCACATTCATTTGTGAACCAGACGCCTTTGTCTTATCTGAGTCATATATTACTCTCGACACTGGCTGTCTGCAATAGACATCTATCCAATTATTTTTGTGCTGCAGCACAATCGTTATTATTCTGCTGCCGCATTTTCCTTTTACATTTCATTCATCTGATATAACAGGAAACCCAGCCTCAGCTGAAAACGCACATCAAAATCAGAAAGATTTTTTCCAAGTATCTCAGCGGCCTTTCCAAGCTTATAATTAATTGTATTTCGATGTACGATCAATTCCTGTGACGCACTTTTGACACTGCAGTCGTTAGCCAGGTAGCACTGAAGTACTCTGACCAGATCTGAGTGGTTCATCTCATCATATTCATACAATGGAGCTACTGTATCTGCCAGATATTCTTTTATTGCTTCCTTATCTGTAAGTGTGAGCAGTACCCTGTAAATCCCAAGATCTTTGTAAAAAATAATCTTTCCGCCATCTGTGCTTTGCTCGCCCGGAACCTGACAGACACATAATAGATCAGACATTTTTTCCGCAAACTGATAGCTCTTATAAATCTGCCTGATCCCGGAAATCTGCTTACCTACACTTACAAAAATCTGTTCCTTCTGACATACCATCCTGCATAGTATCTGAAAAATCCTCTCTGTAGTTTTTCTGCATGCTTCATCAGAATAATCACACAAAACCAGAAGAATCTGCTTATCCTGGGCACAACACAAAATCCCATTATAATTACAGCGGATATGACTGCTCAGTTTAGATAAAATCTGCTCTAGCCTTGTTCCTGTTACACGATCATTGTCTTCCAGAACACACACATTCACAACCGTATATGCACTGTCTGTAAAATACCCTTTTCTCATCAGTGCCGAAACATACAGTTCTTCCTGGGACGGACATAAAAAGGCATTGTTCAGTGCCGTCGCAACCTCAATTGCGTTCTGCTGCTCTTTTGTTATTGCAAAACATATGATCCGCATGATTTCAGCCATTCGAACCCTCCACGGTACTTCAAATACCGGGAATCCCTTTTCATTTGCAAAATCAATAACATCCTGTCCGATCTCACTGATATAAGGCCCTATATTGATCACGATTCCACTGGCTTTGTTTCGCCATACTTCCTTTACCAGACGAAGAAGAGTCAGATTTTCATTCAGTCCCAACCCTGTTGTAAAGGTAAGTTCCTGTCCCTGCAGAAATGCAGAAATCGTGTCGCTGTCTACCATATGAGTCCATGACACTTCATGATCCAGTCCTGTCTCACCTGCTACCAGCTTCATCTCCAGATGCTGTACCTGTTTTATGATCTCACGCAATGTTACTGCCATATTTATACACCTTTCTCCACCGCAGCTTCCTGTGATCAACTGCATCAGACGATCAAAGATACTCCAGATATCAGAAGCAGTATATAAGTCAGATTCAGAAATACCTTCTGAGATACTTTACATACCAGCTTTTTACCTAACCATGTAGCTATAAGTAATGGCAGGATACTGATACAGATCAGTCGAATATCTGCCGTTCCAACCAGGCCGCTCCTGAACTGGGTAACCATCAGAAAAAAATTCAGCACCACCCATACAGGGGCCACTGTCGCACGAAATTCTTCTTTTTCTTTCAGTACCTGTGTTGCATAGATCACAAGTAAAGCCCCTCCTGATACAAACATACCATGAATTATCCCTGCTAGGATCAGAACTATCCACAAAATGAAATCCGGAAGTTTTTTCTCTGTATGGATGCACAGATTCTTTAATGCAACTACGACGATTATGATTCCATATATTGTCAGAAGAATATTTTCAGATTTCACGATCCGGCAGATCTGTATCCCTGCAAACATTCCAACCAACATGACCGCAGACATCTTAAGCAATTCTTTCCAGTTTATATGTCGATATCCGGTCACTGCGATCATCAGTCCGGACAGCCAGGCCATAACATTCAGGACCACCTTTGCATGATCCAGCCCAAGCAAATAAACGGAAGGCGGCATCGCCAATACCGTACCGGCAAACCCTGTGATAGCCTGAATAACATTAGAAACAAACAATACAAGCAAAAATAACAATTCTTTCATAGAGCATTCTTCCTTTTCTGTATTATCTGTTTACCGCACACTCTTTATCACTGCTGATAAAATAAAAAGACGCTTTGCAATAATGACTGCAAAACGTCTTTGTTTTCTACATCCTCGATTTTAACACGCTAAAAGGAAAAAGTCAACAGTTGCCTTTCTCCATTACCTTGACACATTCTTTTGTATTATTATTTTTTGCTATTTTTCTTAATGACAGCTATGGCTTCCACATCCATGCTCGCCACATGTATGTCCTTCCCCGTGGCTGTGCTCATGATGAGAACATTTCACATCCGGATTATACTCCAGTGTTTCATTGATAAAAGCTTCTACTGCTTCATCCGCATCTCCGGAAACTCCTCCGAAAAGCTTAATGCCGGCTGCCGCTAACGCTGTCTGTGCGCCGCCTCCGATTCCGCCACAAATCAGAACATCTGCATTCAATGCATTAAGAACTCCCGCCAATGCGCCATGTCCGCTTCCATTGGTATCTACTACTTCTGAATGTACTACTTTTCCTTCCTCTACATCGTAAATCTTAAATGTTTCTGTGTGTCCGAAGTGCTGAAAAATCTGTCCGTTTTCATATGTTACTGCTATTCTCATGATACCCTCTCCTTTTTCCACTGCATATTTTTGATGAAGCTCCTGCTTGTAACATCCTCCAAGCCCACAGTTACTGCTCTGACCATCACAGATTTTGAAATCTCCACCTTCAATTTTAAGCGGATATCCATCAATGAGTGCATCTGCTATTTTCTTCCTGGCAATCTCATAAATTCGTTGAACAGTTGTTCTTGCGACTTGCATAGATTCTGCACACTGCTCCTGACTATAACCTTTCTTGTCCAAAAGACGGATGGTTTCGTACTCATCTACAGTCAGAACAATGGGTGCTTTTTTCTCAGCATCATCTGCCGGAAGAAATTCTAAAACATTCGGAAAATGGCAGACTTTTCTGCATTTTACTGGTCTCGGCATAAACTGCTCCTTTCTCGCTTTTCTTATATAATAGCTCTATAAAAGGCATATGTCAATAATGTTTTTGACATATGCCCATATAACTCAGCTAATAGTATTATATACGTAAGCGCTTAAATTTTAGGTATGATAGAAAAAATCCCCGACTACTTTCCAGTAGTCGGAGCACCTTGACAATTCACATATGATTGATTTGATTCGTTTGCACGACGTTCGATCTCAGCTTTGACCGTTTCGTTCCATGGCGCCAGGAGTTCTAAGTCACCATCGCTCATCCTATCATCAGGCAGTTTTTCCAGCAGATAAGTAAGATAGTGATAGACGTTTACTCCATTGGCTTTTGCCATTTCTACCATTGTGTACACAACAGCACTGGCCTGGGCTCCGTTTGGTGTATCGCAGAACAGCCAGTTTTTGCGGCCTACTGTAAACGGGCGGATCGCATTTTCGCTGAGATTATTAGAAAAACTGCAGCGGCCATCTTCCAGATAGGTGGAAAGATAGGATCGGCGGTTCTGAATGTAGGTGACAGCTTTATCCATCCTGCTCCCACGGATAGGATCCTGCTGATCAAGCCACGACAAAAAACCTTCTACTACCGGCTTTTCTTTTTCAAGACGCGCCTTTTTGATAGCATCGAAGGAAGAATACTTTGATCTGATCACATCTTCCAGATGGAAGAGCTGGTTAATGTACAGCATTCCCTGTACGGATGGCTGGGTATAATCCAGAGCCTTTCCCTTAGGGATGGCATCTGTCAGATATCTTCTGATGTGTGCCCAGCAGGCTGTGCGTTTGGCATCTGGAACTTTATTGTATCCACTATAGCCATCACACATCAGATAACCCTTGAATCCGTGAAGAAAATCTACGGCATTGTCCCCGGCCCGGGTCTCTGAGTATTTATAGAGGATAATAGGCGGTCCTCCGTCTTCGCCGCTGCGGAACAGCCACATATATGACTTTGTCTGTGCACGGCGTCCCGGTTCATGCAGAACCTGAAGAGGCGTTTCATCTGCCATCACGAATCCACGTTCCAGAAGTTTCCTGTGGAAGTATTCATACATAGGAAGAAAAAACGCTTCGGAATTCCGGATCACCCAGTTTGACATAGTAGCTCTGGTGATCTTCACGCCATACTGTTTCCAGTCCTTCTCCTGACGGTAGTATGGGAGACCATTACAAAACTTCTGGTACATTACCCAGGCAACCGTTCCGGCAGAAGCCATTCCATAAAGCATATGGGCTCTGCCATCTTTTCCTTTTTTGACGACCGGAATATCCTGAAGCCTGCACTGCGGGCACTCATAGCTCTTACTGTAGTATTCATATACTTTCAGTTTTGCCGGTACAAAGACCAGTTCCCGGCAGACAAACTCTTCCCCTATTTCTTTCAGCGGGATACCACAGACAGGGCAGAGTTTCTCTTCCTCAGAAAGTTTCAGATACTTTTTTTCAACAGGAACTCCCTTAAAACGCTCCACATCTGTAGCTCTTGCTTTTCGCTTTTTTGCTGTTTTTTCCGGAAGAATTGCTTCAAGATCCTCTGCTTCTGTAGCTTTCGGATCCTGTTCCAGTTCCGCCTCATTGAAAAAGTTTAACTGGCCTGGAATATCGAGGGTCCTTTTTTCGCTGGAGGTGCCAAACAGTTTTTTGCGGAGAAGGTCTATCTCTTCTTTCAGATTATCCCGCTCCTGGGTGAGAGCTTCTTCCCGTTTATTGGCAGCATCGACAGTTGCCTGAAGTGTTTTTATCATCTTTTAGCAAGAGTTTTATGTGCATCTTTTTTATGTTGCCTTGATCGCTTTGGGCTGCTCAATATCAATGCCAGACATCAGCCAGTCGAACTCCCGCCATGTAAGATTCCGGACCTCAGATTTATTCCTGGGCCACCGGTAAGATCCCTGGGCGGTCAGTCTTTTGTAGATCATAACGATCCCGTCAGGTTCTTTTAAAATAGCTTTGATACGGTCGCATTTACGACCGCAGAAAAGAAAAAGTGCATGGTCGATCTCCATCGAAAACTGTTCCTGGATGATCGCACATAATCCATCAATGGACTTGCGCATATCTGTTCTGCCACAGACGATATAGATTGCATCAACACTTGAGATGTCCGCTAACATAACGACTCCTTAAGCGTATCCATAAGCATCTTAAGAAGTAACGGTTTGATCTCATTACTCATTCGTATAAGCAATCCGTCTGCTTCGATTTCAATCGTATGTGAATTGTCAAGGTGCATAGGTCTGTTTCCATTATCTGGGATCAGTCCTGCCGGAGAAGACTCCGGTTCTATAGCAATCTGGACTACATCCTGTTTATGGGATGTAGGGTCAAGAGTGCTGGCTTTGGGGGCTGGATCCGGTATCTGACAGGCTTTTTTGCGGAGACGGGTAACTGCATTGTAAAAACAGCTGGGAGATATCCCATGCTCATTACACCATGCAGCATCTGTCAGGCCACTTTGTCTGCATTCGGTTACCAGATCCATCCATTCGTCCAGGGAACGCCCTGGAGCACGTTTCTTACTCATAATGAAACCTCCAAATGTAGTAAATTTCTATCTCCTATCAAGCGGAGTGTAGTAAAACTCTATTTACTATCATTATGAGTTCAAAAACGTAGACAGTAAAGCTACCCAAGATTTAAGCGCTTACGGTTAAAATGGGGAAAACCTCATTTTAACTTGTACTAAATCTTGACATAGGACCAAAGTGAACCATATTTGCTTACAAAACCTCTCTTCTCCCACAAAGATAAGGCTCCGAACCTACTATGTAGATTCAGAACCTTAAAGTGTATAGATTATTCATTTTTACAAAAAACTGAATAATGAGGTTTGCGAACAAACACGTGAATTATTCAAACTCCTCTTTGCCAATTTGTTGTGTGGTGCTTTTCGTTGGTTTTTAAAACAGGAATCGGGAAGTTTTGTCCGGTTTCTACCTGTTGCGTAGTTTTTCCTGAGATTGTATTGTCATTTTGTTGTCACTGTGTCAACAATTTTCTTATATTTCGTCACTAATAAACAGTACCCATATCACATTACTCAAAAGGATTCTCACAAACTTCTTCAAACACCATATCTGGCAACTCTGCAAATAATTTATTATCGTTAAATGCATTAACTACATCTATGTTTCCTGCAAATTCCGTTCTTGTGATAAGATTTGTGATGTACCTAATAATTTTATCACGAAAGCCCTTTTCTATAGAATTTACATATGCAATCTTGCCCAATATTTGACTGTTATTTTGGTAATTCTTTAATTTTATCGAACAATATATCTGTGCTCTCAAATTTCTCTTAAATTTTTTGTCCACATGAATACTGTCATCATTAATGGTAATGCCCGTAACTGTTTTCTTCACATCATTAGATAGATATCTTGTCTTTTTGTCATTGATTGTAAAACCTTCATCCGTAACAATATACTTAATAAATTTCTCAATCTTATTCAAAAGCATTCTATTATCCGAAGAAAAAGTCAAATCATCCGCATAACGAGTGTATACAATATCTTTTCTACTACAATAGCCATTAATTCTTGCATCCATATGATAACAAACTAAATTCGCAATATACGGAGATGTAACCGCACCCTGTGGCAAATAATTATTATATGTACACAAGTTAGCTAAAATACCTGCAACTTTACTATTATAACCTATATTGCAAAACAACGTATACACCTGTTGTTCAGTTATCGTACCAAAGAAATTTGTGATATCCATCTCCAAAAGAAAAATGTTCTTTTTATGTCTCTCTGCATTTTCTCTCAATCCATTTTTATTTGGGACAAAAGCCATAGCTTGCTCTGACACAAAAATTTTCTCTAATATTTCTTTCAAAATCCACTTTTGTACCACTTTTAATGATAAATTTGGTACATTCAATATTCTTTCTGTTTTGTCCTTTTTAGGTATTACCTTTTGGAAATAACAATACTCTTTTTTATATGTTAGATAATATAATAACTGTTCTGTTATCGAAAGCTGTTCGCATAAATGTTCAAATGAATTTATTACTGGAACACCTAAAGTATTTAAAACTACACTGTTTCCAATATTCAAATAAATCACCTCATTCTTACTCAGTATATTCTCGGGTAAAACAACGGGGGAGTTCCACTATTGTGGAAGTTCACCGTTGTTTTAGCTGATTTCATGTAATTATCATTCTCACGAGGTCGAACCAACCCCCAGCTGCTATGTATGCATATTAACAACAATTCTAAGAATGAGGCAATTTATAGAACTCCTTATGCATCAGCTCAACTCTTATTCTATCACATACCCCAGCGCATATACAATCATTTATCATCAATTTTATCGTTTCATATCCAATATTTGTTAATTTGTATGATGAATACGGTTCTCCTGTGATTTTAACTATCTTTTTATCTTGAAAAAGCAATTTCAATGATGCGTTAAAAAGAACTTTAAAATCAGAATATACTATTTTTTCTTTGCATGAAATATAATCTACTATTGCTACAAGTTCTTTAGAATTTAGCGACTTGAAAAAATAAAGTATCAGTTGTATAAAATAGTGCATCCCAACAATAGTTGTTAAATCAATCATACTATTCTTATTGCCACTAACTTTATTCTTGTCCCTTATATCCCTTGAAAGCCGCTTCGCAAAGTCCTCCACATCCTGTCCATATTCAATAACATTGAGCTTATTTCTTTTCTTCAGATATTTTATTGGGCCAAGCATAATAAAGCTTTTATGCTTAGTTAAATTTTTGTCCACTGCTGCAATTACCTTATCAACAGTATACTTATTATTAGTAAATGCACCCAACTCAACCAACGAGCCCGCGCTTTCACAAATAATAACAATCACATGAGAATTACTTGCTAAAAATTGCTCATAACTTAATAAATCAGCATCCTTTGTTTTATTAAGAATTTCTATCAATAAATCTTCCGGATAAAATATTTTAAATGGTTTATACCACAATGTCTTTTTTTCATTTTCAAGCAATACTCTTACTTGATCTCTTAACGATTTATGCTTACTATTACTTGCTCCACCGCATAAAAATACTACTATATATTGTTCACTAAATTTACAATATATCTGTTGATAAATCTCTTCAATTATTCCACATATATCTTTATTCAATCGAATTACTTGTTTTTCCATTACCTGTGCAACCTCATATCAACAAAATTTCTATTATCATAGCCCACTTGTTGTCTATTTCAAAAGTGTATTTATCACATAACTCAACTAAATTAACAAAAAGTTTCTATATTATTATATATTTTCTCTTTACAATATTTCTTTCTTATTATATAATACCACAAAAAATAAAAGGAGGATACATGTTTTCTACAAATACAAATAAATATAAACTATTTAACGAAGATGCTCTAAGCCTTCTATCTCGAATTCCAACCAGTTCTATCGACCTAATCTTAACCGATCCCCCATATAATATTGCATTGAATTCTACTGGTAACATTAAACTCACTAACGGAAAAACGATCAATAATGACATTGCAGAATGGGATAAATATTCTATAAATCCCTTAGACTACGTAAAAGATTTCAAACGTGTTATTTCTCCAAAAGGAAATATTTTCATTTTTACCAGTTATTCTCTTCTTGGTAAATGGCATGAAGCATTTGACAAAGAATTCAAAACTTTTCAATTATTTGTATGGCACAAAACTACCCCAACAGAAAGCGTATATAGAAATAGTTTTCTAAACAGTTGCGAATTAGTAGTCTGTCTCTGGAATAAGCATCACACATGGAATTTCTTAGGTCAGAAAGAAATGCATAATTTCTTTGAATGTCCTTCTTGTCGATATCCCGAAAAAATATCTTCTCCAAATCACCCAACACAAAAACCCCTTGTACTTATTGAACATTTGATTAGAATATCCTCAAATCCAAACGAAATAGTATTGGATCCTTTCATGGGAGTTGGTTCTACTGGTGAAGCAGCCTTAAATCTGAATCGTAGATTTATAGGATGTGATATTTGTAAGGATTATTGTGATGCATCTCTAAAGCGTCTCTCGAAATTCTAGCACTATTTTCACATATTATGTGCTATAATGATACATTATACATTCACACATAAGGAGGCACTTATGATCAAACACTTTAGAATACACGGAGATAACATTGTCGAATGTGAACGTCTCTTCAATCTTATTACAAAATCCATCCAGACACAAAAGGCAGAACGCTATTTTCTCTCGCCTGCATGTCCATCTGTTAAAATTACAACCATTGATTCTGACATTTTGTTTTTTAAATATTTCCCTGGCTTTAACAAAAATACTAGCGATCGATGGCCTTCCAATATATTCCAAATTTTAAAAGATAACGGAAGCTTTCTAAACGAAACACCAGATGTTCTATTAACAGAAGAAACTGATACTGGCGAAAAAATTCTTCTTGCCATCGAATTCTGTAGTGCATTACAAGCAGGTAACCAAGCATGGCAACGTAGCGGACGAGCATACTCAACTGCTCGTGCTAACATTTGTCCGTATCTATATATCATCGACTTTGTAAAATATGAATTGGACGAAAATAGGAACAGAAAAGCATTGCGTTTTCCAAATGTCGCTATCCCTTATAGCTACTATAACGCATCAAAGCACTGGAAATATCCAGCCATACAAGTTTATTTCAAATCAGAAGAGTTCCAACCTTCTTTTGATTCATCATTACACGATTTTGATACATCTCTATTTGGAGAAAATGATGTATATTCATTGCTTTATGGCTTAATATATAACATTGATGTAACCCCAATATATACTTCATTAATCAAAAAAAGCTTAAAAATAATGGATTACATGACAACTCCAAGTAGTTCAAATAGCTATACTAAAGAAGATTGGACATCTATACAAAATGATTATTCAGGAGACATTCTTGCATTTTCAAGACAGAATAATCTTTTCCCTTTTGCAAAGAAAATTGCCCAAAAATCAATCACTGGTCGCAACAAAGATTTTGCAAATTTAGCAACGAAATATAGCACTGGAATTGCCTCTAAAGATTTGCCGTTTGGTTTAATTCCTTCTTATAACAAAACCGCTTTTGCAAATGAGTTACGTACTCTTTATCCTGAAATGAACGATGAGTTTTATAGAAAATTATCCACCACAAACGACTTAATTATTTGTATGTTCAAAGGATTCAAGCCACACGGAGACGATGCACGACCAGATAGAGGAATTCTCCCTTTAATTGCAATGCTTTTCGGCGAATCAACTGAAATTCTTACATTTATATACGGCGAAACTTTGGAATCCACAATACAAAAGTTAGATCAAAACATACTATCTTTATCTAGTGGAAACGGATTATGGAGTGCTATTGTGTCATTAAGCGATTTTATTATACTTGATGCACCAAAGATACCTAAAAATACTGAAGATTCCAACATTGTTCGCTTAATACCAAACATGGAAAATAAAACTTTTTCCTTGTCGTTGAAAAATCGAACAACAAATATGCTTATTTCTCCATACCCAACTCACTATACAGAAAATGATGTTGATACATTTATACACACTATTTTTAACTATATAATTCCCAACACATTTGAAGGATTTTGTAATCCTCCAGGTGGTGATTGGAGTGGCATATCGCTAATAAATAATAATGATCCTGCAATCGGAACAGAATTTAGATGGCTGACCCTCCCCCGTGTGAGTGACAGCAAAAGGCCTGACCATATTACCGTTCTATTCAATTTATTTGAAAAACCATTAATAATATGCA
The DNA here is from genome assembly GCF_008679485.1 of Blautia sp. LMAG:89. Lineage (NCBI taxonomy): Bacteria > Bacillati > Bacillota > Clostridia > Lachnospirales > Lachnospiraceae > Blautia > Blautia sp. LMAG:89. Next base: position 194,851 of record NZ_NANC01000003.1, on the reverse strand, counting down.
CCGAATCAAAGGAATCACCAAGAAATTTGGAACCAAACATCGGACCAGCGTTAACAAAATATATATTTGATTTGCTATCTTATCCGCCTAGTGTAGAGCGTCAATTAAATTCAGATATTTGGACTATTTCTACATCAACAGTATCTGTATCTGATTTTACTTGTGCTTCTATAGGATGCTTTTTTGCCCCTATCAATTTTGATTTATCTACTATTTCAAGCAAATGTAACTGTGATGTATTGATAGGATTCAATATAGATAGCAGCACCTCTCGTTGCAAGGTACAAATTAAAGGGTTTTCCTCTATTGGTAACACTTTAGCTGAATATCTAAGCAACATAATCCAGCATCGCAATTCACTTATCAACATCTTCGATATCTGTTAAATTTGTTTTAAAAACTGGTAAGAGTTTTTCTCTTACCAGTTTAAATATAAGGCTTCATACACTTGCTCATTACTTTTATCCATAACCTTTTTGAATGAAGAATTCCCTGATGCCAAAAAGAACTTCTTCACATACAGTTCTTTCGGTATACCTGTCTCATATTCTTTATCACCACGTATTCCATCAAATGACAATACATATCTAATTCCTTTTTTATTCAAATCGTTCAGATACTCATAAAACTCTTCATAATCAATAGTTCCGTAATATCTTCCTTTAGTATTTTCATACGGAGGATCTAAGTAAATTATATCTTTCTTTGTTGCTGTTTGTGTCGTTTCTCTGTAATCACCACAGAGAAATTGAACATTTAAAATTCTTTCATGCCAATCCAACACAATTTTTTCAAAACGTTTAGGATCTATTCCTTTTCGCGTATGATGAAAAGAATTATTAAACTCACCTTCTGAGTTGAATCTTATCAACCCATTTACACAAGTACGAGATAAAAACAGTAAATCCAATGGTGACTTATCTGCATTAAACCTAGAACGTATATCATAATAAACTTCATAGCCGTCTTTTTGCAAACGATTCCATTCCTCTGAATAATAACTTATCACTTCCCGCGGACTGCTTTGAACCATCTTCCAAAATCCAATTAATGGTTCACAAATATCACCACAAATAGCACTGGACGAATTAACTGCGTACATAACAGATCCTCCGCCTAGAAACGGTTCATAATAACAATCAAATTGTTCAAAGTGCTTAATTATTTCTTGTGCCTGTGACCTTTTACTGCCGCTCCATTTAATTACCGGTTCCATTCGCATTATCTTCACACACACCTTTCTCAAATAAACTAATTTGAACATTCTCTCTTTCACAATGGCTTAATCTTTCTAATGAAATATTATAATATTCCTTATTTATTTCAAATCCACAATAGCTCCTTCCACACATCTTTGCAGCTACACACTCACTCCCAGAGCCACTAAATGGTGTAAATACCATATCACCTTCTTTTGATGATGCCATAATTATTCTTTTCAATAATCTTATCGGCTTTTGTGTTGGATGTTTTCCATATGCCAACTCTTCCTTGGATTTATTATTTGGAACATCCCATACGGTTCTCATTTGTTTACCTGGCTGCTTAATCAAATCTTCCGGAAAATCCGTATTCTTTATATATTCATAATCATAGTAATACTGTCTTTTTTTACCTCCAGTATGTGCCCATAAAATAGTCTCATGACTAGCTGTGAACCTCCTGCCAGAAAGGTTCGGAAATGCATTACGCTTAAACCATACAATCTCGTTAATTATTTCTACTTCCAGCATTTGACAAATTACATTGATAATCCCCATATTATGATATGTCCCAAAAATCCATACAGAACCAGTGGGTTTTAAAATTCTTTTTACTTCTGATATCCATTGAATTGTGAAATTCCAATAATCTTCGAAGGACATATCGTCCCAATCAGCCATTACTTTATTCCAATTTCCTCCCATTCCCTTTAAAACAACACTATTATCCCATTTCCACTTTGCACCTTTAGACAGATTATACGGTGGATCCGCAATAACCAAATCAACTGAATTATCTGGCATACCTTTCATTCCTTCAAGACAATCCGCGTTAAAAATGGTGTTTATATAATCATTAATCATTGCAACATACCTTTCTCTAGTTATTCAAGTAATACAATGCAGGATTCTTTGATGTTTGCTTAAACTTAACATTCTTGGATTTTTCAATATGTTTTCTTATACATGCATTCATAGTATTAACTGGAGTTTTACCTATGGACATAAGTTTCTTACTATATCCTTTTTCTTCAGCAACTTCCCATATTTCCCCAAGGGTCATCTCCCTTTTTTCACTTCTAAGAACCTCTTCAATCAAGTCTAAATATGTGTATCTCATAATCCATCTCCTTTGCATTCTTTTATTAAATATTACATTAAATTAAGCAACAAGTCAACCATACAAAGCATTCTTTTGCATTCTTTTTCACCTTCCTCTCCCAACATCCTTTATCCTCTCCCCAATCCATTCAAAAAACTTCTCCAGCAGATTCATCCCACCAATCACAAACTGCTTCATAAACTCATACGCCTTTTCCAGCTTATCCTTCCGGCTTCGGTTTTCCTCCCGGAGCATCTGATTCTGATACCTCAGCTCTATCACCTGCTCCTTCAGATAATCGTCGCCATCAACAGTTCCCAAAAGTTCCTTCTTAAGCCTTTCCGCCTCCTCCAGTTTCATCTGTGCCTGCTCCGTCTGCCACTTTGCGGTATCCGTTATCATCATCCACTTGTCAGCCTCTTTTTGAGCGACCTCAATTTCTTTTTGTTTATCGGTAAGCTTATCTACACTTTTAGAATACTCTAACCGCAACTCAGAATTCTTCAAACGTAAATCCGTTCCTTCCGACTGCAATTTCTGAGTTTCAGCCTTGGTATAATCCAACATCTTTTGTGCTTCGGATTGTTCTTTTCGAATACTAACACGCCTATTCTCTATTTCCTTGTCCAGAGACTCAATCCTTTCCTCTTTTAATTCAAGAACAACCTGTGCGCCCTCTAGTTCCTCCTCAAGAGCAGCCACTTCCTTTGCCCGCTCCTGCTTCTTATAATCCAATACGGATAAATGCGGATTGTGCGTGTTTTTCTTCTTCCAATCAATCCCGTACCTACGCGTGATAAGGGCAATATCATCTTTCTCCGCCTCTGCCCATTGCTTCCATTCAGTGTTCCCTTTACCTTCGCTTGCAATTCCTCTGGTAGCAAGTGCTGCCTTAAGGCTTGTCTTAGTTTCCAGTCCTCTTTTACAACAGGATACCCAAGGAACAAAATTCAGATGCAAATGTGGTGTTTCCTCGTCCAGATGAATATAAGCACCAATCACATATAACTGCGGATTACGAAGCTGGAACATTTTTACATAATCCTTCAACACCCATGTTGCAACCTCAGCAGCCGAACTGCCCACTCCGGTATCATCCTTATTGCCAATCTGAACAATTACCTCATAAAATAATTTTTCCTGCTTACTCCGGGATATCTTTTCATAATAGCTTTTAATCTGCCTGTCCTTGCGTTTCTGTTTTGCATTGTATTCCTTAAGCGCCTTGTCAAACAGTTTATGGTAGACTTGCTTAATATCCTCGTGGATAAGTGTAATATTATTTTTGGTGCGGCTGGCATCCACATTGTCCGCGATAAAGCTTCTTGTTTTGTGTCCGATGGAACCCTTCCCATTCATAAAACTGATTGTTCTTTCCATTGTAAAAATCCTCCTCTTTCGTTATGTATGTAAACATTTCTGTCTTATCCGTAACGAGTGCTGGATACGGCACGAGATAGCAAATTTCTTTGGGAAGGTTTTGTTACTTTTGTCAAAAGTAACGCAAAAGCACTTTTAACAGCTTCGCCATCAAAAATACAGACCCGCAAGCGGGTTTTGCGCTCCTCGCCGGAGTGGCTGTACGGCTCTGCGAGCCGGATAAAGCTCCCTTAAGGGAACTTATGAGCCGCAGATATGCGGCATATCATTTACCATACACAGCTCCTTTAATACCAGTGCCGGCTCCTAATGAAAACAGTTCACCACATCATGCAGCACTACCTCCTCTGCTATCATTCTTGCCTGTGTTCGTAGCCGGTACATTTTCACAAAAGAATTTGCCTGCTTCGGCTTATGTTCGCCCAGCCATTCCTTTTCAATATCCTCCAGCAATTCATAAGCCACCTCATTTACCTCTGCTGCCTTATCATGTAATTCTCCAAACCGCACCAGACTTTTGTATCGCTGTGAGTACTCTGTCCGTATGTAATCAATCCACATGTGACCGTATTTCCCAACATCTGTGTTTTTCTCCTCGCCATCTAAAGTAATCAACGGATAAAAGATGCCATCCTTTTCTATGTATTTCACTCCTAATTTTTCAAATAATGTTTCTTCGCTCATAGCCGCCATTTCCTTTCCAAAAATATTTTTATTTCTCATTCGGTACAGTAAGTTCCTTCATACCTGCTAATGTTCTCGGCTGTTTCTTGAATCCTTCCAGTATTTCCAGCATGGAGCGGATGGGAGTTAGCAACTCCCCATCCATATCCGATACCTTTTCAATTCAATTCTTTCAAGCTCACGCTCTATCTGTTGCAGGTTCTTCCGAAATTGCACCAGCATCAACGGATTGCCCGTTGCAACCACCTTCTGATGAAGAACGCTCTGGATAATATAATCCTGCTTGGTTCGAAACCCACTGAGTTTTACTCGGTTATTGAGTTCTTCATTCTCCTCCGGCGACATGCGAAATGCGATTGTCACATTACGCCATCGGTTTTTATCATCTCTATTCTTTTCTGACATTGACTAACGCCTCCCTTTCTGTTTCCAATTGTGCTGCCATATCCGTCTGCACCGTTGGAAATAAATGTGCATAATGATAAGTGATATCTACCGCCTCATGTCCGACTCTTTCCCCTATTGCCAATGCAGAAAATCCTAAATTGATTAACAGAGAAATGTGGGAATGTCGTAATCCATGAATCCGGATTCTTTTCACTCCTGCAAGCGTTGCTCCCCTATCCATTTCGTGATGAAGATAACTTTTTGAAATGGTAAAAATTCTGTCGTTCATCTTTATTCCGTATATGCTTTTTATAAAATCCTCCATTTCCATAGCAAGGAAATCCGGCATGACGATTGTCCTGTTACTCTTTGGTGTTTTCGGATCCGTAATCACATCTTCGCCCTCAAGCCTCTGATATGACTTATTTATCCGAAGAGTTTTCTTTTCAAAATTGAAATCCGCCGGTGTCAGGGCAAGCAATTCTCCCTCTCGTATTCCCGTCCAGTAAAGCATTTCAAATGCATAATACGAAATCGGCTTATCTGCCACACGCTCCAAAAATTTCTGAAATTCCTCCTGTGTCCAGAACTCCATTCCCTTATTTTCTTCCTTCCCCATAGTTCCGGCTTTTCGTGCCACATTATCCTTTAGTCCATACATATTGACTGCATAGTTTAATATGGCACTGAGCTGATTGTAAATCGTTTTCAGATAAGTTTGGGAGAACAACTCCCCATTATCCTTTTTCAGTTTCATAATCTCATTTTGCCACTGGATGACATCCGAAGTACGAATATCATCCAGCTTCCTTTTTCCGAAATATGGCAGAATCTTGGTCTCAATAATGTGCTTTTTTGTCAGGAACGTATTGCGTTTTATTCTCGGCTCCAAATCCATCAAATAAATATCCACAAAGCTTTGAAAGCTCATACTGATACTCTGATTCTCTTTCAGCTTGAAGTTTCGCTCCCATTCAAGGGCTTCGCTTTTCTTCGCAAAGCCCCTCTTGGTCTTCTGCTTCCTTTCTCCGGTCATATCCTTATAATAAGTCCTCACCTCCCACATTCCGGTCTTTTTGTTCTTGATAACCGCCATCTATCCCACCTCCTTGTCTGTGGACAGTCCGTAGATTCATTCCATAAAATACTTCGTGCTGACACGCCCTTTTATTGTCACAAATCCTTCAGCCTCAAGTTCTGCATTCAGCCGCCGTATCAGCTTATAAGCATAGGATAGTGATACGCCCAGCATTTCCATGACATCCTATGCTGTTAAAAAACGTTTGTTCTCCATAAGCAAATGCCTCCTCTCTTTCGTTTTATTATCCAGTTCATTTCTGAACTGTTTTGATGTGTTTTATATTAACAGTTCGTTTTTGTACTGTTGATACTTTTTAGCAAAAAACATTTCGTTTTTGTACTGTTGATGATATAATGTACGCGAAGGCAAAAGTGAGCATGGAGTTTTGCCGATTGATATGCGAAGCATTAAACAATCGGCAAAGCACCTTGAGAACGTGCCCGTGAACGAGGTAAACCGAAGGTTTTTCGAGTTTTTGCCTTCGCAGAAAACATATCAAGTATTAATGTAGATGCATGTTTTGTACCTCGTGACTTTATGCATGCTACAACACTCATTCCACGAATAAGGAGCAGCTAAGATGGGCGAAAAATTCACCAGCCGGGTAGGCTATTTGATTCGTAATTTCAGAATTGCATCTGATATGACACAAAAGGAGTTAGCAGATAGATGCGGATTAAATGAATCTACTATTAGAAACTATGAACTCGGAAACAGATATCCGGATGAAGCAACTTTATTAAATATTGCCAACAATCTAGGTGTCAGCTTTTATGCATTATCTGACCCTGATGTAGCAAATATATTCAGTGCACTTCATGTGCTGTTTGATATTGAATGGGCATATGGACTACGCCCCACTATAAAAGACGGAGAAGTTTGCTTTAAATTTGAAGAGCGGCTTCCAAGTGCCGGACCCCGTCCACAGGAAGACCTTGATAACTTCCGAAAGATAGTTGAGTATTGGGCACGTTTACGAGATAAACTTGAGGATGATAAAATATCAGAAACGGAATATTATCTCAAAGAAGTAAAATACCCAATGAACCCAACAGACCCGAATAAAGAATATACTATATCGTTAAATCTTGATGATGACGACCAACTACTGGTTCAGAATATGAATGGGAATGACGATGCAGAAGATACTGCTGAATTGTTAAAAGACTTGTTTCCAGATTTCTCTTATATGAAGAGGAAACGGAAACCGAAGAAGGAATAAATTTACTATAATCACAGGAAGGGAGCTATTATTATGAGAAGATTTATATATTTAGATACTGACACCCTTAATTCATATATAGCACAAATATATGATGGTTTAGTGCAAACCCAAGAAACAGAAACTCAATCCAGCCAAACAGCAAATAAACAATCTGAACGCACATCTAATTTAGGAGCAGATGCTGATTTGAAAGTTTTTGGAAAAGGAATCGAAGGCAAAATAGATTTTACCTATCGACATTTAAAAGATACATCTAACACAGATCTGATTAGCGATGTACAGACCAAACTTTTACATGATAATGCATTTGATCAACTTATGAATTATTTAACCAAGAATAAGCTTTTATCAAATCTTAATATTGGTGACTTCATAGAAATTAATGATGAATTTTACATTATGGATTTAGACTATTACAAAAAAATATTTAACGACAAAAAATTTCTTGATTTTATAAAGAAAAGTGAACGTAATAAAATATTAGCCTTACTGAAAACACAACAGGATTTTGAATTAACTCAACAGGGAGTTAATTCTAATGAAATCAAGAAAAACTACACAAATTTTGCCAAAAACAAATGTGCAGAATCTGATAAAAGCTATGATGATATAAAGGACATAATTGATATGCTTTGTACACTTGTTCCATATCGAAGAACCTTATGTATTGCAGACAATATGGTTGTGTTAAATGACAAATATATGCGTGATAACATTGATATGACATCTTTTAAATTCGGTGGTAAAATCAAAGTTCTCGGATATATAACCAACAAAATAACAACGGATACTACTGAAAGTTCAAATATTTCACCATTAGCCCAAGTTGGCATCGGTTTGAACCAAATCATGCTTTCATTCTTTGGTCAACAATCTTCCTTAAATATTGTACATCCTATTGCAATATACTACGAATAAAAAGGAGATATATATATGAGATTTTGTGATTTATTTATTAGCTATAAAATTGGTCTAAAGGATATCAAGAGTACTATCCCTTTTACCAAACTTCCACTATATAGAAAAATATTTGTAATTATTCTTTTTGCCAGTGCAATTATAAGTTTTATTTTATCAATTTTCAAATTAACCTGGATAGCATATATTCCTCTCGCATTAGGCGTAATTTCTTTCATAGTATTCTTAATAATTGACTCATTCAAAAGAAATCTTCAAGTAATGCTTAATGAACACTATAGTCCCTATTCTGAAAAAAGGATGCAAATGACCGTCAAGGTATTAAATAATTACCAAATTAGCATTCATGATTTTGAAGCACTTGATCTGTTAATTGAAGAAGCTAAAATTGCACAAATTCAATGTGATTATTTGGCACCTTTAAAAAAGCCACTAAAAACTCTCGCCGCAATCATCGTCCCTATTATTGTATATGTTGCCGAAAAAATAGGTGATTCGACTTCTCAAAATGAAATGATTATTATGGCAGCTCAAATAATAACAATTGTATTACTTATTTTCTCACTTATTTTTTCAATCACGCCTATTGTAAAAGATATTTTATACCGTGATTACAATAAGTATGGTGAACTAATTTATGATTTGAGACAAATAAAACTCTTTTATGCAAAAGAAATTTCTTCATCTTCAAATTAAGAAACAGATAAAATAATTTCCAAAATTATTGTCATTTGATTGTCACCGGGCAAAAAACGAGCCAAGAAACGCCGTAAATTCGACATTTCTTGGCTCGTGTACATTATTCAAAGTAAGCGTCAAATAAAACAGTGTATAGAAAAATAACCGTCAGCCTTTTATACTAAAAGGTCAACGGTTATCGACAGAATTCTTTTACAAGAGGATTCCAAGGCAGATAATCATCCAGATATTCAGGATGTTCAAGAAAAGCACTCCCCGGCATGTCGGACAGGATATATTTTATATATTTCATCGGGGCAAGCCCATTCGCTTTCGCTGTCTCTACCAGTGTATAGATTCCTGCACTGGCTTCCGCCCCTTTCGGACTGCCGGAGAACAGCCAGTTCTTTCTGCCGATCACAAAGGGACGGATACAGTTTTCCGCAAGCGAATTACTGATGGAACAATTCCCGTCTTCCAGATAATTCCAAAAACCTTCACGGTTATTTAAGGCGTAATGAAAAGCTTTTGAAAGTTTGGATTTCGGCAGCTCTCCGATGGCACTTTTTTCTGCCCATGACCAAAAAGCCTCGAGAAGCGGTTTCTCGCGGATAAGACGTTCTTTTTTCTTCTGATCAGGAGGGAGCGCCTCCAACTCTGACTCTATGTTAAAGAGTTGATTCAGACGGAGGATTGCTTCCGCAGGTTTTGATGCTTCCGAATTATGGATGTCTTTTGGGAGCGCATCCACGAAAGCCCGGCGCAGATGCGTATAGCAAAGACATCTTTTTACTCCTGAAACTGCATTGTATCCGGAGTAAGCGTCTGTATGGATATAACCTTCATATTCCCTCAGAAACGCTTCCGGATATTTCCCGCTTCGTCCCGGCTGGTACTCGAAGTAGCGGATGGGATTTACGGCATCTCTGATGCTGCAGTAAACCCACATATAGGAATCGGACGTATTTTTCCGTCCCGGTTCTTTCAGCACCTGTACATGTGTTTCATCGATATGAAGGTATCTCTGTTTCAGAAGTTCCAGCTTCAGACGGTGGACGATGTGTACAAGCCAGTCCCGATAGACAACCAGAAGCCAGTTTGACATAGTCGCTCTGCTTAAACGTAATCCCAAAGCCTCCCATTCTTTTTCCTGTCTGTACAGCGGGATGCTTAATTCAAACTTCTGGTGGATGAGCCAGGTGATGGTAGATGCAGATGCCAGAGAATGCAGGACGGGAGGATATGGCACCGGAGCCTTCTCCATATAAGGAGTTCCGTTTTTCCGGCATGACCTGCATTCATACGTTTCCCGGTAATGGTCAATCACCTTGAGTTTTGCAGGGATAAACTGTACTTCCGTGCGGACGAATTCTTCCCCTACTTTCACCATCGTACTCCCGCAGTTATCGCATATCTGTTCCCTTTCATCTATGGTATGGAGTACTTTGCTGTGAGGGAGATTTTTTACCAGTTCTTCCCGCTGACCGGTGTACTTCCTTTTACGTAGGTGCTTCTCTATCTCAACAAGCTCCGGTTCGTGTGCATCAGGATCCGCACAGGTTTCGATTTCATTAAAAAGAGACATCTGCCCCTCGATTTCGAGAGTAGATGTCTTCTCGGATTTTGTTCCATAAAGTTTACGGGTCAGGAAATCAACCTGCTCTTTCAGGAGCCGGACCTGCTGTTCCAGTTCTTTGATATGATTTTTATACTCCTGTTCCGTAGCTGACATAACCTGAAAACCCTTTCGTTTCGATAAGATTATTATACCATAGAATCGTCAGATTTCCCAGCATTTCTAAGGATTTTCAGTATTTTCAGACTTATGCGGGAGCCATTTCTGAACTGCCTTTGGCTGCTCCGGGTTCAAACCTTCCAGAAGCCAGCGTAGCTGCTGATCAGAAATCTGTTTTGCTTCTTCGCCGGTCCGCGGCCATTGGAGACGTCCGTTTTCGTACCGTTTGTATAAAAGGCAGAAACCGTCTCCCTCGTAATGGACTGCTTTGATCCGGTCAGCCCTCTTTCCACAGAACAGGAATAAGGAATTGCTGTAAGGATCCAGTTTGAAGTTGTACTGGATGATATCCAGCAAGCCATTGAGCTGCTTCCTCATATCGGTGTAGCCGCATCGGATATAGATTTTCTCCACATGGGAAAGATCTCCTAACATGACTGCACGGCTTTCAGAATGTTTTCCAGCATCTGGGCAGATGTGCCTTCATAAAGTTCCACTGTTATGGATCCGATATGAAGTATGGCTGCAGGAGTGGAACGGGAAATGTTTCTGTCCGGAAGTGAAAGCTCCGCAAACTCAGCCGGGGATTCCGTTAAAGCAGTTGACTGTTGGTCTGTACACATGTGGATGCCGTTTTTCTTGCGGGGCAGTTCTTCCAGGGCAAGCTTTCGAATTTTGGAAAGCCAGTAATAATAACTTTTCAAAGAGATATCGTGTTGTTCACACCAGATCTGATTTGTCAGTCCGGAGGCCCTGCATTGCTGTATTACATCCAGCCAGTATTGAAGTTTCACCTGTTTGTCTGGAGTCAAAGAAGAAAGATCCATAAGCCTGCTCCTTAGATTAGATTTAGAGTTTTTAGAGTCAACTCCCAAAACTCTAATCAATAGTTTACATGCAACAGCCAGAAATTTCGATACACCCTCTTATTGGACGCTTACTATTCAAACTCCAGACAGACAGTATGCCATATAAATAAAAATCATTGATTTTAAGGCATTTTCAGGAACTATCAACCACTAAAATCTATATGAAAACAGATTAAAAATGCAATAAAAATGCAATCGAAGTACATTCAGATTTTATAAGATAGACCAGCAAACCTCAATATCATCCCAAAATAGACGTTCAACAATGGGCGTCTATTTTTTGTTTCAAAATTAAATGGGGCTGAAAACAGCCCCGATGGGAATTGGAGATTTGACCCTCCCGGATTCTTCATGTCATGCCAGCCGTAATTTTTTCCATTGCCCCTGCACACTTTAGCAAAAATTCCCAGAAATTCCGTCGCCCACCATAATGCTTTTTACAGTTGTTATTATTGTCATAAGCGTACCTCCTGATATTATAAATCTCCACTGAAATCTACTTTTAAGTTGTTGGGAGTACATGACAGAGCTACATGAAAAAACACAAGCTAACAATCCTAACCATGACGATTTAATTTTTAACACCTAGATAATATCACAACCCTGTAATTTCTTCAATAGCCCCAGAAAGGATGTGATACTACGAAGAAATCACCACCGCCGGAGCGTTCCCCTCCGACTTTCAAACCAGAACCCAAAACTAACCATCAAACGCAACATTCAGAAAGGACAGGTACATCTATATGGAATTAAAATTCGTTATCCCCAACATGGAAAAGACATTCGGCAACTTGGAGTTTGCCGGAGAAGACAAAACAGAACAAAGAAGAATCAACGGACGCGTGGCGGTACTCTCCCGCAGCTTCAACCTTTATTCAGACGTACAGAGGGCGGATGATATTGTGGTTATCCTCCCTGCCGAAGCCGGAGAGAAGCATTTTGACTTTGAAGAACGTGTGAAGCTCGTCAATCCCCGTATCACCGCAGAGGGCTATAAAATCGGCACAAGGGGCTTCACTAACTACATTTTACACGCTGACGATATGGTAAAAGTGTAAGGAAAAGGAGGACATCAGACTATGAGATTAGCAAACGGAATCGTGATTGACAAGGAAGCAACATTCGGGGCATTGAAATTTTCTGCCCTCCGCCGTGAGGTTCACCTCCAGAATGAAGACGGCTCGGTATCAGAAGAAATCAAGGAGCGTACCTATGACTTAAAATCCAGAGGACAGGGGCGTATGATTCAGGTTTCTATCCCTGCCAGCGTGCCATTAAAGGAGTTCGATTACAACGCAGAGGTGGAAATCATCAATCCTGTGGCAGATACCGTGGCAACGGCTACCTTTCAGGGGGCAGAGGTGGACTGGTACATCAAGGCGGATGATATTGTTCTGAAAAAAGGTGCTGCCATGAATCCGCAGCCGCCAAAGAAAGAACCGCCAGCAGAAAAATAAGTATGGACGCAATTACTGGATATGAAGAATACGAACAGGACTTCCGGCTGGTTTCTCTGCCGGAATACTGCTGGATGGCAGGTCAGCTTCTTATCGAAGCCCTAGAAGATTATCAGCCGCCGGAAAATCTGGCAGTTTATATGCCGGAATGTCTGTGCAGGGAGTCATCCGGCTATACTTTTTTATTTCAAGCCCATATGGAAGACAGCAAGAAAGGATATTCGCTGCTTTATATGGGCTATTTTTAATCACGGAAAGGAGGATTGTTCCCATGAAGCAGCTTTTCCCCCGTGGAAAACGTATCCGTCCCACGGATAAAGACCTTGTGTCCCATACTGCCCTTGCTGCCCTGTTCCCTGTCTTCCTGCTGGTTGTCCTACTGTTTCATATCCGGCAAATAGCCGGAACCAACTGGCAGGAAGTGCCCCTCTCCCAGATAGCACAGGATGTAAATATCCCTTACCTGTTATTCAGCATGGGCATGGCAGGGCTGGTGTGTCTTACAACAGTTCTTCTGTTCTGGCGATACCGCAGGGACGAAGTAAAGCAGCTCATCCACCGCCAAAAGCTGGCAAGGATGGTGTTGGAAAACAAGTGGTATGAATCGGAGCAGAGAACGGAAGACGCTTTTTTCAAGGACTTGTCTTCCAGCCGTTCCAAAGAAACCATCACTTACTTTCCCAAAATCTACTACCGGATGAAACAGGGCTTGCTCCATATCCGTGTAGAAATCACCTTGGGGAAATATCAGGAACAGCTCTTAAACTTGGAGAAAAAACTGGAAAGCGGCTTGTACTGTGAGCTGACGGATAAGGAATTAAAGGATTCCTATGTGGAGTACACCCTGCTCTATGATACCATTGCCAACCGTATCTCCATTGAGGACGTACAGGCAAAGGATGGCAGACTCCGGCTCATGGAAAATGTCTGGTGGGAGTATGACAAGCTCCCCCATATGCTCATTGCCGGAGGAACCGGCGGCGGAAAGACCTACTTCATCCTGACCCTCATTGAAGCCCTGCTCCGCACCAACGCCGTCCTGTTCGTGTTAGACCCCAAAAACGCCGACCTTGCGGACTTACAGGAGGTTATGCCGGATGTGTACTACAAAAAGGAAGATATGCTCGCCTGTATTGACCGTTTCTATGAGGAAATGATGAAACGCAGCGAAGACATGAAGCTCATGGAGAATTACCGGACAGGGGAAAACTACGCTTACTTGGGGCTTCCGGCAAATTTCCTTATCTTTGATGAATATGTGGCATTTATGGAAATGCTCGGCACAAAGGAAAATGCCGCTGTCCTCAACAAGTTAAAACAAATCGTTATGCTTGGGCGGCAGGCTGGTTTCTTCCTGATTCTCGCCTGCCAGCGTCCGGACGCAAAGTATCTGGGGGATGGAATCCGTGACCAGTTCAATTTCCGTGTGGCTCTGGGGCGGATGTCGGAAATGGGCTATGGGATGATGTTCGGGGAAACCACAAAGGACTTCTTCCTAAAGCAGATAAAAGGGCGTGGCTATGTGGATGTGGGAACCAGCGTTATCTCGGAGTTTTACACACCCCTAGTACCCAAAGGACACGATTTCCTCAAAGAAATAAAAAAACTGACAGACAGCAGGCAGGGAGTGCAGGCGGCGTGCGAAGCGAAAGCCGCAGAAACGGACTGACCTGCTGTGGCTGGTGTGCCGCAAGGCACGCTAGCATAAACCCCTCGTATCTAACAGAGGGGTACAAATCGACAGGCAACAACCAAACAACAGGGCAGAATCCCACGGTACACAAGGGATTTTTCCCATATCCGGCGTATGTCAACAAGGCTCCGAAAGTTGACATACGCTTTTTTAGACAGGAGGGATTTTCGCTGAACGAAGAAACATGGGTACGGGACATCAAAGAGAAACGGGAAGTTTACGGTATCTCACAACAGAAACTTGCCTTAGCTGCCGGAATTACCCGTCCGTACCTGAGCGATATTGAAACGGGCAAGGCTCACCCATCCGAAACATTACAGGAAACCATCACGAAAGCTCTGGAACGCTTCAATCCAGACAATCCCCTTGAAATGCTCTTTGACTATGTGCGGATTCGCTTTCCCACTACGGATGTGAAGCATATCGTGGAAGACGTGCTGCGGCTAAAACTGCCTTACTTTATCCATGAAGACTACGGCTTCTACTCTTACACGGAGCATTACTATCTGGGGGATATTTTCGTTCTGGTATCACCGGAACTGGAAAAAGGGGTGCTGTTGGAACTGAAAGGGCGTGGCTGCCGCCAGTTTGAAAGCTATCTGCTGGCACAGGAACGGAGCTGGTATGAATTTTTCATGGACGTTCTCATGGAGGACGGCGTGACGAAGCGGCTTGACCTCGCTATCAATGACAAAACGGGAATCCTGAACATTCCCAATCTGACAGAGAAGTGCCGGAATGAGGAATGTATCTCGGTCTTCCGCAGCTTCAAAAGCTACCGCAGCGGCGAACTGGTACGGCGTGGGGAAAAAGAATGTATGGGGAACACCCTGTATATTGGTTCCCTCCAAAGTGAGGTGTACTTCTGCATTTACGAAAAGGACTATGAGCAGTACAAGAAGCATGATATTCCCATTGCGGACGCAGAGGTAAAGAACCGCTTTGAAATCCGGCTGAAAAATGAGCGTGCCTTTTACGCCATCCGTGACCTGTTAGAACATGACAATCCAGAACGGACAGCCTTTCAAATCATCAACCGCTATGTCCGGTTCGTGGACAGGGACGATACAAAGCCCCGTTCTGACTGGCGTATCAGTGAGGAATGGGCGTGGTTTATCGGGGAACACAGGGGAAGCCTGAAACTGACAACCAAACCGGAACCCTATTCCTTTGAACGCACCCTGCACTGGCTCTCACATCAGGTAGCACCCACCTTAAAGCTGGCTCTCCGTCTGGATAAGATGAACCACACCCAGATTGTCCATGACATCATCACCCATGCAAGGCTGACGGAGAAGCATGAAAAAATCCTGAAGCAGCAAGCCGCCGCTGCAAAGGAGGTGGTGCTTTAACGGCGGCAATCTTGAAACATAAGGAATCTTACAAGAAAGAAAGGAGCTTTTATGAATTTCGGACAGAATCTTTACAACTGGTTTTTATCCAACGCCCAGTCCCTTGTGCTGCTGGCAATCGTGGTGATTGGACTGTACCTTGGATTTAAGAGGGAATTTTCCAAACTTATCGGTTTTCTGGTGGTGTCCCTTGTAGCGGTCGGTCTGGTCTTCAATGCGGACGGTGTAAAGGACATTTTACTGGAACTGTTCAATAAGATTATCGGTGCATAGAAAAAACATATCACACTTCCGTTATGGAGCAAGCTCTGATTGCTTCATAGCGGAAGTCCACTAGGGGCTTGGGGAGCGTAACTCCCCAAAAGAAGCCTGACGGAGAATGGAGGTGACACTGTGGAAGAAATGCGGATTTACATTGCCAACTTAGGAAAATACAATGAGGGCGAACTGGTGGGGGCATGGTTTACGCCGCCTGTGGATTTTGAGGAAGTCAAGGAACGTATCGGCTTGAATGATGAGTATGAGGAATACGCCATCCATGACTATGAGCTGCCCTTTGAGATTGACGAATACACCCCCATTGAGGAAGTCAACCGCCTGTGTGAAATGGTGGAGGACTTACCGGAGTACATTCAGGAGGAACTATCAGAGCTGCAATCCTACTTTGGCAGTATCGAAGAACTCTGTGAGCATGAAGACGATATTATCTGCCATTCCGGCTGTGACGATATGGCGGATGTGGCTCGCTACTATCTGGAAGAAACTGGACAGCTTGGGGAACTTCCGGCACACTTACAAAACTATATCGACTATGCAGCCTATGGGCGTGACATGGAATTGGAGGGAACCTTTGTTGTCACAAACCACGGCGTATATGAAATCTTACGGTAGACCCGTCTGTATCTCTTTCAAGAAATACAGGCGGCTTTTTTATTCAGGGGCGGCTTTTGCTGCCCCATCTTTTAGAAAGGACGGACAACATGAAAAAAATACGAAGCTATACCAGTATCTGGTCGGTGGAAAAGGTACTATATTCCATCAATGATTTTAAGCTGCCATTCCCCATCACGTTCACACAGATGGCGTGGTTCGTGGTATCGGTGTTTGCAGTTATGCTCTTGGGGAACCTCCCTCCCCTTTCGTTCATTGACGGGGCATTTTTGAAATATTTCGGCGTACCCTTTGCCCTCACTTGGTTCATGTGCCAGAAGACCTTTGACGGGAAGAAGCCTTACGGCTTCCTGAAATCCGTACTGGCATATCTGGTACGCCCGAAACTGACCTATGCAGGAAAGCCCGTGAAGCTGGAAAAGGAATCTCCGGCACAGCCCATCACGGCAGTAAGGAGTGATATTTATGGCATATCCGATTAAGTATATCGAAAATAACCTTGTGTTCAACCATGATGGGGAGTGCTTTGCTTACTATGAGCTGCTTCCCTACAACTATTCCTTTTTAAGCCCTGAACAGAAATATCAGGTACACGATTCGTTCCGGCAGCTTATCGCCCAGAACAGGGACGGGAAGATTCACGCCCTGCAAATCAGCACGGAATCCAGCATACGGGCGGCACAGGAACGCTCCAAACAGGAAGTGACAGGCAAGCTAAAGGACGTTGCCTGTGCAAAGATTGACGCACAGACCGAAGCCCTGATTTCCATGATAGGGGAAAATCAGGTGGACTACCGCTTTTTTATCGGCTTCAAGCTGCTTGTCAATGAGCAGGAAGTCACCATGAAGCAGTTTCGCAGGGAAGCAAAGACCGCCGTTTCCGATTTTCTCCATGAAGTCAACCACAAGCTCATGGGGGATTTTGTTTCCATGAGCAATGAGGAAATCTGGCGGTTTCAGAAGATGGAAAAACTGTTGGAAAGTAAAATCTCACGCCGCTTTAAAGTCCGGCGGCTTGATAAGGACGATTTTGGTTATCTGATTGAGCATTTATACGGGCAGACCGGAACCGCCTACGAAGATTATGAGTATTACCTGCCAAAGAAGCGGTTTCAGGAAGAAACGCTGGTGAAATACTATGACCTCATCAAACCCACCCGTTGTCTGATAGAGGAAAACCAGCGGTATCTGAAAATCGAACAGGAAGACGGGACGGTTTATGCCGCCTACTTCACCATCAACAGCATTGTGGGGGAACTGGACTTCCCATCCTCGGAAATCTTTTACTATCAGCAGCAGCAATTCACTTTTCCCATTGATACCTCTATGAATGTGGAGATTGTGACAAACCGGAAAGCCCTCTCCACGGTGCGGAACAAGAAAAAAGAGCTGAAAGATTTGGACAACCACGCATGGCAGAATGACAGTGAAACCAGTACAAACGTGGTGGACGCTTTAGACAGCGTAAATGAGCTGGAATCCACCTTAGACCAGAGCAAGGAATCCATGTATAAGCTGTCCTATGTGGTGCGTGTGACGGCTCCCGACTTGGAAGAACTGAAACGCCGCTGCAATGAGGTAAAAGATTTTTATGACGATTTGAACGTGAAGCTGGTTCGCCCCTTTGGGGATATGCTGGGGCTGCATGGGGAATTTCTCCCTGCCAGCAAACGGTATCTGAACGATTACATCCAGTATGTCACCAGCGACTTCCTTGCTGGTCTTGGCTTCGGGGCAACCCAGATGTTAGGGGAACCGGAGGGTATTTATATCGGGTACAGCCTTGATACGGGAAGAAACGTGTACTTAAAGCCTGCCCTTGCCAGTCAAGGGGTAAAAGGCTCTGTCACCAACGCCCTTGCTGCCGCTTTTGTCGGCTCCCTCGGCGGTGGAAAATCATTCAGTAACAACATGATTGTCTACTACTGTGTATTATTTGGGGCACAGGCACTCATTGTTGACCCGAAAGCAGAACGGGGACGCTGGAAAGAAACCCTGCCGGAAATCGCCCATGAAATCAATATCGTAAACCTGACCTCAGAGGAACAGAACAGGGGCTTACTCGACCCGTATGTGATTATGGAGAACCCAAAGGATTCCGAATCACTGGCAATCGACATCCTGACCTTTTTAACGGGCATTTCCAGCCGTGACGGGGAAAAGTTCCCTGTTCTTCGGAAAGCCATCCGTGCGGTGACAAACAGTGAGGAACGGGGGCTTTTCAAGGTGATTGAAGAACTACGGGCGGAGGGAACCACCATCAGCACCAGCATAGCAGACCATATTGAATCCTTTACGGACTATGACTTTGCACACCTGCTCTTTTCGGATGGGGATGTCACACAGTCCATCAGCCTTGAAAAGCAGCTCAATATCATTCAGGTGGCGGATTTGGTGCTGCCGGATAAGGAAACCTCGTTTGAAGAATACACCACAATGGAACTGCTTTCCGTGGCAATGCTCATTGTAATCAGCACCTTTGCCCTCGACTTCATCCATACCGACCGCAGTGTGTTTAAGATTGTGGATTTGGATGAAGCATGGAGCTTCTTACAGGTGGCACAGGGCAAGACCCTCTCTATGAAGCTGGTTCGTGCCGGACGTGCCATGAACGCAGGCGTTTACTTTGTCACCCAGAACACGGACGATTTACTGGATGAAAAGCTGAAAAACAATCTGGGCTTAAAGTTTGCGTTCCGTTCCACGGACATCAACGAAATCAAGAAGACCCTCGCCTTTTTCAGTGTGGATTCCGAAGATGAAAACAACCAGAAGCGGCTCCGTGACTTGGAAAACGGGCAGTGCCTTATCAGTGATTTGTACGGGCGTGTGGGAGTGATACAGTTCCATCCTATCTTTGAAGACCTGTTCCATGCCTTTGATACCAGACCGCCCGTAAGAAAAGAGGTGGAATGATGGTGATACATAGAACTTCCAACGGGCAGCAACTCCCTGTTCCCTATTCAGAAAAAAAGGGCTTGTCTTGGAAAATAGCAGGAAAAGTGATTGGCAGGGTGCTTCTGGCACTCCTGCTCATCCTCCTGCTGCTGGCAGTCTTCGGCACAGCCGCCCACGCTGCCGGACTGGTGGATGATACGGTGGACGCTGCCAACGAATACAGCAAATATCCTCTGGACAACTACCAGCTTGATTTTTATGTGGACAGCGGATGGGACTGGCTCCCGTGGAACTGGCTGGACGGTATCGGAAAACAGGTGATGTACGGGCTGTATGCCATCACAAATTTTATCTGGACAATCAGCCTGTACCTTTCCAACGCCACGGGGTATCTGATTCAGGAAGCCTACTCGCTGGACTTCATTTCCTCTACGGCGGATTCCATTGGGAAAAATATGCAGACCCTTGCAGGCGTTACCACAGGCGGCTTGTCCTCGGAGGGATTTTATGTCGGGTTCCTGCTGATTCTCATTCTGGTAGTGGGGATTTACGTTGCCTACACAGGGCTTATCAAACGGGAAACCACAAAAGCCATCCATGCCGTTGTGAATTTCGTGGTGGTGTTCGTGCTGTCCGCTTCCTTTATCGCCTATGCCCCTGATTATATCGGGAAAATCAATGAATTTTCCGCAGACATCAGCAATGCCAGCCTGACCCTTGGCACAAAGATTGTGCTGCCGAACTCGGAAAGTCAAGGAAAAGACAGCGTGTATTTGATACGGGACAGCCTGTTTTCCATTCAGGTCAAGCAGCCGTGGCTCCTGCTGCAATACGGCAACTCGGATGTGGAAAGCCTTGGGACTGACCGTGTGGAACGCCTGCTCTCAACCAGTCCAGACGAAAACAACGGGCAGGACAGGGAAGAAATCGTAGTGGAGGAAATCGAAGACAGGGAAAATACGAACCTTACCATCACAAAGACCATCAACCGCTTGGGAACCGTCTTCTTCCTGTTCATGTTCAATATCGGTATCTCCGTTTTTGTATTCCTGCTCACGGGGATAATGATTTTTTCACAGGTGCTTTTTATCATCTATGCCATGTTCCTGCCTGTGAGCTTCCTCCTTAGCATGGTTCCCTCTTTTGAGGGGATGTCAAAACGTGCCATTACGAAACTGTTCAATACCATCCTTACCAGAGCCGGAATCACCCTGATTATCACGGTAGCGTTCAGTATTTCCACCATGCTCTACAACCTGTCTGGGGAATATCCGTTCTTTCTGACGGCGTTCTTGCAGATAGTGACCTTTGCCGGAATTTATTTCAAGCTGGGGGATTTGATGGGGATGTTCTCCTTGCAGAGCGGCGATTCCCAAAGCATGGGAAGCCGTATCATGCGAAGACCCCGTATGCTCATGCACGCCCATATGCACCGTTTACAGCATAAGTTAGGACGTTCTGTGGCGGCTCTTGGGGCTGGTACGGCTGCCTACCATGCAGGAAAACAGGCTGGCTCAGACCAGAGAACTGCTTCCAGCTCCGGTTCTTCCAAACGGACACAGGCAGACCACAGCAGACCAGACGGGCAGGCAGCACCGGAAAAGGAATCCGCATGGAAACGGGCTGGCTCTGCGGTAGGTGCGGTGGCAGATACCAAAGATAAGATAAGCGATACTGCTGGACAGCTTCGGGAGCAGGCAAAGGATTTGCCCGTCAATGCAAAGTACGCCCTTTACCACGGGAAAACACAGGTATCAGAGGGAGTACGGGATTTTACTTCCAGCGTGACCCAGACCCGAACTGCCAGAGCCGAACAGCGAAACGCACAGGCAGAAAGCCGCAGACAGACCATTGCAGAACGCAGGGCGGAACTGGAACAGGCAAAACAACAGCAAAAGACAGCTTCCGAAGTACTCAAAGGAGCGGCTCCTGTCCATGAACGCCCTGTTACTGCAAAGCAGCCGGAAGATTTCCAAAACCATGCAGATACCATTCATGCAGGAAAACCAGCCATGCAGCCTGCTTCCCCATCCATCAGGGAACGGGGACAGGTTCCTTATGGGGGAACTGTGGCAGAACGGGCTTCGGTTCCGGTGGTAAAAGCGGCTTCCATCCACCATGAACAAACACCGCCTGTAAGGACAGAACGCCAGATAGTCCCTCCGGCTTCCCCAGACAAACCAGAGGAAAGACAAAAGACAACTACTACACCTGCTGCTCCCCGTCCGGCAAGACCTGTCCATAACGATACGGCTCCTGTGATACCGGAAAGAAAACGGGCTGCCCCTGCGGTAAAAGAATCGAACTTTACCATCCGGCGTACCACCGCCAGAAAGGAGTGGACAAAAACGGAAAAAGCAGCTGCCAAACAGAAGAAAGGGGAGAAGCCATGAAGTTAAGACACCTTTTCTTTGCCTGTTCCGGCGTGTTCGTGATGATGTTCTCCCTGCTCCTTTTGGTGGTGATTGTCTTCTCGGATGAGGAAGACGGCGGAAGCGGCGGAAACCTTATCTATGGGGGTGTGAGCGTATCACAGGAAGTCCTCGCCCATAAGCCTATGCTGGAAAAGTATGCAAAGGAATATGGCATAGAGGAATACTTAAATGTACTGCCCGCCATCATTCAGGTGGAATCCGGCGGCACGCTAGAAGACGTTATGCAGTCCTCGGAATCTCTGGGGCTTCCCCCGAACTCCCTGAGTACAGAGGAATCCATTAAACAAGGCTGCAAGTATTTCTCGGAACTGCTCGCAGCGGCAGAAACAAAGGGCTGTGACTTAAACAGCGTGATTCAATCCTATAATTACGGCGGCGGTTTCCTAGACTATGTGGCAGGACACGGAAAAAAATACACCTTTGAACTGGCAGAGAGCTTCGCAAGGGACAAATCCGGCGGAAAGAAAGTCACCTACACCAACCCTGTTGCGGTAGAGAAAAACGGGGGCTGGCGATATTCCTATGGAAATATGTTCTATGTCCTCTTGGTATCGCAATACCTGACCGTGGCACAGTTTAATGATGAAACGGTACAGGCTATCATGGACGAAGCCTTAAAGTATGAGGGCTGGACGTATGTGTACGGGGGCGATTCCCCCTCCACTTCCTTTGACTGTTCGGGACTGGTGCAGTGGTGTTATGGAAAGGCAGGAATCGCCCTGCCACGGACAGCTCAGGAACAGTACAATGTAACGCAGCACATCCCCCTGTCCGAAGCAAAAGCAGGGGATTTGGTCTTTTTCCACTCCACCTACAACGCCGGAACCTACATCACCCATGTGGGGCTGTATGTGGGAAATAACCGGATGTACCATGCCGGAAATCCCATTGGCTACGCAGACCTGACAGGCTCCTACTGGCAACAGCACCTTGCCGGAGCCGGACGAATCAAACAATAAGAAAGGATGAACCGATATGATTCAGATTAGAAAAGAGGATAACCAGAAAAAGCAGAAAGAAAAGAAACTGAAAGTTTACAAAGTCAATACCCACAAAAAAACCGTAATTGCCCTGTGGGTGCTGCTGGCAGTGAGCTTCCTGTTTGCCGTCTATAAGAATTTCACGGCGATAGACATTCATACTGTCCATGAAACCAAAGTAATTGAGGAAACCATCCTCGACACCCACAAGATAGAAAACTTTGTGGAGAATTTCGCAGAAGTCTACTATTCATGGGAACAGTCCGCCGCTTCCATTGATAACCGGACAAACGCTTTAAAAGGGTATCTTACCGGAGAACTGCAAGCCCTGAATGTAGATACTGTCCGAAAGGACATCCCCGTATCGTCTGCCCTGACCGATTTTCAGATATGGGAAATCACAGAAGAAAAGGAACAGCATTATGAAGTGACTTATACGGTGGAACAGCGTATTACAGAGGGGGAATCCGGTAAAACCGTCCGTTCCGCCTATCAGGTGACGGTCTATGTGGACGGCTCTGGAAACCTGACGATTATCCAGAATCCTACCATCACCAGCGTTCCCGTAAAATCCGGCTATACGCCAAAAACGGTACAAAGTGACGGTACGGTGGATTCCATCACCACAGAAGAAATCAACGAATTTCTCACCACCTTTTTCAAGCTGTACCCTACGGCAACCGCAAAGGAGCTGACCTATTATGTGAATGAGGGCGTGCTGAAACCTGTGGGGAAAGAATATATCTTCTCGGAACTGGTGAATCCGGTCTACAACCGAAACGGAAATCAGGTGACGGCTTCCCTTGCGGTGAAATATCTGGATAACCAGACCATGACAACACAGGTATCGCAGTTTGACCTTGTGCTGGAAAAGAACGGGGAAAACTGGAAGATTGTGAAATAGAGCTATATAAATACAGAAGACACATTGTATTTCTTGAAAGATTACAATGTGTCTTCTCATTAAAATTCTGTTCTGGACATTCACCTGTCCTCTGTTTCGACTTTGGCTATCTCTTTTGCTGTGGCGGTGACTACCCGTATTCCTTTCTCGCTCATACTATCAAGCAATGTATCAAGTTGTCTGCGTTGTGTATCTTTTTCCGCTGATTTATCTGGGAAAAAGAATTGGTCTACGGATATATCATAACGTGTTACAAGCTCATAAAAGATTTGCAAACTCGGCTGTTGCCCTTTATTTTCAATGTTAGCAAGATAACGTGGTGAGATATACATTTCATCACTTACTTTCTTGCGGCTCTCTTTTCGTTCGGTTCTCGCTGCTTTGATAGCTTGTCCGAAAGCCTTAAAGTCATATTTAGCTGTTGGTCTTTTTGCCATATTTATTCACCCATATACATTCTACTGTTCCTCTTTCATACTGAATACGTCTACACAGTTCCTATTTATAGCCATAATAATTCATAGACTTGCACTTGCTATTATTCGTATGTCCGACTATAATTATACTGATATGATTTGTAGAAAGGACTTGGGTGTTATGGAATATATGTCTTGCCACGAAGCAGCGAAGAAATGGGGGATTTCTGAACGACGTGTACAGATTCTTTGTAAGGAAGATAGAATACCGAGAGTTTCAAAAATCGGTTATATGTGGTTGATACCAAAGGATGCAGAAAAACCTGTTGACGCAAGGAGAAAGGAGTTTAAGCATGAGTAACTTATTACTTTTAGAAGATGATATTAGCTTAATAGACGGGTTGTATTACTCTCTAAAGAAAAATGGTTTCTACGTTGATATTGCCCGTACTGTTGAAGAAGCAGAAAAGCAATTAGCGCAAATCGAAAAATACGATTTGCTTATTCTTGATGTGACACTGCCGGACGGAACAGGCTTTGAGGTTTGCAAAAATGTGCGGAAACATAACAAACAAATACCGATTATCTTTTTGACTGCTTCTGATGAAGAAGTCAATATTATTCGTGGCTTGGATTGTGGCGGGGACGATTATGTTACAAAGCCCTTTAAGTTGGGGGAACTATGTTCCCGTATTCGTGCCTTGTTACGACGTGCAGGAGTAACACCTCAGGACAAGGCAAGTGTATTGAAATGTGGGGACATTTCGATTGACTTTTTAAGTTGCCGCGTAATTTTGAACAATAAAATACTAGAACTGACAAACGCAGAATACCGTCTGCTTTGTCTGTTAGTACGAAATGCAAATCGCATTGTTTCTAGAGATATTATTCTAAATGATTTATGGGACGGTACAGGAAATTTTGTTGACGATAACACCTTATCGGTTTATATCCGGCGGCTTCGCGAAAAAGTGGAAACTGACGCTTCCCACCCGCAGCGCTTAATAACCATTCGCGGCTTTGGTTATCAGTGGAAAGAGGTGTAAGTATGAATATTTTTCGTGACAAGCAAATAAAACACTTTTCTCTTTTTATTGCTATATACAGTATTTTACTTGTGGGAGTTTCTACATGGTTTTCTATAAATCAATTAAATACAGCAAAGTCTATGTATCTGGAACATGATAGAGCTATTGTATCTGCCTTGTTGGAACAGGCGGTTTCAAAAGAAGTAATTGCCAATGCTATTTCTTCCACAGATATAAGTACCGCGGGAATGGAATTTTTAGATAATCTGGGAATTACCACAAATACGTTTGGTAGCTTGTTGCCACATTTTTCCCAGTTTCAATATCACTTTTTGCGTATAGCATTAGGAGGGGGAATTTGTCTAGTGATAATTCTTGTCATTGGGGTTATTTCTTTCCTACAAATTAGAAATAATCTATATCGACAGTCTGGAAAAATTATAGATAACTATATTAACAATGACTATTCTTGTCATTTACCGCAAGACAGTGAGGGGGAACTTTTTCGTTTATTTGCTTCTGTTGAACAGCTTGCAACTATGCTTAAAGCCAAAAGTGAAACAGAACATAAAACAAAAGAATTTTTGAAAAGCACAATTTCAGATATTTCACATCAACTGAAAACTCCATTAGCAGCTTTGATGATGTATCAAGAAATTATAGAAGCGGAACCAGATAATATTGAAACAGTAAAAAAATTTTCGCAAAAAACCGGAACCGCCTTAAAACGAATAGAACAGCTTATTTTGTCTATGCTTAAAATCGCACGTTTAGATACTGGAAATATTCTTTTTGACAAGCGTACCTGTCTTATACAGGAATTAGTTAAAAACGCTATCAGTGAACTTACAATAAGAGCTGCACAAGAAAAAAAACAGATTATTGTAAATGGAACATCTAATCAAGTTATTATGTGTGATATGGATTGGACAAGTGAAGCGATTGGGAACCTTGTAAAGAACGCGTTAGACCATACAGAAATAGGTGGAATAATAAAGATTACTTGGGAAAGTACACCAACTATGATACGAATTTTAGTTTCTGATAATGGAAGTGGAATTGCCCCGGAAGATATACACCATATTTTCAAACGCTTTTATCGCAGTAAATATTCCCTCAACACTCCGGGAATTGGGTTAGGACTTCCTCTTGCAAAATCTATTATAGAGGGACAAGAGGGGCTTATTTCTGTTCAAAGTGTTTTACATGAAGGTACTACTTTTTCAGTTTCTTTCCTTACGAAATCGTAAGGTGAAATTCACCGGATTGTAAGCTGCTCCTGTTATCCTTTAAGAAAGGAGGTCTATGATTTATGGAAATTTTAAAAGTTGAAAAATTATGTAAAACTTACGGGAAAGGCGAAGCAAAAGTAAATGCTTTAAAAAATGTGTCTTTCTCTCTTGAAAAAGGGGAATTTGCCGCAGTTGTAGGTGAATCTGGTTCTGGAAAAAGTACTTTGCTTAACTGCATCGGTGCTTTAGATATGCCGACTTCAGGCTCTATTTTTATTGACGGGCAAAATCTGTTTTCTATGAAAGAAGAAAAACGGACAATTTACAGACGACGCAACATAGGATTTATTTTTCAGTCATTCCAACTTGTGTCTGAGCTGAATGTAGAACAAAATATTATTTTCCCTCTACTGTTAGATTATCAAAAGCCAGACCCTAAAAAAGTAAACGAAATCCTCGATTTACTTGGATTGGCAGAACGCCGCTATCATTTACCTAGCCAGTTATCCGGAGGACAGCAACAACGAGTAGCGATTGGGAGAGCTTTGATAACACAGCCAAAACTAATTTTAGCTGACGAACCAACGGGAAACCTCGACAGTAAAAATAGTCAAGACGTTATTGATATGCTTATCAGTGCGTCAAGACATTTTAAACAAACAATTTTGATGATAACGCACAATAATAATTTAACATCTTCGGTTGACAGGGTGTTTCGTGTGAGCGACGGTATTCTTACAGACTTAGGAGGGACAGCAAATGAAGCATTATCTTAAACTTGTCCCTATATTGACCAAAATCCACCGCAAGCAAAGTAGAATGACCCGTATTTGTATTACTCTTGCGGTTATTTTGGTTGCTGTCATGTTTGGTCTTGCCGATATGTATTTACAGGGTGTTACGCAACACGAAATAGAGAAAAGCGGAAACTGGCATTATGCGTTTCATACTATTGATTCGCAGACAGCTTCCTTTATTTCAGCTCGTCCAGAGGTAAAAATTTCCGGGTGGCATAATACAGTTTCTTCTGAAGCAGGATATTCTATTAAAGAACAGCCTATTACTATCAGCGCACAAGATAAAAGGGTTTTTGAAGATATATTTCTGAACGGGATTGCAGAGGGAGAATATCCAGACGCACCAAACGAGATTGCAATATCTTCTTCACTTAAAGATACTGCTTCTGTTTTGTTGAATGATACAGTTGAATTGTATAATCCGAACGGAAGTGTGGCAGATTATCAGATAGTTGGCTTTTTAGATGATACAAAAACTTCACGCTTGATTGCTGAGAATTTGCCGATTGTAGTAATGACACCAGAGGGTTTAGGAACGCTGGCTGTTTCTAGCGCTAATGAAAGTTATGTTGCCCAGTTTTCACATTTATGCAATATACCGGACGCAATCAATGATATAAAAGCAGCCAATCATCTGACTGATGAACAGATAACCGGAAATACTCCTCTTTTGAGCATACAAGGGCAAATAGAGGGGAAAACAGGTGTAAACCAGATTTATCAAGTAGCCTTTATTCTTTCACTTATTGTCATGCTGACTTGCATTTTGATGATTTCAAGCAGTCTAAACAGCAATGTCGCAGAGAGAACAGAATTTTTTGGTATGCTCCGGTGTCTGGGGGCAACCAAAAGACAAATAATGCGATTTGTACGCTTAGAGGGGCTGTATTGGTGTAAAACGGCTATTCCCATTGGAATTATATTCTCCATTGTGATTGTCTGGATTTTGTCTGCCGCCATGCGGGTAATAAGTCCAGAATGGTTTTCTTCAATGCCGATTTGGGGTATTAGTTGGATAAGTATAGTCGCAAGTATTTTGTTAGGATTGCTGACCGTTTTACTGGCTGCCTGTTCTCCGGCAAAAAGAGCCGCAAAAGTTTCTCCGCTTACCGCTGTATCAGGGAATGCTGGACAAATAGCTACGTTTCACAAAGCAGCTAACACAAAGACATTTAAAATTGAAACCGCATTGGGTATTCATCACGCAAAAGCAAAGAAAAGAAATTACATTTTAATGACAGGGGCATTTGCTATCTGTATTACATTGTTTCTCACGTTCAGTACACTTGTTGATTTTATGCAAAATGCTTTTGTGCCCCCGGTTTATACGCCGGAATTATCCATAGCAAGTGAAACTAATACTTGTTCGATTGAGAGCGAAATGTTAGCACAGATTAAGAAAAATAATGATGTCAAGCGGGCATACGGACGTATGTTTGCTTATGATGTTCCATCAGAAAATAATGGAAAAAGCTACAATGCAAATCTTATTTCCTATGAGGAAAATCAATTTCAATGGGCGGCGGATTCTTTGGTAGCAGGTTCCATAGAAACAGTTATGCAGCAAGAAAATCAAGTGCTATTCGTACAGACGGGAAATGTTAATGTACAAGTTGGCGACAAGATAACTTTATCTATCAATAATACGAAAAAAACTGTTACGGTTGCAGGAATTTTGTCTGATAGCCCCTTAGCCCGTGTAAAGGGTACGGAAACCTTTTTCTGTTCGGAAGCAACCTTTAGCGCACTGACCGGAGAAACTGGCTATACTATTATCGACATTCAATTTGAGAACAACGCTTCCAGTGAAGATGTAAACGCAATTAAAAACATATTTACTAATGGTGGCGTAATATTTTCAGACAGCCTTTCTCAAGTGCAGCAGCAAAGAAATCTGTATTATACTTTTGCAGTTCTTGTTTACGGCTTCCTATCTATTATCGTTGCTATTACCATTTTCCATATTATGAATACAATCAATCTGGGAGTTGCCGCAAAAATGAAAGAATACGGAAGTATGCGAGCGATTGGAATGAGCAATCGCCAACTTATAAAAATGATAATCGCAGAAGCAGGAACCTACGCAATAAGCGGAGTGATTTGGGGTTGTATCATTGGACTTCCTATGCACTGGGTTATCTATGTAAGTCTTATAACAAATATTTGGGGAACAGCATGGAGTGTTCCGTTTATTCCCCTTATACTCATAATCGCTATTGTACTGTTGACTTCTCTTTTGGCAGTTAAAGGACCTGCAAAACGGTTACAGCGAATGTCTATCGTCGAAAATATTAGTGCACAATAATCTTTTGAGAGGGGGAATTTCAAAAGTGCCCCCTCTTTTTCTATCTTACAAATCCGTAAGCTAAAATTCATCTTAAAGTAAGTTGATATTGATAAAATAAATCAAAACATAATATTTGTTTGTTATCTGCCGGACGACGGCAAAAGAAAAAAAAGCCGTCGTAACGCAGACAGATTTTCACGTGCTTTTGAAGCGGTGGCTTTGATTTTTAGAGCCGCCGCTTCTTTTTGTCTATTACTGAACCAACAATGACGCAGAATATAAATAGCGGCATTTAGGAGGATTGCCGCTATGGGGATTTCTTTGCTGCTATATAACGTACATAGGCTACATTCATTAAAAAAAGTATAGCTCCTCCACTGTGGAAGTCCAACTTTGAATATGAACTGACAAGTCATATTTATTCTACTGTTATTTCTCATGCACTCATTTTTATTTTAAAATGGGTGTATTTTTTTATTCAAAAATGCAACTGTGCCCCCTGTCCTGTCGGGACTAAGAGCGAAAAGGGGGAAAGAAGCAGAAATTCCTATCAACTCGCTCCCTTTCAAGGCTGGAAAGGGGGTGAGCAATAATGAAGCCATCTGAATTTCAGACAACCATAGAGAACCAGTTTGATTATATCTGTAAAGTCGCTATGGAGGATGAACGCAAAGACTATCTCAAAGCGTTGTCCAGACAGTGTAAACGGGAAACCCTGTTCTGTGATATGGACGATTACACCGTCAATCTGTTTTCTTCCGAAGACACCTATCCATCCCACTTCCATACTTTTGAAATGGATGGATTTACTGTCCGCATTGAAAACAGCCTGTTAGCCGAAGCATTAGAAAGTCTGGACGGAAAGAAACGTGACGTTATCCTGCGATATTATTTTCTTGGATTTGACGATACGGAAATCTCAAAAATTCTGGAAGTCAACCGTTCTACCATCCAGAGAAGAAGACACGCCGGACTGGAATTTATCAAAAAATTTATGGAGGACGAAGCATGACAGCAAAGCACCCTATGATTCCGTTTCCTGTGATTGTAAGAGCTACGGACGGCGATATTGAAGCAGTCAACCAGATTGTACGCCATTACAGCGGTTTTATTGCCAGCCGTTCCATGCGTCCCATGAAAGACGAATATGGAAATACCCACATGGTTGTAGATGAAACCCTACGCCGCCGGATGGAAACACGTCTGATTGCAAAGATTTTATCTTTTGAAATCAGGGAACCAAACTAGAAATAACGCTCGCCTGTGGAAGCGTGGACAAACCCATGCTTCCCAGACAGAGCTTGCCAGTCTATTAAAGTGCATTATCACCAGTGCATTTTAACAGGCTGATAAAGCCGGATTGTTCCTTGAAAAAGAAAGCGTCTAATCAACGCAGCATAAAGCAGCCGAATACGTTTCGATAGAAAGAGAGCCGTTGGGCTGGCACGCCGTAACCCACCAAAGGAGGGATGATACCGGATAGCGATTCCTGCCAGCGTTCCATAAGTAGCTTACCGCAGAGCTGCCGCCATGACCTTTCTATTGTGATAATGATACTTCCGTACAGCCTTAGTCCGTGTGATGATGTAGCACCGCTGGCAAAGGGTACGGCTGGATGAGAACCATGCAGGGGTGAGATTCCCATGAGCTTTAGCGAAAGCTGTTCGGCTTGCTTAGATACCATTTTGAATTAGAATTTTTCATTCAAAATCAAATAACTATTTGCAGGAAATACAATCTTAATATTACTTTTGCCACAAAATCTGATATAATATAGACAGATATTGAGGGTTCCATATCTGGTCTATGGAAAGGAGGAACATGATTACAGTAACAAAAAAAGACTTAATAGAACTGGGTTATGGAACTTCATTCGCAGCAGACATCATAAGAGAAGCAAAAAAACTTATGATTTCAAAAGGGCATACCTACTATCAGTCACGCAAACTGGACAGGGTTCCCAGAGAAGCTGTGGAAGAATTGCTAGGGATTACTTTTACTGATAAATCGAACTGATTGTACTTCTTGCACATTTATGTAAGGAGTGAAATCATGGCAAAAGACCCTATTAAGAAAGCAGAAAACGGAACTTATTATTTTAGAGCAAACTTAGGTTTTCATCCGATTACCGGAAAACAGATTCAGAAATACAAAAGTGGATTCAAGACAAAAAAAGAAGCCAGAGAAGCATATTCAAAACTTATGCTGACATCCACAGAGGAATTAACAGAAAAGAAACAGCAGCTATCTTTTCAACAGTTTATTGAGGAAACTTATCTTCCTTGGTATAAAACACAAGTAAAGGAAAGCACCTATCTGAACCGCCGTTCTACCATTCAGAAGCATTTTTCATACTTTTACAAAATGACGGTGGATGAGATAGAACCCATTAACGTCCAGAACTGGCAGCTTGAACTCGCAAAAGAATTTAGTCCAAACTATATCCGTATTGTACAGGGTATGCTCTCTATTGCCTTTGACAGAGCAGTTGTTCTCGGTCTTGCAAAGAAAAATCCATCACGAATGATAGGAAACATCAAGAGCAAGAAAACAAAAGTGGATTTCTGGACACTGGATGAATTTCAAAAGGTAATTTCCCTGCTCTACAAGGGAGATTATTACGAACATTACCTTTTCATTTCATACTGGCTCCTGTTTATGACCGGAATGAGAATCGGAGAAGCCGCAGCCCTGCAATGGTCGGACATCAACTTTGAAACCGGACTTTTAAGTATAACAAAAACGCTGTACTATAAAACAATGGACGAATACAAATTTGTGGAGCCAAAGACACAAGCTAGTATTCGCACTATCTATATTGACACAGATACCATCAAAGAATTGAAAGCATGGCAGGAAGTACAGCAAAAGGTTTTAAAGGGCTGCGACCTTGTACTAAGCTACAATGGGATTCCCACCAGTAAGCACACCCTCCCACGGGCATTAGAAAAACTTGCTGGATTGGCAGGCGTACACCGTATCAAGATTCATGCACTCAGACATTCCCATGCTTCCCTGCTCATCAGTATGGGTGAAAATCCTTTATTGATTAAAGAACGTCTGGGGCATGAAAAGATACAGACTACGTTAGGAACCTATGGACATTTATATCCCAACACCAACGTGGAAGTTGCCAAAAAATTAACTGGTGTTCTCACTTATACTCCGGCAACAACCAGTGTTGCCGATTACACCAGCAATCAGCATACAGCAATCTATCACAGAGCCATTGAATAAAAAAATGCAATCAAAATGCAATTCTAAAAGGAAAGAGCCTCAAAACCCTTGAAAATAAAGGCTTTGAAGCTCTGCTCCAACTATTCAAACTCAATCGTTCCAGGCGGCTTACTTGTAAGATCATAGAATACGCGGTTTACGCCCTTAACTTCATTAATAATACGGTTCATCACCTTATTAAGTACTGCATAAGGAATCTCAGCAGACTCCGCAGTCATGAAGTCAATGGTCTTAACGGCGCGGAGCGCCACTGCATAATCGTATGTTCTGAAGTCTCCCATTACACCTACGCTTCGCATATTTGTAAGGGCTGCAAAGTACTGGTTCGGCATCCAGGACGGATCTTCTCCGTGTTCTTTTTTGTAGTCGGCGGCTGCATTGTCGACTTCTTCACGGTAGATGTAGTCTGCATCCTGTACGATGCGTACTTTTTCCTCGGTGACTTCACCGATGATACGGATTCCAAGTCCCGGGCCCGGGAATGGCTGACGGAATACCAGTCTTTCCGGAATTCCAAGCTCAAGGCCAGCTTTACGGACCTCATCTTTGAACAGGTCACGAAGCGGCTCAATGATTTCTTTGAAATCAACGAAATCCGGAAGTCCTCCTACGTTGTGATGGGATTTGATCACTGCGGATTCTCCGCCGAGACCGCTCTCTACAACGTCCGGATAAATGGTTCCCTGTGCAAGGAAATCTACAGCACCGATCTTCTTGGCTTCCTCCTCGAAGATACGGATAAATTCCTCACCGATGATCTTACGCTTCGCTTCAGGCTCTGTAACACCAGCAAGCTTATCGTAATATCTCTGCTGTGCATTCACGCGGATAAAGTTCAGGTCAAACTGACCATTCGGTCCGAATACACCCTCAACCTCATCACCTTCATCCTTACGAAGAAGACCATGATCTACAAATACGCAGGTAAGCTGCTTGCCGATCGCTCTGGAAAGAAGTCCTGCTGCTACGGAGGAATCTACACCACCTGACAGGGCAAGGAGAACTTTTCCATCACCGACTTTCTCGCGGATCTCTTTGATCGTGTGTTCAACAAAGGCATCCATCTTCCAGTCTCCGGCACATTCGCAGACACCAAGCACGAAGTTGGACAGCATTGTCTTTCCTTCTACTGTGTGCAGTACTTCCGGATGGAACTGGATCGCATACAGTTTCTTCTCTTCATTCTGTGCAGTTGCTACCGGACAGTCTGCAGTATGTGCAGCGATCTCAAATCCCGGTGCAGTCTGGGAAATATAGTCTGTATGGCTCATCCAGCAGATTGTTTTGTCGGATACATTTTTGAAGATCCTGGAATCTTTCTTATCGATGAGAAGCTCTGTCTTACCGTATTCGCTGACATCTGCCTTCTCAACTTTTCCGCCAAGGACATGCATCATGAGCTGTGCTCCATAGCAAAGTCCAAGTACCGGAATACCAAGCTCAAATAATTCTTTCTGGTAAGTCGGTGAATCTGCCTCATAGCAGCTGTTTGGTCCGCCGGTAAGGATGATTCCCTTAGGATTCATCGCTTTAATCTTCTCAAGATCTGTCTTGTAAGAATAAATTTCGCAATATACATTGCATTCTCTGACACGTCTTGCAACCAGCTGATTGTACTGACCGCCAAAATCAATGACAATAACTAATTCTCTTTTCAAGGCTTTCCTCCTGTTTTTTATAACATCTTTAGAATCTGTTACTCATTATAAATGAGTACATGCACTTTTACAATGCTAATTTTATCTCCCGCCGGACTTTTTATTTTCCGGAAAAATTTTTCACTGCTTTTTCTGCCTGCTCATCCCAGTAAGCGCAGTCATTTCTTCCAATTATCTCCGATGTAAACGGAGTACCATCATTCTTCTTATAATGTCTGGTCGCCCGGAAAACATATTTCGCACCGACATAAACGATCGGTACGTTGAAAAATACGATCAGAATATTTCCAAGATCAGAAAATGCCCAGAGATTTCCAAGCTCCAATCCTGCGATATTACAGAGAATACCAAATGCGGCAACAAAAAGACCAATACAGCGTACAAAATTAATACATATCTTATCCTTGCGGATACGGTTTGCTGCGATTTCCGAAAAGCTGATCATTCCAAGCAGACAGGTAAATGCAAACAGGCAGAAACATAAGGTTACAAGAAATGTAACGATCCCGTTCATTGCAGTTCCCGGAGTCAGCACAGCAATGGACTCCGTATATTTGGGAAGTTTGTCAAGAGCCTGCCAGCTTTCCGCATCTGCTCCCGTCCAGCAATGTGCCATAACTACCACAAATCCGGTAAGTGTACAGATCACGATGGTATCAAGAAAAACTCCCAGAGAAGCGATCACGCCCTGCTCGCATGGATGCTTTGCGTCAGCTGCTGCCGCTGACATGGTAATCGTTCCCTGACCAGCTTCATTGGACATCAAACCTCGTTTTACGCCCTGTGCAAGAACTGTTCCAAAAACACCTCCAAAAAATGCATCCGGCTTAAAGGCTCCTGCAAACACACTTCCGAAGAAATACGGAATACGGGTAAAATTCAATATGATAAGAAGTAACACTACTACCATATAGAGCACTGCCATCACCGGCACCATCATATCTGTCCATCTGGATACTTTTTTGATTCCGCCAAATGCGATAGCTGCTGTGAGGATTACGATCAGCGTACCTACTATATAATAGAAGGCTGATCCGCTTGGGATGGTTTTTCCGGTTACGATCTCTGCCATGCGTCCTACTGATGAAACAACGTTAAAGCCCTGTGCCGGCAGACAGCAAAGCGCATACAGAATATACAATACCGAAAGAAAAACACCGATCCATACCTTATTTCCAAGAAGCTTTCTCCCATAAAAAGGAAGACCTCCTACGAACTCATCGTCCTTCTTCTCCTTGAAAATCTGAGCAAGGACACCCTCCATGTATGCAACTGCCATCCCGAAAAACGCAGATATCCACATCCAGAACAGGGCCCCCGGTCCACCCACTGCAATAGCACCTGTTACGCCCAGGATATTTCCCGGTCCTACACGCATAGCTGAACTCAGGAAAAACGATGCAAGCGGCGAAATTCCTGTTTCCACAACACGTTTCTCCGTCATGGTCCTGATTCCTTTTTTAAAGTAAGTCACTTGCATAAAACCGATCCTAAAACTGAAAAAAATCCCGGACCCAAGAAGTAGTATGATCGCAAATGATATATTCCCCAGAATCGGAATACTGCTGTACCAGTCAAAATTCGTGGGGAACTCCCACAGAAAATCAGACAGTGGACCGATAAAGCTGAACACTCCATTGATTGCCTCAAATACTCTCTCCATAGCCATCTCCTCCCTTTTTATCTGAATACCTCAGAATTGAACCATTTTCCGGATATTACATTTTCCGCTGAATATAAAATATAGATATATTCATTTATACCCCTCAGAAAAATTTCCGCACCTGTTCATATAACATGTGTACCACATCCATCCTCGTTCATTTCCCCTCCGGATTTTTATGCTATGGTTTATTATACCGTATCGGCTTAAAAAAGTCTTATTTATTTTCACTATTTTTGTACAAATTTCAGAATTTTCTATTCTTACAAGCCCCACCGACTGCTATTGCTTTTCGCACCCCCCGCAGGGGACTTACTTGATTCGAGTCAAGCGGATATTCGCAATCCGCTTCGCTACGCGGCTTTACACCGAATAACTGCTTCACAGTTTATCAGACTTTATAAGATATTTAGACTTTCCTCACAAATTTTTAAAACGCTTCTCACAGTTCCATCACATTTTGACGGTATATTATTAATCAAATAAAGCACAAAGCTTTTTCATCTTATAGATCATTACTTATTTTTCTTTTCATACTCTGCCGGGTCCCTTCCAAGACCCGGCCCTCCTTTTTATCTTCTTACAAACTCCCATAGTATACCATCCTTTCTTTATTCAAAAGGATCTATACCTATAATCATGGTGTCTATATTAGACATTCTGATTCTATCTGATGATCGACATTTTCATCTCGGTCCATTTACTCCGCATCACTTCACGCCCAGATATCCTTATCCCCCCTGAAACCCGAATAAACACAACAAAAAAACACCGTCCCCGCAGCTCTATATCTGCAAAAACAGTGCCTTTAGTGCGTCTTCAGGGGTTCGAACCCTGGACACCCTGATTAAGAGTCAGGTGCTCTACCAACTGAGCTAAAGACGCTTATTTAATTGTTTGTCTTTCGTTTTTTGTTTCGTTCGTTCCTCAAGACATGTTGTATTATACGTTATGATTTGAAGAAAGTCAACACCTTTTTTTAATTTTTTTTATTTTTTTCTTTTTTATTTTTTATATCTTCATTTGATGCAATTTTATCCAGCATTTTTTCCATTTCCGACAACGAATTTCTGATATGGGCAGCCTGGCTGTTAATGCTGCGGCTTACCGTATGGAGATTCTGCTGCAAGGATCTGAATTTTCTTTTTTTCAAAGCTTATGGCCTCCTGCTTTGCGCAAATACCTTTCCAACATCACGGATATTTTATTATATGAAAATATCCTGATCTGTTTCCTGATATTTGCGCAAAGTATTTAAAGCGGACTCTTAGAAATCCACTTTTTTCCACCAGCGCCATACCAGCACCACCGCCAGCACTGCCGTAAGGAAATCCGAGATTGCCTGAGAAGCCAGAACGCCATGATACCCTGCCACCTTAAGAGCGATCATCAGTACAACCGCAAAGACCACTCCCTGTCTGCTCACTGATAACAGAAAAGCTCCCATAGCCTGTCCTGCAGACTGAAACGTACAGGTGCTGATCAGCACGATTCCCATACACAACATTCCCGCCAGCTGCAGCCGAAGCATCAGCGCGCCATTTTCCACAACGGAAGGATCGCTCATAAAGATCTTTACCATCTGCGGGGCAAAAAATCCAAGTACCGCCATCAGTACAAGCGCCATTCCTCCCTCAAGAAGATATGCAAACTTCAAAGTTGCTTTCAACCTTGTGCGGTTTCTCGCGCCGTAATTGTATCCGGTCAGCGGCTGTCCACCAAAGGCAAAACCAACCAGGACCAACGCAGCGATCATATTAATTTTCATAACGATTCCCATAGCTGCAACCTTATCGTCACCAAATCCCAGCAACGCTCGGTTTGTCAGCGCAATTCCGATGCTCTGCATCAGATTAGTAATAGAAGCCGGAATACCAATGGCAAAAACCGCTCCGATCTCCGACCTGGAAATGTGAAATCCCCTGGGATCCACAGAAAGATTTTTGCTCTTTTTAATAAGAAACCATACAAAGAAAATATCGGTACAAACATTTCCGATCACGGTCGCTGTAGCTGCGCCGGCCGCACCCCAGCCCAGTACAAAGATCATGATCGGATCCAGAATAATGTTTACAACTGCGCCAAGTACAGAACCAACCATCGAAGCCGTCGCAAATCCTTCTGTTCGTAACTGATTGGACGGTGTCAGCGCAACAATGATAAACGGCGCACCCAGTGCAATACAGGTATAATACTGTGACGCATACTCCCAGGTGGCCTCGCTTGCACCCAGAAGTCCCAATACCAGACTTCTGAAGATCATCAGTACAGCCGCAACTGCAACACCGCTGACGATCGCGCCATAAAAGCTGAATACGCTGATCCGCTTTGCGTCCTCGTATCTTTTTTCTCCAAAAAGCCTGGAAATAAAAGAACTGCCGCCAAGTCCAAAAATATCTCCCAGCGCGATCATCAGCGTAAAGATCGGCGATCCAAGGGCAACCCCCGCCACCAGATCCGTATTGCCGGTTCCTGCAATAAAATACGTATCCACCATATTATAAACAAGTGAGATAACCATACTGAACACAACCGGAAGTGCCAGCTTAAAATATGCCTTTGGTATAGGATACTTTTCAAAAATTTCTTCCTGCATCTTATTCCCTCTATTTCTGTCTGATCACCATTTTACAGATCGGATTTCCCATAGAAGAAAACTTCTCCTCATATTCCGTCATGACATTTCCCTTCACCAGCTCCTCATCATGATGAAGATCAAAGGTACACACCTCCAGATTCCAATCGGAATCCCTAACCTCTTCCAGGGAAAACTCAAACAGACCACGGTTATCTGTCTTAAACTCTACAGTTCCTTCTTTTTTCAAAATCTTCTCATATCTTGCCAGAAATTCCTTGGACGTAAGTCTTCTCTTTGCATGACGCGCCTTCGGCCACGGATCCGAAAAATTCAGATAGATCCCATCAACCTCATCCTTCTCAAAAATCTCCGGCAGCAATCTTGCATCCACCCTGATAAAAACAAGATTGGAAAACTCCTCTCCTGCCGCTTCCAGTTCCTCTCTCTTCTGCAGCGCCCGAAGAAGCACACTGTCATACATCTCAATTCCCACAAAATTTCTCTCCGGATGAAGTCTTGCCATATCCATCAGAAAACGCCCCTTCCCCATACCAACTTCCAGAAAAAGCGGTCTCTTCACTCCAAAAACCTCATTCCACTTTCCTTTAAACCTCTCCGGCTCATCAATTACCCACTCACAATCCAAAATAGCATCCTTAGCACCCGGAATATTTCGTAATCTCATAAATAACCTCCAATAATCTTTCCATAATAATGTCTCAATGATTCTTATCAAACAACATTCCAATACTCAACTATACATGTAACCCCCACCCCGCCGCAAGCAAAAAATAAAAAAAATCCTCAACCAAGCAACAACAAAAACGCCTCGCCGTCCACCCCAACACCACCGCATCCTCTCAAACCCAACCAACCAGGCGACAGCAACGCGCCTCGCCGTCCACTTCCAACACCATCCGCATCCACTCAAACCCTCTCAACCAGGCGACAGCAACGCGCCTCGCCGTCCGCATCCAACACCATCCGCATCCACATACATCGGCTCAACCTCACACATCCAACACCGCAGCATACATACACAAGTCAACAACCTCACACCGCCACAACCAAGAACTCCTAAAAAAAGCCCGAGGGGTGTGCAGAGGGGCCGTGGCTTTACGGCCCCTTTGCGGTTTTCATTTTTTCCCAAAACTCAATCATCGTCTAATAAACAAATTTCTTTTTTTCGTCTCTTTTTGAACATATTTATTCAATAATTGCAAAAAATTTAACAATTTTTTAGTTGTTTTTACCATAAAAAAGGTGTATCATATAAAAATCAATTATAAACTATAAACAAATAAGGAGGGCGCTATGGAACAAATCCTAAATAAGCTTTCGGAAATCGAAGCTACAGCCAATGCCATCATGCAGGACGCTGTGCGACAGAAACAGGCTCTCTCGGAAGAAGCAGAAAAACAGACGAAGGAATTCGACGCTTCACTTGAAAAAGAAACCAGCGACGAGATCCGGAAGATCCGTGAAGATCTGGCCCGTGAGAAAGACGCCCGGATCAATGAGCTTCGTGCAGAAACCGAAGACCAGCTTTCCAGGCTGGACGCCTATTACGAAGCCCATCACGAAAGTCTTTGCAGCGAGCTGTTTCAGAAAATAACAGGCATCACCGAAACCTGAAGGGAAAGGAAGTGATTCAATGGGCTCTGTCCTCTCATACAGCGGACTCTCCACCAAAATCCGCGCCATGCAGAGCAGGCTTGTGACAGATGAGCAGCTGGAAGAAATCGTTCAGCTTCCCAATGTCCCCCAGGTAACAGCCTACCTGAAACGGACTCCCGAATATCAGAATATCTGGTCCGGTCTCGATGAAAATGATCTTCACCGCGGACAGATAGAAAAACTCCTGAAGAAATCCATCTTCCTGAATTTTTCAAGGCTTTACCACTTTGCAAATCAGGAACAGCGAACGTTCCTGTCGCTTTACTCGAAGCGTTATGAGATCCGCGTCCTGAAAGAAATCATGACGAATCTCTTTGACCACCGGGACACCGATCCCGTAGATATTTCTCCCTACCGCGATTTTTTCAGACATCATTCCAAGCTGGACATTGACAGGCTTACCGCCTGCACCAATATGGATGAATTCATTGCGGCACTGAAGGGAAATGATTTTTTTATTCCGCTGTCTCAGGTCAACGAACGTGGAAATGCCACGCTTTTTGACTTCGGCATGGCACTTGACCTTTCGTATTTTTCACAGATCTGGAATGTGCGGAAGAAGCTTTTCAAAGGTAACGATCTGAAACAGATCACCAAGGCTTACGGTGAAAAATTCGATATGCTGAACCTGCAGTTCATCCAGCGCTCCAAACGCTGCTTTCAGATGGAACCGGCTGCTATTTACGCATTGCTGGTCCCCATGAACTACAAGCTCCGCAAAGAGGAGATCACCACCCTTGTGGAGGCCCCTACACCAGAAGAGTTCCGTCGTATCTTCAATGGAACTTATTATGGTAAGAAATACGAACAGCTGACCGTCGCCAGTCTGGAAGAATTTTATAACTATATTCTTCGCAGCATACTGGAACAGGAAGCACGCAAGGATCCCTATTCCGTAGCAGTCATCTATTCCTATTTATATCACAAAGAACATGAAGTCAACCGTCTGACCATTGCCCTTGAATGCGTGCGCTATGGCGTGGACCCAGAACAATCCCTGCGTTATATACGCAACGGTTAATAACCAGGAGGTAGCAACGTGATTGAAAAAATGAATTTTCTGAGCATCACCGGTCCCAAGGCAGATATCGACCGGGTTGTAAACACCTACCTGTGCAAGTACGAGATCCATCTGGAAAACGCTCTCTCAGAGCTGACCACAGTAGAAAGTCTGACGCCTTTCCTGGATGTCAACCCCTACAGAGATGCCTTAAATTCCATCAATACCATTTATGAGGAGCTGAAAACTCCTCCGTCCACTTCCAACAGAAGCCCGGGTATTGAAACAGCACTTTCCACAGTAAAGGAGATCCGCTCCCAGGCGGATCAGCTCCAGAAGGAACAGTCCGAACTGGAAGAAAAATGTTCCTCTCTGGAAGAATCACTGCGGATCATACGTCCCTTCCGAAATATTGATTATGATATTTCATCCATACTTCATCTGAAGTATATCCATTTTCATTTCGGACGTATCGAGAAACAGTATTATGAGAAATTCAAGAAATATATTTACGACAATCTGAACACGATCTTCCTTAAATGCGATGAAGATGACCAATACGTCTGGGGCGTTTACTTCGTACCGAAGCATGATGCGCACAAAATTGATGCCGCCTACTCTTCTATGCACTTTGAAAAGATCTTTGTGCCGGATAATTATACCGGAACTGCCCAGCAGGCATTTTCAAGCGTAAGCAAACAATACGAGGATGCCCTGAAGCATCTGGAAGCACAGAAACAGAAATACCAGAGATTTCTTGCGGATCAGGCAGAAACCATCGTTACCGCCAGAAACACACTTCTTCAGTTTTCCAGAAATTTCGATGTCCGGAAAGCGGCAGCCTGCACCGGAAAGCATGAAAATTTCTATATTCTCTGCGGATGGATGACAGAAGCCGACACCAGAGCTTTTCAAGCCGATATCTCATCCGACGAAAAAATCTTCTGCCTGGTAGACGGAGAAGATACCAATACGCCGGAGCACGACCAGAACCATCAGCCGCCGACCAAGCTGAAAAACCCGAAACTTTTCAAGCCCTTTGAAATGTATGTAAAAATGTACGGACTTCCCGCCTATGGCGAGATGGACCCTACCTGGTTTGTTGCCATCACCTACTCCTTTATTTTCGGAGCCATGTTCGGTGATGCAGGACAGGGACTCCTGCTCTTTATCGGAGGATTGCTCCTGTACAAGCTGAAGCATATCGATCTTGCCGGAATCATCAGCTGCGCCGGAGTCTTTTCCACATTTTTCGGTCTGATGTTCGGAAGTATCTTTGGATTTGAGGATGTCATACCTGCTCTGTGGCTGCGGCCTGTGGACAGTATGACGACCATACCTTTTATCGGAAAACTGAATACCGTATTTATCGTTGCCATCGGCTTCGGCATGGGAATCATCCTCCTGTGTATGGTTTTCAACATCATCAATTCCTTTAAGACGCATGATGTTGAAAAAACCTGGTTTGACACCAACGCTGTGGCAGGACTTGTATTTTATGGCTCCGCAGTTCTCTGCATCGGACTCTTTGTATCCGGGCATGCAGTTCCGGGTGGTGCAGTCCTTGCCATTATGTTTGGTTTACCGCTGCTTCTTATTTTCTTCAAGGAGCCTCTTACAAACCTGGTAGAAAAAAAGGCCGAGGTTATGCCAAAAGAAAAAGGCATGTTTATCGTACAGGGTATCTTTGAACTGTTCGAGGTTATCCTGAGCTACTTTTCCAATACACTCTCCTTCGTGCGTATCGGTGCTTTTGCAGTCAGCCACGCAGCTATGATGGAGGTTGTACTTATGCTTGCAGGCGCGGAGAACGGCAGTCCGAACTGGATCGTCATCATTCTCGGAAACCTGTTCGTATG
Organism: Blautia sp. LMAG:89; assembly: GCF_008679485.1. Taxonomy (NCBI): domain Bacteria; kingdom Bacillati; phylum Bacillota; class Clostridia; order Lachnospirales; family Lachnospiraceae; genus Blautia; species Blautia sp. LMAG:89. The sequence goes on along the minus strand of NZ_NANC01000003.1, from coordinate 151,548 downwards.
CGCTATGGAGGGCCTGATCGTAGGTATCCAGGTACTCCGTCTGGAATATTACGAAATGTTCAGCCGTTTTTACAAGGGCAGCGGACGGAAATTCGAGCCGTTCTGCTCAAAAAACAAATAAAATGCCAGAGTCGGAACGCATTCTGATCCGGGCATTCAATTAAACGAATATTAAGGAGGTCATCATCATGACAGTCATTACACAGATCACAATCGCAGTTGCACTTGTACTCAGCATCATTCTTCCATTTGGTTATTATCTTCTCGGCGAAAAAAGCCGCGGCCGCTACAAAACAGCTCTTGGTGTCAACGCCTTTTTCTTCTTCGGGATCATGCTTGTTGCCATTGCAGTAACATTTGCAGGCGGAGCTTCCGTACAGGCTGCTACAGGCGCTGACGCAGGCCTTGCAACAGGTATGGGTTACATCGCAGCAGCACTTGTTACCGGACTTTCCTGTATCGGTGGTGGTATTGCCGTTGCCAGTGCGGCAAGCGCAGCACTTGGAGCGATCAGTGAGGATCAGAGCATCCTTGGTAAATCTCTTATCTTCGTAGGTCTTGCCGAAGGTGTTGCTCTTTATGGACTGATCATCTCCTTCATGATCCTGGGTAAACTTTGATATGAAAATGTATCTGATCAGTGACAATATTGATACTCTGACAGGAATGAGACTGGCCGGTGTAGAGGGTGTGATCGTTCATAAGCACGACGAGCTGAAGGAAGCTCTGGAGCGCACCATCGCAGACAAAGAGATTGGAATCATACTCCTGACCGAAAAATTCGGCCGGGAGTTTCCTGAGATCATTGATGATGTCAAGCTTCATCACAAAACACCTCTCATCATTGAAATTCCTGACAGACATGGTACCGGCCGCAGACCTGATTTCATTACATCTTATGTAAATGAGGCCATCGGATTAAAATTATAGGCAGGTGATATTATGACAATTGAAGAGAAGCTTACACACTTCTATGACACCTCCGTGGACGAAGCACGCCGTCAGGCGGAAAAAGATGTCCGGGAACACAAGGAAGCCCTGGATGCCGCACTGGAGGAACATAAAAAAATGTCTCTGGGAAATGCTGCCAGTTCCCGCAAAGCCGAGATCGCAAACGCAAAGCGTGAGATCAACAAGGCACTTTCCGCAGAGCAGCTTCACATCCGGCGAAACTGGACTGCCAGACAGAGCCGCTTAAAAGAAAAACTTTTTGCAGATGTCCGGGTACAGATCCTGAAATTCATGGAATCTCCCCGCTATGAAGAATATCTTTGTACAAAGATCGAGGAAGCTGTCTGCTTCGCGGAACACGATGAGATCCAGATCTATCTTTCAAAAGAAGATGAACCCCGTCTGAAGTCTCTCACTGTAAAGACCGGTTTCCCGCTGAAGGTTTCCGATGAATCCTTTATCGGCGGGATCAAGGCGATAATCCCTGAAAAAAATATCCTCATCGACAATTCCTTTGAGGAAGGCTATCAGGCAGCTTACAGAGAATTCAAATTTGACGGAGGTCCAGCACATGAGTAAAACAGGTATTATCTACGGTGTTAACGGTCCTGTTATCTACCTCAAGGGCGACACCGGCTTCAAGATCTCCGAGATGGTCTATGTAGGCCCCGAAAAACTGGTTGGAGAAGTCATCGGTCTTAAGAAACATATGACGACCATACAGGTTTTTGAGGAAACTACAGGGCTGAAACCCGGAGAAACTGTTATCGGAACAGGAGACGCTATTTCCGTTCTCCTTGGTCCGGGAATCATCCACAATATTTTTGATGGTATCCAGAGACCTCTGGCAGAGATTGCCCAGGCCTCTGGAAAATATATTTCCCGTGGTGTCAGCGTTGACTCTCTTGACACAGAAAAAAAATGGGAAACCCACATTACCGTAAAGGAAGGTGACGTCATCGGTGCAGGCACGGTTATTGCCGAGACACAGGAAACCGCCTCCATCCTTCACAAATCCATGGTTCCGCCCACGATCACACACGGAACCGTTATCCATGCAGCTCCTGACGGTGCCTATACCGTTCTGGAGCCCATTGTTACCATCCGCCTTGATGACGGAACTGAAAAAGAACTGGCACTTGCCCAGAAATGGCCGATCCGTGTTCCACGACCGACCTACAAGCGTTTCCCGGCCAGCGTTCCACTCCTTACCGGTCAGCGAATCCTGGATACCCTTTTCCCTATTGCCAAGGGAGGCACTGCCGCAGTTCCCGGTGGATTCGGAACAGGAAAAACCATGACACAGCACCAGATCGCCAAGTGGTCTGACGCAGATATCATCATCTATATCGGCTGCGGCGAGCGTGGAAACGAGATGACACAGGTTCTCGAGGACTTCAGCAAACTGATCGACCCGAAATCCGGAAACCTGATGATGGACCGTACCACACTGATCGCCAACACCTCCAACATGCCGGTTGCAGCCCGTGAGGCTTCCATCTACACAGGTGTTACACTTGCGGAATATTACCGTGATATGGGTTATGATGTAGCAATCATGGCAGACTCCACATCCCGATGGGCCGAGGCTCTCCGTGAGCTTTCCGGACGTCTGGAGGAGATGCCTGCAGAGGAAGGCTTCCCTGCATATCTGGCAAGTAAGCTTTCCGCCTTCTATGAGCGCGCGGGAATGATGCAGAACCTGAACGGAACAGAGGGTTCCGTATCCATTATCGGTGCAGTTTCCCCTCAGGGTGGTGATTTCTCCGAGCCTGTTACACAGAATACGAAACGATTTGTCCGCTGCTTCTGGGGACTGGACAAGGCCCTTGCCTATGCCCGCCATTTCCCTGCTATCCAGTGGCTGACCAGTTATAGCGAATATCTGGAGGACCTGACTCCCTGGTACAGAGAGCATGTTTCCCCGAAATTCGTCTACGACAGAAACCAGATCATGGCAATCCTCAATCAGGAAAGTTCTCTTATGGAAATCGTCAAACTGATCGGAAGCGACGTTCTTCCGGATGACCAGAAACTGACGCTGGAGATCGCCAGAGTCATCCGTCTGGGTTTCCTGCAGCAGAACGCTTTCCACCAGGAAGACACCAGTGTTCCTATGGAAAAACAGTTCCTGATGATGGAAACCATCCTCTATCTCTACGAGAAATGCCGTGCTCTTGTAAACCGTGGCATGCCGGTTTCCGTACTGAAAGAGGATAAGATCTTTGAACGTATCATCGCCATCAAATACGAAGTTCCAAACAAAGAGCTGGAGCGTTTTGATGAATATCATAAAGATATCGACCGCTTCTACGACAATGTACTGGAAAGAAACGGTTAAAGGAGGGATCAGTTTATGGCAATCGAATATCTTGGCCTGAGTGAAATAAACGGCCCTCTTGTTGTCCTTGAGGGTGTAAAAAACGCATCTTACGAGGAGATCGTGGAATTCCACATGGAGGACGGCACCCAGAAGATCGGCCGTATCGTGGAAATCTATGAGGACAAGGCCGTTATCCAGGTTTTTGAGGGAACTGACAATATGTCCCTCGGCAATACACACACACGTCTTACCGGACATCCTATGGAGATCGGGCTTTCTCCTGAGATCCTGGGACGTACCTTTAACGGTATCGGCCAGCCCATTGACGGGCTTGGCGAGATCACACCGGAGGTCAGCCTGAACATTAACGGGCTTCCGCTGAATCCGGTAACCCGTGAATATCCACGAAACTATATCAACACCGGTATCTCCGCTATTGACGGACTGACCACACTGATCCGCGGCCAGAAGCTTCCGATCTTTTCCGGTAACGGTCTTCCACATGATAAGCTGGCTGCACAGATCGTTCAGCAGGCTTCCCTGGGAGCAGACTCCGATGAAAAATTCGCCATTGTTTTTGCAGCAATGGGTGTGAAATACGACGTAGCGGAATTCTTCCGCAGGACCTTCGAAGAAAGCGGTGCGTCCGACCACGTTGTGATGTTTTTGAACCTTGCAAACGATCCGGTTGTAGAGCGTCTTCTGACACCGAAGATCGCCCTCACTGCCGCTGAGTATCTTGCTTTTGAAAAAGGCATGCATATCCTGGTAATCCTGACTGATATCACCTCCTTCTGTGAGGCCATGCGAGAGGTTTCCTCCTCCAAGGGTGAGATCCCTTCCCGAAAGGGTTATCCCGGATATCTGTACAGTGAGCTTGCAACCCTTTACGAGCGTGCGGGAATCGTCCGTGGCGGCACCGGTTCTGTAACCCAGATCCCAATCCTGACCATGCCAAACGACGACATCACACACCCGATCCCCGACCTTACCGGATATATCACAGAAGGCCAGATCGTACTGGACCGCCAGCTTCACGGTCAGGCGATCTATCCGCCGATCAATGTTCTGCCATCCCTGTCCCGTCTGATGAAGGACGGTATCGGTGAAGGCTTCACACGTGCTGATCATCAGGATGTTGCCAACCAGCTCTTCTCCTGCTACGCAAAGGTAGGCGATGCAAGAGCTCTGGCATCCGTTATCGGTGAGGATGAGCTTTCTCCGCTGGATAAGCAGTACCTTGTATTCGGAAAAGCCTTCGAGGCAGAATTTGTAGGACAGTCAGAAACAGAGAATCGAAGCATCATCGAAACTCTGGATAAGGGCTGGGAGCTTCTTGGCCTTCTTCCAAGAGAAGAGCTCGACCGTATCGATACCAAAGTTCTGGATCAGTATTACAGAGAAACCGTCCGTTAGTGAGGTGATTTTATGGATCCGAATACCTTTCCCACCAAGGGAAATCTCATACTTGCAAAAAACTCTCTGGCTCTTTCCAAACAGGGCTATGAGCTTATGGACAAAAAGCGTAATATCCTGATCCGTGAAATGATGGAGCTGATCGATCAGGCAAAGGATATCCAGTCCCAGATCGATGAGACCTTCCGTACCGCTTATGCGGCTCTTCAGAAGGCAAATATGGAAATTGGAATCGCTTTCGTAGACCAGATCTCTCATACCGTTCCTGTGGAAGATTCCATCCGGATCAAAACCAGGAGTGTCATGGGAACCGAGATCCCTCTTGTGGAATATGACAAAAAAGCAGGCAACACGCCGACCTACGCCTACTACAGCACCAAGCTGTCCCTGGACGAGGCCAAGGCAGCCTTCGAGCGTGTAAAGGAGCTGTCCATCCAGCTCTCCATGATCGAAAACGCCGCCATCCGTCTTGCCACCAACATCAAAAAAACCCAGAAGCGTGCCAATGCGCTGAAAAACATCACCATCCCCAGATACGAAACTCTCACCAGAGATATCACCAATGCTCTGGAAGAAAAAGAGCGTGAAGAGTTTACTCGTCTGAAGGTGATCAAACGTATGAAACAAAATAGTTAAAAAAATCCTCCGCAGATCTTTCCGGTTCTGCGGAGGATTTTTTGGTTATCCACATTTATCCACACCTGAAAATGACTTTTCAACACCTTGCAGTGATCGTTTTAACTGGGCACTGTTCTTTTTTATCCTCATTTCCATACATCCGATAGTCCCTCTTTTAAATAGATTAGTTTTTCAAGAATTCATTTATTATTATCTGATTATTTGTTTTTATTCTTTTATATTATGTCTTTTTTGCAATAAATTTTATGATATTTAGAATTTAAAAATGTCAATAGTTTTAAAAACTTTTTTCCCATTTTTTACAATTTTATCATTTTACACAAAACATATGTTTAAATTTATTTATGTAAATCAGGTCATCCACATGGTTATCCTTGTGGATAATGTGGATAAATTTGTGCATAACTTGATTATTGGCGGATTTGCGGATTTTTGTCATGTGGAAAACTTTTTGGAAAGTTTTTCACTTATCCACCATGGTTCGACAAGTTTTGTGCATATTGCCATAATGGTATTTTGGGGCTGCTGATTCCTTCATCTGCATGTTTCCAGCCGTTCTCAAAATACGTCCGGAAAGTATCAAAAAAAGCTCCGGTCCTTTCTCACAATGAGAATTGGATCGAAGCTTTTTCTTTTGATCAGGCAGATATTTATCTTACAGCAGTCCCTTCTCACGGATCAGCTTTAAAGCGCCTTCATCGGCCACTACCGTCACATCCGGGTGAAGCTGCAGGATAGATGCCGGCACGTTGGGCGTGATCGGTCCGTAGAGAGATTTGTAAAGGGCATCTGCCTTTGCCTCTCCGGTAGCGACCAGAAGGATTTTCTTTGCAGTCATGATGTTTTTGATACCCATGGTATATGCCTGCTTCGGCACATCATCCATAGTCTCAAAGAATCTTGCATTTGCCTTGATGGTGCTCTCCGTAAGGTCTACGCAGTGAGTCTCCTTCTCAAATGCTGCACCCGGCTCGTTGAAGCCGATGTGGCCATTTCCGCCGATTCCAAGCAGCTGCATATCGATACCACCCACGCTGCGGATGATCTCATTGTAATCCGCACAGGCTTTCTCACTGTCCTCTTCCAGTCCGTTTGGCACATAGGTTCTTGCCTTATCGATATTTACATGGTCAAACAGATTTGTGTTCATAAAATAACGATAACTCTGATCGTTGTCTCCGGAAAGTCCTTTGTATTCATCAAGATTTACGGATGTGATCTGCGAAAAGTCCAGATCTCCTTTTTTGTACCACTCGATCAGCTGCTTGTACATTCCCACCGGTGTGGAGCCTGTAGCAAGTCCGAGAACAGCGTTTGGCTTCATGATGATCTGTGCAGACATGATGTTTGCCGCTTTTCTACTTACGTCATAGTAATCTTTTCCTGTATAAATGATCATAATCTTTTCCCTTCTCCTTATGGTAAAAAAGAACAACCGGATAACTGAGATTCACATAACTCCTGCTTTTCCTGTCGTTCTTTTTTATTATTGATTCGTTTTTTTACTCAGCCATCTCTACTTCGAGAACATAGTCTACCGGGTCCGGAAGTACCGGGTCAGGTCCCAGATCAACGAATGCGATATCCGGGTAATCGCTGTGCATCCATGCGTTGGAGATTGGCACCTCATGTCCGTCATCCAGTGCACGCACCTTCACGATCTTATCCTTATCAAATCCCAGAAGCGGAAGTGGTCCCAGTGTATTCTCATAAATATGCACATAGTATTTGTTTCCGTTTCTGGTGATACGTCCGTAATCCGGCTTCGGAATGTTTTCAGCCGGTACACAGCCGTAGATACTGTCATGATTCTTATCCATCCAGCGACCGATCTCAGCCAGGATCGCAGAAGATTCCTTCGGGAATTTACCTTTGGCATCCGGTCCTACGTTCAGGATCATATTTCCACCCTTGGAAACACACTCTACCAGCTTCTTGATCAGCATGGAAGCCGGTTTGTAATAATGATCGTTTGCACAGTATCCCCAGTTGTTGTTCATGGTGAAGCATGCTTCCCAGACCATCGGGTTGCCTTCCTTATCGCAGATTCCTTCCGGCGGGATGATCTGCTCAGGGCTTACGAAATCGCCATGGTACGGTGTCGGATCACACTCATACAGGGATCCTCTTCCCTCTCCGCTGGCTTCCAGGCGGTTATCGATGATAACCTGCGGCTGTAAGCTGCGCACCATGTTGATCAGCTTGGTTGCGCCCCATTTTTCCCCTCTCATATCGTCGTAGGAGAAATCAAACCAGATGATATCGATCTGTCCGTAGTTTGTACAGATCTCTTCTACCTGATTATACAGATATTCTGTATAACGTGAGAAATCACGGTTCTCATTTCCGCACTCTTTGTGGTTTCTCATCGGATGGATACGGTCTCCGTAATGCGGATAATCCGGATGATGCCAGTCAAGCAGTGTGAAATAGATTCCAACCTTAAGGCCTTCCTCACGAAGCGCCTCTACATACTCCTTGATCAGGTCTCTTCCTGCCGGTGTGTTTGTTACCTTGTAATCTGTATATTTACTGTCAAATAAGCAGAAGCCGTCGTGATGCTTCGCTGTCAGGACTACATATTTCATACCTGCAGCCTTGGCCTCTTTTGCCCACTGCTTCGGATTGTAGTCCCTTGCATCAAATTCTTTCATAAACGGAAGATATTCTTCCTCAGGTATTTCCTCTACGCTTCGTACCCACTCGCCTCTTGCAGGGATAGAATATAATCCCCAGTGGATAAACATTCCAAAACGGGCATCCTGGTACCACTCCATACGTTTTTCATATTCTTTTCTGTCAAACTGATACATGATTTTTTCCTCCTGTTTAGATTAAAAGCATCAGCCTTTGATAGCTCCGGAAAGCATACCTTTTTCAATCTGTTTATGGAACACGATGTAAATGATAAGCATCGGAATTACGGACATTACTACATATGCAAACTGACTTCCGATCTCCTGTGTATGTGCAGAAGAGAAGTTCAGCATCGCACGTGAAACTGTGAAATATTTGGTATCTGTCATCAGGATCATGGAGAATACAAGTTCACTGTATCCATAGATGAATACGAAGATCGCCTCTGTTGCGATGATCGGCTTGCAAACAGGGAAAAGGATCTTCCACAGCAGCTGCCAGTTGTTACATCCATCAATGATCGCCGCCTCATCCAGGTTCCTGGAGATTCCATCCATGAATCCTGTATAAAGGAATATCGCCTGGGACATACCAAACGCAACATAGATCAGGATCAGGAAGAACAGGTTGTTCTTTGCATTTAATGCTGTTGCAATGTTGTTGATCGGGATCAGTGTACAGTGAACCGGAACCATTACTCCGATCATGAAGAATACATATACCCATTTCAGGAATTTGTAATCTTTTCTTGATAAGATGTATGCTGCCATCATTCCGACTACAGTATTAAATACAGTTGTCAGAGTCGCTACAACCAGGGAGTTCTTGATGGTATTCAATGCATCCGCTGTTTTGTTTGCGCTGATATAGTTCTGGAACATAATCTTCTTAGGGAAGCTTAACAGGTTCAGGTAAATCTCTGAGTTTGTTTTGAAGGAAGCCATTACGGTCACTACTACCGGAAACAGTGTAACAACTGTCCACAGGATCGCGATAATGTACAGCGCTATCTTTCCTCCATGCATTTTCTGTTTATTAGCTGTTTTTTCCATATCGTCTCTTCTCCTTCCGCCTACATTGCAAGATCTTTATCTTCACGGAACAAATGATTGGTCACAAGACTCAGCACAACACCCAGCACTAACAGAATAACGCCGTATGCACTGCTTCGTCCGAACAGCTTATAGGAGAATCCCTGTGTATAAAGCATGATTGAAGGTGTGGAGCTGATATCGTTCGGGCCTCCTCTTGTCATTGCCCAGATGATATCGAATACTTTCAGACATCCTGTAATACACAAAATAGAGAATACCTTGAAGGAGTTTTTCATCAGAGGAAGGATGATATAGCGGATCCTCTGCCATCCTGTAGCACCATCCAGCGCTGCAGCCTCATTTAACTCATCAGGGATCGCCACCAGACCAGCTGCAAAGATCAGCATGTTATATCCGGCATACATCCATTCGTTTACCAGAACAACGATCCAGACGTTTACAGTCTTTATCGTCAGCACATCAGGGATCGTACCATGAAGGCCGAAAATATTTTCAATGGTATTAAAGATACCAAAGTTCGGATTTAACATAAATGTCCACATCAGGGCTACTGCTGTTGTTCCTAACATATTCGGAAGGAAGTAGCAGGTTCTGAAGAATCCGGTTCCCTTGATCTTTGCAGTTACCAGCATTGCGAGACCAAATGAAAGCGGCATCAGGATAACGAAACCACCGATCATAAAGTACACACTGTTGAGCATTGCATTCCAGAACAGCTTATCTGAAAAAATCTTCTGATAGTTCTCAAGTCCTACCCATTGCTTTGCCGCACCAAACATACCGTTCCATTTACGGAATGATAAGCCTACGGTATCAAAAACAGGGTAGATGACAAAAATAACAGTTATTAAAATTGCCGGAAGAAGGAACGCTAAAGAAAGCGTAAGATCTTTTTTATCCAGCTTCTGTTTTACCTTTGGTACAGATTTACCTGCCATATGTATACCTCCGTAATAAACAAGGGGAAGCAGATGATGCTTCCCCCTGTTTCTCTTATCCACACATCATGCGTTCAGTCAAAATTCTCTTTATTCGTAAGCAGACATTTTGTCAACGATATCGTCTCCAACTTCCTGTGCACTTGCGCCTGTCGCTAATGCCTGAAGAGAATTACGGATTGTATCCATAGCTGCTGTGTTGCTGTCATATGTAGGAATCTCAAGTTTAGACTCTGTATTCTCAGCCATGATCGCATTTACATCGTCAAGCAGATAGTTACCTGTATCAATCGTAACCTTCTCAGCATATGTTGTCGGGCTGGATTTGCACATTTCGTTGATGGAATCTACACTTGTAAGGTATTTGATGAATTTAACAGTTGCTGCGATTTCCTCATCGCTCTTGTTTAATGTAGTGATGTAGTATGTATCAGAACCGCCGCCCATCTCTACAGTCTTGTTTGCTTCGTCGATATAAGGAATTCTTGTAACACCGATCTTCTGAGCATCGAAGAGAGTTGTATCGGAGTCATTCTGGAAGTTACCGCAGTTCCATGTTCCGTCAACTGTGAATGCAGCTTTTCCTGCCTCGAACATATTTCTCTCTGTGTTGAAGTCTGTGCTGAGGATTCCGTCTCCCCAGTATCCTGCATCAATCATATCTTTCATCTTCTGATAGATTGCAACCATCTTCTCGCCGTTGTAAGCCTCTTTGTCGCTTGCAAGATCATCTGCGATGCTTGTTCCGTAAGCTTTCAGAGCAAGAGCACTCATCAGATGCTCGAAGTGATAGTTATCTTTGTCAGAGTAGTTGAATGGCTGGATTCCTGCATCTTTTAATTTTGCGCAGGCATCAACAAGATCATCCCAGGACTCCGGAACATCTACGCCAACCTGATCAAGGTAATCTTTGTTGTAGTAGAGACAGAGCTGATAAGCGGACCACGGAATACCATAGGTTCCTTCAATGCCGTCAAACTGTGTTGTCTCCCATGCAAAATCCTGAACTCCCTCTTTCCATTCCGGATACTGTTCAAAGTATGGTGTCAGATCCAGTATATATCCTGCATCTACATACTCTCTTGTACGGCTTCCGCCATACTGAAGGAATGCGTTCGGTACATTACCGGAAGCGAAATCTGTTGTAAGCTTCTCTTCGTAATCAGACTCTGTAGAAATACTCTCATCTGTTACATGGATCTTTCCTTCGTTCTCTTTATTGAACTCTTCAAGTGCTTTGTAATACCATTTAGCCTGTCCGTCTGTATCAGATCCGTTGTTAAATCTGAATGCTACACGAAGCTCAACGTTTTCAAAATCCATATTGTCTACATCGTAGTTTGTGTCACCTTTTGCAAATACGGCGCTTCCTGTTACGCCTACTGTTGACATTGCTGTTACACCGGCGAGACACAGTGTTGCAACTTTTTTCATTCGTTTCTTCATGAATAAATCCTCCCTTAATATGATTTTTTATTATATAGTTTTCCCATTGATGTTCATAAATTGATCAATCGATGATCGCCTCAAAGATCGGCTCTTCTTCCTCAAGCTCCAGGCATACACAGTAGTTCTTTGCCCCCTGAAGCTTCTCCGGAAGCTCTACCTCTATCATCGAGTTTCCTTCGCAGCACTTTAATGCGCGGCACGGAAGCTTTTCTCCTGTGCTTACCACATATGCACCCTTTAACTGGTTACCGATGTTCAGTAACTCAACACGATATCTCGGTGCAAGTACATGTACGTAAAGCTTATGTGGTCTCTTTGTAAATTCAATGCTCGGGATCTCATACGGATAGATACCAACATTCTTGGTTCCGTAAATTGCTTCCGCATTCTCAGTCACGTATTTACCAACCTCATTCATAACCTCGACACAAGCTTCCGGAACAGTTCCGTCTGCCATTGGTCCTACGTTCAGCAGGTAATTTCCGCCTCTGCCGACGATCTTGAGAAGAAGGTTCAGGATATCATCCGGATTCTTCCAGTTTGTATCGTATTTATTATAACCCCATGTATCATTTACAGTTGCCGGTACTTCCCAGTCACCGTCGTATGGAAGACGTGGGATAAAGTTATCACCGGTGGTCATGTAATCGCCCTTCTGGTGTCCGATACGTCCGCTGATGATGCAGTCAGGCTTAATACCCTTAACCCAGTCTCTTAATTCCTGAGCTTCGTCTGCGGTCATTCCCATCGGAGTATCAAACCAGATCAGGGAAATGTTATCGTAATTCTCAAGAAGCTCTTTTAACTGCGGCTTGCATTTCTCATCGAAGTATGTACGGAATTCCGGCTTCCATTCGTTCTTGTCTTCGTAATCCTTCTTATAGGCATTGTCATCATCCCAGTCCTGAGCCTGTGAATAATAGATACCCATTGTCATGTCATATTTCTTACAAGCATCGGAAAGCTCTCTTAAGATATCTCTTCCTGCAGCCTTCACTACATTAAAATCACTGACTTTGGAATCGTACATTGCGAATCCCTCGTGATGCTTGGAAGTAAGAACGATATATTTAACACCCCACTGCTCTTTCGCTCTTTTCACAAACATGTCCGCGTCAAATTTGTCCGGATGGAACTCATCTTTCAGCTTTCTGTAATCTTCCTTGTCAATGTTGAGATTGTTCTCGATCCACTCTGCGATACGGTCTGTCTTGGTGACCTCGCCGGTCTTCGGATCTTTCCACTCTCCTGCAAGGATGGAATAAAGTCCCCAATGGATGAATAATCCGTATTTGGCATCTTTATACCACTGCTGCTTTGTGTCTGCCATAACCTTCTCCTTGTTTCGTATAGCTGATTTTCTTGTTACGTAAAACGTTTCGTTTTTTGTTAAGACTATCTTACCGCATCCGAAGCAGCTTTTCAAGTAAAATCATAGGGCAAAAATCATTTTTCCTATTTTTTACAATTATTCCGTCTTGTTTTTGTGTATTTTTTCGTATCAGGTTTTGTTAAACGTTTCATTTTTATCAATTTTATGTACAATACACTCGTTTTTTCTGATACTTTATGTGTAAAAAATGCCTTGTGTGTTGAGGCATTTTCTTTTTCATGATATAATATGAAAATACTATATTATCTGTAAATGCATCAGAACCGGAGGCTTTACATGAACGTTACAATCAATGATATCGCCCGTGCGACAGGCCTGTCCACCGCAACGATCTCCAAATATATAAACCACAAAAAAATACGGGAAGAAAATCGTATCCTTATAGAAAAGGCAATTCAGGAGCTTGGATATACCCCAAACCGGAATGCCCAGCTTCTCCGTGCCAAAAACACACATACCATCGGTATCCTGATCTCAGATCTTGGTAATTATTTCTGGGGCGAGCTTGTCAACTCCATTATCAAGCATTTCACAGATCATGGCTATACAGTTATTGTCTGTTCCTTCTTTTTTGAACATCAGAAGGAGATCGATACGATACAGGATATTATCTCCCAGCACTTTGACGGAGTTATCATGCTCCCATCCTGCTGGCATGATGACCTGTACCAGCTTTTACAGAATGCTGGCATACCGGTTGTACTGCTCGATCAGATTCCTGCTTCCATGAGACATTTTCCTGTAGACTGTGTCATTTCTGATAATTACAAAGGCGGTGCACTGCTGGCAGAGCACCTTTTGGAAAAAGGCCACACAAAGGTCTGGATCATGGAACAGTATCTGGACGCCTACACCATCGAGCAGCGGATCCAGGGCTTTGTGGATGTATATCAGAAAAATGGCATTGACCTTCTGAAGCAGCAGGATTCTTTCCCCCCTGTTTCCTTTGGTTCCACTGCAGAAACGATCACCCAAAGCAACCTGCATTTCCAGAAGCTTATTGATTCTTCCGATCCCCCTACTGCTGTTTTTTTTGACTGCTATCTCTCCGCAATGGGTGGTTTAAGCGCTGCCAGCCAGGCACGGATTTCCGTTCCTCAGGATATTTCCTTTGTGTGCTTTGATGATGATCCGCTTTTCAAGACCATGAGCGCGACTATGACCTGCGTCTCACAGGATCTGACAAGCATGGGGAAACATGCTGTGGAATTACTTTTAAAAAGGATCCATGGAGACTATACGGATTTTCCAAAAATAGACATGCTGGATGTTGTATTCCACCCGCGGCGCTCTGTAAAAGACCTGTCCGAACACAACAGTACAGCATCCGGAAAGGATTGATTTATGAGTGCAACCATCAAGGACATTGCCAGAGAAACCGGTCTGGCACTGGCCACCATTTCAAAATATATCAACGGCGGAACTGTACGGCCGCAAAACAAAAAGCAGATCGACGAAGCGATCCGGAAACTGAATTACGTTCCACGAAATACGGCCCGGGGACTTCGTTCCTCCAAGACTTACCGTATCGGTCTGGTATCCGGTCCTCCCAATACTCCGCATAATGCTTTTCTTCTGAGCAAAATAGAAAACACCATGCGCGCTCACGGTTATTCTCTCACATTTATGAGCGGCGACAAATATAAGGATCATGTCAATAAATTCGTCCCTCACATGCTCCGTTCTGGGATCGACGGCCTTATCATTACCTCTTTCAGTCTGAACCAGGACATCTGTTCTGCTGTGGAACACGCCAAAATCCCTGTTGTGGAGCTGGAAGAACACAGCCATTTCCACCGTACAGACTGTGTACAGACCAGCTGTACCTCCGGAGCCTATGAGATCGTGGAGCATCTGATAAAAATGGGGCATCAGAAGATCGCCCTTGTCACCGGTTCTCCTGCATCCTATACCGCATGCGAACGAAAAAAAGGCTATCTCCGGGCACTGGAAGACTACGATATTCCTGTTAACCCCGATTATATCATCGCTGAAAATTACGCAAACGACTTTGGATATCAGGCAATGCAGAAATTATGGAATCTTCCGGAACGTCCGACTGCCGTATTTTCTGCGAACTATACACTATGCCTCGGTATTTATGAAGCGATCTACAGCCTTGGCATCCGGATCCCGGAAGACCTGTCTGTTGTCTCCTTTGATGATTTTGAACTGTCCATGCTGCTTTCTCCTCAGCTGACCGCTGTCCGTCAGCCGCTGACCGGTCTGGCAGAGCAGGCCTGTGATCTGCTGCTTCGCAGAATGAACGGAGACTACAGTGATTTTCCAAGGACGATACGCCTGAAGCCAGAATGTATCTACCGGGATTCCGTGCGTGATCTCTTTTCTGATGCTAAGTAATGCAAAGCAACTTTTATTACGGCAATTTCGGGAAGCACAACAGGCATTTTCATTCCGATCTGCCCGCATATTCTGAGCATCTGAACCACTGCAATAATTTCACAGCTTTTACAGGGGGCACAGACCGTCACCGACACAGTCGATGATACGGCCTGTGTTCCTTCTGTATATATCCGTTATATCTGTCACAGCAGTCTCAGCAGCATATCTCCGGTTCCCACATTGTATCCGCTGGTTGCATAGATCCCATTCAGACTTCCGTTTGTCACAATGATCAGCGGAAGCTTATCCGGATCTACGTACATTCTTCTTCCCAGTGTATTGATGATCTCTGAAAAATCATCATATAAGATCTGAACATTTCCAAGCTTACCCAGTGCTCTTGAAAGGGTAGGGGTCTCCAGCGCTTTTTTGCTTTTTACTACAAAAATGATCCTATTCGCATATCGGGAAAAAGCTTCTTCCTGCTCCATCATCTCATTTAAGATATGCTCCGTCGGTTCTTTCTCCTCTTCCAGAAACGCCAGGATATGCTTCCCATCTGCCGTCAGTTCTGACGCCTTCACGGTGCTTCCATCCTCTTTTCTGAGAGTAAATTCCGGTATAGAAATATTCTCCAGCATGTCTTCCAGGTTTGCATTCCGAAATGCCAGCTCCACCCTCTTCATTTCTCCGATCTGAACCTCAAAACAATATTCCGCTGCAAATATATTTCCATTTGGCAGTCTATTTGAGGTAAGGATCCTGTAATTTCCCGCTTCCAGCGGCAGCTTCATCATCTGATCTCTGAAATTTTCGGCTTCCAGCTTCCGTGTGATATATTTTCCGGCTTCCAGTTTTGCAATGCTCCAGTTCTGGAAATATTTCCACTGTATATCCTCACTTGCCTTCAGAAGAATCGATGCGTTTTTCTCCGTTTCCGCAGATACCGGGATGAATTTTCCGTTTTTCATATACTCCATGGAACGGTCATGAGGGTTCAGGCGTGCCGGAATTCCCAGCGTTCTCGCCATTGCCACAAAAAGGATCTTCTTTGACAGAATGCTTCCTGTTCCCGTTTTCAGACATCCGGACGGCGTGGTGATCACACTGCTGCGTTCTTTCTCCGGGCTGGAAATGATCTTATCCTCAATCCATTTCCGAATCTTTGCCGGATCCTTTTGCAGCATATTTTTCTCTTCTTCCGACAGCTGCTCAAGGATCGCTTTTCTGTATTTCTGCAAAACTTCATCGTCAACTCTCGGGTTCAGTACATATGGTACAAAAATATCTGCATCCATGTTTTTTTCATACGGCAATGCAAATTTCAGATGCTCCTCCAGAACCTGGCTGATACAGTCTGTTCTGTCTTTCTCTGTGAGGACTTCAAGGAGTTTTTTTCTCATTGAAGAATCTCCGGTTTCTTTTTCCAGGAATTTCCGACACTCCGGATTGCTCAGGTTTCTTACCTTCTGTTCCCTGTAAGCGTTTGCCTCTGCCAGACGTCTGCTGCCTCTTTCCTTCTGCTCCGGTGTTGGCATATCTTTATTTACAGGTGCATCATGAGGTGCGATCATATCGATTTCCGTCCACTCCTCATAAAAAATACCCTTTTCCTTTCCTACGGGCATCAGACAGATCTCACAACAATCCTCTGTTTTTGTATCCATGCTGTTTTCTGCATGCAGCCATTCTCCATCTGCATACATCCTTGCAGAAATATGAATACTTCCAAGCCCTGTTGTCAGGCTGACTTTTCCCAGACTGTCGGTTTTCAGTTCTGCGATCGGGGCATATTCCGAATAATTCAGCACCTCAAAAGAAACTTCTGCACCTTCTGCCGGTTTTCCATGTGAATCCTTTACGGACACAGTGATCTCTTTTGTCAGTGCATATCGTTTCAGCTCGTTGAGCATAGTCACCATACCATCTTTGCCGATCACTTCTCCCTCCGGGATCCTGGTATCAAAAACTCTTGAATGGACCATCATAGCCCTTGAGGAAGCGTTGGTAAACCATCCCTTATTCAGGATCTCCTCCGGCTCACAGGCTCCCAGAAAATACCAGCTTCCATCACACCAGATTTCCACCCAGGCATGATTGTCATCACAATGAGACCACTTTGGTGCATATACCTGACGGGCAGGTACACCAACACTTCTCAATGCATTAACGGTAAATACAGATTCCTCTCCGCATCTTCCGTTTCCTCTGCGGTATACGGCAAGTGCAGACAGGGTACGATCATCTGTACAATGATAGGTAGCCTCCTGTGCACACCAGTAGTTCACCTCCAGGGCAGCTTCCCGGAAGCTCATTCCCTCAGTTCTCTCTCCGATCTCCCTGCGGAAAAATGTACGGCAGGGTGCGATCTCCTCCTCATTTACTCTATGAAACAGCACATAATTCAAAAAGATTTCCTCCGGTAGCTCTGCCACCCCGGAGTTTTCCTTCCATAAATGTACGCCATTCTCCGCATAATCCAGAAATACTTCAAACGCGTAATTTCCGATATCACTGTACGGCATGAACGCATATAAATATTTGCACGCCAGAGCCACTTCGTCTGTGCATTCCGCAAGCTTTTTATCAATCTCCGCAAAAGCCTGCGGTAACCCCATCACCTGCTCCCGATATTTTTTTTCAATCCGATCACGGTTTTCTTTCAGAAAAATCTTCCCCTCAGCCATTATAATTCCTCCAGAACTTTCTTTGCAGCACGAACATTTTCAATATCTGTACGCCATATCTCATATTCACTGAATGTCGGAAGTCCCATATTGACACCTTCCTTGCGAAACTGCATCGCACTGTCCGTTACAACCTTGCCGCTCATATGATAAGCCTTGATCCCGGTAAGAGGATAAAGCTGGCGGATCACTTCCGCACCGACGCCACTCCCCGCCTGGATGGTGATACGTCCCTGACTCCTGGTTTCCAGTTCCTTCAAAAGCTCCGCACCCTGAAGGCAGGTATTCTTCTGTCCGGAGGTAAGGATCGTATCGATTCCCAGCGAGATTGCCTGTTCCATAGCCTCGATCGGATCTGCGCACACATCAAAAGCCCTGTGCAGCGTAACAGACATATCTCCCGCCGCATCCATCAGCTCTTGCATCTGTTCCATATTCAAGGTGCCATCCGGTTTCAGGATACCTATTACAACACCCTCCGCTCCCATTTTGCGGAAATCCTTTACGGCATTCCTTATCATAGAAAATTCCGCATCTGTATAACAGAAATCTCCAAACCGCGGACGGATCAGCGCATGGATCCGGATATCTGAACGCTTCCTTATTTCCTCAAAAAGCCATGGGCCGGGAGTTGTCCCCCCGATGATCAGATTGCTGCAAAGCTCCAATCTGTCCGCACCACCCTCGGCTGCTGCCATGGCGGATTCCACAGAATCCACACAGGTTTCCAGAATATAGTCTTTCATGTAAAAATCCCCCTTTATTACTGTCTGCTCAGAGTAATTTCACTCCGGTATTCCTCAGTATGTTCACAATGGTATCATCCGGAAATTCATCGGTAATGATCCCGCTGATATCATCAAAATGTGTATATTTATAAGATTCGTTAAAATAAAACTTCTCTCTCTCCATAACCACATATTTATGTCTGCTACTCTGCACTGCCGCCTTCTTGGTCAATCCATCCTCCACTCCGGATGTAGTAACTGCAAAATCTGTCATATCCACGCCACAGCTTCCCAAAAATGCCCGGTCAAAGCTGTACTGCTTGATCACCTCAATGGCCGCAGCTCCCATAAATCCGTTCACCGAACGGTACATAGTTCCCCCTGTGCCTATGGCCGTGATGGACGGATTCGCAGCAAGGATCTGCAGGATATCGATCATATTGCTGACAACCACAACATGCATACCCGACGAAGCGATAAGCCTTGCCAGCTCTATATTTGTAGTGGAAACATCCAGAAAGATCGTTTCGTTATTTTTGATCAGCTTGAAGGCTTTCGCAGCGATCACTTTCTTCTTATCAAGATTGTACATACGCCTGTCTACTACGTTTCTCTCCAGAGGATACTCCTGTGACAGGATCGCTCCGCCGTAAGTCCTCTTTAATCTGCCTGCATTTTCAAGAATCTTGAGATCCTTGCGGATACAGTCCTCCGTAACCTGAAACATCTCGCTTAATTCTTTGACCCTGACTTTTCCTTTTTCGCGGAGACATTTCTCTATTGCATTCTGTCGTTCTTCTGTAAACATGGTCCTATCTCCTCATTCCTGATTTTTCTGTGATAAAAGTTCCAGAAATCAATACTCCGCAAAACAATATCCGGCGCATTGATCCCTGGAAAGCCTGTGATTTCAGTATAACAGTTCGATATCTTACTGTCAATTATTTTGTATTATTTTTTATTGTTTTATCGTATTTTGATCAAATCAAGTAATTCCACTGGTTCAATTGCGAACCTCCGCTTGCCCCCTGTTCCTGGAATCCCTTACAAAGCTGCAAATATCCCCCTGACTCAAAGCCACATGTTCCCTTGCGGAATTATAAAGGTCAATAAACATTGAAAATATTGAATAACTTATGAGGACTTGTCTGTACTCTTCTCGAAACAGACAAGTCCCCACAGTTCCATAACAAATATCCAGTTATGAGCAGATAAAATCAGATTTTTACTATCTGCACATATATTCATCCAGCTCTCCGATAAATTTCTCCGGCATCTTTCTCTCAAATGGGAAAACCTCCGCATTCCCCAGTTCATCTGCAATACATCCCAGAAGGATTGCACTTCTCTCCAGCGACCAGGCAGACAGCAGATCAATAGTATCATAACGGGTATGCATGCCAAAACCATCCCGGTTCAGAGTCATGGCCGGAATTCCCTTCCATGCAAAAGAATTGGAATCACTTCCCCAGATCTGATTCTTCACAGACGCTCCGATCCCTGCTCCGTCAGCGATCTCAAGAAGCTTATCACAAACAGAAGCCTCTCCCGTCACTCCCAGAACATTTCCTCCGATCAGCTGCCCGGCCAGATCTACATTCATATTAAAACGATGCGCTCCAAGCTCACTCTCATGAACTCTGATATAATCCCGGCTGCCCAGCAAACCCTTCTCCTCAGCACCAAACCACACAAATTCCATAGTCCTGCGCGGTCTATACTGCTGAAAATATCTGCAAAGCTCCATGATGATCGCTGCCCCAGCCATATTATCATAGGCCCCCGGTCCCTCCGGCACCGAATCATAATGCGCCGTAATCGTCAAGATCTCATCTTTCTTATCCGTACCTTCGATCCTCGCCACTACATTACGGGATCTGCACGCCGTCACATCCTGTTCCACAACTAAGCACACCTCAGACGCACCCTCCGTCACCAGCTCCACTGCATCCTTATAATGAAGATTCGCCCCCGGAATCCTGCCACTATATTTTTCCTGCATCTTGTGAATATCCTCTGCAGACTCCGACAATCCTTCTGTCTCTTCTGCTGCATCCCCCGGAAAGATCATCGGCAGGCTGTGCTGACAGGGAACCCTGTCCACTCCTTCATCCAGCGGAGAACCCTCCACACTGATAAAACCAACAGCTCCGGCGCTCACCAGTCTCTGATACACATCACCACTCACCCGGCCATTCACCATAACGATCTTACCCTTCGCCCGTGAAAGACTGACAGCATCTCCATTCTCCACATACAAAAAATCCGCTTTCAGACCTTCTGCCCCAGTATTTCCACATCTTCCATACCCTGTCACCACATACTCCTTCTGATAAGGCTCCACAACCTTAAGCACCGCTCTGTTGATCCGAAAGCCCCAAAAATCAAACTCCTCCATCCGATTCTTCACTCCGAAGCTGTCCAAAGTATCACGGATCATCTTCGCCGCCTTCACTTCCCCCGCAGTACCCGCTTCTCTGACAAAATCAAACCCTGTCAAAAACTCCATCTGCCGCCTGCCACTGATTTCCTTCGTATTCATACCCCCACAACCTTTCTGAATTTTTTCCAAGTCCCACCCACTGCTTATTGCTTTTCGCAACCCGCAGGAGACTTACTTGATTCGGTTAAATTATACACTATTTTTCTGCAAAAAAACTGCCTGCAGCTATTTTTCAGCCAACCCGGCCAAAAAATCTCCGCAGACAGTTTATATTTCACATCTATAGATCAACCGTATCTATATCCTAAACCACAAACGAACCAACCGCAGCCGGAGTCCGGTAATCATAGTCGGAAACCTTAATCCCTGTAGCCGCTGTACTGGCGTGAACGATCTTGCCATCACCAATATAAAGAGCCACATGATCAATACAACCCTCACCATAAAAAACCAGATCACCAGCCTCAATATCCGCAACACTCTTCTTCTCAGAAGCCGAACACTGAGCTGCAGCAACACGAGGAAGCTCATACCCAAACTCCGCAAACACAGACATCACAAACCCCGAACAATCCGCCCCGTTAGTCAGACTCGTACCACCATAAACATAAGGATTCCCCACAAACTGCAGCGCAAAATCCACAATCCCCTGCCGCTTCTCCAGACGCGCAGCCTCAGCAGCCTTCCGCTCCTCTTCCGCCTTACGCGCAGCCTCAGCAGCCGCTTCAGCCTCAAGCCTCTCCTGTGCGATCACCTCAGCCTCAGCCTTCGCCTCCTGATACCCCTGAACCTCAGAAACCGTCTTATCCGCCAGAGCACTGGCAAAAGCAGAAATAGAATCCGCACCATCCGAAAAACCATCCTCAATAGAAAGCTCCTCCACATCTCCATCAGACACAGCACTGACACCATCCACATCCGCAAAAACAACAGAAGGAACCACACCCACAAGAACAGCACTCAGAACAACAGCAGCAAATTTCTTATAAAACATAAACAATAAAACTCCTCTCAGAAAACCACGCAGCAGCACCCACCCATTCAGGCAGACATTCACAATCCACTTCGCCACGCTCCTCATTCGCCATTTTGTTACATTTTTATTAAATTTGTTACGCAAGTGTGTATCCTACCATAAAAACCCCCACCTGTCAAACCCCTTTCACAAAACCTCCACACACCAATCAGCCATCCAGCACAGCGACGATGCCCCAGCCATCACCTTCACCACAGGAAACTCAACCTTTCTCCCAGTCATCCAGCACAGCGACGATGGCTTCCACAAGAAACTCAGCCCTTCCTCCCAGCCATCCAGCCCTCATCAATCCCCACTTCCGCCAGTCGCCCCACACCCCCACCACTACCTCCCGCCCGGAACCGAACAGCCGGGGAGACGGGTGCCGGTTGGCTACGACTCTGCAGGAGGGGAGCTGATTCTTGGCTGGCGGAAATCTGCGTTGTTTTTAAAAAGTCCGCTGTCTGAGCGGCAGCAAGCCGCGAGTTCGGACTTTTTAAAAACGGTTTTAGCAGAATTCCGGCAGCCTAGAAGCCAGCCCCCGACGAAGCCCGGAGCAAACCGGCACCCGTCTCCCCGGCGTCCGTCATCCGACATCCGCCCTCCACCCTCCACCACAAAAAAAGAGCGCCCCGCAGCCCATCCAGACCACAAAGAACGCTCTCCTAATTCCATCAGCTTACAATCATACACAATCACCTACGATCAGCATACAATAATCCCATACGATCGCATCAAATATAACTCATAAACCCCTTCCCAACAACCTCACTACTCTTAGTAACCATCAAAAACGCCTGCGGATCCACCTCATCAATAAACCTCTGCAGAAGCACCGCCTGTCTCACATCAACAACCGTCAGAATAATCTTCTTATCCTTATGCGAATAAACACCCTCCCCATGATAAACCGTAGCACTCCGATCCAGCCCATTCATAATAAACTCACAGATCTCATCCGGCTTACTGGAAATGATCGTAAAATACTTATTCAGCTTCATCCTCTCAATAGACTTATCGATCATCAACGTCTTAGCCATAAGCCCCAACACAGAACAAAGCCCCGTAGTAAGATCAAACACCATAAACGAAACAACAACGATCACACAATCCACTGCAAACAATGCACCCGAAATATTCATCGTAGAATACTTCTTAATGATCATCGCCACAATATCCGTGCCACCACCCGAAGCATTCTCAAAAAACAGCAGCGCCGCAGCCAACGCTGGCAAAATGATCGCAAAGCAAAGCTCCAGCATAATATTCCCCGTCAGCGCTCTGTCCATAGGAAAAACCTTCTCAAACACATTCAGAAGCAAAGAAGAAACAACCGTAACATAAGCCGTCTTCACTCCAAAATCCCGGCCAAGAACAATAAACCCGATCACCAGCAAAATCAGATTGATCACCAGGTTGATCTGCGCAGACGTCATCGGAATAAAATGCGAAAACACAACCGCCATACCCGAAACACCACCAAAGGAAAAATTATTCGGAAACTTAAACACATAAATCCCCACATCCATCAGAACAACAGCAAATGTGATAATGATATACTCCATCACACGCTTCGGTATCAGATTTTTCATTAAAAAATATCCTCCTGATCTCCTCAAAAAATTTTCACTGGGAACTACCGGTCAAAGCCGGCAATCCCCTCATCCTCTTCGTTTATCATACCTTATATCACAGAAAATGAAAATAAAAAAAGACAGAGAAAAATACATTTCCCTGTCTCTTATGTCAGCGATCACGATCGCCCACAGCTTACAGCCCGAAAAACCTCTCCAGAAATTCCGCCACACCATCATGATCATTATCTCCGGTCACCTCATTGGCGGCATCCTTTACATACTGTTTGGAGTTGCCCATGGCAACACCAATGCCCGCACCCTCCAGCATTTCCAGATCATTCTCATTATCTCCGAAAGCGATCACATGCATCCGGTCAATACCAAGCTTTGTGCGGAGCATGGCAAGACCCACACCCTTGTCCACACCTGCAGCATTAAACTCCGCATTGCCGCTGATGGAAGTGGTCACTGCCACATCATCCAGATCCTTCCATTTCTCGCGAAGTTCCCTGCTGTTCTCCATATCATCAAAATAAATATTGATCTTCTCTGCCTGATCCAGAATATCTTCCTGATGATAAAAATCCTTAACATATTTATGTCTGCTGAGAAAATAATCCACAAAGGTTTTCTCCAGCAGATCTTTGTCCGCTACAGATGCCACATAATCTCTGGCATCCGCATCGGAATAGGCGATCCCATTTGCATAAGCCTCTGCGATCCAGCCTTTTGCACCGCTGTTTTCCACCTCTTTCAGGATTTTTCTCACCATTCCTTTTGGCATGGTTTTTCGCCAGATCATCTCATTTTTATCGTAATCCCAGACAACACAGCCGTTTTCCACGATTCCCCATTTCACACCCCGGAGCACAGAAAACTCCTGGGGAATCAGCTCTCTGGTCCTTCCGGTTGCCGGCACCACATAATGTCCGTCATCGATCAGACGTTGCAGAACATTTCTGTTCCTTTCAGAGATCTTATTCTCGCTGTTCAGAAGAGTTCCGTCCATATCCACTGCAATGATATATTTTTCCATAAATTCCTCCTGTTTGTCTTCTCCTCACAGGCAAAAAGCGCATCTGCACTGCACCCGTATATCCTTTGGCAGTACAGATACGCACAAATACTCATACCTGCTCTCTGTAAAGCGGAGACTTTTCTTCCACTTTACTACTACATATACAACAGCTCAGGAATTACCGGATCCTCATCATAAACGCCTCGTACGGTCTTAAGTCCGCTTTGATTCCTGTTCTGTCCTTATAGTTTGCAATCTTAATATCCTCTTTATCGGACACATATTTCACAAGACCTTCTGTACTTACCGTATCCTCAGAAAGGTTTGCCACCACGATCCACTGCTCTTTGTCGGAGGTTCTTAAATATGCAAAGATCCTCTCATCTTCCGGAAGAAGGAGCTGATAGTCACCTTCTGTGAGAAGCTCTTCCTCATGACGAAGACAGATCAGATCCTTATAATAATAAAACACGGAATCATTTTTTTCCAGAGCTTTTTTTACATTGATCTCCTGGTAACGATCAGAAATGCGGAACCATGGCTTACCGGTCGTAAATCCTGCATTTTCGCTGTCATCCCACTGCATCGGAACCCTGGCATTGTCACGACTCTTGTTCCATACTGCCTTGCGAAAATCATCCTCAGAAATGGTTTTGTTCTTAACGACAAGATCCTGATATGCATTACGAACCTCGATATCCTCGTACTCCTCCAGCGGAAACTGCACGTTTGTCATACCGATCTCCTCTCCCTGATATACATAAGGAGTTCCCTGCATACCATGGAGAACGGTAGCATAAGCCTTTGCACATTCCTCGCGGTAAGTAGTATCATTTCCCCATCTGGAGATCACACGTGGCTGGTCATGATTTTCAAAATACAGAGCATTCCAGCCCTTGTTATAAAGCTTGTTCTGCCACTCACTCATAACACGTTTCAGATCACGGAGATCAAAAGGCTTCAATTCCCACTTGCGGTTTACAGAGCCCGGAATACGGTCGATGTTCATATGCTCAAATGTGAAGATCATATTCAGCTCCTCACGCTCCGGATCTGTAAACAGTCTTGCAACCTCCGGTGTGGAGCCCGGCGCCTCACCTACCGTCATACAGTCATATTTTGAAAGCACCTCCCGGTTCATCTCATGGATAAACTCATGAAGTCTTGGTCCGTTGCTGTGATATTTTCCTGTATAATACTTGCGGTCATCCGTTTTCGGGTAATCCGGGAAGGACTGATCCTTGGAGATAGACGCGATCACATCCATGCGCCATCCATCAGCACCTTTATCCATCCAGAACTTCATCAGATCATAGATTTCCTTACGGACAGTTTCATTTTCCCAGTTGAGATCCGGCTGCTTTCTGCTGTAGAAATGAAGGTAATACTGGCCACGCTCTTCGTCATATTCCCAGGCACTTCCGCAGAAGCTGGAACCCCAGTTGTTCGGCTCACTGCCGTCTGCTTTCGGATCCTTCCAGATATAATAATCACTGTATTTGCTGTCTTTTGACTTCCGGCTTTCCACAAACCATGCATGCTCATCGGAAGTATGGTTGACAACAAGATCCAGAACGATCTTGATACCATGCTCATGAGCTTTTTGGATCAGCTCATCCATGTCCTCGTTACTTCCGAAACCTGCGTAGATCTTCCGGTAATCACTGATATCGTAACCGTTGTCGTCCTGTGGGGAGTCAAAAACAGGACTAAGCCAGATCACATCGATCCCAAGGTTCTGAAGGTAGGGGAGCTTTTCAATAATACCCCTGAGATCGCCAAAGCCATCTCCGTTGGAGTCCTTAAAGCTTCTTGGATAAATCTGATATACAACGGAATTCTTCCACCAATCTTTCATTTCTTATGTCTCCTTTATTTTGCATTGAGCAGATATTTATAATCCGTATTTGCTGCTTATTTATATCCGGTCAGGTGTTCTTCAACTGCCCTTTTTGCGGTCAGTTATTTCGATATAACTTTTTTTAGGCTTTTTTATAGGCGGACCCTATACGGCCCGCCTTTTCATAATTCTGATCTTTATTCCTTATCCTTAAGGCTTATGCAATTCCAAGAAGAGAGAGAAGGATGCTCAGGATGATAACACCAATGATCAGAACTGTGATGCTGATATTTTTCTTTTTCAGCAGATAGTAGCACAGAAGAGTCAGTCCAAGAGGAACGATGCCGACAAAGATCTGGTCCAGCATGTTCTGGAGATTCAGAACAGATTCACCCTTCATGGTGAGTTCATAAGTGGAATTAAAGGTTACCATGCTGGCAGTCATGCCGCCGACCATGATCAGACCTACAATGCTGGCAGCCTTTGTCAGGATGTTCATAAGACCGCTTGCATAAACCTTCTGGATGTATTCGGAACCAAGCTTGTATCCCAGGAAGGTTCCGTAATATTTCACAAGAATAGACGGAATATTGAAAAGAAGCAGGAACACGATCGGTGCCAGAACGTTTCCGGATGCACCAAGACCTACTGCGATCCCGGCCGCGATCACACGGAGAACGCCCCAGAAAATGGAATCACCGATGCCGGCCAGAGGTCCCATCAGAGAGGATTTGACTGCATTGATAGAGCTTGCATCAAAATCCTTCTGCTCGCTGTTTTTCTTCTCCATGGAAGCTACAAGACCCATAATGAAAGTGGAACAGGTGATGGTTGTATTGAAATAGGACATACTTCTTGTGAGGGCTGCTTTTTTGCCCTCCTCATCATTTTTGTAAAATTTGTTGATAAACGGCATCAGGGAATAACAGAAACCGGAAGCTCCCTGTTTTGCCGGGCTTACTGCCGCATACAGAGTGAAGGAACGCCAGAACGCTTTTCTCAGCATTTTTCTTTCATCTGCAGGAATGGATTTCGTTAAATTACTCATGAGAAAAATTCCTCCTCTTCTTCATCAAGATATTCGTCAGAACCACCGGCTGGTGAAGCTGCCACTCTCTGTGCCGCAAGCTGGTTCAGCTTGTAATCGTTCATACCAATGGAAATGGCAATGATCACACCGATCACGGCAAGGGCGATCAGCGGAAGCTTTAAGTATGCTGCAAGAACAAAGCCCAGGAAATAAAACATACAGATCTTGTTGTCCCAGAGCATCTTCATCAGCATTGCCATACCTACTGCCGGAAGAAGTCCGCCGCAAACTGTCAGACCATTCATAACAACATCCGGGATGGCATCCAGAAGTGCGCTGACTGCGTCAGATCCGAACAGGATCCCGAAGAATGCAAACAGAGAATATAAAAACCAGTTTACAGCCCAGAGCCCATAGTGAAGAGCAACGATCTGTTTTTCTTTTCCTTCTGCTGCCAGGCGGTCAAAGGTTTTTGCAAACATACCTACAATAAAGATATAAAGAACTGTTTTGATCTGAAGACCAAGGATACCGATAGGAAGTGCCAGTGTCAGGGCAACCTCAGAGCCTTTGCCAAGCATGATGGCAAAAGCAGTTCCTACAGCTGTGGCGATTCCGGGCTCTGCCGCAGAAGCACCGCCGATATTTACAACTCCCATGAAAACAGCTTCCAATGAAGCTCCGATGATAACTCCTGTATGAAGATCTCCAAGCAACAGACCTACCAGCGGTCCGATGACGATCGGACGGTTCAGCATGGTAAATCCGATCAGCTCTGCACCGCCGACGCAGATAAATACGGCAAGTGCTACAAGAAATGCATTTAACATTTTTTCTTTCCTCCCTTTTTTGTGTTACGTCTTATTCATTCCGTGGACATTCATATTTCACGGTTTACATTCAGCACTGTTGCGCTCATTCTTTTTGATAGGTATCAGTTTAATTTGTCCAGTACATCCTTCACAAGCTTCTGCTCATCATTGGGTACCTGCTGCATACAGGCCTTCGGATCAAGAGCCACCAGCTCTTTCAGTGCCTGCTGTTCTGCTTTTGTCAGCATGATAGTCGGGGTCAGGACAAGCTTCTCGGAAACATCGATTCCATCAAAACGTCCCGTATTTCCTACATTGAGGAATCCGATCTCACCAACACTCTGTCTTATCTTCAGAGCATCCTTTACCGTTCTTGTCAGAACCAGAATACGCATCCTGGATGCCTTCGGATTGTTTAAAATACGAATGGCTTCATCCACCGGTTTGATCAGCGATTTGATTCCGCCCGGTACGGCCATTTTCAATGCCATCTTCTGGGTGTTATCGTTAGCTGCCTCGTCGTTAGCTACCACGATTCCCTGTACAGCCAGCTGTTTGGTCCAGGTCATGGCAACCTGTCCGTGGATCAGACGGTCATCTACACGAAGTGCGGTGATCTTTGCTGTGGAATTGTCATAGGACTGGGGAGCCAGAGCTTTTTTCGGTGCGGATTTTTTTGCATACGATGCAGCACCTTCTGAAATCTGCGCAGTATTTTCGATACCCTGTGCAGTATCTTCTTCAGCATTTTTTTCAGATGTGGATTTCTTTCCACCGCCAAGGTCTACCATCTGAAGCTCTTCTCTGGCATCATCGATGAACTCCTGGATCTCCTCCTCTGTCACATCGTCATCTGCCATCATGACCTGCATCAGGACCGGAAGGTTGGTTCCTGTAATCAGTGTGACATTTTCTTTCTGGCTGTATCTCAGAAGCTTCTGATTTACGCTTCCTCCCATCAGATCTGTGAAAACGAAAATCCTGTCGTTTTCATGCTGTGCGAAATATTCTTCAAACTTTTTCTCCACATTGTCTTCCGGTGTCACATAAGCATCAATGGTTGTGATCTCAGCCATTTTTCCAACGATCAGCTCTGCTGTATAACGAATGCCGGAGGCCATTTTTCCATGTGTGGCGATCAGAATCTGTTTCATCTGGTATTCACTCCTTCTGTACTCTTTCCCTTTGGTTATGTACCTAACCTTTATGTTCACACTATAGCATCAAAGTTAGGCTGTGTAAATAGGTTATGTACATAACCTATTATTACAACAAGTTCAAAATCATGGTTTTGTGCAGGTTTCACATAGAACAGCAAATGTTTATTATCCACATCTTCAGCACGAACCTACACAGGATAACTCTTTTACGATTTCAGGTAAATTTACAAAAAGCCGAAAATACTCTGACTGTCAGACACTGACAGTTCCCGTATATTTCGGCTTTTGATATCTTTATATCTCAGATTTTCTGTACTCTTTCTCTGTACTCTTACTATATTGAAAGTCCCGATTTTCTGTTTTTCACAGTTCTGCAGTGACTTCTCGTATCTACCCCCCTGATCAGATCAGGTACATTCTCTGCAGACTTACTTTTCCTCATGCTGCGGCTGTACAGATCTCCTGGGGATCAGCGTGACCGGAAGCATGATCTCATTTTCACGCTCTTTTTCCACTCCATTGATCCGTTCCATCAGAATTTCCACTGCAAGAGACGCCTTCTGCTCCACATTCTGACTGATAGTAGTCAGACGAGGCACGGAAAATTCCGCATAGCTGATGTTATCGTATCCTGCAATTCCGATTTCCTCCGGAATCTTTACTCCACGACTGCTGAAAAAGCTGATAGCCTCCAATGCATAGAGGTCCGACAGGAAAAACAGTGCGGCCTTTGGTTTTTTCCGCTGGAGCAGCCACGCATAGCTTTCTTTTCGTTTGGCGTAGTTCATTCCAAGAGCAGTAAACTGCACCTTCTGCTTTTTCTTTGCAAGATCCTTCGCCGCCCGCTGAGCGCCCATGTAACGAAGATGATCCACACCATTATCACGGCCTGCACAAACCTGGATATGCTCATAGCCGCATTCCAGAAGATATTTTGTCATAAGATAGCCGCCACTTTCGTCGTCCAGTCCGATATTCAGGACATGGTTTTCCTGGCCTGCATCAAGCTCACCATATGCATCAATAGAAACGATCGGTTTGTTGATCAGCTGATAGATTTTTTCGCAGTTGCTTTTGCTGAAGGAAATGGCAATAACACCATCTACATCCCAACCCATGACCATCTGGAATATCTTATCTGTATCCTTTGCGGAATACAGCATCAGATAATATCCCAGTTCCTGCACGTATTTCTCGATAAAACCGATGATCTTTCCATAAAAAGGATCTCCGATGATAGAATCCTTGAAGTCTTTATGATAATTGATCACAACTGCGATCAGCTGGGATTTTTCTTTATTCAGAACTCTCAGTCCCATTTTCTGGACATACCCCATCTCCCGGATAAGATTCTCGATCTTCTGAATATTGGCAGGAGATACTTTTTTTGTTTTTCCATGTATGACGTTGGAAACAGTTGTTGTACTCACGCCTGCTCTTTGCGCGATTTCCTTAATCGTTGCCATTATCTTTCCTCCAGAGATATTTCTGTGCGGAAGCCACTGCATTGGCTCCGTCTGAAACAGCAGTTACTATCTGGCGAAGTGCCTTGGTACGAATATCCCCCGCTGCAAAAACCCCAGGTGCGCTGGTAACACCCTCCTCTCCTGCACAGATATATCCATTTTCATCCAGCTTGAGCTGGTCCTTTACAAGTGTCGTATTAGGAACGATCCCCACAGCAATGAAAACACCTTCTGCGGTCAATTCCCTCTCTTCATTTGTTTTTATATTACGGATCTTAAGACCGGTCACTTCATCCTGTCCCAGAATCTCAAGGGGAACACTGTCCCACACCATTTCTATATTCTCACAGGCAAAGACTTTCTCCTGAAGTGCCTGATCTGCTCGAAGCGCATCACGGCGATGAACAAGATATACCCTTTCACAGAGGCCGGAAAGAAAAACTGCATCCTCTGCTGCCACGTTTCCTCCCCCCACTACCACTGCGGTCCGATCCTTATAAAAAGCTCCGTCACAGGTAGCGCAGTAGGAAACACCAAGGCCGCTCAGATCATCCTCTCCCGGGATATCCAGCTTCCGGTGCTCTGCCCCAAATGCAAGGATCAGGGCTTTCGCCTGATATTCATGCTTTTTTGTACGAATCGTCTTGATCTCTCCGGAAATATTTTCCAGGGAAAGAATCTTCTCTCGCTGCGGTTCCAATCCCAGCTTCCGGGCATGTGCCCCAAAGGCTTCTCCGAGATCCATGCCCGATATCCCCGGCATTCCCGGATAATTATCCACCGCATAGGTAGCTGTGACCTGACCGCCCGGTGCAAAGTTTTTATCGATCCATATGGTATTTAACCTGGCCCTGGACGCATAGATCGCTGCCGTGATCCCTGCCGGACCTCCGCCTAAAATTGCAAGATCATAAATATCACTCATGTTATTTCTCCATTTTTGTATATTTCCGCTCACATAATATCATAGATTCCGTAATTTTCCAATATGATAGAACAAAGCGCCACTCTGAAAGGACGTTACTGTTTGCTTCGAGACCATCAGCACTCTCCACATGGCATATGTCTGTAAACAGTAACGAAAGACTGTCGTATGTCTCTTAAAATCAGGAAAAATAAATCTCCTATTTTCATCACTCTGCTTCTTATCCTGGCACTTCTCACCGGCCTTACTGCCGGTTATTTTTCCGTTCACGGGATCACAGAAAACGGAAAATTCGAAGCCTTTTCCGGAAAAGTTTTTCAAAATGAAGTTTCCGGCAGCACCCTTACTCTCCATTATACCCTGGCACATCCGGAAAAACAGGGTATCCGGCGAAAAAAAGCTTCTCTTGGCACTGTCCCCACAGATATGAAAAATACATACCAGATCTGCAGCCAGTACGAAAAAAAGCTGAAATCCTTCCGCTACAGCCGCCTTTCCACGGAAAATCAGCTGACGCTGGACTCCATGCTCCTCTATTACCACACAGAAAAATCCCTGGGCGACAATTATCTGCTTCAGGAGCCTCTTGGCCCAAGTCTTGGTATTCAAGCTCAGCTTCCGGTTCTTCTGGCGGAATATGCCTTTTATGAAGATCGTGATATCACCGACTATCTCACTCTTCTTACCACCATCCGCCCATACTTTCGGAGCATCCTGGAATTTGAGAAAAAGAAATCCGAAGCTGGTTTTTTTATGAGTGACACCACACTGGACCGGATCCTGGCACAATGCAGTTCTTTTATCCAGAATCCCGACAACAATTATATGCTGGAAATTTTCCAGAAAAAGCTATCCGAATATGGAAAACTTCCTTCCTCAGAGCAGAACGCTCTGCTCCTGGCCCACCAAAATCTTATGAAAACAGAAGTCATCCCAGCCTATCAGGAACTTATGACCGGTCTGGAAGCTTTGCGTGGCACAGGAAAAAACACTCGTGGCCTGACTTATTTCAAGGGAGGAAAAGCCTACTATCTCTATCTTCTTCAGAGTCAGACCGGCTCTTACGTTCCTGTAAAGCAAATGGAAAAACGACTCTCCAGACAGCTTTCCGACGAGATCGGCATCGCAGGAACCATACTTCGACAAAACCCGGAGCTTCTGACTACTCTCAGCCGGGGAATCACTTTCAGAGAAATAAAGCCTGCCCAGATGCTGAATGCCTTGCAGCAGAAGATCCAAACAGACTTCCCACCTCTCACAGATGTCACCTTTGAGCTCCGCACAGTCCACGATTCCATGAAAGAATATCTAAGCCCCGCCTTTTATCTCACCCCACCTATGGATACCGGAACCCCCAATGTGATCTACATAAATCCGGCTGCCAGCTACCAGGGTCTGGAGCTTTTTACCACACTGGCACATGAAGGATTCCCGGGGCATCTTTACCAGACTGTCACCTTCCAACGCCAAAAATCCTCCAACATCCGAAATCTTCTCTGCACCTCCGGCTTTGCAGAAGGATGGGCCACCTACATCGAACCCTATGCCTACCAGTACGCCGCCGATTATATTCAGGATCCTTCTGCCACAGAGCTTGCCAGGATCTCCTGGCTGAACCGAAGCATCAATTTATGCATGTACTCCCTTCTGGACATTGAGATCCATTACAACGGCTGGACTCAGGCCGAAGCCGCCAGCTTTCTGAAAGCCTTTGGTATCGAAGACAGCGCCGTTGTCTCCGAGATCTACCAGTATATCCTGGAAACCCCAGGAAATTATCTGAAATACTACTGGGGCTACTTAAGCCTTCTGGACTTACGCACTTCCGAACAGAACCGCCTTGGCCAGGACTTTGATCTGAAAGCTTTCCACAGCCAGGTACTGAAGATCGGTGGTGTACAGTTCCCGGTGCTGGAGAAGTATATTGATGCGGAATTTTGAAACTGTTTTTTCACTCCAACCCAGCAAAAAACAGTTCATAAAAATCATCCTCACCCTCAAGCATCGGAGAATTCTCTCCGCCGCCATTGGTACTCCTCTTCATCGCTGCATAAAATTCCTCACCAGCTGCGATCAGATCCATCTCATAAACCGGAACCCCAAGCTCCCGGCACTTCTTACAGAAAGCAGCCAGCGGCGCTTTCTCCCTGCGGGTAGCAAGCAACATCTCCCGAAGCGCCGGGTCCCTGCGGGCCTTTTCCTTCAGATTATCAAGCATCTCCACAACTTCCATCAGACTCAATCCCCCTTCACACAGCTTCTGAACAGCACATCCAGTTCCGGAATCTCTTTTTTCAGAGAAACCAGCTCCCCATTCCTGGTAAAACAATGCTTCGAGGAAGCCTCTGTACAAACCTCACTTCTGGTCACATTAAAAAACTCATAAGCCAGCTCCAGAACCACACCACTGTACTTCTTCACCGAAACTGAAATCTCCACTACATCATCAAAAAGCACCGGCTTCTTATAAGAAACTGAAACCTCTGCAACCGGAGAAACAATCCCCCGCTTCTCCACCTCACCATAACCAAAGCCCAACTCCTTCATGAAATCGATCCGGGCCTCTTCCATCCATTTCACATAATTGGAATGATGGATGATCCCCATCTGATCTGTCTCATGATACTGTGCCTTACGCCTGTAAACACCCATGTTTATATCCTCTCTTCTGTAAAAATCTGACATTTGTCACCAGTAACAAAATATCCTCTTTATTTCTCACAAACCATACTCTTTATACAACTCCCTGCAAGCCTCCGCACTGTCTATGATTTTCCCAATCTCATCCATTCGACCATCCGCGATCAAACGATTGATCATGTAATCTGATATCCTTACAATTAATCTAGTGGATCTCACACGACTAAAGTCACATGCTCCTCAGTCGCTTTAAGCGACAAGGCTAAATATCGGCGGATACGCCTGTAGCTTAGGATATGCACAGTCATGCGCTTTTTCCATGCCAGATATGGCAAGTTCCCACACTGCAGGTAATCCGCTGTATATCTGCCTGTGTTTATGCTACTCTTAAGAGTTCCATTTCTGAAAATAGTTCTCTTAAGTCCGCATATACACATGAGATCCTACGCTTTACTGAAGGGACTTTTGCCTCCAGCAAAGACCTTTCCGTTGCCGGAAGGGGTTTTAAGAGTTCCCGGATAAAATATCTTGCTCCAATATTATAAGACGCCGAAAGATCACAGTTATATCTTTTTCCATTCTGGAATGTACATAAACTGTGATTGCCCGGATCACGGACAACTGTTCCTGACCCATCATAGGCAAGCCTGCTGGTATTCCACGCACAGATCCTGGATATCCGCATCCCTCTACGATGCGCCTGATGTTCACATCTTTTCTGGATATCCCTTTTTCTCCACAGATGCAGCTTCTGTTTCTTTCTTCCGGATATCTTTCCTTTTGTTTCCAGATACTCAAACACGATCACATCCGCATGGTTTTCTTCCGCATATCCTGTGACTGCTCCGGCGATCTTTCTTCCGAGTTCTGTGTTAAGACGCTTCGCATAAGCCCATCTGCTTTTCACCTGTGCAGAGCCATGCTCCCGTTGGAACCTGCTTATCCGTCCCAGCACACGGTACATCCGGTCTTTTTCACTGGAAAGATTGATAAACTTTCTTCCCAGGACAGTTCCATCTGACCGCATAATGGTACAGACTGCATCCGTATTGAGCCCTAAATCCACACTGCAGATGATCTGTTCTTTTGCAGGTGCCTTTGTAAGCTGCACCTCTTCTGTATAAGAAAAACGCAGTAAATATTTACGATGCCTTTTTTCCAGCACGGGAGCTGCAGCTTTTTTTCCTGCCCAGTTCTTTCTGAGATATTCCATATCTGTATGGCTGAAGCTGACCCGGAACCATTTCCAGTCATGACCGTCAAAAAGTTTCAAGTACGCTCTATCTTTTTCTTCTGTATCCTCACGGTACATCACATCACGATAAAATACCGGCATAGCATGATCACCACACCCCAGCTTCGGCCTGCCGCCTTTCTGATCCGTTTTTTCCCACAGTTCCAGCCTTGTCTTATATGATGATACGCTTCCCAGGGCATGCTGGATAGCTGCCCTTCTGAGATAAGAAGGCATCTTTGGAAAACGAAGGTCAAAAGCAAACTTTGCCTGGTTCTTTTTAGTGGTATGCACCAGATGTTCTGCCGTATTGAAACGTTTTTTAGGTTCCGTGATCACTGCCAGTTCATCCCATATCTGCGCATAGATCTCCGTCAGGCAGCTGACCGCAGTGCGATAAATATCCAGTGTCTGGCGGATCGGAATATTCTGTTTTCGCAATCCTACGCCATAACTGGATACTGTCCTCATCTTTTCTCCTCTTTCTTACAAATATAAAAACGTGTTCATTCAGATTACTGTTTTTCTTTTTGCCCTTCGATGTAAGAACATACCTGTTCCCTGCTCCTGTCACTTACCGTCACTGCACAATAAGATGGATTCCACAGATGCCCTCCCCAAAGCTCCTTCTTCAGTTCTGGATGCACAAGAAACATCTGCCTGGCAATGTTCCCCTTCATGATCTTGATCATATCCGAGATATAAAACTGTGGTCTGCAATCTACAAGCAGATGGATATGATCCGGCATAACCTCCATTGCCAGAATCTGAAATTTATATTCTTCTGCAAGGTCACAGAGCATTTCTTTGCATTCTGCATCAATACCATCTTTTAAAACTTTTTTCCGATATTTTGTACACCATACCAGATGGTACTGCAGGGAATACACATATCCTCTACCATATGAAAGTTCATTGTTATTGATATTAAACATATTTTTATCCATGTTTTTATTATACCATATGCAAATAGAATTTACAAACATTTGTTCTGCTTATTCTCAAAAAATAGTGCGCCTAACTCATCACTGAAGTAACGAGAATGCGACGCACAGGTTTTCAATAATCTTCGTAGTTTCTCAGAATCCTCACCTATTATATGCGCCGACTCCTCGTATCTCATTACATAAAACGGAAGTAACATCAGTAAATTCTTCTCAAAAATGCTATCCTTTGTATAACGCTCCACCTTTACCGTCGGAACACGATATACACACACCTGCCCATCCGGAAGCAGCAGCTCCACTTCCTCAACATCCGGCGTATTCTTCGTAGATCTTAAATAAATTACACATGATCTCGGAAACTCCACATAAAACTTCCGTCCTACTCTCCGCCTACTCTCCAAAGCAATCGCAAAATCATACTCAAACATTCGGATCGCCATCGTAGTATCATCCGTACTCTGACACTCAATATGATACACCTTATCCCCGATCAAAAGCTTGGCATCCGTGATCAGTTCCCCGTCCTCCAGCTGATGCTCATTCCGAAGATGCACGATCTTCACATCCTTCGGATATGAGGTATGAAACACCTCGTTGATAAGCGGAACGAGCAGGTAAGTCATCTTCTCCACCATTGTCCGGAAAACATCGTCAAATATAGTATTGTTATTCATTAACACTCCTACTGATATATAAATTATACCAT
The DNA here is from genome assembly GCF_008679485.1 of Blautia sp. LMAG:89. Classification (NCBI taxonomy): domain Bacteria; kingdom Bacillati; phylum Bacillota; class Clostridia; order Lachnospirales; family Lachnospiraceae; genus Blautia; species Blautia sp. LMAG:89. Next base: position 114,176 of record NZ_NANC01000003.1, on the reverse strand, counting down.
ACAAAGAAAACATAAAAACCCCATAAAACGGATTTTCAGAACCTTCACAGTAACAAAAAAATGGAAAACGCTTCAGAACCCGAAGCTCCAAGAATGTCCATACAGACAAAAGATCTTATAAGATATACCAACCATACCATACACCAGAGAAAAAATCACGCAAAACCCATCCAAAAATTCCACCACAATTCGACACACTCCCAGTCGACAACGAAGCGCCTCGACACACTCCCAGCCGACAGCGAAGCGCCTCGGCCCACCCCCTTCCCATCAAACCACAAGGAAACTCAGCCTTTCCTCCACGCCGTCCAGCGCAGCGCTGACGGCTCATCCAACTCCCGCCCAGCCACCCTATCCCTACCGCCTTGAACCTCACAGCCCGAGCCGGGGATGCTGTCTGGTCTGCCTCTGCAGGAGGGGAGCTGATTCTTGGCTGGCGGAAATCTGCGTTGTTTTTCAAAAGTCCGCTGTCTGAGCGGCTGCAAGACGCGAGTTCGGACTTTTGGAAAACGCTTTTAGCAGATTCCCGGCAGCCTAGAAGCCAGCCCCCGACGAAGCCGCAGACCAGACAGCATCCCCGACTCGGGCGTACGTTCACCCCCACCACCCTCTTCCCACAAAAATAAAAATCTGCTATAATACAACCACACAACAAAAATCAAAAATAACAAAGCGAACAATCACCAATCAATCGCATTCAAAATCCAAAGAAAGACAAGGTAAAACATAAATGAAATTTCCACCCAACATCAAAATCCCCGACTCCCTCAAAGGAGTCTTCAAAAAAAGCTCCACCCCGGATTCCCTCAGAAAACCCCGGCGCAACCCCAAGGACAACATCCCCCTTAACTTCCGCGAACGCAGCAATGCCCGTGTAAGTCTTATGGCATCCGTCATCGTCCTTGCGATCCTGGTCCTCTTCTTCAATCAACTGGACTACCGCCTCATCCGCAAACCAGCCATAGACGCCCAGAAAAAAGCCGCGGCAGTCAAAGCCAAGGCCGATCAGGAAGCAGCCGACACCACTGCCGAAACTACCACTGCCTCCGTCATCGCAGTAGGCGACAACCTCTATCACCAGAGTCTCATCGACGCAGGAGCATCCTCTGACGGCAACTGGAACTACGACAAGATCTACACCCACATCCAGGACGCCATCAAGGACGCAGACATCAAAATGATCGATCAGGAAACCGTCTTCACAACCGACCATGACAGCGTAAGCTCCTACCCATCCTTTGCAACACCCACAGAAGTAGGAGACGCCATTATAAAAGCAGGATTCAACGTAGTAGAATCTGCCAACAACCACATCGATGACTTCGGAGAAGGCTTCCTCACAGACACACTGAACTTCTGGAAAACCAAATATCCGGATGTCACACTTCTGGGGATCCACGACTCCCAGGAAGATGCCGACACCGTCAAGATCCGTGAAGTAAACGGTATCAAGATCGCATTTCTGGATTACACCTACGGCACAAACGTAGGCGGCATTGAAGGAAAAGACTACATGATCGACATGATCCGCAAAGACAAGATCACAGCCATGATCCAGAAAGCAAAACAGCAGGCCGACTGCATCATCTTTGTAGCACACTGGGGTACCGAAGACGAAACCATGCCAAACGAATACGAAAAACAGTGGGCAGCCTACCTTATGGAGCAGGGCGTAAATGTCATCATCGGCGGACATCCACATGTACTCCAGCCATATGGCCGCCTTACTGATGACAAAGGCAATGAAACTGTAGTCTTCTACTCTCTGGGAAATTTCGTATCCACCCAGCAGAAGCTGGAAGAACTTCTCGGCGGAATGGCAAAATTCACCATTCAGAAAACCGTACAGGACGGCAAGACCTCAATTGAGATCCTGACCCCTACAGTGGAACCTCTGGTCATGCATTACAACAGCGATGCCGGTGAATTCGGACCATATATGCTTTCCGATTACACAGAAGAACTTGCATCTCAGAACGGTGTACAGTCATACATTGGTTCCGGTGTATTCACTCTTGACAACCTGAAAAAGAAGTTCAACGAGATCATGTCCATGAATGTCACTCCATCCACAGGGACCAACCTCCTGGATGTGACTATTGACACAGACCTGAACATGATCGATGCATCCGGAAATGTCGTAGAAGATACCGACTCCATCACAGCAGAAAAATATTACGCAGATAAAGGCATTGACATCACTTCCGAAGACTTTAACTCTGCTGATAATAACTCAGGCAGCACAGACGACTCCTCGGATGACGGTTCCTACGACGACAGTTATTCTGACGACGATTCCTACGATGATGGTTCCTACGACGATAGTTCCTACGACGATGGTTCCTACGACGACGGTTCCTACGACGACGGTTCCTACGATGATGGTTCCTACGATGATAGCGAAGAATAGCGATAACTCGTAACCAGTTTATACCCCGATCCATAAAATACCGGAGATCCGGCACCTCTGAAGCCAACACTTCAAAGGTACACAGATCTCCGGTATTTTTATTTTATCTTTTATATTTTCTTTCAAAGATTTCGCTATACAGAATATCAGTATGTAAATATACCAACTCCATAAGCTTCCAACGGATATGCAAAAGAAAATTCCCGGTTGTCACAATTTTTCTTTTCGGCTTTAAATACCTTGCCCTTCGGAAGAAGCCCCTGCTCATCCATGATCAGCTTGTACTGTTTTTTCTTCGGAACGCCTACACGGTAATCCGGACGTGCTACCGGTGTAAAGTTGCATACTATCAGGATATTATTACGTCTTGTAGGAGATTTTCTCACAAAGCTGAAGATACTTCTGTCGCCATCGTTGGCATTGATCCACTCAAATGCAGATGGATCATTATCTGCACCGTAAAGTGCCGGATATTTGCGGTAGATATGCAGAAGATCACTGACATACTGCTGCAGCTTCTGATGATTTTCCTCGCCAAGAAGATACCAGTCAAGCTCTCTGGCCTCACTCCACTCACGCAGCTGTCCGAAATCCTGTCCCATAAACAGAAGCTTCTTACCCGGATGCCCGAACATAAAAGTATATCCGGCCTTCAGGTTCTTGAATTTATCATCCAGCTCTCCTGGCATCTTCTCCAGCATAGAACACTTCAGATGTACTACCTCATCATGAGACAGAACCAGAACATATTTCTCACTGTATGCATAAGTCATAGAAAATGTCATCTTATTATGATTAAATTTACGGAAATATGGATCTAGCTTCATGTATTCCAGGAAGTCGTTCATCCAGCCCATATTCCACTTCAGAGAGAATCCAAGCCCGTCGTCTTCTGCCTTACCTGTTACCATCGGCCATGCGGTAGATTCCTCTGCGATCATGACAGTTCCATGATTTCTTCCGAGAACAACGGTATTCAGATGCTTAAAAAATTCAATAGCCTCCAGATTCTTGTTTCCGCCGTATTTATTGGCGATCCACTCACCGTCTTTCTTACCGTAATCCAGGTAGAGCATGGATGCAACCGCATCTACACGAAGACCATCAACGTGGCATTCCTCTACCCAGTAAAGAGCGTTTGCGATCAGGAAATTCTTCACCTCCGGACGTCCGTAATTGTAGATCTTGGTTCCCCAATCCGGATGCTCACCCTGTCTCGGATCTGCATGCTCATATACAGCAGTTCCGTCAAAGTTAACCAGTCCGTGTGCATCCTTCGGAAAATGTGCCGGTACCCAGTCAAGAATGATACCGATTTTCTGACGGTGAAGATAATCCACCAGATATTTGAAATCCTGCGGTGTTCCGTAGCGGGAAGTCGGTGCGTAATAGCCGGTTACCTGATAGCCCCAGGAACCGTCAAAAGGATGCTCTGCGATACCCATAAGCTCCACATGGGTGTATCCCATTTTTTTGACATACTGTGCAAGCTTCGGCGCCAGTTCTCTGTAGGAATAGAAACCATCCTCATCCTCTGCTGTCTGCGGATGCTTCATCCAGGAACCCGGATGCACCTCATAGATAGACATGGCACTTGTGTCCGGATCAAAGTTCTCGCGATTTTTCATCCAGGTATCATCTTTCCATTTATAGTTGGTGATATCTGTAATACGAGAGGCTGTTCCGGGACGCATTTCAGCGGCATTGGCATATGGATCTGCCTTGTAAAGCTCCTCACCATGTGCACCTGTAATGTAAAATTTATACAGCTGTCCGATCTTCGCTCCCGGTACAAATGTCTCATAAACGCCAATGGGTCCAACTTTTTTCATGGGATTCTTCTCCGTATCCCATTCGTTGAATTCACCTATAACAGAAACCGCCTGTGCATTAGGTGCCCACACTGCAAAATAAACCCCTTTTTTCCGGTTCTGCGTGTCCGGATGTGCTCCCAGCTTCCTGTAAATATCATAATTCGTGCCCTGACCAAACAGATACTGGTCAAGCTCCGTAAATTGTAATTTCTTTCCCATTTTCAGGTACCTCCCTTTATAGTTCTGCCACCGTCCATTCCCCAATTTTAAGTGGAGTTTTTATTCTATAATTATACCAATCCCCATATTTTCAGTCAAGGAAAAACCCTCTCCGGCTAATATGTGTCTATTATCCGACAGTGTCAGATAAAGTCAAAAAAGAGACCTGAATGACGCACATTTTGTCATTCAGGTCTCTCCTGTCATTTTTTAATATTCTTCGCTTCCATCGTCATAAGATTCGTCGTAGGAACCATCATCATAGCTTCCATCATCGGAAGATCCATCCGAATAATCACTTTCGTCAGAACCATCGGAATAGTCCCCTTCATCGGAAGATCCGTCACTGACATCAGATCCGTCAGAAGAATCACTTCCATCGGAGCCATCCTCAGAGGAATCCTCTGAATCGCTGGAATTTCCTGCATATCCAGCAACACGACCAGCCTGAAGAGAGCTGTCCCAGAAGTCAGAATAGGAAGCACTCTGTAACGTAACATCCTTCGCTTCTGCAAGCTCGCTGACTGTTACAAGCTTATATCCCTGGTCGATCAGTGCCGGGATCAGCTTCTCTGTGGCACACTTCACAGATGGTTCATGAATATCATGCATCAGGATGATAGAACCATCTCCCAAGGAAGAATCATTCATGATCTGATTATAATCTGCATCCGCATCCATCAGCTTCCAGTCCAGAGAATCCGTAGACCACATGAAGAAAGGCTTGCCAACTGCACTCATCTGCTCATCTGTGATCGCGCCATACGGTGCACGACATACCGTTGATGCCTGCCCACAGGCTTTTACCAGTGCATCATCCGTCTTCTGGAACTCCTGCATAACAGAATCCAGATCCATATTCGGCAGCGTCTGTTCCGGATGATCCCAAGTATGGTTACCGATCTCGCAGCCAAGCTTTACCATTCGCTGTATGGTAGATTCACGGCCCTCCACATTCTGTCCCAGCATAAAGAACGTAACATGGATATTGTATTTCTCAACAGTATCAAGAAGTGTCTCTGTATACTCTCCAGGACCATCATCAAAGGTCAGAGCGATCATCGGGCGCTTCTTGGAAGGATCATAAGAGCCATCCTCATTAAAATAATAGTCCTTCACACCTTTCTCCACCCATCCGGTCTGCATGTATCCCTTTTTATCAAAGCTGTATGTTGTTCCGTCAATATCCGCAAAACCATTTACATAATATGTACCATCTGGATTCTGATACCACTTTCCTGTAGAATCCTCATGCCATCCCGGAGTCATAACAGAAAGCCTTTCGCCTGCTGCACTGCCCTTTACCGGCATCACCGTTGCATCCGTACCGGAATCCGCGCTGTCTGTATCCGAAGCAGCCGTATCCGTCGATGCCGTACCGTCCTTCGTACTGCTGTCTGTGGAAACTCCGGCGGTATTTGCCTGGACATTTACTGTCTCCGCATCCTTATTGCTTCCGCCGCCTGCATGGTTGACGATGGGAAGAATTACCCCTCGAACAACAAAAACCAGCAGAAGAATCGCCGCAACTACACAGGTTATCCGCTTCATCATCCGCCGCCGTCTTAACTGCTGCTGTTTTCTGCGCATCCTCTCACGCAAAACTCTTTTGTCCATTTTTTACATCCCCGTTTATATACTCATATCTTTCTTTGATATTTAATGTCTGTCTTTAATCATACCGCATTTAACGCTTAAATACAATGGAAATTCCCGAAAGAATCTCTTAATTTGTTACTGTTCACTCCGTTCTCAGTAATACACTTCGCGATGCACATGTAAAAAAAATGGTACCCGAAACACATTCCGGGCACCACACTTTTTTAGCTGCTGATACTGTCAGATCACTCCTGACCCGCTGCATCCTGATCCGCCTCGCCGTCTTCCGGCACCATATCTGTAGCCTCTGCCGCTTCCAGCTCTTCATCCACGGTACCTTCCGCACTGCTTCCGTCCGAGGAAGGATCATCTCCGTTTACTCCCTGGGTATCACCGGCAGAAACCTTCTCCTCAACTGTTGCATTGTCCAGGATAAAATCTTCCACTCTGAGAAGTCCGATGGATTCATCCACGGCTGCCTGTCCGTATTTATCTACCAGCGCAGCCAGATCCTTCACACTGTATGCTTTGATCAGTTCATCCTGGATACTGAGAGATTTTTTATCTTCAAGTGTCATATTCTCCGCATCCATGATTCCCTGTACGATCAGGTTCTGCTTTACTTTAAACTCCGCATACTGACCGCTCTGCTCCTCAAAATCATCCATGGAGATTCCCTGAGCTTTTACAAAATCCTCCAGCGTCATATCACCCTGTTTTGCATAATTCTCATACAGACTGCGAAACTCTGTCTTGGCTGTATCCAGATCCTCCTGTGGATATTCCTTCACTTCAGATGCTGAGAGCACTGTGTTCCATGCAGTTTCACGCAATGTGTTCTGTGCACTTGTCTTCGCTTCATCCTCCAGTGTGGTACGGATTTCCTTCTTGTAATCATCCACACTCTTGCAGTCTGTATTCTTGGCTACCCAGATATCGGTAAGCTCAGGTGCACGCTTAAAGCTCTGCAGAGTGACCTTAAATACCACTTCCTGTCCGGCCAGCTCTTCCGAAGAGTATTCCTTCGGGAAAGTCAGATCGAGATTCTTGGTCTCACCTTTTTTCATTCCGATGATCCCGTCCTCAAATCCGTCGATAAACGTTCCGGAGCCTATGGTCAGCTCATAATTATTTGCAGTACCGCCGTCAAAAGCCACTCCGTCTTTGGTTCCCACATAATTAATGGTAACCACATCTCCGTTCTGAACACTGCCTTCCGTTACTTCCTCAGCCTTGTTCTGAAGCTCTTCCTTGATCCTTCCGTCAACCATATCATCGGTTACGGCTTCTACTGTGTTATCAAGAGTCAGTCCCTTATATTCTCCGATGGTCACATATTTGCTCACATCATCCACGGAAACAAGCCTTGTATCTCCGGAGGCTGCCTCTTCGCTGTCTTTATTGGAATCCGTTTCTTCTGACTCTTTGGAATCTGCAGATCCGGAATCTTCTTTATCTGTTGTATCCTGCGCTTCTGCTGCAGGTTTTTTGTCATCTTTCTGGTCTGTTGATGTGCCACATGCAGTGATCGCCAGTGCCGCACACAGTGCAAGAACCATGAGATATGCTTTTTTCTTCATAACCTACTCCCTTCATCAAGTACTGTCGGTTCGATTATAATCTTTTTTTATACAGATTTGTAAAGTGTGTTTGCTGTCTTACATTTCCGGTACCGGTGTCGGTCTGGAAGAATCCCACACCTCCGATACATCAAACAGGTCACTGAGCATATCCGGATTGTAATACATTCTGTATCCATCCAGATTCCGTCTTCCCTGACGGAAATATTCACTTGTGATCTGCACAAAATACTGACTGGAATCTACATTGCAGAAATAGCGGTAGCCACGGCTTTTGTAATACTCATACTTCTCATTATCCGAGGTGTATCCTTCCCAATCGCCGATATCCGCACCAAAGGCAAAAATGATCATATCGGTTTTTCCGAGGATGGGTGCCACATATTTTTCCCATTTTTTATTATCGGTCTTCAACTCCGCTGCTGTGGAGCTTGTAGCGTTTCTGTGACCCCAGGTATGGCTTGCAAATTCCCACCCGTCCTTTTTCATGGCCTTCGCCACTTTTTTGGCTGCTTTTACTTCTTTATCATAGTCAAAATCCGGATTGGCCTTGAGAAAAGCCTTCTGGTCATCCTGAAGATTCTTCTTGGTCTTATATGCCCCATCTGTACGGTAGCCCAGAACACCATTATAACCGGTCATTGCCAGGATACCCTTTCTTCCATGATAGGAAAAATCCGGATGTTCTTTGATAAAGGAATCCAGGATCGGCACCACATCGTAATCTCCGGTCACAACTGTACCGTCTGCCTTCTTATACTCGCATTTGATATCTCCGTTGTCGTCGATCACCAGCTTTGTGGCAAATCCGTCTCCGTCCATATAATGATAGTAGCTGACGTCATCCTCTGAAAGAACAAAAGGAATCTTGCCTTCCGGCAGCATGATCTTTCCCCTGCTCATGGTTCCGTCATCATTGATCACAGCCATATCATGAGGACTCACCAGTACGTAACCCTTATCATACATGATCTGGAGCATTTTTTTGAACTCACTGACTGTGGTCATCATCTGATTATATCCGGCCTCATCGGAATCTCCGTCAAAGGCCAGTGAGGTATTCACGATCAGGGAATGAAAAAATACATGGGTGATATTCTCAAGTGGATATTCCACACAGGCATCTCTTTTTTTCATGTAGGCTGCTGCTGCTTCCTGCATCTTGTCACTAGTGGCAAATTTCCAGTTGTTTTTCAACACGGAGATCGCGCCGGTGTAATCATACTGCTGTGCCAGTTTTTTGGCTTTTTTGAGAAGTGTTTTTTCGTCTGAGGAAGTACTGTCGGAGCTGTTCTCGGCAGCTTCCCTTTTCTGTGTTTCTTTTTCTGCCTTTTTTTCTTCCTTCGGTGTCTCGGTAGCTGCCGGCTGGTCCTCCGGGTCCGCTGCTACTTTGGCTTCTTCGGACTGTTCTTCTTCGGCTTCTGCAGCTTCTGCTTCCGCTTCATCAGACTGTGTATCCTCGTCATCCTGTGTCCCGGAGATCATATTGTCCACCTGAACAGTGACCGGATGGTTTCCGCCCACAAGAAGTGACGCCGCAAGCACTGTTGTCAGTACACCTGCAATTTTTTTCTTCATAATAATATATATGCCCCTTTCTAAAAGTCCCCTCGTATCTCCGGATATGACCGTTACATCGGCGGTACCGGTGTCGGTCTTGCCGGATCAAAAACATCTTTTACGTCAAAAAGATCGGATAACAGTTCCGGGTTATAATACATACGGTATCCATCCAGATTCCGTCTTCCCTGACGGAAGTACCGATCCCGGATCTGTACATAATACTGGCTGGAATCCACGTTGCAGTAATAATTATATCCCTGCCCCTTCAGATATTCGAATTTATCCCCGGAATACTCCTGGTCATTGGTAATGTCGGTTCCAAAAGCAAAAATGATAACATCCGTTCCCCCGATCAGCGGATCTACATTTTTCTTGAAACGTTCGGTATCTGCCTGAAGCTTCTCCAGTGTGACCTGTCCCACATTCTGATGTCCCCAGGTATGGCTCGCAAATTCCCAGCCTTCTGCCTTCATGGCATCGGCAACCTTTTTTGCGGCTGCCCGTTCTTTTTCCAGGCTGAAATCCGGATGTGCATCCAGCCACTGTACTTTATTTTCATCCAGATCTGCCGGACGGGTCTCATAGCTTTCGTCGGTCCGGTATCCCAGGATCCCGTTGTATCCGGTAAGTGCCAGGATTCCTTTTGCACCGCGGTATGAGAAATCCGGATGCTTTTCCACAAAACGGTCGATCAGCGGAACCATGTCATAATCTCCCACGGAGACACTTCCGTCATCTTCCACATATTCATTGCGGATCTTTCCTTTATCATCCACGATCAGCTTCGTGGCATAGCCGTCACCGTCCATGTAATGATAATAGCATACATCATCCTGTGAGAGGACAAACGGCGTTTTCCCAGGCGGAAGAAGAATCTCTCCCTCTGTGATATTCCCGTTGTCGTCTGCCTTTGCCATGTCCTTGATGCTTACCATCACATAGCCCTTGTCATACATGGTCTGCGTGATCTTGTTAAACTCATCAATGGTTGTCATGACCTGATTATAATCTGCTTCTTTGTAGTCTCCGTCAAACGCTTTGGATGGATCCTTGATCAGAATATGATAAAAGACATGTGTCACCTTTTCAAGGGGCCATGCCGTACAGGTTGCTTTTATGTCTTCGTATTTTTTTGCAGCTGCCTGCATCTTCTTATCAGAATCATAGGACGGAGCCTTTTTCAGAAGATCGATAGCTTTGTCATAGTTATATTGACTGGCCAGAAGCTCTGCCTCTGCGAGAGTATCTTTGGAAGCGGTCTCTGTATTTTTAGTACCTGCTTCTAAAGCTTTTTCTCCGGAAACGGTCTGTTCTTTCTGTTTGTCAGAAGAAACCGTCTTCTCTTTTGAAGCCTTCTCACTTCTGCCCTTCAGCGCACCGACTCCTACTGATGCCCCGACTGCGACGATCATTGCCGCTGTTATGATGGCCAGACGCTTTCTGCGTTCCTTCAGCTGGCGCTTTCTGCGGCGTTTCAATACCTCTTTCCGCCATTCTTCGTACTCAGGAGTCCCCATTTCCGGTCGGGTTCCCCCGGGCTTTTTCTCTTTCATATAATATTTCCTCCATCTCTGGTTTATCCATTACATATGTTAGCTCAAAGATAGTTATGTCCTGTATTCTCTGCAGCATACACAGATGAACTGCATCGTAATCATTATAACTGGTAACTGCTGAAATTTCCACCGTTCCACCTGTCTTTTTCACTTTTTTAATTGCCTTTTTGATGAAACAATGCTAAAATGTTGTTTGCGTAATGTAACCGATTGCGAAACAAATATATATACAGGGGGATTCTCAAATGAGTACAGTTACCATCGTTCTTCTGGTCATCCTCGTTATTCTGATCGCAGCAGTGATCGCGCTCTATTTCTTCGGAAAAAAAGCTCAGAAAAAACAGGACGAACAGCAGGCTCAGATCCAGGCTAACAAACAGACAGTTTCCATGCTGGTCATCGATAAAAAACGGATGCCGCTGAAAGATTCCGGACTTCCACAGATGGTCATCGACCAGACACCTAAGCTTATGCGCCGGTCCAAGCTTCCGATCGTAAAAGCCAAAGTTGGTCCGAAGATCAACATCCTTATTGCAGATGAAAAAGTTTTTGATCTGATCCCGGTCAAAAAAGAGATCAAAGCTGAAGTCAGCGGCCTTTACATCGTTGGCGTAAAAGGAATCCGTGGTTCTCTCGAAGCACCACAGAAGAAGAAAAAAGGCTTCCTCGCAAGATTCCGTAAATGATCAGAATCCAAAACAGCCGCCATGCTTTCAGGAATTCCCCTGATGCATGGCGGCTGTTCTTATGTAGTGTAATTATATATCTTTTATTTTCTGCAGGATCTATAAAACAAAATCCTTGCAGTCTCTTGGCTGTACCTGGATCGCCAGATAGCAGTCTGCCACATGTTCTTCATTCATATCCAGCGCATAATCTGCTTTGATCTGAAGGTTCTCTTCGCTTTCCGTCAGCTCCAGATTCGTAGCTGAGATTCCCATCTGAAGTGTTCCGTAAGGGGTAGTATAATAGGTCATGTTTTTTTTGCCCTGTTCAAATACCATGTGTACATTGACCAGTCCCTTCTTGCTGACTTCCAGACCCTTTCCGGATACTTTTATGTAATTGATGGTGGGCTCTGCTGTTTCATCCAGCAGTTCCTCATATCTGAGGTAATGAGAACCATTGCGGAAATAATACTGTCCCGGAACAATGATCTCTATAGGTTCCTGATCCCCCTGTGCATCCATCATCTGAAGCCCTCTTACATGGATCAAAACTTCTTTCTGCATTCTTTTCTCCTATCATTTATGTACAGATCTGTTTAATATTTTTCGATATCGATCTTCTGTGTTTTTTCTACGTTATACGGCAGGATGGAATTGGCAAAATCCTTAAACTTCTCTGCAAGATCACTTACATAAAAGCGATACGGGAATTCCTCCTGTGCTACCTCATTGCTGGCAAGATCCAGTCTGGAGAGTAACTTTTTAAGCTCCAGCGCCGTCTCATATGCAGGATTCACAAGGCAGACCTCCTCACCCATGATCTTGCGTATGGTAGATCTTAAAAGAGGATAGTGCGTACATCCGAGGATCAGTGTATCGATCTCCTGCTCCTGCAGCTCCTTCAGATATCTTCTGGCAACTTCCTCGGTGACCGGATCATGATACCAGCCCTCTTCTACCAGCGGAACAAACAGCGGGCACGCTTTTCCGATCACGGTGATCTCCGGATCCAGTTCCTTCAGATAAGAGGCATGGATACCGCTTCCTACCGTGCCCACCGTTCCGATAATGCCCACCCGTTTATTTCTGGTTTCCTGGGCAGCAACTTTGGCACCAGCCTCGATCACTCCAAGGATCGGGATATCCAGTTCATCCTTCACCGCATCCAGAGCAAATGCACTGGCTGTATTACAGGCCACCACAATGGCCTTCACCTTCTGTTCCTGCAGAAAATGAATGATCTGGCGGGAATAACGGATCACTGTTTCTCTGGATTTGCTTCCATAGGGAACTCTGGCTGTGTCTCCGAAATATACGATTTTTTCCGATGGGAGATTGCGCATGATCTCCCGGGCTACTGTCAGTCCTCCGATACCGGAATCAAACACACCCACCGGTGCGTTTCTGTCTATATTCATTGATCTTATCTCCTGAAATAATTAATCGAACGTGATTGGTCCGTTGAAATATTGTATCACCAATCCAGGGCTTGCGCAAGCCAGAAGGATATCTTCACCGGCTTATTTTCCCCGTTGTCCTCTGCTTTTTCAAAGCAGAATTCCGGGTAGATCGTTCCCCACCAGGCATAAAACTGTGGCTGCCGATCACCTGCAGTTCTTCTCTCCCAGGTACTCCCTGCAAGGATCACTGCCGTGAGCAAAAGGAACCCTCCTGCTTTTTTTAATACATGCTTCTTCATTTTTATATGCTCCATGAGCAAGCCCTCCTGTCAAAAATCTTCTGATGATCTTATCCAGAGATATACTGTACGATTTATCGTACTGATCATCATCTGTATTATTAACAGTCCGGCTCCCATCTATTCATTACTGCCGTAATCCACTTCCAGAAGCTCACCTTCCACCCATATCTCCGGAAGCCAGGGCAGCGTTCCATCCTGACAGAACTGATGATATACCTCCCGCAGAGTCACACCCTTCTTCTGCTGCCCGGATGTGCGGTTCTCCTGGATTCCCTGAAGGTATTCCCCTATGGAGCTTTCCCGGGCTCCCTTCCAGTGAAAAACATCTCCCAGCATATCCGTCCGGAACACGTAGACATCCTCTCCGATATGCTCTTCCTGCTTCAGATATCCGATCAGTGCTTCCCGGGATCCCTCTTCCAGAATCTGTTCATCCAGGATCAGCACTTCAAGATGACCCAGATCCAGAAATTTTTCCTGAGACCGGTTGTAAACTGCCTCGATCTCCTGAAAGTCCCGGCCGGAAAGAGTCAGCACAGAAATCGGATCTTCGTCCGGTTTTTCCTGTCCGGTAGCTGTACTCATATCCGGCATTGCATATTTCAGCACAAAGCCATTCTCTGAAACACCGGCCCCCAGTGCCAGCGGATAAGCTCTTTTTTCCGGTTCTACTGCCGCACAGCCTGATCCCGTCAAAGTGATGACCAGGACAAGTCCTGCCACAGTTACTTTTTTCTTCCGTCTTCCCCGGTTTTCCGTACTGAGAAAAAGCTGTATCACAATCAGAAACGGCACAAAGATGTACCCCAGATACCAGCCATAATACTCCCGGATCCCCATCCCGTTTCTCTCATACAGGGAAAGCAGCCAGCCTGCTGCCGGGATCCAGTACCGACCGGTCCCGAATCCGGTTTTTTCCGCGATCTGATTTCCGTAATGAAACAAACTTCCCAGAGAAAACAAAAGTCCGAATACCAGAAACCCCATCCATATCACATCAAATCTCGCCAGTACGTTTCCCGGAAGATCTGCACCCTCCAGAAGAGGCAGTACCGGACAGATCTCGTTTTTAAGGCGTGCACCACCAAAGACTGCCGGAAGAAGGAGCTGCATTCCAAAAATGATCCCGCAAACTGTAAGAAAAGCCAGGATCACAGGTTTTCTGGCACTTCCCTGTTTTTTTGCATACTCCAGCCCGAAGGGAAGAAGTCCTGCTCCTGAAAAAGCACACAAAAGTGTATACAAATCATGGAGCCATCGCTCTCCTGTAAATCCTGTTTCCGGATCTTTCATCACTTCCATAAAGTACTCTGTTTTTCCTTGCCCTGCACATAAAAGCATCAGAAGAAGGATCCCTGCCAGAAAAATCCTTCCGGACACCTCAGCGATCCGCCCTCTTCTCTGCATTCCGCGATGCGTTCCCAGACTACAGGCTGCAACTGCAAGAAGAGACAGCCATTTTCCGGAAATCCCGCTGATCAGACTTTCCGGGATCACCTCCCCCAGAAGGCCCGAAAGAAATGCCGAACTTGCGATCACATATACCAAAAAGAACAGGCCAATAAATCGTACAGTAAAACTTCCTGTCCTTTTGGAAAGCTCCCCATATGCAGGTGTCAGACGTATCAGCCAGATTACATAAAAAGAGAGCACTACGGCCGCAGCAGCTGTCCCTGCCATGGCACTGATGCCCAACATCGCTCCATTCTTAAACAGGCACAGCAGAAACGGCGCCGGAAACACCAGTATGATCTGACGAAAAAGCTGTCTGTGGGAAATCCTGTTATTCTCCGCAAATCTCATAGCCTTTATCCTTTCCGGCTCCATGGCCTTGTCCGAAGCCTGCGTTTCTGGGCATTTCTGGCATACAGCGGCCGGAATTTCCGCTTCCGGAAGGGCTGTCGCAAAATCCTTCCACCGGTTTCCGCCTCACTGTTCTTCTCTACAAAAGGTACCAGATATGGGACACCGAAGCTTAAAAGTCCTGCCAGATGCGCCATGGTGAGATACAGTCCCAACACGATTCCGAATATACCTAGAAATCCTCCCAGAAACAGAAAAACGTACTTCAGAAGCCGGAATGCAGAAGCAAATTCCTCATTAGGTATAGCCAGTGATCCCAGTGCTGTCAGTGCCACGATGATCACTACCACCGGGCTGACAAGATTGGCTTCCACCGCAGCCTGTCCGATGATCAGTCCTCCTACGATCCCAATGGCATTTCCAAGAGCTCCCGGGATCCGCACACCAGCCTCCCGTATCAACTCAAAAGACAGTTCCAGGAACACCAGCTCCACTACACTGGAAAATGGAACGCCCTCTCTTGCCTGTGCAAAGGAAAGGATCAGATTCGCCGGAAGGATCTGTGTATGAAACCGGATCACAGCCAGATAAAGTCCGGGGAGCAGCGTTGCCACAGCCATGGCCAGATACCGGAGCACCCGCAGGAAGGATGCCATCTCAAAACGATTGTACCAGTCTTCACTGCTTTCCATAAAACTGTTGAATGCTCCGGGAACCACCAGTGCCACCGGCGAATTGTCACAGAGCAGAACTGCTTTTCCATTCAGCAGCTCCTGGGCAGCCCGATCCGGCCGCTCCGTTGTCTGAAACTGAGGAAAGGGAGAATACCATGCTTCTTCTGTCAGCTGTTCCAGCATCCCGCTGTCCAGGATCCCGTCCACTGCAAAAGATTCCAGGCGCTCTTTCACAGCAGTCAGAAGCTCCTCATGGACCAGATCCTCCACATAAAGAAGCTGTACCACCGTATTGGAGCGTACACCGATGCTGCTCTGCTCCACCTTCAGCCTGGTATCACGGATCCGCTTTCTCACAAGGGCCGCATTGGTTTTTACACTGTCACAGAACCCCTCCTTGGAGCCTCTGAGGACCTTTTCCGTTTTCACCTCTGATACAGCCAGCCCCGGATATCCTTTACTGGAAATTTTCATTGCTTTGTCGTATCCATCCAGAAAGAAAACTGCATTTCCCGAAAGAATGGCACCAAATACCTCCTCCATGGAAGACAGCTCCTTCACATCTGCAATTCCAAGACTGTTTCGGCGGATAAATTCCCGGATCTTTTCCTCCGGGATCTCCCAGAAATGATTGATCATTTTTCCGATAGCAGAATCATCCAGCATCATGTTTGAAACCGCAACCTCAATATAGACCATCAGACAGTCCGCCTTATGTCCCTCACCAAGGCGCATGGGCCTGATCAGGATATCATCGCAGTTTTCACACCGTTTCCGGATATACGATTCATTTTCATGAAGAGATATCGATATCTTCCTTGTTTCCATAAAGCCACCATCCTTTACAGCAAGTTCCCCCACTGCTTATTGCTTTTCGCAATTGAAACAGGGGACTTACTTGATTCGGTTAAAAAAAGAGATGCCCCAATGACATCTCTCTTAATATTCCCGCATATCCGGTTCTTATTCTTTTTTCTCGGCCTCTTTGGCCTCATTCTCCGCGCGGATAGTACGGATGATCGCTTTTCGTTGATTCTCCAGATGATGGAAAGAAATATCCTGCGCCTTTTGCACATCTCCTTCACGGATGGCTTTTACCAGTTCTTCATGCTCACTGACCAGAAGATTTCTTGTCTGCTCCTCCTTCAGATACTCTACACGATAGCGATACATCTGCTCACGGAGATTATTCAGGACCTGATTCAGACGCTTATTATCAGAAGCCTGATATATGATCTCGTGGAAAGCCACATCGGTTTCCGCCAGACGGACCAGATTTCCCTCTGCTTTTGTTTTTTCAAATTCCTTGGCTGCCACCCAGAGCCTTCCCAGCTCATCCTCTGTGATCAGCTTGCACGCTTTTTCTATGGCAACATTTTCGAGGGCGATACGCACCTCCAGAACATCGTTCAGATCCTTCTCTGTGATGCTGGCTACCTGTGCACCTCTGCGTGGGATCATCACTACAAGACCTTCCTGCTCCAGCTTGCGCATAGCCTCACGCACCGGTGTTCTGCTCACGCCAAGACGCTCTGCAAGGGCGATCTCCAGAAGTCTTTCGCCCGGCTTCAGCTCTCCCTTCAGGATTGCCTGCCGCAAGGTGTTAAAAACAACATCCCGAAGCGGCAGATATTCATTCATATCCACAGAAAAATCACTTGTCATTTGTAACTCCTCCATCTCTATTGTAAATATCCGTGGCAAATACAGTCTTTGCAAGCCCGCTCTTTCTGAGGCTTCTGGCTGCCGCGGCCATCTTATCTCTGTTATCAAAGATTCCAAACACAGTAGGACCGCTTCCGCTCATCACGGCTTTCAGCGCACCTTTTTCTTCCATAAGGTTCTTGATATTGCCGATCACAGGATACTGTCGGATGATCCCCGGTTCAAATACATTCTCCATTCTGGATGCCATGGCATACAGATCATTATTTCTGATAGCTCCGATGAGTCCATCGATGTCCGGATGTTTTCCGATCCCTTCCAGATTCAGATTCTCATAGGCTGTTTTTGTGGAAACATTGATTCCCGGTTTTCCTATCAGAACATAACATTTCGGAACTTCCGGAAGTCTGGTCAGCTTCTCTCCGATTCCCTCCGCAAGAGCTGTTCCCCGCATGATACAATACGGAACATCTGCTCCGACCTTTACTGCACGTTCCATCAGCTGTTCTTCGGTAAGCCCTAAATGGAACATCCGGTTCACACCCACAAATGCGGCCGCTGCATCGGAGCTGCCTCCTGCCATGCCTGCTGCCACCGGGATAAATTTACGAAGCTTGATGGAAAGTCCCTCTTCAACATCGAACTCCTCCATCAGCATCTGTGCTGCCTTATATACAAGATTTCTCTGATCTGTAGGAATAAACGGAAGATTGGTCGTCAGTACGATCCCCGGCCGTCTGGTCTTTCTGATATCCAGGATATCATACATACGGATGGTCTGCATGATCATGCGTACCTCATGATAACCGTCCTCTCTCTTTCCCAGAACATCAAGTCCGAGATTGATCTTTGCCATTGCTTTTAAACGCATAAGCCCCTCCATTTGTACTTTGTATACAGTATTTATACATGTATTTTATATGATTTTTACATTCTTTTCAACAGCAAAATATTCCACTTTTTATTTGATCTGACCTTCCACTTTTTTTACAACAAGAAGCGGAGTTCCCGGAGAGGGTTCCTGATTTTCCTTGAGAGCATTGATCGTCCGGATCTCCTGGATAGATGTGTGATATTTCCTTGCGATATCCCACAATTCATCTCCCGGTTTTACCATATAAACCAGGATTCCCGGCATAGCCTGGAGTTTTTTCATATCCAGTGGTTTTTCCTCTACTTTCTCAATGATAAATACCGGTTCTCTGGCAACTGCCAGAAGCTCCAGTCCTACAGTTGCCCGGATCTCGATCTCATTTCCATCTGCCATGGCTGCGGAAAGCTGCTCCAGCTTTGCTTTTAACTGATAACAGCTGTCCTGTCGGATTCCTCTTGCTTCCACCATATGGGAAAACGGTATCATTGCCTCCATGGAATAAAACGGCATATCATCATTTCCAATAATGTACAGGATCTTCAGCATGACCACGCCATCTGCCTGCACACCGTTCTCTACGATCCTGGTCTTATCGATCTTCACTTTTCCCTGACTGTGACACAGCTGGAGGACTTTTCCCTGAGTCTCCTTTACCTGGATCCTGTCACTGATCCTGCATCTGGAAAAATTACGTACCAGAAGCCGTTCCAGTACCTCATTCTTTCCTTCCGGAACACATTCACGGATCGGTGTATACACATCGGTAATAAGATCATATTCCTCTTCCCTGAAAAATTTCATATCCAGCTCCAGCACAACATCCGAAACAAGGATCCGTTCTTCCCCATCGACATCCGGTTTGGCCTCCAGACTCTGATGCATCACCGAAGCTTCGATCAGCGGGATCAGTTCCTCCGTGCAGTCCGGACATTCCACTTCCCCGGAAAAAGGCAGCGAATATTCCAGCCACTGCACCGGGGCTTCTGTATCTTCAGCTCCGTACAGCACAAAAACGGACAGCTCTCCCCTTGCCTTTACCACATTTTCCTCCGGCTTCAGATCCAGCCCCCGTACATCCATAGTATACCAGATCAGGCTGGCGATATCCGGACGATTGGAGGCAATGGTATACTCATCCTTGATCCGGAGTGTATCTTTTTTATGTACGGTAAGTCCCAGAAAACGGACTGTTTTTTTTCTGACGGATACCTCTTCTGCATCCAGCGCCACCGGCAGGCGGATCTGTTCTGTTTCATCCACAGTCGCACAAAAAGTTACCAAAGCTTTGATATTAAGCTTTCTGGAATGGATCAGGCGGATCGTAAGATCTTCAATTTCCCACTTCAGACACATTTTATCCCCGTTTATGATATCCTTCAGGTTCAAGGTTTCCTCAAATGGAAGTTTTGCAGTAAGACTGCTGACGATTCCTCTTTCTTCCCCCACATAAAGGATATCTACCTGCAGATTTCCCGTAAGAATACCTTTCCCGTCAGTAAGACGGACATCATCCATAATGATCCTGCCCTTATTCTGGATCAGTCTTCCTGCATCCGGTTTTGCATCCGGTACATTAAAATCCTCATCAAAAGTGATCTGACTTTTTGCCCTGCTTTTTTCCTTTAATATCTGCATGCTTTCTTTTTTTAATTCCACAGTCTATTCCCCTTTCTCCGACTCTTTTTTCACCGGACTGCTGCTTTCCCGGAACGTTACCGGCTTTTCCTGTTTCCGGGTTTTTATCACAATGCAGGGATAGGACGGAACTCCTGCCTCCTTAAGATCCTCCGGTCCAAGAAGTTTTGTAACAAAAAATATCCCATTCGAGGATTCTCCAAGCTCCTCTACCTGGATGCTGTATCCGCCACTCATCTGCCGCCCGTACCCTTTGGCCAGGTAAAGATCCTCTCCGGTTTCATAACTCAGCTGAAATTCCTTTTCCTTTTTTTCTTCCATAAGCCTAGAAAGCTCCTCCGGGATATCCCGGCGCTCCACAACGATGTAATCTACCGGTTTTCGTTCTTCTTCCTCCACCCGGACAAATCGACACCCGGAAAGCAGCAGTGCCAGCACGGCAGCTGTCAGCACGATCCGCAGAAATACTGCTTTTTTCATAATATAAGCCACCTGCATGATTCGTTACTGTTCACTCCGTTCTCAGTAACACGCTTTGCGAAAGATCACCAGTAAACAGTAACCATTATTCAGTATTTATTCTATGTGAGCAGGGAAAGATTTATTGCAACTATCGGATTTTCTTCGTATAATATAAAATACCATCTTACTGCGGAACTCTCCGCAAGTATCTATAACAGAAAGGACAAAAGACATGATTCGATTCATACTTGTCTGTATCGTGGTGATCGCCTATCTGGTGCTGACCATTCCGGTTCTCCTTGTAGAATGGATCATCGGGAAATTTTCTCCCATGACTAAGGATATCAGCTCTCTGCGCATGGTACAGGCCATATTCAAATTCATCCTGTGGATCACAGGCGCCAAAGTCACCGTCATCGGCGAAGAAAACGTTCCAAAGGATCAGGCTGTTCTCTATGTAGCAAACCACCGGAGCTATTTCGACATCCTGCTCACCTACAGCCGCTGTCCGATCCGCACCGGCTATGTTGCCAAGAAGGAAATGGAGCATTATCCGCTGCTCTCCAACTGGATGCGCAATCTCTACTGTCTCTTTCTCGACAGAGAGGATATCAAGCAGGGTCTGAAAACGATCCTTCAGGCCGCAGACTATGTGAAATCCGGCATTTCCGTATGTATCTTCCCGGAAGGAACCAGAAATAAGAATGCTGATGAAACAGAAATGCTGCCTTTCCATGACGGCAGCTTCAAGATCGCAGCCAGAGCCAAAAGCCCGATCATTCCTATTGCGATCAGCAACTCTGCCAATATCTGGGAGGCCAATTTCCCGAAGATGACACCTACACACGTAGTGATCGAATATGGCAAGCCTATCATTCCTTCAGAGCTTGACCGGGATACTCAGCGCCGCTTAGGTTCCTATACACAGGATATCATCAAAGAAATGCTGATCAAAAACAAAGAACTGGTGTGAACATCAAAAAAACCATATCTATGTCTGTTTTTCGACATAAGATATGGTTTTTTTATTACTGTGTACCTGCTCCCAGGATTTTTTCCGCATTTTCGATGCGTTCTTTCGTTGGCGGATTGATTCCCTTCAGCGGATAATCAATATGCAGATTTTCCCATTTAAAGGTTCCGAGTGTGTGATATGGAAGAACCTCCACTCTCTCAACTGTCTTCAGTGTTGCGATAAAGTCAGCCAGCCGGTGGAGATAGTCATCCCGGTCATTGCGTTCCGGAACCAGTACGTGACGGATCCACATGGATACGCCCATATCGGAAAGCTTCCGGGCCATAGCAAGGATATTTTTATTGGTACATCCTGTGAGGATCTTATGCTGTTCCTCATCAATGTGCTTGATATCCAGCATGACAAGATCTGTGTACTTCATCAGCTCTTCCCATTTTTCATACCACGGACCCTCTTCTGTGTAAGGGTTGCCGCTGGTATCAAGTGTTGTGTGGATCCCAAGTTTTTTTGCTTTTCTGAACAGCTCAGTGAGGAAATCGATCTGTAACAGTGGCTCGCCTCCACTCACAGTAATACCGCCCTTACTTCCCCAGTAAGAGCGGTATCGACAGGCTTTTTCAAGCAGCTCATCTGCTGTGTACTCCGTCCCTGTTTTCATTTGCCAGGTGTCCGGATTGTGGCAGAACTGACAGCGCATGGCGCAGCCGCTCAAAAAGATCACATACCGGACTCCTGGTCCGTCAACAGAGCCGAAGCTCTCCAGTGAGTGGACGTAGCCAGTGATTTTTTTCTGGTCGTCCATATTTTTTATTACATCCTTTCGTGGCAGGTTCTTGCGATAACGTCAAGCTGCTGCTCTCTTGTAAGGTCGATGAACTTAACAGCGTATCCGGAAACACGGATCGTGAAGTTTGCATACTCCTCTTTTTCCGGATGCTCCATAGCATCGATAAGTTTCTCTTTACCGAATACGTTTACATTGAGGTGATGTGCACCACGGTCAAAGTATCCGTCAAGTACATTTACAAGATTCTCTGTACGCTCTTCCTCAGAATGGCCAAGTGCATCCGGGTTGATCGTCTGAGTATTGGAGATTCCGTCAAGGGCATCCTCATAGTCAAGCTTTGCAACAGAGTTCAGGGAAGCAAGAAGTCCGTTCTGCTCTGCGCCGTAAGACGGGTTTGCTCCCGGTGCCAGAGGCTCGCCGGCTTTTCTTCCGTCCGGAAGAGATCCTGTAGCTTTACCATAAACAACGTTGGATGTGATGGTAAGGATGGATGTGGTTGGCTTGGAATCACGATAGGTATGGATGTGTTTCAGCTTCTCAAGGAATGTGGAAAGCAGCGTTGTTGCGATCTCGTCTGCTCTGTCATCATCGTTACCATAACGTGGGAAGTCACCCTCAACCTGGAAGTCTGTTGTGATTCCGTCCTCGTCACGGATTGCTTTTACTTTTGCATATTTGATAGCGGAAAGGGAATCTACTACGTGTGAGAATCCGGCGATACCTGTTGCGAAGGAACGGTCAACCTTTGTATCGATAAGTGCCATCTCAGCTGCCTCATAGTAGTATTTATCATGCATGTAGTGGATCATGTTCAGTGTTCCAACATACAGATGTGCAAGCCAGTCCATCATCTGATCATATTTTGCGATTACTTCGTCATAGTCAAGGTACTCGGAAGTGATCGGCTGATACTGAGGTCCTACCTGCTGTTTTGTCTTCTCATCAACACCGCCGTTGATCGCGTAAAGAAGGCATTTTGCAAGGTTTGCACGAGCACCGAAGAACTGCATCTCTTTACCTGTCTCTGTAGCAGATACACAGCAGCAGATGCTGTAGTCATCGCCCCATACCGGACGCATAACATCATCGTTCTCATACTGGATGGAACTTGTTGTAACAGAGATGTCTGCTGCATATTTCTTGAAGTTCTCAGGCAGTCTTGAAGAGTAGAGAACTGTAAGGTTCGGCTCCGGAGCCGGTCCCATATCCTCAAGTGTATGAAGGAAACGATAGTCGTTCTTTGTTACCATGGAACGTCCGTCCTGTCCCATACCTGCTACTTCCAGAGTTGCCCATACCGGGTCACCGGAGAAGAGCTGGTTGTAAGACGGGATACGAGCGAATTTAACCATACGGAATTTCATTACGATATGGTCAACAAGCTCCTGTGCCTCTTTCTCTGTAAGAGTTCCGTTCTCAAGGTCTCTCTCAATATAGATATCAAGGAATGTGGAGATACGTCCAACACTCATTGCAGCTCCGTTCTGAGTTTTGATCGCTGCAAGATATCCGAAGTACAGCCACTGGAATGCTTCCTTTGCATTCTTAGCCGGCTGGGAAATATCAAAGCCATAGATCTGAGCCATTTCTTTCATCTTCTTCAGAGCACGGATCTGATCTGCGATCTCCTCACGAAGCTGGAAGTCATAACGTCTCATACCCTGACGGTCGCATGCTGCGAAATCTTTCTCTTTACCTGCGATCAGATGATCGATTCCGTAAAGAGCAACTCGTCTGTAATCACCTACGATACGTCCACGTCCGTAAGTATCCGGAAGTCCTGTAAGGATCTTGTTGTGACGTGCTCTCTTCATCTCCGGTGTGTAGATATCGAATACACCCTGGTTGTGTGTTTTGAACTCATAGTTGTTGAAAACATCTTTGATTTTGTCGCTTACATGGTATCCATAAGTCTCACATGCCTGCTCTGCCATTTTGATTCCGCCGTATGGCATGAAAGCACGTTTCAGAGGTTTGTCTGTCTGAAGACCTACAACCTGCTCCAGGTCTTTGAGTTCCTCATCGATATATCCAGGACCGTATGCTGTAATTCCTGTTACTACCTCTGTCTCCATATCAAGAACGCCGCCTTTAGCACGCTCTTCTTTCTGAAGCTCCTGAAGCTTGCCCCAGAGTTTATCTGTTGCCTCTGTTGGTGCTTCCAGGAAGGAAGCATCTCCATCATATGGTGTATAGTTCATACTGATGAAATTACGAACATCGATCTTCTCTTTCCAACGATCACCCTTAAAACCATTCCACTGTTCAAAATCAACTTTTGCCAATTTGTTACACATCCTTTCCTGTTGTCTCAATATTTCGTTCACCGCCCGCGCAGTTAGTAATATATAACATTTCTCATGACGACCATAAGATAACAGATTCCGAATTTAAAGTCAACAGCTTGGAAGTATGTTCTTTATAATATACATGTAATTGTATTATTGATAAAAATAATGAGAAAATTGTACCAGATATTGTACAATGTCGGGCGTCTGACGGACGCTCCT
The DNA here is from genome assembly GCF_008679485.1 of Blautia sp. LMAG:89. Taxonomy (NCBI): domain Bacteria; kingdom Bacillati; phylum Bacillota; class Clostridia; order Lachnospirales; family Lachnospiraceae; genus Blautia; species Blautia sp. LMAG:89. The sequence continues at coordinate 89,679 of NZ_NANC01000003.1, read as the reverse complement.
GGGCGGAGAGCCTGTGTCTTCTGACGGATAGTTTCTTTCCAGGGGGGGGACACTTTGGCAGTGAAGCTCTTTCCCTTTCGGGGGGACACTTTGGCGTGGGCAGGTTTGCGAGGGGGAAAGGCGCTCGGAGTTACGAAGCCCGCTTTTCCCCCTCGCGCTCCCCCTTTCCGGGCACGTCGCTGTTCTGCGCTGTGGTATGGGGTAGTGTATTGGTAAATGCCTGTATGCTGCTGTATTGGTGGCGTCAGGCTGAGCCGATTTTTTGTTCCGCCGGACGGAAAGCGGTCTGCGCAGCCGACCTGTTCCTGGTGGTTGTTGTATTGCTGGCGCTAATCTGCTCCTGCCTGTTGTATTGCTGGTGCTGACCTGCTCCTGCCTGTCGCTGTATTGCTGGTGCTGACCTGTTCCTGCCTGTCGCTGTATTGCTGGTGCTGACCTGCTCCTGCCTGTTGCTGTATTGCCGGCGCTCACTTGCTCCCGTCTGTTGCTGTATTGCCGGCGCTCACTTGCTCCCGTCTGTTATCGCATCACTGGCATAGACCTACTTCTGCCTGTTGCTGTATTGCCGGCGCTCACTTGCTCCCGTCTATTGTCACATCACTGGCATAGATCTACTTCTGCCTGTTGCTGTATTACCGACGCTCACCTGCTTCTGTCTATTGTCGCATCACTGGCATAAACCCGCTCCCATTAACAACAGGGAACAGGCCCGCTGCGCGGGCCGCTTTCCCGTCCGACGAAATAAAAATCGGCTCAGCCTGACACTGCCAATACAGCAGCATACAGGACTAAGCCGATAAATTAACACACTCCAAGGCGTAGCACAACGGCGTGCCCGGAGGGGTGGGGTGTGGGGAGGGGAAACGGGCCAATGTCATTTAGTTAGGGACTTTTTATTAAAAAATATTTTTAGGATATAAGTTATGCTGTAAGTTTTCATTATATAATACCCCAAAACGCACAGACTTCCCCCTTGGCAGGCAATTACAGTTTTTAAACAATCTCTTTTCTATTCTTAAAAATTATAGTATTCTTATATTAAGATACTCTATATCCAAAGGCTACAAAACCTTTCATCTTCTTGGAACGGGGGAATTTCCGGCCGGGTCTGACCGGAGTCAGGTATTGCAGCAAGAGTGTCTCGATATGCGGCGGAATTGTGGAACAGCTTTTTTGCAGGAAAATTTTGCAGATATGTACAGCCATTGTGAAATTTATCTGATAAACGTATTTTTGGTCTTTCTGTTTGACAGTTACATGTGCGGTAACTGATTCGCAGAAATTGTACATGATGATACGTGCGTATATTTCCTGTTCTACATATTCCGCCTTCTTTGAATGAAGATTCGATACCCCGATATTATATTTCAGTTTTCGGAATGAAGTCTCGATCCCCCATCTTAAATGATATAGTTCTTTTATTTTTTCCGGAGGAAAACGGTCTTTTCCCAGATTCGTGACAATACATTCATATTCCCCTGTATCCAGCTGAAAACGTACCAGCCGCAGGTGCATGGGATAAACAGCCTGTTTGCCATCTTTTTCCAGATTCAGAAAGTCAAATGCAGATCTGGGAGAAAGTTTTTTATATCTTATCGGGTCCCGTTTAGAGTGGACCGTACTACGCGTAATAAAAAAATCCAGCCCTTCATCCAGTTCCCGGTCCGGAAGACGAAAGCCGCAGGAAATGCCTCCTTTGCTGAAAATATCTTTTGTACGGATGACAAAGGAGAGACCTTTTGCCATGATGTGTGCAAAGACATGGTAAGTTTCATATCCGCGATCGGCCAGTATGATCGTTCTGTCAGGGTGAGGTATATTCCGCAGCATTTGTATCAATGCACGGGATTCATTGCTGACCATTGTTTTTTCAATAAGGACATCCACATATTTTTTATTACAAAGATCATATAGGGCATGAAGATGAAGCTGATTGGAGCCTTTTTTTCCGGAACCGGAAGGCTTACAGCTGTCTTTATCATCCGGATTATAAAAGATGTTCAGATCCGAGCCATCACATGCAAGAAGCTGAAAACCCTCATAATCATGTTCAGAGGGAAGTGATCGTGAAAAACGGTGCAGAAGATGATAAAAAGCATCCGGATGTATCTTGGCCCGTTGCTGCTGGAGAGCAGAAAGGGATGGGAGATCTTTTTGAGACCGGCATGAAAAGAAATCAAAAAATGCTGTATTGAGAGAACCGCCCCTCATAGTTAAAAGAAAAAGGATCGTATCCTGGAAAGATATCTTACGTTTCCTGGAAAAATCAATACCAGGTCTGGTGACAAAAGAGTTTATTTCGCTCTCCAGTTCAGAAATGAGTGACATGAGCAATTCATAATTATAAGTAAACGCTGAATTCATAGGCACATCTCCTTTGCATAATAAAAAAAGTTACAGTGTATAGTCTTTTTTTACCATACACTGTAACTTTTGGGAATAGGGCGTCCCTAACTAAATGACATTGGAAACGGGCTTCGCAACTCCGAGTGCCTCCCCTCCCCACGAATTTCCCCGCTTTTTCAAAGCAAAACTTTTCCACGAAAAACCCTACAACACTTTGGAAAGAAACTCCTTCGTCCTTTCCTCTCGAGGATCCCCAAACAGTTCTTTCGGATTTCTATCCTCAAGAATCACCCCATCATCCATAAAGAGCACTCTGTCGCTGACCTCCCTTGCAAAGCCCATCTCATGGGTAACCACCAGCATGGTCATGCCTTCTTTTGCAAGCTCCTTCATAACCTCAAGAACCTCTCCGACCATCTCCGGATCAAGAGCTGATGTCGGCTCGTCGAACAGAAGCACCTGGGGATTCATTGCAAGGGCTCTGGCAATGGCAACCCTCTGCTTCTGTCCGCCTGAAAGCTTTCCGGGATAGACATCGGCTTTTTCTTCAAGGCCGACTCTTTTCAAAAGAGCCCTCGCCTTCTGATCAGCTTCCGCTGCATTCCATTTGCCAAGGCGCACCGGCGCAAGGGTGATATTTTTCAATACTGTCATATTTGGAAACAGATTAAAATGCTGAAAAACCATTCCCACATTTTCCCTGAATTTATCTACATCCAGCTTCGGGTCCAGAAGCTGCTGTCCGTTTACAGTGATCTCGCCTTCCTCCGGTTTTTCCAGAAGGTTCAGGCAGCGCAGAAATGTAGATTTTCCAGAGCCGGACGGACCGATGATGCAGATACACTCACCCTTGTTTACGTGAGTTGTGATTCCCTTTAATACGTGTACGTCCCCGAAGGACTTTTTCAGATTTTTAACATCAATCACTTTCTCTCAGTCTCCTTTCAAATCTCTTCAGCAGAAGGCTCAGGCACTTCACGATCAGATAGTACATGATACCTGCAACGATCAGCGGAATAAACATCTGATAAGTACGGGAAGAAACATAGCTTGCCGCTTTTGTCAGATCCATGATACCTACATAACCTAAAATAGATGTTTCTTTGATCAGCTGGATAAACTCATTACCCATTGCCGGAAGGATGGTTTTTACAGCCTGCGGAATGATAATGAAACGCATAGTATCTTTATACCCAAGACCCAGAGAACGACCAGCCTCGCTCTGGCCCTTGTCTACAGATAAAATACCTCCGCGGATAACCTCGGAAACATATGCACCGCTGTTGATACCGAAGCTGACCACTGCTGCCACATATCCCAGCCTGCTGTGGAACACTGCAAAATAGATGATCATCAGCTGAAGGACTGACGGTGTTCCACGGATCACATCAACATAAATATCCGCGATCGTGGAAAGAATGGTTCTTCTGCCTTTTTTCGCAGCTCCAAGCCGTACCAGAGCCACTACAAGACCGATCAGGATACCTACGATCACTGACAAAAGAGAAACGATCAGTGTAATACCAAGACCGTTAATATAAAACTTCCAACGATTATCCTGAAGGAAAATAAAGCTTAAAAGTCCCAGAAAACCATCGGTTGCCGCTACATCTGTCACATCCTCGCTGTTTTCAAGTGTGTCCACAAAATACTTCTGATAAAGATCATCATATTCCCCGGATTTTTTTACTTTTGCAAGTCCGTCATTGATGATCTGGACAAGCTCTGTGTTTCCTTTTTCAATACAGAAAACCGTATCCTCTGCTGTACTTGGCACGGACTCATACTGCAGGTCTGAGTTCTGTTTGCAGTAGATCTCAGCCATGATATTGTCGATCAGAACTGCATCTGCTCCACCGTTTTTCAGCTCCATGACTGCACTGGAAGCGTTTTTAAATCTTTTTACTTTGGCATCCTTAACTTCACCGTAATCGGTAGTCTCGCCGGATGCAATCATATCACTCTGTGCACCCTCCAGAACTGCAACGGTTTTTCCGGACATCTCCTCAAAATCCTTGATCGGATTATCCTTACGACTGATGATGCACTGTGTACCGGTGTAATAAACATCGGAAAAATCAACGCTTTTTTTACGGTCCTCCGTAGGTCCGATCCCGGCTGCGATCACCTGTACATCACCAGCCTCCATGGAACCCATCAGGGAATCAAAGGGCATATCCTTCCATACCAGCTTTACGTTTTCTTCCTTGGCGATTGCCTCCAGAAGATCGTAATCAAAACCTGTAATATTTCCATTATCATCCAGGTATTCAAATGGTGAATACTCTGCGTTCGTTCCTATGATGATGGTCTGCTGTTCTGCCGCTTTTACTGCCACTGCACTGCTGAAATATATCGGCAGAGCCATGATCATACACAGTACAAAACAGATAAGAGCTCTGCTTTTTCCATTGCGTCCCATTATTTTCCCCTCCTGCTATTCATATTTTTTTCCGTAGCCAAAAGCACCTTCCATGCCACAAATGCCCGCTGCAAAAGCAGCTGCCTCTTCAAGACTTTCACAGATCGCGGTTTCCTCCGCCATGCCGTTTTTCATTCTTCCGATATACCCGGTAAGGAAAGATGCGATCAGTGAATCCCCGGCGCCAAGAGTATCTTTTACTTCCGTAAGCGGCGCTGCCGGCTGTCGGTAAAAATTCCTTCCGTCATAAAGAATGCAGCCCCTGGCTCCTCTGGAGGCCATGGCAAGCTTCGGCCCCATGGAGATGATTTTTTTCAGATGCTCTTCTGCCTCCTGGTCGGTTCCGTCAAAGGAGCAAAATGCGTAAGTAACCTCCGGTGCTGTTTTTTCATAATATTCCTCTGTGGAATCATCAGAAAAGTCAAAAGAAACCGGAATTCCCGCCTCTTTGATCTTATGCAGCTCTTCCTCCGTAAAAGAGTAATTTCCGCTATGTACCACATCAAAGCCTTTCATATATTCCAGATCAAAACGATCAAGGATATACGGTGTTTTTCCACGGATACCACCATCATTAAAATCCAGGAACTCACGGTCTCCGTCTTTTAATGTGATTCTGGAATAACCGTTCTCGCCATGCAGCTGTCTGCACTTTACGGTTTCCACGCCGATTTTTTCCAGTGTATCCATGATCAGTTCTGCTCTGTCGTCATCTCCGAAATATCCCATATACGCTGTTTTTTCACATCCGGCCATCTTTCCGTAAACACTGACGTTTACGCAGTTTCCGCCTGGATACATGGTTTTCAGATGATCATAGATATCCACTACATTGTCTCCGAAGCCAAGAAGCTTTGTACTGTATTTACTCATATTTTCCCTTTCTCTGTGCACAGGCACAGCAGCACCTTTAGTACTCTACAACGCCCATATATCTTCTCATATCCAGCGGATGACGGCGTTTATCCTGGAGAGCGGTACGGTAAACGGTCGTCATGGTGTAGAACAGCATCGGAGTAAAATATTCCACACAGCTGTCATCAATTGCTTCCATACCAAGCTTATCCGCATCGATCACTTCGTATTTCTTTCCGTATTTTTCAAGGAAAGTCAGCACACGCTCATCCATCATACGGTTTCTGCCCCGGCTCATCATAAGGATATAAAGATGATCCTCATCCGTTACCTCAAACGGTCCGTGGAAATATTCCGCACTGTTCAGATAACCGCAGTCCATCCACTGCATTTCCTGAAGTGAGCAGATCGCAAAGCCATATGCCTGAGAATAGGAGGCTCCCGATGCCATGATATAGAGGTTCGGTTCCTCTGAATATTTTTCTGCAAAAAGCCATGCTGCATTCTGCTGATCCTTCACTGCAGCTGCAATAACATTATCGATCTTTTCAAAGCCTTCCACGATCTTATCGTAAAGCTTATATCCCGGCTCCTGTACCTTCATCAGCTCATTAAGAATACGAAGTACGATTCCCTGAGGCTTCTCTGCTTCCTTTACCCCCGGTGCCCAGTCGTATACAACGGAGATCCATTTATCGGTATCACATGGGGAACCTGGCGCATGTGTCATTGTAACAACAGCTGCACCTGCATCCATTCCTGTTTTTGCTGCCTCCAGACACTCCTTTGTCTTGCCACTGTGGGAGCAGATGATCAGAAGACTGTCTTTTCCCAGCTTCTTCGGCGGTGTCAGTGCAAACTCTCTTGCAGGGATCCACTGTGCATCCATCACTGCGGATTCCGCACGGACAAAATAATATCCCGGATACAGATCCACAAGAGATCCTCCGCATGCAAGAAAATACACATTTTTGATTGTTCCATGCTCTTTGTTGATCTTATTTACGATTTTTACTGCGTCCATTTTCATCCTCCGGTTTTCGTGGAAATTCGTCTGGTAATCCTCTGAATCCATTGAAAATACAGGTTTTTTTCGGATTTTCAGATGAATTTCTCCTTCTTGTACTTTTGCATTTTACCTTTTTGAAGAATATAACATATTATAACGTTATAGTAAAGAGTATATTCATGATTTATGATTAATTATTCATCCAATGTCCCTTCTGACGCACTGCAGAGGTTTGTCCCTTACTGGACAAATACATCCGCACTATAGTAAAATATCTTTTATGAACAACCTCAGAAAGGATATTTTCATGTTAAATAAAAATTCGATCCAGCCGCTTTACAAGCAGCTTATGGATATCATCACCCAGCAGATCAAAAACGGTACTTATAAGCCCGGAGAAAAAATCCCTCCTGAGCCGGAGCTTGCCGATCTTTACCATGTCAGCCGGATCACTGTCCGACGTACCGTGGAGGAGCTTTGCACACAGGGCTATCTTATCAAGCATCAGGGAAAAGGAACCTTTGTAAAATCCCCCATGATCTTCCGGAAATTTGAATCCCAGAAAAATATGAGTTTTTCCGAATCCTGCCGTCAGAATGACCGGATTCCGGAATCTCACGTACTGTCCTTCTGCAAAAAAACTGCGAACAGCGTAACCTCTGATTTTCTGCAGCTTACTTCGGATGAGGAAGTTTTTTTCCTGGAACGTCTTCTTCTGGCTGACAGTATTCCGGTTATTGATGTTCACACCTGGCTCCCCACACGGCTTTTCCCGGATTTTGATCCGAACGCTGTAGAAAACGGTTCTTTTTTTGAATATATCAAAAACACCTACCGCTGTACGATCGCAGAATCCAGCCGCAGCACCATTTCTGTTACTGCAGCCTCCCCGGATATGGCAAAAACTTTGCGTCTGTCTTCCGGCGATCCCGTGCTGATCCTGGATTCCTATATGGAAGCTCCTGATGGAAAACCGCTTTACATCAGCCGTGAATACATTGCAGGTTCCCGCTATACGATTTCATTTTGAAGAATCAAAAAACGGCACAGAAGCGTTATGCTGCCAATACAGCAGCATACACCTCTGTGCCAGTGTTTATTTATCCAAAAATATTACTGTTCACTCCGTTCTCCGTAACACGCTTCGCGATACACAAAATTTACCCTTTATCTTTTCAAGACTCCGATCCATCACTGCCTGTCATCTGTGCCTCAATGGCCTTTCCAAGGCGGTTATAGATCGTCACCGCATCCTCCACATGGAGTGGGCTTCCGGTATTTCCCGATGCGCCTGCCGTTACCAGTATGTATTCCCTGTCGTAGACCTCTGCAAAGCTTGCAAGACACAGACCCGCCTCGCTGGTATATCCTGTCTTGCCGCCCAGGATCTTGCCGCCGGTAACGGAAGGGTCAGAAAGATTTTTGAACATGGTACTGTAATATGTGATCCCGCTGGGATGGATATTCGTCACTCCTGTGGAATGCCGCGGACTCTCAATTATTTCTCTGAACGTATCGTTCCGAAGCGCATACCTGAGCAGCACCGCAATATCTCTCACTGTACTGTAATGATCCGGATCATGAAGCCCTGTCGTATCACAGAAATGTGTACCATTCATTCCAATCCTCTGTGCCTTCTTATTCATCAGCTCCACAAATCCATCCCTGGAACCGCCTACGGTATCCGCCAGTGCGATACAACACTCCGCACCGGATGGCAGCATGGCACCATAAAGAAGGTCGATGGCCCGCACGGTCTCACCGGGCTGAAAGCCTGCCTGGGTGGCATCCTGCTCATAAAGCCCCTGGAACATTTCCTGGGTCAGAGTGATCTCCTGATCCAGATCATCCAGGTTCTCAATAGCCACGATCACCGTCATGATCTTCGTCATGGAAGCCGGATAGATCTTCTCATCGCCCTTCATATTTCCGATGATCTTTCCGCCTTTTACCTGCATCAGCACTGCGTAGGGACTGTTGATACCGCTCATCTCAAGCTTACGGACAACCGGTCTCTGCAGAGACTCCATCCAGTCACCTACCCCTTTATTCCAGCCGATGATCACTATAAGTGTCAGGATCACGATAGCCTCTACCACCAGGCAGAGTATCATTTTTATTTTGTTTACCTGTTTTTTTATTTTCTTCGCTTTACGCTTTTTTGATCTCAATTTATACTCCCTGTTCCGACAAATTCATCTGTAAGTTTTACTTACAGAAACGTTTTCCCTATCTTTTTTATATTAACATGATTATTATTTTCTTCTGTAAAATCTATATGAAAAAACTCTGATGAGCTTTCGGTCTGTTACAACTCTGTTTGTGCCTTATTGTAGGATTTTTGCCCCCAAAAATCAAGGTGTATAAATGTATAAAAAAATACCCTATACAAAGTTTCCTCTGTACAGGGTATTTAAAATTTATTACTGAGCTAATTTAATCGGGTTAAGCTTAACACCAGGTCCCATTGTCGGAGCGATTGTAACGCTCTTCAGATACTGACCTTTCAGTGTGCTAGGTCTAGCCTTTGTGATAGCTCCCATAAGCGTCTGGAAGTTGTCGCTTAACTGCTCCTCGGTAAAGGAAGCCTTTCCGATCGGAACATGGATGATGTTGGATTTGTCAAGACGATACTCGATCTTACCTGCTTTAATGTCGTTAACAGCTTTTGTTACGTCCATTGTTACAGTACCAGCTTTCGGGTTTGGCATTAAACCTTTCGGTCCAAGTACACGACCAAGACGGCCTACAACGCCCATCATATCCGGTGTTGCAACTACAACGTCAAAGTCAAGCCATCCCTCGTTCTGGATCTTCGGAATGAGGTCCTCAGCTCCTACGAAGTCTGCTCCTGCTGCCTTTGCCTCTTCTGCCTTAGCATCTTTAGCAAATACAAGTACACGAACTTTTTTACCTGTTCCGTGTGGCAGAACAACTGCTCCACGGATCTGCTGATCTGCGTGACGTCCATCGCAGCCTGTACGGATGTGAACTTCGATGGTCTCGTCGAACTTAGCTACAGCTGCTTTTTTAACAAGGCTGATAGCCTCTGGTGCATCATATAATGTTGCGCGGTCTACTGCTTTCGCAGCTTCCACATATTTCTTTCCTCGTTTCATTTCTATAACCTCCTGTGGTATTTGCGGGGAAAAGCCCTCCCACTTGAAAATTTCACTTTTTCTACGGGAACCCCGAACTTAAGCTTCGGTATTTATTAGTCTACGACTTCGATTCCCATACTTCTTGCTGTACCGGCGATCATGCTCATAGCAGCCTCGATGGATGCTGCGTTGAGGTCTTTCATCTTCAGCTCAGCGATCTCCTGAACCTGTGCCTTAGTAACTTTAGCTACTTTGGTCTTGTTCGGTGTACCGGAACCAGATTTGATGTTTGCAGCTTTCTTAAGAAGAACTGCTGCCGGCGGAGTCTTGGTTATGAAGCTGAAACTTCTGTCAGCGTAAACAGTGATGACAACCGGGATGATAAGATCTCCCTGATCAGCTGTTCTTGCGTTGAACTCCTTAGTAAACTGTACGATGTTTACACCATGCTGTCCAAGAGCCGGACCTACAGGTGGTGCTGGAGTTGCTTTACCAGCCGGAATCTGTAATTTGATATATCCTGTTACTTTCTTTGCCATTTTCGGCACCTCCTATGTGGTATTGGCGGGGGTGTGTCCCTCCCACTTGCTGTTACCTTGTTTTTGAATTACTCAGCTTTTTTGATTTCTGTGAAACTTATTTCTACCGGTGTTTCACGACCGAAAAGCTCAACATTGATCGTTACCGTCTGTTTCTGCATGTTGATACCTGTGATCACACCTGCGGTATCTTTCCATGCACCACCGGTAACGACTACCATGTCGCCCTCTGCGAAGTCCACTTCGATATCCGGTTTCTGGATACCAAGCGGCATCATTTCCTCTTCTGTAAGAGGCACAGGCTTTGATCCCGGTCCTACGAATCCTGTAACACCGCGGGTATTACGGACAACATACCAGGTATCGTCATTCATCACCATATTGAGAAGCACATAGCCTGGAAACATCTTTTTCTGAACCTGTCTTGAGGTTCCGTTCTTCATCTCCACTACATCCTGCAGCGGAACACGTACCTCCAGGATCTGGTCTTCCAGGTGTCTGTTCTCGATCGTCTTTTCAATGTTGGCTTTTACCTTGTTCTCATACCCGGAATAGGTATGGACAACGTACCATTTTGCTGCTTCTGACATATAATCACCTTGTCCTTACTTCATTAAGAAATTAATGCATTCCAGAATTCCGGAATCCATTACACTGATAACCACTGCCAGGATGATCGTGATGATCACGACCACAACAGTCTGCTTTGCCAGTGTGGGACGGTCTGTCCAGACAATCTTCTCAAATTCTGACTGAAGTCCCTGAAACCAACTTTTCTTCTGCGGCTTATCCTCAGATTTCTGTTTTTCCATAGCATAACCTCACAAATCTCTGTGATTACTTTGTTTCCTTGTGCAGAGTGTGTGTATGACAGAACTTACAATATTTCTTGGTCTCCATTCTCTCAGGATGGTTCTTTTTCTCCTTCGTCATATTGTAGTTACGCTGCTTGCACTCGGTGCATGCTAATGTAATCTTAACGCGCACAACTTCCACCTCCAGTGTTTTCATTTGCATGGTCTTCTATGCCGCCCGGAACGTATATCCGTCGTCATTTTCGGGCATAAAAAAAAGACCTAACTTCCATGTCGCTCGTCAATTTTATCACAGAGCAGGTGTGCAAGTCAAGCCTTTTTCGCTTAAATATAAAGAATTTCACAGATTCCGTACGGACGTCTCAAGTGCGCAAACCCGATTCTGCTTCGCTGCATTTCGTTTTCGGGACGTCGCCCCTGTACAGAAAGTAATAAGAAGACCCTTATGTGCAGGCACAACATGTCTTCTTCTGTCTTCCTGCACACTTTCAACTTCTATTAAAAGTAGTCATAACCACCGTGGATATCCACCACACTGCCGTTCATATATCCGTTGGACAGCACTGCATACGCCATATCCGCCACTTCCTCCACAGTTCCAAATCTGTGGAGTGCGATCTTCCGGTTGATACGGTCGTAGCTCTCCTGGGTGCGGGCGCTGTGCCAAGGAGTTTCGATGAAGCCAGGTGCAATAGCGTTGACCGTGATGCCCTTTGGCTCAAATTCCTTTACCAGGGATCTGGTCAGGAAATGGATAGCTGCCTTGGTGACTCCATATACAAGGGAGGAAGAATACGCCTGCTGTCCTGCATAGGAACCGGTAAAGAGCACACTGCCGCCCTCTACCATCATGGATCTCAGCTCTTTGACCATAAATACAGGTACGGAAAGATTGGTGTTTACGATCCGTGTCCACTCCTCAAAGCTGTAGTCTTCATATTTTGCGTAGGTACTGATGCCGGCATTGCTTACAAGCCAGTCAATATGGTCTGTCTGCTTTTTCAGCTCCTCCACAAAAACCATCATCTCTTCATAGGAAGACATATCTGCCTTTATCAAAGTCACCTGAGATCTTTTTTCCTCAGGAAGGCTCTCCTGAAACGACAATGCCTTCTTCTCATCATGTCCATATGTTACGAAGATCCTGTCAGTTTTTGCCGACTCTGCCAGGATCTTTTCGGCGATTCCTCTTCCGATTCCGGAGGTACCGCCTGTGATCACAGTTATTTTTCCCATTTTACAGCTCCATCAGTTCATCAAATATCGGTTTCGGTATATAAGGCTGCTGATTGTGAATCGGCTCACCCAGACAGGTCTTCGGGTATGCGTAGGTTCCATGCTCCAGCATGATCTCCAGAAGCTCCGGTCCGTTCTGCTCCAGGAATCCACCGGCATATTTTTCCACGTCTTCTCCCTGGATGCGCTTTGCAGGAATTCCGTAAGCCTGCGCCACATCTGTAAAATCGCAGGACGAGAATCCGCTGCCATCGGAGGTATCCGCATATACACAGTCAAAATAATCTCTCTGAAGATGACGGATCATTCCCAGAGCCTCATTATTCATTACGATCATCTTCACCGGGATATTCTCACGCTTCACCCACTGCAGCTCCTGGATATTCATCTGGAAGGCTCCGTCTCCGCAGATACATGCCACCGGCTTGCCGGTAGCATAATAAGCTCCGATAGCCGCCGGAAGTGCATATCCCATAGCACCATGTCCGCCGGAAAAAAGTGTCTTCTGCCCCTGCTGATTGTGGAAGGACTGATAGCTCCATACCATATGCTGTCCCACATCCACAGCAACCGCTCCGGTATCGGAAAGCTGATCACTCAAATATGCGATCATGCGGTTCGGATAACGCTGCGGTGTCTCATCGTCCACTTTCCAGAGTTCCTTACGGATCTTCTGGCAGACAGCAAGCCATTCCTCATAGAAACCGATCTGTGCCTGCTGCTCTGTCAGCTTACGCACCACAGTCTCTGCGCTGACGCAAAAGCATTTCTCACCTTCTCTTCCCTCATGGATCTCTCTTTGAAGATTATAAGGATCAATATCCACACGGATGATTTCGGCATTCTTCGCAAACTCATGAACCTTAGTACCAATCTGACGGGTACACAGGGAAATTCCAAAGCAGAGCAGAAGGTCGCTTTTTGCATTGGCGATCATATTTGCATACCGGTGTCCGTAGGCACCTCCGATGCACCCGAAGTTCAAAGGATCATCAAAGCTCAGTGCGGACCGGGCAAGTACGCTTGTGATCACCGGAATGTGATGGGCACGCGCCAGATCTGTGAGCATTTTTTCTGCTTCTCCGGAAGCTCCGTGACCGATCATAAATACCGGCCGTTTTGCAGTCCTGATCTTATCCAGAATATATTCTGCCGCCTCTGCTCCATCAGAAGAATCCGCCTTTGCAACTGCATCCCTGTAAAAGGCTGCCCCGTTTTCCGGATCATTTTTTCCATATACAGCTGTCTCGATCTCTTCCTCGGAAAATTCCATATCATAAGCCGGATCTTCCACCTCGCCTCTCTGCACGTTCATGGGAAGATCGATAAGAACCGGCCCTTTCCGTCCTGTATTGGCGATCTGCCATGCAAGATTCAGTTCACGAACGATATTTTTCGGATCACGGACCTGCACCGCGTACTTGGTTACCGGCTTTGCCATGGAAACCATATCGATCTCCTGAAAGCCCTGCTGACGAAGGCCTGTAATACCGGAATATTCATAGGTATTCAGCTGTCCGGTGATAAAGATCACCGGAAGAGAATCGAAATACGCATCTGCCACACCGGAAAGCAGATTGGCAGCTCCCGGACCACTGGTGGCATAGGCACAGCCGCAGGCATTCTTTGCCTGAGCATAACCGCAGGCGGCAAAAGCAGCTCCCTGCTCATGATAGCTGGAATGACTTCTTGCATGGGGATTCTTTTCAATGGAATCTACCAGATGTGCGATCATGGTTCCCTGGTATCCAAAAAAATCATGAATCCCTTTTTTCTGCAAAAATTCCACAACATAATCTGTAAGCTTGACCTTAGACATATTTTTTTACCTTCTCCATATACGAGATCCTTCCTGTTTTTTCCAGATACTTAAGATACAGGTCAAAAACCTCCGGATCTGTTTCAAATGCTTCTTCATATTTCAGGCAGCGATCATTCATCCTGGTATATCCTGCAAATGCTTTTTCCAGTTCCACATAATCTTCATTTTTGAAGAGATTCCGGATATAGCTGAGCTTTTTGCGATAAGCCAGTGCACAGGTATATTTTTCCCCGCAGAATTTTGCATAATCCCAGCACTGTGCAAGATATTCCCGGTAATTCATTCCAAACTGCCTGCGCTTTTCCCTTTTCTTCCTGACAGAAGCAAATTTCTTCAGTTCCTTTGACTGCTGCAGAAATTCCTCGCATGGGATCAGTGTGCTGCACACCACCAGCGAGCCGGGAACATAGTTTTCCATTGACTTATTTCGATAATTTTTGCCGTAGGCCCGGGTGAGATAGCTGTCTGTGTTTCCCGGGACCATAAAGGATTCTCCTCCAAGCATTGCCTCCCCGGGATTTTCAAAAATATGCGCAGGAAAATAAAGATTCTGGTCAAAATATCGGAGTACATAGGTTTTTGCGCCATCCTGCGGCTGCCGGAGCAGATCCCGGAATATGCTCTTTGCCAGCCAGCCTCGTCCGCAAAGAGAAAGGACTCGCACCATCCAGATACATCCCAGCTCACGCCGGTTCCGCCACTCGCCTTTTTTTCCGTAGATTCTTTTCCATCCCTCTTCGCGCATACGGTTCCAGAGATATTTTCCCTTTGGGCCATATTCACACTGCAGCGGAAGGATATTGATCCCCAGTCCCGGATGTTTGTATTTTCCATACTCGTCCAGCTTATAAAACAATGTATCTTTATCTGTATAACGCAGAAAAAATCCGGGGAAACGGCTGTTATTCTCCATAGATTCCAGAGTTCTGCGCAGCTCTGGTTCTTCATCAAAGATATTTTTAAACCGGGCCATATCACCGGTCTTCATATAAATATCATTGCTTGCCGGATTCATGGGAAAAGGGCGCTCCGTTACCGCACAGAGGGTAAGATACGGAGAAAGATAATATGTGATCTTATTTTTTCTGCATATGGTATCTATTTCTTTTAGAAGTTCCAGTACTTTCTGCTGTTCTCTGTTCAATACACTCTGCCTCGTTTCTGTTGATCTGTCATTACAGGATCCGCTTCAGAAGCTCCTGAAGCTCCTCCTGACTTTTATACTTATCCAGCCAGCTGTTCAGAAATTCTGTCACGTCTGCCTTCTTTGCGAAAAATCCGGTACGCCGGCTTCCATCGTAAAGATCCTCCAGGAAGATCCTGGAAAGCTCATTTTTTATATAGGGATGCGGCTCATGATCCAATGCCAGGAAATAATTTTCGAAGGCTTCCCGGGTACGCCCCTGTTTCTTCCGGATATCTCCCAGAAGCTTGTATACCTCTCCCTGCCATTCCTTATGAACCAGAAAGCTGCGGATCTCCTCTGCCAGATATTCCATCTCGCCCTCTTCCTCACTGCACAGGATCCTGGTACGGCCCTCTGCCAGTGCTTTGGGATAGCCGAATCTCTGCCATGCACAGGTAAGTGCCTCTTTGTACACTGGCTCCTCAAGGGTTCCCTCCCTTGGAGAATTACCGGTGATCCCCAGTTCTTTGCAAAGCTCTCTCACCAGCTCTTCCAGCTCCCCTTTTGTACGGACGGAATATACCTTCGCAAGATAAAGAGCGCCTCTGATCTCCTCATCCTCCGGCATCAGTCTGCTCCAGAACTCCATCAGAGAGAGTGCTTCTGATCTTCTCTGGCTTCCAAGCAGATCCCGACAGTCCCGGATCGCCTGGGACTTCTGTTTTTTCAGGAATTTATCCAGTTCCAGCTGCACAATGCCGTTATTGGTGCATTCTCTGGCTTTCAGATACTCTGCCATTGCTTCGTTCCGGAGGCCCTTTTTCCAGAGAAGATCCCCCTTATATTTCATAAAATATCCATCCTGGGGAAATACTCTCAGGCAGTAAGACAGAAATTTCTCCGCTTCTGAAGCATTCTGCGGTCCTTCCAGGCGCTCCATCACAAACCGGCATTTAAATTTCAGGAATCCCGGAGCATCCGGATATTTTCTGAGAAGATCATCCACAATCGCCTCTGCTTCCTGCATTTCTTTAAATTCATAGTGGCTGGCTGCTTTTCGGAAACGTCGGATATCCTCCACTGTCTGCTCCATTTCCGGAGTAAGATGATCCATTTTCTTACGTACCTCGTACATACGGTATGCCTTGGAAACACGCTCCTGATAAATCAGTGTCAGCATGGCCGCCTGAAAAGCCTCATCCTCCAGCGGGATCAGGACCGGATGATAGAACGGACGGATCCCCTTAAAATCCTCACGTCCGATAAACTCCATGCTGAGCTGTACACGGTAATACTCCTCAAAGATCTCACCAAGCACATCATATCTTCTCTCTTTCAGCAGGGTCTCCGCTGTTTTTTCGGATCTCATCAGTCGGGCAGACACATCCCGGGCTACAACACCGGCTTTGATCCTTCTTCGTCTGTCATCCTGTTTATGGTCTCCCTTTGCCATAAGAAGGCAGTAGAATTTGCGGAAAAGCATCTGTCTGCGGATACGTTTTTTGTCGATCCTTGGCATATATTCATCCCGCACCTCCTGATAGCTGGCGCCCGGAACATCAACAGACTCATGAGATTCTCTTTCCCCATGAGGCGGTATATAGGACCATTCGTCCCCGTAATGCCAGATCAGATAATCGCTGGTCCTGTGAGGGATCATAACCTTTTCGCCCTCGAAGTCCATATATTTTACAGGGAACATCATATCCTTGTCAAAAAGAAACGGGCAGCCTCCCCATCGCATGGCATAGCGGCTGCACTCCTCTTCTTTATAAGAAAACATGATCTTCTCCAATTTCTTTAAGGTTCTGTCCTTTCCGCAGAAGGTATAGCGGAAAAGCCAGTACAGATACCGCCAGGGAGAAATTTCCCATCTGACTCCCACGACCATGCTGATATTCAGAAGTTCCGTATAGATCATCATATGGTCCCGGTATTTCTCATACTCACGGTCATCATCCGGAATGGGATCCAGAGTCAGTACGTCAATGATCTCACCAGCCTTGTCGTCTCCTATGATCTGATGCTTGTGGATCGCACAGGTATCCGTACTTCCGTAGCGCGGAAAACCGTTGGTATAATTACGGTCCACTTCTGCACAATAAACCGCCCGGTTCGGCGGCATCTCGTTCTGACATATTTCTACAAATTTATCCCAGTCACTTTTGGGCATGTAAATGTCCACATCATCGTCCCATGGGATAAAGCCTTCATTTCGAAGAACACCGATCAGAGTACCTCCGGCCATTACATATCTAAGATTATGCTTTTTGCAGATCGCGTCAACCTCCCGGAAGAGCTGCAAAAGAAGCTTCTGTTTTTCTGTCATCTGTCAACCTCTTTGATTAATTATTTTCAAAAGCTCAGCCAGAGTTTCTGATTCTTCATAAAAAAATCTCGTACATTCTGTCCGTCTGTCACGGATCATGATGACCAGCTCCTGAAGCAGATAGCGAAGACCATTTCCCTCAAAATTAAAGCTGTAGCGTTTCAGGAATTCCTGACCTTCTATTTTGGCTTCAAAATATCCGGTATTCCACCAGTCACCGGGTACGGTGATACGCCCCCTGGTTCCGATGATCGCAAGCTCGTTTTCCACATCCACCGTTGTTCCGATCTCAATGGTCGCCAGTGCCCGGAGATACTTCATCGTGATCATATCATAAATAAAGCAGCCGTCACTGCTTTTCACCGCATTGCTCTTCACCTCCAGGTAATCCTTACCGAGAAGCTTGATGCATGCACACAGCGCCTGGCTGACTGTTTCACTGAAATTCTTTCCGCCCTCAAAATCATCCTGAGAAATCGCGCATTTTACAGCTACCACATCTCCCACAAGCGCTCCATGTGTCAGCCAGACAAGCTGCGTAAACGCGCGCAGATAGACCATGGTAAGCTTCTCTACCAGAACAACCTGATGTGCCTTTGCCAGTGCAAACAACTCTCTTATCTCTTCCGGCTCCAGAGCCATAGGCGTGTCACTGATCACATATTTATCACATTCCAGTGCCTTTCGGATATAATCTGCCCTGTTTTTCAGACCGGATCGGATATAAATGATATCCAATCCTTCCAGAAACTGCCCGTAATCTGTACCATAAGAGTCAAGTTCGTATCTGTCACAGAATTCTCTCGCAACAAAAACGTCCTCGGAATACACACTTTCTACATGCAGTCCGCTGACATACTTGGACTCCATCACCATTTCGTTGTCCTCTGTATCATCCGTAACAATGCCCATGCTGTAGATCATACCCTCACTTCTGAGCTTGGTACTGGAAATATTTTTGGTACGTTCCAGATAAACGACCTCACAGTAATTCTTCAGATAATCAAATTTGCCACGCCAGTCCGAACCGACTACCAGAAGGTCGATATTGTATTTTGTAATGTCATTTAGCTTCTGCCCCTGATATTCCTCTACAATGATCTCATCCGCAAAACCAGTCTTGCGGACATTTTCGATACGCTTCAAAAGGCTGTCCTGTACATTCAGCTTGCCGCGTTCGATATCATAGCTTTCACTGGTGACACCCACAACAAGATAATCCCCCAGCTCCCTGGCTCTTTTCAGAATATTGTAATGTCCCTGGTGGAACAGATCAAAGGTACCGTAAGTAATGACTTTTTTCATTATTAATTTAATCCTGCGCTTTCTCTTCTTTATTTTTCAAAAGCACTTCCATTTCCCCCTGCGGTTCTGTGATCTCTAATATATCATCCAGGTCCTGGAGCTGCTCAAATTCCTGTGGAGCTCCGGCATCATCCATGCCTTCCTCCATCTCAAGATCCTCATCTACAAAGAAATCCTCGTCACGGATTTCTTCCGTCTCTTCTGTCTCATGTTCCAGTACAGCCGCCACATCGTCCTTCACCTTACGTGCATCCTCCTCGTCCAGAGTTGCCGCAAGCTCCTCAATGGCTTTCTTTCTTTTCAGTATGATCTCATAACGGTCATCTTCATCATATTCATCCTCAAGTCCTTCATCCTGCACCTGTCTCTCACGTTTGAACAGAATAAATGTAAGCAGGTTCAGTACCCCTCCGTAGAGGAAAGATACCGGCTTGCTTCCAAGGATCAGCACAAGCACCCAGGATACTCCGAAAAGCACCCAGACATTCAGCATCTGCGGGATGCTGAGAAGAAACAGGCCGTTGAGTACGATCATGATCGGATAATGGAAAAAATAAATCCCCATGGTATTTCTTCCAACAAAGGTAACCGGCAGCTTCACATCCGGGATCAATGCTAGAAACGTCAGCACCAGCACAAAAGATACCAGATACATCAGAAGGCGGATCAGCATTCCTGTGATATCATCCATTCCCGATAACTGATACGTATGATTCCCACGGAAAATATCTACCGGGATCTCATTGGCGATCATAAAATTCGGAACTGCATACAAAAGCAGGGCTGAAACCAGGAGCAGGATCCATTTACCCTTGAATTTACGGACCACGTCTGTGTAATCACTCTTCCACAGATAGCCTGCCACAAAAAACGGAAAAAATACAACAATCCTGGAGCTTGAAAGATAAGTCGTAAATTCCGGTCTTGTTCCTGCCCACAATGCAAAAATAATGCTCAGAGGCACGATAAAACGTATCTTGCCAAGTGCTTCGATAGTCAGCCTGTAGATAAACAGTGCCAGCACATACCACATAACTGTTCCGGACGGACGGAGCAGCTCATAATCCATGCTTCTGCCGGTCCAGATATACGCATACCAGGTCAGACTGTATCCAAGAATATAAGGGATCAGCAGATTCTTCACATTCTTCAGTACATCCTGTGGCTTCTTGGAAAGATATCCGGATATAAAAATAAAAGCAGGCATGTGAAAAATGGTGATCCCATACCATACATAACGCACCACCATGTCCACCTTGACCAGCTGAAATGCGATCAGATGATTAAATACGACAAGAAAGATCAGTACTACTTTAATGTTATCGACCAGGTAAGAATACGGCACTCCCTGGTTATCCGTTCTCTGTTTCATTTGTTTCCACCTTGTAATATTTGATAAAAGTATGAATAAATAATAACATATATTTATGAATTTGGAAATAAAAAATTAATATATGTCAGAATTATTCACCTTTTCCAGAATTTTTCAACGGTATTTCCATATCCCGTGGAGCGCATAGGAAACAAAGAAAAACAGACTCTTCAGCGGACCATATCCTACATACCGATACACCTGATAAGTCATTGCCGCAGACTTCAGCTTATTTCTGGATTTTCCCCCTTCACTGAGCCGGTATTTCAGGTAAGGTCTGTTGATCCCTGCTGCAAATCCTCCCTTTCCCAATATCCGGAGCCAGGTAATGTAATCTTCATGGCTGTCATCATGCTCCATTGGAAACGCAAGTGCATCTTCTCTGCGCAGCAATACGGAAGAACAGTTGATGCTGTTATGCTTCAGAAGCTCCCTGTATGTGATCCGTTCCTTTACCGGAATATATTTGCCGGTAGTGCGCCCATCCGGCGTCATCAGCTCTCTTCCGGTGGAGCAGATCGCACAGCCGGTCTGTTCCATAACCTCTGTCTGGGCTTTCAGCTTGCCCTTTCCCCACCAGTCATCCGCATCCAGAAATGCGATATATTTTCCCCTGGCTTCCTTTACGCCCCGGTTTCTGGAACGGGCAGCACCCATATTCTGTTCATTTCGGATATAACGGATCTTTCCGCTGTCCATATATTTCATTACAGCAAGCTCTGTGCCATCTGCAGAACAGTCATCAATGACCAGCACTTCTACCGGAACCTCCTGTCCCAGTGCTGATTCGATCGCTTTTCCAATATATCTTTCCCCGTTATATACGGGCATCACTACGGAAACCAACGGCTTTTCCATAAAAACAACCTCCGTCCTCTCTATCCACAAAATGCGCGTCAGGATGATCTGCCGCAGCCTGACACGCATTTCGTTTCGTTACTTATTTTTTGTCTTCGGAATCCTTAAGAGCGTTCTTCTGATTATCATCCACGCCCTCGGAAACTTCTTTCTGGAAAAAGATCTTTACAGTCATAAACAGAAGCTTGATATCCAGAAGGAATGAATAATTTTCAATATAAAACAGATCCAGCTTCAGCTTATCATACGGTGTGGTGTTATATTTGCCATATACCTGAGCATAACCGGTCAGTCCGGCTTTTACCTTAAGACGATAGTGGAATTCCGGGATTTCCTGCTCATATTCCTGCATGATCACATCTCGTTCCGGACGTGGACCTACAAGAGACATATCACCCATAAACACGTTAAACAGCTGGGGAAGCTCATCCAGATGCAGATTACGCAGGACATGTCCTACCGGTGTGATACGGGAATCGTGCTTGGACGCAAGACGCGCCCCGTTCTTCTCGGAATCCACACACATGCTTCGGAATTTCCGGATGCGGAATTCCTTTCCCTGATAGGTAAGACGATCCTGGAGATAAAATACCGGACCGCCGTCATAAGCCTTCACCGCAATGGCAATGATCAGCATGATGGGTGAGGATACGATGATCCCAAGTCCGGAAACAATGATATCCAGAACTCTCTTGGCTGCACGCTGCTCCATGGAAAGTCCCTGATTCCTGCACATCAGAAGCGGCGTATCAAACAGATGGATCCTGTCTGTTCCAAGCAGGATGATATCGGAAATCTTCGGGCTCATATAGCAACGGATGGAATGAGAAAAACAATATTTCAGATACTTGTTTCGGATCTGGGACGGAAGATCCCAGATGATCACGCCTTCATAATCTTCCATCATGGCATGGATCTTCTCTTCGCCCTCACGGATATGAACCTTACCGCTGATATCGTATTTATCCTTTCGGGTGTTCATCTTGTGGATCACATCACCGGGATCACGGTCTCCGTAGATCACCAGCAGCCTTCTGGCTCCGTACAGTCTGGAGTAAATATACCTGGAGCCCCAGATCCACAGTACCGTCACAACAATCTGGACTCCGGTCATTTCGATCACCGGTCTGGCCGACATAAACCATCTGTTGATCAGTGTGATCTGAAAATACGTCACAACATTGGTACAGATCGTTGCCAGCGTCAATGAATAAAATACATCGATACGCTTCAGATAGCCTACCTTCAGACCTCCGTAAAGCTTGGCAAACATCAGATAGATCAGCGCATAGATCAGGATCATTACCCAGTTACCCTTTCTCCAGAATGGCTTCAGGATCAGGTCACTGTAAAAATCATACCATACATAAGCAAAGATCGCTGCCTGTGCGATCACGATCAGACTTGCCAGACAAAATACCACAAATCTCTTATAATCTTCTCTTTTACTTCTATTCACAGATTTTTCTTCCTTCCTGAGGAGTAGATATTAACTTCATCATTATAGCCAATATATACTCTTACGTCCAGAGATTCCTCTGATTTTTCTCCTGATATTTTCCTGTCAGGATGTTTTTTTCCGTGACTATAGCAAAAATCCCCTGGAGTTTACCCGGGGATTTTTGGCTGTATATATTTATTTTTCTTTTTCAGTTTCCACGCCTTTTCGAATTATTCATTCACCAGGTTATACTCTTCGATGGATTTGTTGATGGAATCTGCCATGTTTTTCACAGCTGTATCCACATCCTCTTTTCCGTTGAGCATACTTTCAATCTCGGATTCCACGGTAGCTCTTGCCTCCGGGAATACACTTAACAGAGCGCCTACATAGTCGGCGGAAGAATCATGGAGCTGGTCGATCGCTGTCTGGAACTGCGGATATTTTGCAACATTATCCTTAAATACCTGCTCTTCCTGAGACTTTACAGTTACAGGGAAATATCCGGTCTGTGCGTTCCAGTAAGCCTGAGACTCCGAAGAGATCAGGAATTTTACGAACTCCCATGTTGCACGAAGCTTTTTCGGATCATTGTTGTTCAGTGCCCAAAGAGATGCACCTCCGATGGAAACACCGCCCTCGTCACTGGATTTGATCTTCGGGAAGTATGCAGTACCAACCTCAAATTTTCCGTTTACATCCTGAAGGATCTGTTTTAGGGAAGCTGTGGAGCCAAGAGTGATCGCAGATTTTCCTGCAGAAAAATCTGCCAGACCTGCATCGCCGCCTTTTCCTACGACCGGTGCGAAGCCCTTGTCGTTAAGATCCTTCCATGCTGTAAGGATATTTTTTGCAGCACTGTTCTCATCAAAAGCAACAGCTGTAGCAGCCTCTTTACGTCCGTTTCCGTTGTTTGCATACTCAAGGCCCTGCTTTCCGATAAACTGCTCGAAGAACCATCCGTAGATTCCAAGAGACATTACCTCGCCTGCGCCGCCTCTGTCCAGAAGATCCTGTCCGATCTCACCGATGCCCTCCAGGCTGTCCGGAATTTCTGTGATGCCTGCTTTATCAAACATATCCTTGTTGTAATACATGATCGGTGTGGAAGAGTTGAATGGCATGGAGTACAGCTCATTGTCGATGGTGTAGTATGCAGCCAGGTTCGGCTCGATCTCAGATACATCGTAGCTGTCTGCGTCGATCATCTGCTGCATAGGCACGATCCATCCGGAATCGATCATGAATCTTGTTCCGATCTCATATACCTGTACAAGATCCGCACCCATGTTTCCGATCTGTGCACTTTTCAGCTTGTTCAGGGAATCATCATATTCACCCTGATACTGAGCATCTACCGTAATTCCGTATTCATTCTCATCGTTAAATTTTTTTACCAGTGTATCGATCGCCTCACCATTGACACCACCCATGGAATGCCAGAAGGTAATGGTAGTTCCGTCTACATCGGAAGCATCTGCCATTTCCACTTTTTCATCTGTGCCGGCATCTGCGGCGAATACAGTTACTCCGGAAAGAGAACCGATAGTCATTGCTGTGGTAAGGAAAGCTGCGATGATTTTTTTCTTCATAACTTTTTTCTCCTCTTGAAAAATTTTCTCTTTTTTCATTTTTTTATATAAGATGAACTGCCCGTCTTACGACTTTGCAGTATCTTTTTGCAATATTTTCCCCTTACAGCAGGATGCTGCAGGGTTGCTGCCTGCTCCGATATCAGCCCTTGACTGCACCCGAGAACATTCCTCTGATCAGCTGCTTCTGTCCAACGATAAAGATGGAAATGGACGGAATGATGATCATAACAACGCCTGCGATCATCAGGGTGATAGACTGTGAATCCACACTATCCAGCATACTGATACCAATCTGAACGGTTCGCATATTGTTGGAGCCTGTTACAAGCAGCGGCCACATGTACATATTCCATGCGTTGATAAAGGTATACACTGCCATAGCGCCGATAGCGGATTTTGTCAGCGGAAGCAGGATCCTTACGATAAATTTCAGATTGCTGCAGCCGTCAAGCTTTGCCGATTCATACAGTGAGATCGGGAAAGTCATGTAAAACTGACGGAACAGGAAAATTCCCATTGCGGATGTAAGGTAAGGCACGATCAGTACCTGATAAGTATCCAGCATTCCCCAGCTTGATACCGTCAGGTAGTTGGAAATGATCGTTGCCTCTCCCGGAACCATCATGGTTGCCATCACAACCATGAAGAGAATACCTTTTCCTTTGAATTCCAGGAAAGAAAACGCAAAAGCAGCAAGAGAACAGGTAATGATCTGTCCGATGGTAATGCATCCCGCCATGATAAAGGAATTCAATATGAATCGGAGAAGTGGAACGGTGCGGAATGCATTGATAAAGTTGGAAAAGGTCGGATTCTTGGGAAAGAGATTCAACTCTGTAGTAAACAGTTCACTGGAAGGCATCAGTGCAATACTGATGGCATAAAGCAATGGAAGCAGGATCAGAACTGCAAACACCACATTTGCCGTAACACGGAGCGCTGTTCTTGTCCTTCTCTTTGCAAGAGCCTTTGCATTCATAGCTTTTTTCAGCTCCAGAAGCTCCTCTTTTGACATGTTTCCCACTGCCGGGACTGCCATATTTTCCATCTGGCTCATCAGTAATTCACTCCCTTCTTCTCAATACGGAACATGATCAGTGTGATGATCATGATGATCACAAACAGGATAACAGACTGGGCTGCCGCACTTCCGAAGCGGTAGTTAAAAAACGCATCCCTGTAAATGGAATAAACAATAACATTGGTAGACTCATTAGGACCACCCTCTGTCAGGATCTTGATCTGTCCAAAGGACTGAAAGGCCTGTATGATATTTACCACCAGTGTGTAAAACATGATCGGGGAAAGTCCCGGAAGCGTCAGGCTGAAAAACTGCTGCACACTGCTGGCTCCATCCACAGAAGCTCTCTCATAAATGGTCTCATCAATATTTCCGAGTCCTGCGGAAAAATACAGAAAATTGATCCCGCTGTTCAGCCACGCAGTAAGAATGGCTACGCAGATCAGAGCCGTGTTCGGATCGTTCAGCCAGTTGATATCCAGGCCGGTAAGCTTATTCACAATACCTACTGCCGGGTGGAGCATGATCTGGAAGATCATTGCTGCAGAGCTGGATGCGATAGCCATTGGCAGAGCATAGGATGTACTGAACACCCGGATTCCCGGAAACGCCTTGTTACAAAGCACTGCTGCGATCAGACCAAGAAGCATGCCGCCGACCACAACGATCAGCACAAAGATCAGCGTTACCTTCAGACTGTTGATAAAGGATGCTGACTGAAGCAGTTCTTTATAGTTTCCCAGACCAACGTACAGCTTTGCCTGTCCCATCTTGTTAGTCTTGTAAAGACTTAAATAAATTGTTTTCACAAACGGATAAAACAGAAAAATTCCAAAAATAAGCATACAAGGCACCAGATATAAGTACGGTGTGATCTTGCTTTTGCTGTTATTTTCCATAACTATTTCTCCTCCTTGCATAATCAGATTCTATCTACAGGCTGATCTGCCTGTACTCAAGCTCTTCCGTGACATAAATTCATGACACAAAAATATTTTCTTCTGTCTCCGGATCAAACACATGGGCCTTCTCCATATCAAAATACAGAGAAACCTTCTCCCCTACCTGTGTCTGATTTTCCGGACTTAAGCGGACTGCCAGGGTTTTGCCCTGCTCATCAAAATAGAGGATCACTTCCGCTCCCAGCATCTCGCGGTTTACTACAGGCTCATCTACATCTACGCTTTCATTTTCAATACCAAGCTTTTTCGCCTCATCAAACTCGTAGATATCCTCCGGACGGATTCCAAGGATCACGTGTCTGCCGTTATATCTGTCTGCGATCTGTTTTCCTCTGGTTCCGTCCAGATAAACCTTTTTCACAGTTTTGGCATCATCCAGAAGAAGGGCCGTGCGATTATTTTCTTCTGCTTTTACCGTACACCGGAAAAAGTTCATGGACGGAGAACCAAGGAAGCCTGCCACGAAAAGATTTACCGGATTGTCATAAATACTCTGAGGTGCTCCCACCTGCTGGATCAGACCATCCTTCATGACCACGATCTTAGTCCCAAGAGTCATGGCCTCTGTCTGGTCGTGCGTTACATAAATAATGGTGGTGTCCAGCTGTTTATGTAATTTCACAAGCTCCACACGCATCTGAGCACGGAGCTTTGCATCCAGGTTGGAAAGGGGCTCATCCATGAGAAAGGCTTTCGGCTTCCGGATAATTGCACTTCCAATGGCAACTCGCTGTTTCTGACCGCCGGAAAGAGCCGCCGGCCTCCGGTCAAGAAGCTGGTCGATCTCCAGGATCTTTGCCACCTCATGGACCTTTCTGTCGATCTCATCCTTCGGAAGCTTACGGATCTTCAAGGCGTATGCCATATTTCCATAAACTGTCATGTTCGGATATAAGGCATAGTTCTGGAACACCATGGACATTCCCCTCTCCTTCGGTTCCAGATAATTGGAAAGCTCACCGTCGATCCACAGCTCACCGTCTGTGATCTCCTCCAAGCCTGCGATGATACGCAAAGTGGTGGATTTTCCACATCCGGACGGACCTACAAAGATCACAAACTCTTTATCATGTATATCAAGATTAAAATCCTTCACACCGTAATGCTCCGAATCAAATTGCTTACATACATTTCTGAGTGCAATTTCTGACATTACTTATCTCCTTTCTCTTCTCTCGCTCACATAGTTTGTAGTATAGGATTTTTCCGGCTGTTCAGATATCGTGGTTGAGATAAAGATTTGTGAATTGTATGTTAAATTGTTTCAGAAATTATATGCAATTCCGTTAAATTCTTTCTCCAGAGTAAAATACCCATCGCGTTATGTTGCCACCTTCTTTCGCCGTCATCTCTGTCCTGCATCATATCTTCCAATTTTTATTACATTGATCACAACAGCTCTCTCCAATATGTCAGCAATATGGATATTTCCCGTCTCCTCGCATATCTGAATCAAATAAAAATAGAATATTCATATTTAATACTTGCCTCTCTTCCAGATAAATGACAACTTTCAGGCTTTTATGATCACTTGATTTGTGCAATTTTTTATGTTGTTTTAATTTTTTCTGTAAAATCTCAAATATATGCTTTGTTTTTGTCTAATTTTACCCTTGAAGTTTTGTATATAAGTCAAACAATACAAAATATTGTTCTTAAATTTTCTAACTTTTTGTTAGCCACCTCGTCCGAGAAGTGCTATAATAATCCCAGTCAGAAAAGAAATGCAGAATTCGTGTTACTGCGAACAGCGCGAACAGCAACATTACCGGAATCCATGCATCAGGAGGAGGAATTTGACATGATCACATTGAAAGCAGAGAAAAGAAACCCGAATGTAAAAGCTAAAAAATTAAGACGTGAGGGTTACGTCACAGGAATTCTTAGTGGAAAAGAAATGAAAGAGCCTGTAGCACTTCAGTTTGACGGTGCCGAGGCAGCCAAATTCATTAAAGCAAATAAAGAAGGTACACAGGTTTACCTGGACATCGAAGGCGAAAAAGTTGATGCCCTGGTAAAAAATATTGACTATAATCCAATTGAAAAACAGCTGATGGCTCTGGATTTCCAGGCACTGGTAGCCGGTGAGAAGGTTTCCACAACAGTCGCTGTCAAACTGGAGCACACCGACATGGTTCAGGGTATCGTTGAGCAGGAGATGGAAGAGATCCACTACAAAGCAGATCCGTCCAACCTTCTTGACACCATCGTCATCGACTTCAACGGCTATCCTGCAGACGTCCGTGATATCCATGTAAAAGACCTCCCGATCCCGGAAGGCAAACACGTCCACTTCATCACTCCTGAGGATGCAGTTGTTGTTCATATCGGTGAGTATGAGGCAGCTCCGGAAGAGGATGAGGACGCTGAAGGCGCTGAAGCTGAAGCGAAGTAATTTTATAATTTCATATGAAATATTTCAGGGGATTGCCTGGTGGCAATCCCCTGGTTTTGTTTACATAATTCTAAGAATGTTATTTCATTTGTAATTTCTTTACCTCATCCAGCGGCAACTCGGAAAAATTAGAGATATCTTCCAGTGTAATCTGCTGTCTTTGAGCATTTTCTGTGCAGTAAGCAGCGCCTGTTTCTGAAGCCCAATGCTTTCACCCTCTGTAAACCCCTGTGTTCTGCCTTCTGCTCTTGCATCATCACACATTTCCTGTACAGCCTGACACATATCAACACTCCTTAGTAAATTTTTGTTAGCGATCTATAAACGCTCCGTCAAAAACTGCCCTACAGCGTATCGGCTTCGCCTTGTTTCTTAACCTCACTCTACTACTAAACGATTATATACAGATTTTATTATCACATTACTATATGTATCGGAAGCAAGGTTCTCTTTAATGTTCCTTATTTCCTTATGATAATCTCCTTTATCAATCTGATTTCTATAAATGACTTTCTTACAATTTGCAAATTGAATAGTCACTTCCGAAAATATTTCTTCACCATCTATATCAGTAATGATGCCTTCTCCCAGTTCTTTGTGGATAAGATGTTGTCCCACCATAATTTCTTTTTGATTTATATTTCCAGAATAATTATCCACTATATATTGAATAAATGAATTTAATATGTAAATATAATCTTCAAAATTGTTTTCTATTTCTTTAAAACACCTATTTCTCCATTCTACAGAACTTCCATTTTGGTCATACAATAAATTTATTTCTGAACAAATATAAGAAACACCTGGAACAATGAAATAAGAAAATTACTTAGGTGCAATTAACTTTTGATGTTTAGACCAAAAAGCGTTTTTTCCAATCAATATATGAAGTAATAAATGTTCAATATAATTACAATAAACTAGACGTTCTGCTTTTTGGTACTCAAACGGTTGTTCTAATGCACATCCTGTATGCGAAAGCATATAGCCTTTATCTTCATCTATATGATGACAAAATAACCCTTCTTTAGTTCTTGAAATTCGCTTACTTTTAGTTTTACAAGTAGCATTTGTAAAATAATCATATTTAGCTGGTCCATATTTCTTTAATAAATATGACACAAATTCATCGTAATTCATTTCCATCTCTTGCTCAAAATGTTCTAATTTGCAATCATACCGGGGTAAGAAATCTTTGACGTGCAACCTCCTTTTTGTCTGGATTTTGGCAGAGCCCCAAAGTTGGTACCCTGCCCTTTTTGGACAAAACAAAAGAGCCTGAATGCCTTGATTTTAAAGGCTTTCAGGCTCCTAAGGAGCAGGGGATGAGAGAATCGAACTCCCACCAAAGGTTTTGGAGACCCCTATCATACCATTTGACCAATCCCCTATATACAAGAAAAAGTGGCTGTTGGCCACAAATTCTTTTACATTGTACTCTCAAAACTACATACATGCTTGTTGATTGTTAATCAAACTCTTGAATCAATTCTTAACCTGCGTTTCTTGGTCAAGCCCTCACCCGATTAGTAACAGTCAGCTCCATGTGTTACCACACTTCCACCTCTGCCCTATCTACCTCGTCGTCTTCAAGGGGGTTTACTTCATAAGAATGGGATATCTCATCTTGAGGGGGGCTTCA
The DNA here is from genome assembly GCF_008679485.1 of Blautia sp. LMAG:89. NCBI lineage: Bacteria > Bacillati > Bacillota > Clostridia > Lachnospirales > Lachnospiraceae > Blautia > Blautia sp. LMAG:89. The sequence goes on along the minus strand of NZ_NANC01000003.1, from coordinate 59,488 downwards.
CGCTTAGATGCCTTCAGCGTTTATCCCTTCCGGACTTGGCTACCCGGCCATGGCTTTGGCAAGCCAACCGGTCCACCAGCGGTCCGTCCATCCCGGTCCTCTCGTACTAAGGACAGCTCCTCTCAGATATCCTACGCCCACGCCGGATAGGGACCGAACTGTCTCACGACGTTCTGAACCCAGCTCGCGTACCGCTTTAATGGGCGAACAGCCCAACCCTTGGGACCTACTACAGCCCCAGGATGCGATGAGCCGACATCGAGGTGCCAAACCACTCCGTCGATGTGAACTCTTGGGAGTGATAAGCCTGTTATCCCCAGGGTAGCTTTTATCCGTTGAGCGATGGCATTCCCACTTAATACCACCGGATCACTAAGCCCTACTTTCGTACCTGCTCCACCCGTCGGTGTCGCAGTCAAGCTCCCTTCTGCCTTTGCACTCTTCGAATGGTTTCCGTCCATTCTGAGGGAACCTTTGGGCGCCTCCGATACCCTTTCGGAGGCGACCGCCCCAGTCAAACTCCCCGCCTGGCATTGTCCCACCGCCGGTTCACGGCGGCTGGTTAGAAGCCCAATATCACAAGGGTGGTATCCCAACAGCGGCTCCGCGGCAACTGACGTTACCGTTTCTCAGCCTCCCACCTATCCTGTACATGCAACACCGGACCCCAGTGCCAAACTGGAGTAAAGCTCCATGGGGTCTTTCCGTCCTGGCGCGGGTAGCCAGCATCTTCACTGGCACTTCAATTTCACCGGATGTATTGCCGAGACAGCGCTCAAATCATTACGCCTTTCGTGCGGGTCGGAACTTACCCGACAAGGAATTTCGCTACCTTAGGACCGTTATAGTTACGGCCGCCGTTTACTGGGGCTTAAATTCAAAGCTTCGCGTTACCGCTAACCTCTCCTCTTAACCTTCCAGCACCGGGCAGGCGTCAGCCCATATACCTCACCTTTCGGTTTCGCATAGACCTGTGTTTTTGCTAAACAGTTGCTTGAGCCTATTCTCTGCGGCCTGCTCTCGCAGGCACCCCTTCTCCCTAAGTTACGGGGCCATTTTGCCGAGTTCCTTGGCAATACTTCTTCCGCCGGCCTTAGGATTCTCTCCTCATCCACCTGTGTCGGTTTACGGTACGGGTACAATATGAACGATAGCGGCTTTTCTTGACGCATGGCTCACGGGCTTCGTTACTAAAATTCACTCCACATCACGTCTTCCCATTGCATGGCGGATTTTCCTACCATACTGGTACCTCGCTTGTACCGGGCTTTCCATTCCCGGCTCCCGCTCTCCTTACGTGTCCCCACAGTTCTGTCATACTGCAGTACAGGAATATCAACCTGTTGTCCATCGGCTACGGCTCTCGCCCTCACCTTAGGTCCCGACTCACCCAGGGCAGATCAGCTTTACCCTGGAAACCTTGGATATTCGGCCTAGAGGATTCCCACCTCTATCTCGCTACTCATTCCGGCATTCTCTCTTCCATGCAGTCCACAGCTCCTTACGGTACTGCTTCTTCCCGCATGCAATGCTCCTCTACCAATCTTTTCAGATTCCTTAGTTTCGGTGGCGCGTTTCAGCCCCGGACATTTTCGGCGCAGGACCTCTCGACCAGTGAGCTATTACGCACTCTTTGAATGTATGGCTGCTTCTGAGCCAACATCCTGGTTGTCTTCGAAATCCCACATCCTTTTCCACTTAACGCGCACTTTGGGACCTTAACTGTAGGTCTGGGCTCTTTCCCTTTTGACCGCCCAACTTATCTCGTGCAGTCTGACTCCCGGTGATATCTACACGGCATTCGGAGTTTGATATTCTTCGGTAGGCTTTGACGCCCCCTAGGAAATTCAGTGCTCTACCTCCGCAAGACTCACACCGAGGCTAGCCCTAAAGCTATTTCGAGGAGAACCAGCTATCTCCGGGTTCGATTGGAATTTCTCCCCTATCCACACCTCATCCCCACCCTTTTCAACGGATGTGGGTTCGGT
>NZ_NANC01000003.1:0-52500 GCF_008679485.1 Blautia sp. LMAG:89 | reverse complement strand
ACAGTTTAAAAATTTCATCACACATAAAAAGGGTGAAACTACACAGCATAATGCTGTCAGCTCACCCTTTTCTTTAGCTTCAATATTGCCCTCTTCCGCAATATCTGCAATGCTGTCACTGCTGTCGCCAAACTCTTCCGCACTCTCTGTCACGGTTCCGGCTTCCACCAGCGGCATTTCCTCCTGTGCATAGGCCGTCACGGTTCCCGCTGACAGAGATGTGACTGTCACGGACGCCGCAAGCAGCCAGGCCATGATGGTACTCGTCTTTTTTCGCATACCTGTTCCTCCCTTTTCCCCTAATTCACTTTACAGTTTTCTGTAAAGCTGATATCACTGTGAATTTGCCTGATATTTTCTGTTCTGTCAACAAAGTGGATTTTAACAAAATCTGGTCCGACGGATGTTCGCAATTGAAGCAGGGGACTTCTCTGATTCACCGACATTTACATTGACAAATTCCCCTGTTATGATATACTTTGATAATAAAACTATTTTATACTAAAATTATTTAACGAAAGCAAATGAATGTGAGGATCTGATCATTATGAAGAATTTTAAAATCGGTGATAAACTTACGAAATTTCCCCTGATCCAGGGTGGAATGGGCGTTGGTATCAGCCTTGGCCGTCTGGCAGGCACCGTTGCAAAGGAAGGTGGGATCGGAATCATTTCCACCGCTCAGATCGGCTACCGGGAAAAGGATTTCGACCGGAATACCGAAGAAGCCAACCAGCGGGCTATCCTGTCCGAGATGAAAAAAGCACGCAGGATTTCTCCTGACGGTATCATCGGCTACAACATCATGGTTGCACTGAAGGAGTACGCATCTCATGTAAAAGCCGCTGTCCATGCCGGCGCTGACCTGATCATCTCCGGTGCAGGACTTCCTACAGAGCTCCCTGCTCTTGTCAGCGGAAGCAAAACAAAGATTGCCCCCATCGTCTCAACGGACAAATCTGCAAAGGTTATCCTGAAATACTGGGAAAGAAAGTACAAGCGCACTGCAGACCTTGTGGTGATCGAAGGTCCCCAGGCAGGCGGCCATCTGGGCTTCCACAAGGAAGAGCTGGATTCCTATACACCGGAAGCCTACGACAATGAGATCCGAAAGATCGTCCAGACTGTAAAAAGCTATGCCGCAAAATTCGGCACGGAAATCCCTGTAGTAGCTGCCGGCGGCATCGCCACGCACGAGGATGTAAAGCATGTCCTTGATCTTGGTGTGGACGGCGTTCAGGTCGCCACCCGTTTTATACCAACGGAAGAATGTGACGCAGACATCCGGCTGAAAGAATCCCTGATCCACGCCGCAAAGGACGACATTGCCATTGTAAAAAGTCCGGTAGGTATGCCGGGACGTGCCATTATGAATCCCTTCATGCAGCACGTCATGGCCGGTGAAAAAATCCCGCACAGTCCCTGCCACCGCTGCCTTGCCAAATGTTCCCCCGGCGAGATCCCTTACTGCATTACAGACAAGCTGATCGCCGCCGTAAAGGGCGACGTGGAAAACGGCCTGCTGTTCTGCGGAGCAAAGGCCTATATGGCAGATAAGATCGAAACCGTGCACGATGTGATCGCTGATCTGTTTGGCACAGAATCGGAGTGCATCCGGCTGTCATAAAGATAAACCTGCGCCGCTAGGCGCACCTAAACAAAAAGCCCCTGCTTTCATTGCTTTTCGCAGTGAAAACAGGGACTTTTTGTTTTTCTACCGGTTATCGATCTTTTCCGGGTACATGTCATGCTCTGTCAGACGTTTCCAGGCAATCTCCTCCCATCTGGTTCCGGCCTTTCCGTAATTGCAGTAGGGATCAATGGAAATGCCACCTCTCGGCGTAAATTTTCCCCAGACCTCAATGTATTTCGGATCCATAAGACGGATCAGATCCTTCATAATGATGTTCACGCAATCCTCATGAAAATCTCCGTGATTGCGGAAGCTGAAAAGATACAGCTTCAGAGATTTGCTCTCCACCATTTTTTCACCGGGTACGTAGGATATCGTGATCGTCGCGAAATCCGGCTGTCCGGTAATGGGACAAAGGCTTGTAAATTCCGGGCAGTTAAATTTTACAAAGTAATCGTTGTCCGGGTGCTTGTTCAAAAATGTTTCCAGTACCTCCGGAGCATAGTTGTCCGGATATTTTACTTTCTGATTTCCGAGAAGGGTGATCCCTTCTTTTTCCAGGTTTTCTCTGCTCATATTTTTTTCCTTTCTATGGTCGGGCGGATATTTATGATCCGATCTATCTGTCAAGTGCCGGGTCCTTCACTCCATTGAGACGGAATGCCTCTGCTCTGTCAATACAGGTTCCGCACACACCGCAGGGCTTTTCGCCGCCTTCGTAACAGCTCCAGGTCAGTTCATAAGGAACATTCAGCTCCAGGCCGGTTTTTACGACCTCTGCCTTTGTGCAGCTGACAAAAGGCGCCTCAACCTTCAGCTGACCGCCGCTTCCCTGATAGATCGCCTCGTTGATCGCATTGTGAAACGCACTGCTGCAGTCCGGATATGCATTTCCGGCTGCATCATCCGCATGTGCTCCGTAATAGATCACACTGCAGTTTTTTGACAGCGCAATACTTGCTGCCGAGGAAAGAAACAATCCGTTCCGGAACGGCACATAGGTTGAAACCGGTGAGCCATCAGTTTCCTTCAGCTGCTCTGCATAGCTTTCGTGCGGGATCTCTTTGTCTGAATGCTTCAGAAGCGAACAGTCACTGTACCGGAAGATCGGCTCCAGATCCAGATAAAGATGCTCCACTCCGTAATATTCTGCTGTTTTTCTGGCAGCCTCGATTTCTTTTGTGTGCTTCTGTCCGTAAGCTACTGTTAATGCAATTACATTCTCTTTTCCATATTTGTTTACGGCAAGCCCCAGGCAGGTGGTGGAATCCACACCGCCGCTTGCAAGTACAAGTGCTTTCATAGCGTTCTCCTTTTCTGCGGTATTTCTTGTTATATTGTGATATGTTTTCCTGTCATACTCCCCGTTTCTGCGGGTCCCAGATCACCTTATGAAGCTGGATCTGAAGCTTTACATCGTTGAGCTTTTTTTCCATAAGGAAATCCACGATCTCCACCGGCTGGATCCTGCCAAATACAGGGCTGAAATAAACTGCCGTTTTTCCGACCAGCCTGTACTTTTCCAGGATTTCCAGGGCTTTTTCCATATCTCTGCGGCTGCTGACCACGAATTTCAGCGTATCCTCACTGCCCAGAAGCTCCAGATTGGAAAGGAGCATCTCTTTTTCCATGCCGCTGTCCGGTGCTTTATAATCCATGGTAAAGGACGGACGTTTTTTTAATATATGATAAGGCTTCAGATCTACGCTTCCATTGGTCTCAATCTCCACCCGCCGGGATGGATTCTCCAGGATTACCTCGATCAGCTCCTCCATCCCTTTCCGCAAAAGTGGTTCCCCGCCTGTAAGTGTCACATTTTTTACGCCTGTTTCACGGATCCAGGAAAGGATCTCTTCTTCTGTCAGCCTTTCACTCTCACATCCCGGCTCATTTGCCCAGCTGGTATCACAATAGCTGCACTGAAGATTGCAGCCCTTAAACCGGATAAAAGCGGCAAGCTCTCCTGCCCGTCTGCCCTCTCCGTTGATGCTGACAAATTTCTCTACAACCTGATAGGTACTCATAGCCATACCGCCTCCGTTTCTTCTTCCGTTTCCCAGTAAGCTGCACAGTTATTTGGTGTTTCGTAAACAACAGCTCTTTTTACAGGATAGCCCTTTTCTTCCATTTTTCTGAAAAAATACTCTGAAAAATTCTCTGCTGTAGGACGAAAGGGAACCTTCACCAGATGAAAGCCTTCCTCATCCAGTGCTTCCAGCGTTTTCGGACGTAATGTATTTTCTTCATAGATCAGCGTGTGATCCATGGAATCTGCCAGCTCCCGAAGATCCTTTTTCAGATCTCCGAAGTCTACCAGCATCCCTCGCTCCTGGCCGTTTTTCTCCAGCTTCCGGCTTTCGATCTCAATCTCCACATGCCAGCGATGACCATGGATGTTGGAACATTTGCCGGTGTAACCGGACAGAAAGTGTGCCGAATCGAAATCTGCTTCTGTTTTTAACTGATACATAAATTTTTCCTCCTTCTGGATCTGTCACACCACCCGAATATTTCCATAAATAAAAAAAGCCGGGATTCCCGGCCTTGATCCAGTTAAAGTAAAAAAAGGGCAGACCCGCCACGAGTCTGCCCTGATTCTCACATCTTCTTCAGCCCTGGTTTTATTTATAGACAGGATGGTACAAACGAACTGTCTTATATTAATTTGTATGGTATTTCCGGAGATACTGCATCAAACGATAAATCGGACCAGATCATCCGCGTTCGCTGCTCACTCATGAGCGCAGTCGCTCCGCAACGATCTATGGGAACTTTCAGCTCCGGAATTACGGTAAATTTTCTGCAGAATTATCTTCTTCCGCAGCACTTCTTATATTTCTTACCGCTTCCGCACGGACACGGATCGTTGGGATAGATTTTTCTTGCAGATGCCGGCTGCATCGGCATTGCTGTCGGCACAAAGCTGTTCGGCATTGCAGTGTGCGGCTTGCCCGTGGCAAACGGCCATACTGCTCCTGAAATCTCATTCGGTGTGTAACCGCGGAATTCCAGCATTCTTGTGTTATTGTTTGCCTCCATGATCAGCTTTGTAAATTTCTCAAGCTGCTCATCGTTAAACTGGATCCCCTTCTGGTTCAGGTTTTCCATGATCGCTGACATTCTGCCATCCATGGAGCATTCTTTGTAAATAAAGAACAGTACCTGATCCTTCACTGCATCGGAAACCTTCATCTCATCCAGCAGGAATCTGCCCAGTCTCTGGTAAGAAGCAGATTTTGTCGGATAACCGTTTTCGGAATAATCCAGGATCTCATCTACTGACGGAATATAGAATTTCCGTCCACCCTGACGTCTCTCGATATCCTTGTAGATGTTATTGACCAGTGCGGATTTCAGGATCAGCTGATCCTCCGCAAGCTCACAGATACAGGCCTTCTCCGGAATGGTATGATACAGCTCGATGAAGCTGTCATATCCGATGTCAAAGCCTTTTCTCTGCTTAAACATCTCATATACGGTCTTTGCCGGTGCAGATACATACAGATAGCTTACCATAATAAGGCAATCCTTCAGCCAGTTTACCTGGCTGCGAAGTGTCTGGAACTCCGGTGTATTGATCTGATCGTAAACAGCTACAACCTCTGCCGGAACTTCTGCGTAATCATCACTGTAGGAAACAAGGTAGCCCATATCGTTCAGCCATTCTAACGTATTCCACTCATCCTCTGCAACATGGAAGCATTTTCTCTGAATAGCTGCCTCAAAAGCCAGTACTTCCTGATCGTCTGCTACGAGGAAGCTTGCTTTCATAACCTCCGGTTTAAGAACCTCTGCGGCAACCTTTGCGGCGATCTCTTCCTGTTCCATTCCCTTGCAGTGAAGTCCAAGCTCACCTGCAATGCTGAGAAGGTCTTCTTTACGATAGGACATAAGGAAATCTTTTACTGTAGGATTTCTTCTGCTGCCTGTGGCTGCCTCATCTGCTTTTGCAGCTCTGGCAGCTGCCTCTACCGCTGCTACTGTTGCAGCAATGTCCTCAGATGCTTTGACTGTTTCCGCCTCTGTCTCAACTGCTGCAGTGCATTCCAGCTCCGGTGCCTCTGTCCAGTACGGATCATCCTCACCCTTTACTTCTTTTACAATAGAAGGAGCTTCTGCTGTTCCCTCGTCTTTCTTCTCAATGTCAACTCTGTATTCCGGGGCTTCCTTATCCGCACCATACTGACGGAAAGTAAACCATTTCTCGGAATCCATAAGCTCTGCAGTCTCTGTCTCGCCTGCATTTAATAATGTGAAATTATTCTTTGCTTCTCCGTCACCATTCTCACGGATCTGTACTTTTTTCTGAAAAAATTCAATCTCATATAGGCTGCCTGACGGATACTGAACCAGTTTTTCAAGCATGGCTGCCATATTTGCAAATGTAACGTCAGCCGCAACAGTACAACGTCTCCATACCGGCGGTTTCGTTCCTTTTCTTGTGATTTTTAACTGATAAAACATTCCTGTGTTCCTCTCCTGTAAATATATACCGGATCAGGAGACATACACAGCTCCTGATCCGGCGTAAGCAACTTCCCCTATGTTATACAAAAATAGAGAAATTGTCAATATTTGAGAGGCTTCTACAACACAATATCATATTTCTCAACCTGGATCACAGCATTTCCGTCACTGTGAAACAGGATCTCATCTGCTTCCACTGGTGTTGGGATCACGGTAGTCGCAGTTTTGCTTCCATCATTGATAAAAAGCTCTATGGAGCTTCGATCCAAGATAAAACGCAGCTTCAGATTTTGTCTGTCATCTGTGATCTGGAGCTTTCTTGTACATACAACATCACGCTGCACCCCGCTCCAGGTTCTGTCGATTTCCAGTATCTGTCTTTTTCGATCATAGGTAAAGACCGTTGTATATTCTTCATTGCGTGCAAGCTCGATCCGGAACTCATTGTACACATCCAATGCTTCCTGATTTGGATTTCCGGAGTTCCTGCTTCCATCCATGATGCCATCTGCGTTCTGCAGTTCCACAGTCAGATCGATCATTCGGCCACGGACGCCTTCAAGGCTTAAGCTCTCACCCACTTTTACATTCTCATAACAGCAACGGTTTTTCCGATAATTCTCAATTTCTCGGACCGGCTTCTGCCAGATCTTTCCGTCACGATATTCCAGCTCTCTCGGAAGAGTCATCATTCCCTGCCATCTCTGCTTTTCCTTGATCACACAGCTATCCCAGGATTTCATCCAGGCGATCATCACTCTTCTTCCATCTGGAAGAAGGGTTGTCTGCGGCGCATAAAAATCAAGTCCGTAGTCCAGACTTACCGGTGCGTCTTTTTCAAATGTATGTTTTTCGCTGTCATAATCTCCCGTAAAATACAGGGAATTATGTCCATTATGAAACTCATACCCTTTTGCCCGCATATGCTGCGGAGAACAGATCAGCACATGTTTATCCCCGAGCGGAAAGAAATCGGGGCATTCCCACATAACACCGATTTCTCCTGTGGAGTTCTCCGCAAGAATTGTTTCAAATTTCCATTCTTTCAGATCTTTACTGGAAAACAGAACTACCTGTCCAGGAATTTCTTCGCTGCGGCATCCTACGAGCATATGGTATGTTCCGTTATCTTCCCATATCTTCGGATCACGGAAATCAACTCTGCTGCATTTCTCCGGAAGCATATCCCCGGTGACTACCGGATTTTTCTCTACCTTTACATAATCTTTTCCGTCACCCCAGGCAAGGCACTGATTCTGCCGGACTTCTTCTTTTCCATCCGGCAGCTTTTCTGTTGTAACTCCTGTGTAGATCAAAGCCTGTTTTCCATCCGCTTCAATAGCACTTCCGGAAAAGCATCCCTCTCGATCATATTCCTGATCCGGTGCAAGCGCTGCAGGAAGCTGCTCCCATCTGATCATATCCTCCGTCACACTGTGGCCCCAGTGCATAGGGCCCCAGTCACGGCTGTAAGGATGATACTGGTAAAAAAGATGTACCTTTCCTTTAAAAACAGAAAATCCATTGGGATCATTGATCCAGCCAACCGGTGCAGATACATGAAAGGCCGGTTTCTCTTCCTGCGGGATATTTTTTGCTTCCTCTATTTCATAAAGACGTGCTTTTTCAAGTTTTTCACTCATACTCTGCTCTCTCTTTCTTTTTTATGTTTCTGACCGGTATCTTTTTCTGTTTTTATTTCTCTGTCTCACTAAGAGACTTCTGATACTGGTCAAAATATTTCTGTTTGATTGCCAGATAATCAGACAGTCCATACTGCTCCATCTTTTTCAGATAGGAATCCCATTCTTTTTCGATGCCGCCATTTAGGATCCAGTCTGCTTTTTTCTGTTCCGCATACTTCTTGATATCCGTGTCATACTGAGATACCTTATTGGTATCATCAATACTCATAAATACATTCGGATACACATATTTACTGTTCATATCCTTAAGATATGTTTCGTGCATATTGTCGAGACGCCATTTTGCATCTGCCGGCTCTGTTACATATACATCGTAATACTCGTTAAGTATTGCCAACGGTCCGTTTACAGACTGTGCTTCACGAACCTCTACCGGAGATGCATCTCCCAGATCCATATGTTTCAGCATCTGACCACCTTCTGCATTCTCGGACATCTCAAAGATATTAAATGAATCTTTTTCCCCGTAAGTACCCCAGTTATTCTGCGGAGACTGGATCGGTGCATACATCTGATCGATCCATGCTGCTGCCAGTGCCGTATTCCGACAGCTTGTAGTCAGAACGCAGCGTCCTCTGTCAAAGCCACTGGTTTCACTGTTATTCTGTCTTGTGATATTTACAAGACCATCCGGACCGGCCAGCGCCGGGAGCATTACATAATCTTCATTGTTATCAATATTTGCAATATCCCAGGTGAAACACAGACCATATCTGTGGTTCTTACCTTTTGCAACATAAGTTGACCATTCCTGGGTAAAAGCCTCCGGATCCACCAGCTTTTCTTCTACCAGCTGATGGAGCCACTGAATACCTTCTTTATAGCCTTCCTGTACAGTTGTATAAATAACGGTTCCATCATCTTTTACTGCAAAATGATCACCGGTGTCACCATATCCTTCTCCGAATCCGTTGATGAGAATTGCAGGATCCTGATCACCATTATTGATGATAAAGGACATCGGGATCACACCACCCTCAATGTTGAATTTCTTTTCCAGTTTATCTGCATTGTCGCGGAAAGCGATCAGAACCTGTTCCAGTTCCTCAGTTGTAGTTGGAACGTCCAGCTTCAGATAATCCAGCCATTTTTTATTAATGTAGGGAATATCTCCAATTGCCTGAATGGCTTCTTTCCCCGCACCAAGCTGCTCAATCCATGGGAAAGAATAAATATGTCCGTCCGGTGCTGTACACATTGTTCTGTATTCCGGGTATTTTTCAAATACAGCCTTAAGATTCGGCATGTATTTATCAATGAGATTTTCTACCGGAATAATGATTCCCTGTTTGGCATAACGAAGAAGATCATAATCACTCATCCCTGCGTTAAAAAGTCCATCCGGAAGATTTCCGAACTGTGCCAGCGCCAGATTTTTTTTGTCATCAAACTGATCCGATACAAAACAGGTCCAGTCAATGTGGACATTAGTCTGCTTTTCCAGTCTTTCAAAGATCGTTCTTTCATTAGGTTCCTGTGTAGATGTTGCAGGTGCACTGGTAATAAAAGACAGCTCTGCTTTTTCTTTCAGAGGAAAGGACACATCTTCCACCGGGGTATCCGGATCTGTTTCTGCTTTCATGTGTTCTTTTCCATTTCCACATCCGGCACTGCATACCATTATAATTGCAGAAAGCCCGATTGCCAATAATGCCTTCATTCTTTTTTTCATCATTATCAACCTCCTGTCATCAGCCTTTTACAGAACCAACCATAATGCCCTGGTCAAAATATTTCTGGAAGAATGGATACATGATCAGAAGCGGTAAACTTGATACAATGATCGTAGCATATTTCAGAAGCTCCGCTACCTTTGCCATCTGTGCAGTACTCTGGATATCTGCGATCATTCCGGGCTGCGGTGTATTCTGTACAAGGATGGAACGAAGTACCAGCTGCAATGGCTGCAGTTTCGCATCATTCAAATAAATCATAGCGTCAAAATAACTGTTCCACATTCCTACAAAGGACCACAGTGCAAGCACTGCGATGATCGGTTTGCATACCGGCATCATAATCTTGAAAAAATGCTCGATTTCCGTGGCACCGTCAATGGCAGATGCCTCTCTGAGTTCCTTGGGGATAGACTGATAATAGGTTCTGGCAAGGATCATGTTCCAGACATTAAACGCACCCGGAAGCAGGATTGCCCAGATTGTATTTACCAGATGCAGCTGATTGATCAGGATAAAAGTCGGGATCATTCCTCCACCGAAAAACATGGTAATGAGAAAAATAACATTGAAGAAATTTCTTCCCACAAATTCTTTCTTGGACATTGGATATGCTGCCAGCAGAGTTACCAGAACTGAAATAATGGTAAACACCAGGGAATAAAAAAATGAGTTTGCAAAGCCTCTCCAGATCATATTATTTTCAAGAACTCTGCGGTACGCATCGATCGTCCACTTCCGCACATCAAAGCTGATCCCCTGGCTGTTCAGCACATTCGGATCCATAAAGGATGCGATCACAACATATAAAAGCGGAACCAGAATGGAAAGTACAAATGCACCCAGAAGTACGTATCCGATTCCTAAAATGGCTTTGTCAGATGCCGAATATTTCTTTTTCTTTGCTTTTGCCATAACAGCACCTCCTATAATCCCTCTCCGTCATTCAGTTTCTTGACTACCCAGTTTACAAAGATCAAAAGAATTACATTGATCACTGAATTAAACAGCCCCACTGCTGTAGAATATCCATAATCTCCATTCAGAAGACCGATTCTGTATACATAAGTAGAAAGAATCTCAGATGCAGGAAGGTTCATATCTGTCTGCAGTGCATATGCTTTTTCAAAACCAATGCTCATAATATTTCCGGCCTGAAGGATAAACTGGATCACAATGATGTTTTTAATAGCCGGAAGCTGTACATACCAGATCTGCTGCAGGATATTTGCTCCATCCACCACTGCTGCCTCTTCCAGATCCTTACTTGCATTGGCAAGTGCTGCAGTATACATAATGGATGCCCATCCGGCTGTCTGCCAAATTCCGCTGGCTATGTAAATGGTACGAAATGCTGCCGGCATAGTCATCCAGTTGGCATCGGAACCGATCAGTTTATTCAGCGGACCTACCGGTGAAAGAAACATACGAACCATACCACAGAGTACGATAACGGAAATAAAATTCGGCGCATAGATCAGAAGCTGAATTTTTTTCCTGATCCCAGCTCTCCGGATCTGATTCAGAAGAAGTGCCAGGATGATCGGAATCGGAAATCCCCACAGTAGTCCGTAAATACTCAGTTTCAGAGTGTTCACAAGATAATTCATAAAATCCGGTGATGCCAAAAATCTCCGGAAGTATTCCAGTCCTACCCATTTGCTTCCAAATACACCATCAATGACATTGTAGTCCTCAAAAGCGATCAGTATGCCACCCATGGGCACGTATTTGAAGATGATCGTCAGAAGAAGTGCAGGCAGCAGAAAAAACACATACAGCTGCCAGTTCTTTTTCACATACTGAAGCTTTTCTGCAGCAGTTCTTTTTCCTGCCGGAACAGCTTTCGCAGAACCTTTTTTCATTCTCTTTTCCTCCCTTTTTTGTTCTTTCGTTCTTGTTTAGTAACCGGTAAAGTAACCGGTTACTTTATAATTTGATACTACTATATGACATAGCTTCTGTCAACCTTTTTTGTTAATTTATTTAAGAAAAGTTACCGGTAACTTAACTGGTTATTTTTTTATTGCTATTTAACGTCTGTATTGTTATACTTAATTACATCAATCCAATTATCCTGTACGGTCTGCAGATTTCTCTTATATGATCACATCTGCATTCCGTATCATAACTTTCTGCTGTTAAAAGGAGACTATTTTTTTATGGCTAAAAAACAGGTAACATTTGCCGATATTGCAGAATACACTGGTTTTTCCAAGACTACGATCTCCAGATATTTCAATCATCCGGATTCTCTGACCCTGGAAAATCAGGAAAAGATCGCAAAAGCCCTTGATGAGCTCGGCTACAGAAAAAACAAGCTTGCCAGGGTTCTTGCCAATGGAAAAAGCGAATTTGTAGGGATCATTGTCCCGAACCTTTATCTTCATTATTATTCCGAAATGCTGACACAGCTTCTTCGAAGTTACTCCGATTATCATTACAAATTTCTGGTTTTTGTCAGTGATGGCGGCCCGGAGAAAGAAATGCAGTATCTGGACGAGCTGATGGCTTATAAGATTGAAGGACTTATTGTTCTCAGCCATACTCTTTCCTCTGAAAAACTGGCTTCCTATAATATTCCTGTGATCGCCATTGAACGTGAAGCAGAACATATATGCAGCGTTACAACAGACAATTACATGGGCGGCATGCAGGCTACTTCTCTGCTGATACGCAATCAGTGTGATGTACTGATCCACATCAATGTCCATGTACCTGAGAATATTCCGGCTTATGACCGTATCCGTGCCTTTGAGGAAACATGCCGGGAATATCATGTTCCTTATGAACTGAACCTTAATGTTTCCGGTGATTCCTATCAGGAGCTTTTTGAACAGATGCGTGTGATCTTTCAGGATATTGACAGTAAATATTCCGGTCAGAAAAAAGGCATATTTTTATCCAATGATACTTACGCAAATATATTTCTCAATCTGATCTTCCAGAAATACAACTGTCTGCCGGATGAATATCAGATCATCGGATTCGATAATTCACCCATTGCTGCGGAGTCCATCATCCCGATCACTACTATTGGACAGCAGATTGATGTGATCGCACAGACTACCATGGAACTGCTTGTGGAACAGATGAACGAAATGAAGAAAAGAAAACCGGCACCGCTTCAAAAACCGATCCACAAAAAGATCACTCCGGTCCTGATACGACGACAGACAACTGGAGACTGAAAATACTTACAACATTTTTCCATATTCCATAACAACCCGTATATTCATGTACCGGAAACTTCATGCTATAATTCTGTGGAAAAATGTCAGATAACCATTACCGCCGGGAAATATTTGACAGGTTTCCCGACATCTATAAATATCTATTCAGGGAGGAAATCATGAAAAAAGATCAGGAAATTTTTCAGGAACGTTTAAACCATCATCACGACGAGCTTCGATGGCTGTACACAGAGCTTTATCACAATGACGATATGTTTGCAGAGCTCTGCGACCAGATGTACCAGTATTTTACAGCACGCCGCCGCGCGCTCAAAAACCGCGACCTGGAAAGAGAAAAAAATCCGGACTGGTTCCGCCAGAAGGATATGCTTGGCATGATGCTCTATATTGACAATTTTGCCGGCAACATCAAGGGAGTTTCTGCCAAGCTTCCATATCTTAAGGAATGCAACGTGAACTGCCTGCATCTGATGCCGTTTCTGGACACTCCGAAGGGCCGTTCCGACGGTGGTTACGCAGTAGCCGACTTCCGCAAAGTCCGCCCGGACCTTGGTTCCATGAAGGATCTGGCTGCCCTTGCAGATAAATGCCACAAAAACGGAATGAACCTGTGTATGGATTTTGTTATGAACCACACCTCCGAGGATCATGAGTGGGCCAAAAAAGCACGCCAGGGTGACGGCGAATATATGAGCCGTTACTTCTTCTACAACAACCGTGAGATCCCGGACGAGTACGAAAAGACCGTACCACAGGTATTCCCGACCACTGCTCCGGGGAACTTTACCTGGCTTCCGGATATCGGTCACTATGTCATGACTACCTTTTATCCGTACCAGTGGGATCTGAACTACGGCAATCCCCGTGTTTTCAATGAGATGATGTACAACTTCCTCTTCCTTGCAAACCAGGGAATGGACGTGATCCGTATCGATGCGGTTCCGTATATCTGGAAGGAACTGGGAACTCCTTGCCGTAACCTGAAGCAGGTGCATACGATCGTTCGTATGATGCGTATGATCGCCGAGATCGTCTGCCCAAGTGTTGTACTTCTGGGTGAGGTCGTTATGGAGCCGGAGAAGGTTGTTCCCTATTTCGGAACCGTAGAGAAGCCGGAATGCCATATGCTTTACAATGTAACAACCATGGCTACAACCTGGAACAGCATTGCCACTCGTGATATCCGCCTTCTGAAAAAACAAATGGATATTGTAAACAGCCTTCCGAAGCAGTACACCTTCCTGAATTATCTCCGCTGCCATGACGATATCGGCTGGGGACTTGATTTCGCCACCCTGAAAGAATGGGACATGGATGAGCCATCCCATAAGCGTTACCTGAATGATTTCTTTACAGGAAAGTATCCGGGAAGCGACAGTCGCGGAGAGCTCTATAATGATGACCCGGTAACTCAGGATGCCCGCTTCTGCGGAACTACTGCTTCCATGTGCGGGATCGAGGCTGCTCTTTTTGAAAAAGATGACGAGAAGCTGAAAAGGGGTATCCGCGAGGATCTGATGCTTCACGCATATATGCTTACCCAGTCCGGGATCCCGATGCTTTACAGCTCCGATGAAATCGGACGTCTCAATGATTATTCCTATAAAGAGGATCCGGATAAGGCTGCAGATTCCCGCTATATCCACCGTGGTGCTTTCCAGTGGGAGCTTGCCGAAAAAAGAAACTCCAAATCCTCCGTTGAGGGACAGATCTTCCAGACTCTTAGCCGCATGGAGCAGATCCGCAGCCAGGAATCTGTTTTTGATAAGGACTGTAACGTGTATACATACGATGTTCATGATAACAGCATCCTCTGCATCCTCCGCCAGAAAGGAAACGAACGTTTCATCGGAATCTTCAATTTCAGTGACAGCGAAAAAACTGCCTGGATGCAGGAGGAAGGAACCTTCCGCGATCTTATTACCGGACAGACACTGGAACTTAAGGACGTAGTACTTCCAGCCTATGGATTTATGTGGTGTAAGAGAGTGTAATGATCCTGTGGCAGTTTCCAGGATCATGTGACTTACCTTTAATTTGTTATTCAAGTAAATAAAAAAGACGTGGCCTTACGGATCGCTATATTTCGTTCATTAACAACTCAGTAAATGAACGAACCTGTCGATCCGAGTCCACGTCTTTTTATTACGTTATATCTTCAAGTTTCTCTGCCATTGCCTGACATTCAGAAATTACTTGCAGAGCTCCTCTGCCATTGCATCGATCTCTGCCACATTCTCATCGCTGAGGGAGGACATGATCTTTACATTGTTCTCAAGCCATGTGATATTTTTGCTCTTTTCGAACATTCCTTTCATGACTTTGGCTGCAGTCGGTGCCCAGCTTCCGTTCTCAATGAGGCCGATGGTGCGGTTCTGGTAATTACGTTCTGTCAGGTTCTCGATGAATGTACGCATAAACGGGAATGCTTCTCCGTTGTATGTAATGCTGGCCAATACCAGCTTGCCGTAGCGGAAAGCGTCTTCCACTGCCTCTGCCATGTCTTCTCTTGCAAGATCGCAGACAACAACCTTCGGGCAGCCCTTTTCCTCCAGCTTCTGCGCAAGAAGCTCTGCTGCTTTCTTTGTATGTCCGTATACAGATGTGTAGGCGATCATTACGCCTTCGCTCTCTACTTTATAAGAAGACCAGATATCATATTTCTCCAGATAATGTCCAAGATTCTCAGTAAGAACCGGTCCGTGAAGCGGGCAGATGGTCTGGATATCAAGAGTTGCTGCTGCCTTGAGAAGCTTCTGTACCTGCGGACCGTATTTTCCGACGATTCCGATATAGTAGCGACGTGCTTCGCGGTCCCAGTCCTCTTCTACATCAAAGGCTCCGAATTTGCCGAAGCCATCAGCAGAAAACAGGACCTTGTCTGTGCTGTCATATGTAACCATGACCTCCGGCCAGTGAACCATCGGTGCAAATACGAAGGTAAGGACGTGTTTTCCAAGTGTCAGAGTGTCACCATTTGCTACAATATGTTTCTTTCCTTCCAGATCCATTCCACGGAAGAAATTCTCCATCATGGTGAAAGTTTTTGTGTTGGCAACAACAGTTGTATCCGGGTATGCTTTCATGAAATTCTCAATGTTTGCTGCATGATCCGGCTCCATATGCTGAACTACAAGATAATCCGGTTTCGCGCCATCCAGAACTTCTGCTACTTTTCCCATCCACTCTTCTGTGAAGTTGGCATCTACGGTATCCATGACTGCGATCTTCTCATCTTTGATCACATAGGAATTATAGGACATTCCGTTTGGCACTACATACTGTCCCTCGAACAGGTCTACCTGATGATCGTTTACTCCTACATAATAAATATCATTTCCGATTTTCATTGTATTGAGTTCCTCCTTAGTCTGCTGTATTTTATATTTCCAATATCTCTGAAAATACTTTCTTATTGCTCTCATTTATTATATCATTGTTCGTACTGAAATCAATGTAGAATCATAAATAAAAACAAACCTCTGCGCCTGGTAAAAGAGCTATTTTCCCCTCTTTACAAACCTATTCCAACATAGTATTGTATACCTTGGATGAAGGAATTTTTTATAATTTTTATGAGGTAAACTATGTGTGAAAATGAAAAAAAGAAAACGCATTCCATTGAGATGACCTCCGGCTCTCTCTGGAAAAATCTCCTCCTTTTCAGCCTTCCCCTGATGGGGTCCCAGGTGTTGGAGGTTCTTTTTAATTTAAGTGATGTTGCGGTTGTGGGGCGATTTGCAGATTACATGGCACTTGGAGCTGTGGGTTCCACAACTCTGCTGGTCACTTTATTTACCGGAATCCTGATCGGCATGGGCGCCGGAGTCAATGTTCGTGTAGCACACGAGCTTGGTGCCGAAAACAGAAAAGGTACCGAAGAAACAATCCATACATCTCTTCTTCTCTGTGCCATCGCAGGACTTCTGGTCTGTGTCGTCTGTCTTCTGTTTTCCGGACAGATGCTGTCCATGATGAATACGAAACCGGAGCTGATGGACCAGGCTGTTTTATATATGAAGATTTATGCTCTGGGTATGCCGGCCATGGCTGTATACAATTTCGGTAACGGCGTATTAAGTGCCCGCGGCGATACGAAGCGACCGCTGATCTATCTTTCCATTGCCGGAGTGATCAACGTTCTTCTGAACCTGTTTTTCGTTATCGTCTGTCATATGGCCGCCGCAGGTGTGGCAACTGCCAGCGCGATCGCCCTGTATATATCCGCTGCTCTGGTAATGATCCACCTCCTCCGGAGAAAAGACGAATGCAGGGTATCCCTGCGTAAGCTCCATCTTCACCCAAAGGCCTGTAAAGCAGTACTGCTTCTTGGTATTCCCACAGGTCTGCAGAACGGAATTTTTGCCATTGCAAATCTGTTCGTACAGGCCGGCGTCAACTCCTTCGATGCAGTCACGGTTTCCGGAAATGCTGCCGCTGCAAATGCAGACTCTCTGATCTACAACGTCATGTTCGCCTTCTATACTGCATGCGCAAGCTTCATCGGCCAGAACTGGGGTGCCGGAAATAAAAAACGTATGCTGAAGACTTATGGGATCAGCCTTACATATGCCTTCATCGCAGGCGCGATCCTTGGTGGACTGCTTCTTGTTTTCGGTCCGCAGTTTCTGTCACTGTTTGCCACAGAACCGGCAGTCATCGATGCCGGCATGGAGAGGATCCGGATCATGGGCTTCAGCTATGCCTTCAGCTGTTTTATGGATTGCAGTATCGCCGCTTCCCGTGGCATCGGAAAAAGTATCCCACCGACCATCATCATTATTCTGGGATCCTGTGTATTCCGTGTCATCTGGTTCTATACGGTGTTCGCACACTTCCAGACCATTTCCTCGCTTTATCTCCTGTATATTTTCTCATGGGGAATTACAGGCTTTGCGGAGGTTCTGTTCTTTGCTGTAAGCTTCCGGAAAATTCGGACCTGATACTTCAAATATATAGCGCCAGACGAAGCATTGATCTGGCGCTTTTTATATCTTTCTCGCGTTTTATGTACATTTGTCTTTACAAGGCGGACATAATTGTATATAATTATCCTGTTGTGCTTTTACGCGATGCAGTAATACCAGCTTAGAACGATCCGCCCTTTACACTGGATCGTTGCTTTGCGGCTCAGCATTTTTTTAGCACACTCACACAATAGGAAAGAGGAAACTAGTTATGAAAAAACTGATTCAAAAATGGAACAGTATCAACCTGATCAAGCGTATCATTTGTGGTCTGATCGTTGGTATCATTCTCGGACTTGCGATCCCTCAGGCATCTGTGATCTCCATTCTCGGTGATCTGTTCGTCGGTGCTCTCCGTGGAATTGCCCCACTTCTGGTGTTCTTCCTGGTAATGAGCTCTCTGTGCCACATGGGAAAAGGCCAGAAAACAAACATGAAATTCGTTGTTGTACTTTATCTTCTGGGAAATGTACTCTCAGCACTGGCAGCTGTGATCTCCAGCCGCCTGTTCCCGATCATGCTGACTTTTTCCGAAAGTACAAATACTTCCGACGTCACTCCGCCAAGCGGTGTTGCAGAGGTCCTCAAAAACCTTCTGATGAACATTGTTTCCAACCCGGTTGACGCACTTGTCAACGCCAACTATATCGGTATCCTTGCATGGGCCATCATCTTCGGTATCGCACTGAAGGCCGCAAGTGAAACTACCAAGACTGTCATCGAAAACATTTCCGATGCAACCTCCACAGCCGTAAGATGGATCATCAGCCTTGCTCCATTTGGTATCATGGGCCTGATCTTCACAACCATCTCCGAGCAGGGGCTTGGCGTACTGTTAAGCTATGGCCGTCTGATCTGTGTACTGGTGGGAACCATGCTCTTTGTTGCACTGGTGATCAACCCGATCATTACTTTCATCTGCACACGCCAGAATCCGTATCCGCTGGTTCTGCGCTGCCTGAAGGACAGTGGTATCACAGCCTTCTTTACAAGAAGCTCTGCCGCCAACATTCCGGTAAACATGGAGCTGTGCAAGGATCTCGGACTTGATGAGGATACCTACTCCATCTCCATCCCTCTTGGTGCGACCATCAACATGGGTGGTGCAGCGATCACCATTTCCATCATGGCTCTGGCAGCTGCACATACACTCGGTATCAGCGTAGACTTCCCGACCGCTCTGATCCTCTGCATCCTGGCTGCTGCAAGTGCGGCTGGTGCTTCCGGAGTTGCCGGCGGTTCTCTTCTTCTGATCCCGATGGCCTGCAGCCTTTTCGGAATCCCCAATGATGTTGCCATGCAGGTAGTTGGTGTCGGTTTCATCGTAGGCGTGATCCAGGATTCCTGTGAGACAGCACTGAACTCTTCCACAGACGTACTTTACACAGCATGCGCCTGCAGGATCAGAAAGAATAAATGATCACACTTATAAACCGTCAGGCGGATATTCGTAATTGAAACAGGGGACTCCCTTGATTCGGTTAAAAAGAGCAGATCTTCCGTATTTGGAAAATCTGCTCCTTTTTTGGCTTAGAGCGTGTTTGAAAAAGGCTTTCTGCAAGATGTGCGTCACAATTTGTGGGAGATTTTGTCCGGATGAGGGCGCCGTAGCGGGCTACGGCAACTGAATTCGGGTAAAATATACCGCAAAGTGGGGCGTGCAGATTACGGGAATGATTTTTCAAACACGCTCTAACCTTCAGTTCCTGCAATATCTGCCCATTAAAAATATCCGTAATCGGTAAATAAAACATCCTCTACATCTGAAAAAGCTTCCAGCTCTCCCCCATCTGCACAGCCAGATATACGATCTCAAAGATCACAGCTACAGATCCAAGCTTAAAAAGCAGGGAATCCACAAAGCCTCCTGCCTTACAGAAATCCAGCGCAATGCCTCCCGGCAGCGGATACAGGATCCGTACCCGTTTCCGGTTAAAGCAGTCCAGCACCAGATGTGATGCGAATCCAACCACAAAATAAAGGACCAGCTTCACGGACACCATGGATATGGCTGCACTTAAAATGGCCATAGCCATGATCGAATGCATAAATGACCGGTGCGGCTGATTTTTTCCAAAGGCGCAGACTGCAATAAAAATAATAACTCCCATGGCAACCGGCGCCATAGACTGGTTATTGCGGATCTTTTCCCAGATGGAAAAATCATAAAAATAATTCAATGCGATCTCTGCTGCCACAAGCAGTACCGCGATCAGTGTGATCCGGTCCGCATCCTTATGGGATTTGGAGGTTCCTACATCAATGTCGCTGATCAATGCTCCAAGCATTCCTGTTCCTGCCGCA
This sequence comes from Blautia sp. LMAG:89, assembly GCF_008679485.1. Taxonomy (NCBI): domain Bacteria; kingdom Bacillati; phylum Bacillota; class Clostridia; order Lachnospirales; family Lachnospiraceae; genus Blautia; species Blautia sp. LMAG:89. The sequence goes on along the minus strand of NZ_NANC01000003.1, from coordinate 32,556 downwards.
AGTACCAGACCGGAAACCGTAGAGGGCTGTGTAACTGCCAGCACTGTTCCGAGTCCGACTGCTGCGTGTGTTTTTCCTGTCATAATTCTCCCCTTATTGTAAAAAATCTTCCGTTATTCAGGATTATCCACTGCTGCAGATCAGACACTCCCTTCTGATCTGCAGCATATATAAATGTATCACTTTATCACTTTATCATTTACCGCAGAGCTGAAAATACAATAAGGCAGCTGTCAGCCTTACCTTTTACTGACAGCTGCCTCCACGAAACAGCATTATATCACACAAGAAAACACTATTCTATCTAAATTCTCCCTACTCTCATACACATCCCGTTTAAATGGAATATATCTCACAAACGTACCAGTTAATCAGACCAGTTCATACGTCCGTAGCGAAGTGCAAGACCATGGATCTCTTTCTGAAGCTTCACAGTCAGCTCCCTTTTGCGGATCCTCCACTTCCAGTTCTTTCCTACTGTGGAAGGCTGGTTCATTCTGCAACTGTTATCCAGGCCCATATAATCCTGCATAGGGATCACACAGAGCTTTGCACTGCTTCTCATAACCAGGCTGATAAAGCATTTATGCAGCTCTTTATCCGGTGTATAGTTATCACAGAGATAATCCCTGGCAAGCTTACGCTCTTTTGCCATAATGCTCTTCCACCATCCGGCGATAGTCTCATTATCATGGGTTCCTGTGTATACCACACTGTTCTCCGGATAGTTGTGTGGAAGATAATCGTTGGCACAACCGGAATCTCTGGAATCAAACGCAAACTCCAGGACCTTCATTCCCGGGAATCCACTGTCATGGACAAGCTGACGCACAGAATCTGTCACATAGCCAAGATCCTCCGCAATGACCTGCTTCCAGCCAAGGGCCTGCTCCACTTTGCGGAACAGATCGATTCCGGGACCTTTTTCCCAGTGACCGCCAATGGCATTTTCTGCACCATATGGAATGGAAAAATACTCGTCAAAGCCACGGAAATGGTCGATTCTTACCACATCATAAAGGCGGAATACGTAGCTCAGTCTGGAGATCCACCACTGATATCCTGTATTTCTGTGGTAATCCCAGCGGTACAGTGGATTTCCCCAAAGCTGTCCTGTTGCGGAAAAACCGTCCGGCGGGCATCCGGCTACAGCCACCGGCACATTCTCCTCATCCAGCTGGAAAAGTTCCGGATGAGCCCAGGTATCTGCACTGTCCATAGCTACATAGATCGGGATATCTCCGATGATCTGAATGCCTTTTTCGTTGGCATATTTTTTCAGTTTCATCCACTGCTCATAGAATTTGAACTGCATATACTGCTGGAATTCAATATCAAAATATAATTCTCTGCGATAGTAGTCCATGGCATTTGCCCAGCGAAGGCGGATATCCTCTGCCCATTTTGTCCACTCAACACCGCCGAACTGATCCTTTACTGCCATAAAAAGTGCATAGTCGGAAAGCCACCAGCTGTTTTCTGCAACAAATTTCTGATAATCCGGATTCTCGCTGATGTTGCTGTTTTCGTAAGCTTTGCGGAGAAGCTTATAACGGCCTTTGTAGATTTTTTCATAGTCTACGCTGTCTGCTCTTTTTCCCCAGCTGACCTTATCACAGTCCTCCTTTGTAAGGACGCCTTCCTCCACCAGTGCCTTCAGGCTGATAAAATACGGATTTCCCGCAAAAGTGGAGAAGGACTGGTACGGAGAATCTCCGTAACTGGTAGGTCCCAGCGGAAGGATCTGCCAGTAGCTCTGTCCCGCTTCCTTCAGCCAGTCCACAAAATCATAGGCACTCTTTGAAAAACATCCGATGCCGTACTCTGACGGCAGGCTTGTGATCGGCATCAGAATGCCGGCTGCTCTTTTATCCATATCTTTTCTCTCCTTATGTTGAGCCCTGCATCTCAGAGCATCTTATCTATTATCCTCTCACGGATGCATATTCATATAATCTACGCAACCGTTTGCGTAAATTATACGTCCATTTTGCATGAAGTGCAATGCGTTTTTGTCTTTTCTACCTTTCTTACAATTTTTACATCCTGATTTTGTGCAGTTTTTCATTATGTCAAACAGAATCTGTCTGCATCTCACTACCTGATTTTCTGTGCATCTGTTTTTACGCAATTTCATGCAATTTTCCGTGCAATATGTTTGACAGTATCCTTATTATGAACTACAATATCTCTATCAGACTGAGATAAAAAAGCCGGATCAGAGGCATACTTCCGCTTTGATCCGGCATATCCGTGAGGAGGCAAATTTATGGCAGTAACCATCAAAGATGTGGCAGCTCTGGCCGGGGTGTCCCCGTCCACCGTTTCCAGAACCTGCAAAAATAATCCATCTATCAGTGAAGAAACCAAGGAACGTGTACGCAGAGCCATGGCGGAGCTTGGCTATGAGCCGAATTTTCAGGCCAGTAACCTGGCAACACAGATTTCCCGCTCCATCGGTATCATCCTGCCTCCGTCCCCAAAGGAGACATACGAGAATTCCTTTTACCTTGAGACGATCCGGGGGATCAGCCACTACTGTAACGCACATCAGTATATCAGCACCATTGTTACCGGTCAGAATGAAGAAGAGATCCTTAACGCAGTACGTTCCATGTCCAGAAGCGGTAAGGTTAACGGATTTATTGTTCTTTATTCCCGTGTGAATGATCCTGTTATTGATTTTCTTTTCAGTGAAGGACTTCTCTATATCCTGATCGGAAAACCGGCACAATACACCAATCATACGATCTATATCGATAATGACAACCTTCTGGCCGGACAGGAGGCAACGGAGTATCTTTATGCTCTGGGCCACCGGAAGATCGCTTATCTGGGTGTAGATAATTCCCTGGTCTTTTCCGCAGACCGCAAAACCGGCTATATGACTGCGCTGATCAGCCACGGATTAACCGTACAGCCCGAATACTGTATAGAGGTTCCTGCCGCTTCCCAGAATGAGTTTCAGGAGCTTCGAAAGTTGCTTTTAAGTGAGGAGCGCCCTACAGCTGTGCTTGTCAGTGATGATATTCTGGCGCTTTCCCTGGAAAGGATCTGTATGGAAGCAGATATCTCCATACCGGAGGATCTGTCCATTCTTTCCTTTAACAACTCACTTTTTGCCAGACTGACTTCGCCTCAGCTGACCTCCATTGATATTAACTCCGGGCAGCTTGGAATGGAAGCAGCCACGCAGATGATCAGTCATATCGAAAATCCGAGCCTTCCGGCCACAAAGATCATTGTACCTCACCAGCTGATCGAAAGGGACAGCTGCCGGAGGATCTGATCTGCTTTCAAACAAAAAACAGGTATCTTCTCTGCTGACTGTGTATTGACCACCACTTATCGATCTGACATTGGTGGTCGATCTACCGCCCGGCAAAAAGATACCTGTTTTTCATTTTTTATAATGCTTTCTCATAACACCAGTACATATGTCCCCAGAGTTCACACTCTCCCACGTTCTCAAAATTCAGCTTATCATAAGAACGGAGTGCTTTTACATTGTCCTTCGCAACAAGAAGATGTACAGCTTTATAGCCCCGCTTCTTCAGCTCTTCCATCACACCCTTAAGAAGTTTCCCGGCAATCCCCTGATTCTGGAATTCCTGACATACTCCCACCCGGGAGACCTCCGCTGACGGCACCATGGTTTCTGACCAGCATGTGAGACATTCCACATTTGGATCATCATCAATGGAGATCACACCTGCGATATTTCCCGTATCGTCCCGCATACAGAACAGCGCATCTCTGGAAAGATCAAATTCCACTTCTTTTTCTGAAGGATACTCCTCTGTCCACACACAATAGGGCGTCCCCAGCAATGAACGGTACAGCTTCAGAACTGTATCTGCTTCTTCTCTTTTTACACGCTCGAAATTCATTTTATATCCTTTCTCCTGAAAATACATTCTTTTTCCGCCCGGATCTCGCCAGTATCAGGATCACAGCAAATGTAATGATCTCTGAACTCAGAAAGGAACTCCACACGCCATTGATCCCAAATAATCCGGACAAGATCACCGCACTTGCAGCAATAGCGATAACACCACGCATAAGCGATCCCACGATCGCCGGAACTGCACGATCCACCGCCGAAAAATACGCCACCAGCATAATATTGATCCCCGCAAACAGGAATCCCAGGAAGTAAATCCGCAGGCCCACATGCGCATAATCCAGAAGCTGCTGGTTATTTTCACTGTTAAAAACAGCGACCAGATTGTCTGTAAAGCCCCACACCACCAGGATCGTCACCGCTTCCAGCACTGCACAGGAAACCAGACTCCAGCGAAGCAGGCTTTTTACATGGTCACGCTGTCCTTCTCCGTAGCTTTTGCTGATAAGCGGCTGTGCACCCTGCGCCAGTCCGTTAAAAATAGACATTGCCACAAGGGAAAGATTAGCCACTACTCCGTAGGCTGCCACGCTTACATTTCCTGCGATCCCAAGAAGAAGCATGTTAAAAATGATCGTAATGATCGCTGAGGAAAGCTCTCCGACAAAGGCCGAAATCCCAAGCTGACAGCATGAGATCAGATGGCGGATGGAAGGCCGTACCCACCGGAAACCTACGTGATTCTTTTTCCCAAGGTAATGGGTTGTGCAGATCGCCATTGTAATGGCAGGACTGATGGCCGTTGCCAGCGCCGCTCCGGCAAGCCCCAGTTTCATTGGAAACATAAAAATATAGTCAAACACAATATTGAAAAGACTTGCGGAAATCGCCCCTGCCATGGCAGTGGAGGTTCCCTGGTCATTTCTTGCAAAAGCAGTAAACGTATAATTGGCCATAAACAGCGGCGTAGTGATCAGCATGATGCGGAGATAGCTTTTTCCAAGGGCAGTCAGACCTGCATCTGCGCCAAGAAGGTGAAGAAATTTCTCCGGTGCAAGAATACCTGTGATAATAAAAGGCACACTGCACAGAACGCTCCAGAAAACAGACTGCAGAAAATAGTGATCCGTATTCTCACCCTTGGCTCTGTTGATCCCGAATCGGGTGGCAGAACCGATACCGATCATTGCCCCGATAGCATATACCAATCCATACACCGGAAGGATCAGATTCAGAACTGCCAGGCCATCTGCGCCTGAATGAACTGATATAAAAAATGTATCCGCCAGAATATAAACCGATATTCCGATCATACCTGCAATGCTTTGAAAAATATATTTAAAAAACTGCCTCAGCATATATGCACCATGTCCTTTCCTGATTCTGGTTTTCATCCCATTTATCATTTATTCTAACTCAAAAAAGCTTCTCTTTTTGTTACTGATAATAACATCTTTCGCTACACCCCGCCGGAAACACTATCCGTTTTAACGTACATTTAAATTCCCTCTCATTTTCTGCAGCGTCCAGAATTTCCAACGCTTTTCGCAAATTCCGGATATCTTTTTCCATGTGATCCACATAGTTTCCCCGGCCAACCAGCTTCAGATGCGTGATCCCTGCCTGCTTCAGCTGGTACAGTGCACACAGTCCACAGCCTGTCTCACCACAAAGATATCCTGATTCATCATATGCTTTCAGATCCGGTTCCTGATCCCACGCCTGCTCCTGAAGAGCCACTATTTTTTCCGGAACAGCCTCACCATTCCGTACAGTTCCAAGCCAATAGGGCACCCTGCAAAGATATCCCATCTCATCACAGTGAAGAGAATTACAGAATGCTCCCGTAAACTGGCACATTTCATTCAGCACAAAGGCTTCGAACTCCATTCCCGCCTCCGGTCGGATTCCGGCCTGTTTTTCCACTTCTCTCTGAGATGCAATAACAGACTGCATATCCCGGAACGTGTTTTTCCGATGAAAGATCAATCTCTTCAGAGGAAAGCGCCGGAACATCTTCAGCATTTCGCTGTTCACTTCCCCTGTCTCTCCGCTGAGATGGATCTCACAGGAAATCCCCCTGTTTTTCAGATAAACAAGAAGCGCCGGATCTGCAATGATATAGCTTCGAAATCCAATTCCCATGCACTTTTCTATGATATCTCCGATCTCCGGATACTGTTCTGGAAGATAATACAGGGAATTGAAGGTGAGATGCACCGGCTTTTTATATTTTTTCACCATCCGGGAAAGAATTTCCAGCTCACTGTATGCTCCAAGCTGAACATTACAGCAGAGAACCTCCCTGCGATTTAACGGCATTACTGTGCCGTATTTTTCCGCCCAGGAAAAGGGTACATAGCCACAGAAAAATTCATCTGCTCCTGCCTGCACAAAACGTTCATATTCATCTATGGAGCCTAACCCGGCTGTTATTTTCATACCGTTATCCATGTCCTGTTCCTTTTTTTGAAATGTATTTTTGTCAAACGGATATTCACGATCTACCTTCACAGCCTGCTCATCACCTGTCATATATTAACAACAATGCGATCCGGCTTTGTGCCTTTTATATTTTTCCACATTTCCGTTGACTCCGGAAGTGTTTTATCCACACCAAACAGGGAGTTATACCGCCCTGCCATGTGTAAATGTTCCGGATAAAGCAGTGCGTATTTTTCACAGAATTTCGGGCAGTGGTCCGCAAGCTGCTGTGTACCGCGATCTCCGGTGGTACACAAAGCATACAATGGACAGTACTGCGAAGTGTTTGTCTGATAAAAAGGCAAATGCAGACTGTTTTTTCCCGGCGGAAACTCCTGTGGATATCCGCAGGACTCCCATTCGTATCTGTGGATATGAAATTCTTCAGCCAGAAAATCCCGATAAAACCCCGCATTCAGGCTGTTTTGCTGAAATAATAAGGTATCACCGGATTTATATTTCATTCGCGGATCCTTTTTTCGTTTATTGAGCAATGTGCCCAGAACAGGATGCAGGCGGGATGTTTTTCCACAAAGCATTTCCACCATGGCCCAGTCATTGACTACGATTTCCACATTCACCCCATGAATACAGCACCAGTTATCCACCTTTTCCAGAAGCTTTCCCACAGACAAAAGCATAAATTCCCGGATATAAGAAAATACCAGTGTGATCTCCGATCCCTCCGAATACATTTTATCCATGATAGAAAAAAGCTGCTCTTCTGTCGGAAACAGGTTATGGCAGAACTGATTTCCAATATAAAATCTGTCCGGTGTCCGGCCTGCAAAATAACTGTGAGTGAGATAATTCTTCTGCCAGTAAGACGCCAGAAAAGCCTGCAGCGGCTGGCGCAGATATTCTTCATACAGGGAAGTGCAGTTTAATTCCAGGGCAAACTCTGTATTATCCAAAAGCCTTAATTCTTCTGCACCCATTGTATCCTGTGGATTACCGGAAGCCTTTTCACCCTCTCTGAAAAACCACTGCTTCTTCTGTTCCTCCAGACTCCTGCAGTGCATCTCATCCAGCTCCGCAGGATAACCGGTCAGTGATTTCGCCAGCTCTCCATCGTCTCCTTCCAGCTTCAGACGGATATATCGGTTGTACTCTCCGGCCAGCCGCCGAACCTCCTGTACATAATCCTTCTGTTCCACTCTCACAGAATATTCCCTGTAAAAATATTTTTCGGTTTTCTTTTCAACTGGCTGTTGATCCTGCAGGCATTGCTCCTCTGCTGCACTCATCCCAAACCTCCGGATCTCCACTCTCCTGTACCCGGCTTTTTTCATATCATAAAAACAGATCAGAAACTGCTCCGGTTCCGGGCATTCCTCTGCCAGCCGAAATCGAAATCCATCTTCACCCAGCTCTGTGATCCTGATTTCTTTGCTATCCATAAAACCGGACAGCAATCCAAATGGTATCATAGAGATCCTCATCAGGAAAGCTTCCTCCCTTCAGGCAAAAAAGGAGATGCCATATGCTCCCATACAGCACCTCCCACTGTTCCTTCTTATTTCACTTCTACTAATTCAATTCTGAAATTCAGCTCTTTACCTGCCATCTCATGATTAGCATCGAAAGTAATGGTTTTTTCATCTTTTGCGTTAACTTTAACCGGGAACGGCTGACCATACTGATTGGAGAGGTATACCTGCTGTCCTACAGTAAGATCCTCAGCACCCGGAAGCTGTTCGATCTCAAGTGTAAAAATCGCATCCGGATTCGGCATACCGTAAGCTTCCTCAGGCATCAGATGAACATCTACCACCTGGCCAACCTCCATGTTTGCAACTGCCGCATCAAAGCCTTTGATCATCTGTCCTGCTCCGCAGATGAATTCCAGTGGCTCGCCACGGTCATAGGAAGAATCGAACTGTGTTCCGTCATTAAAGGTTCCTCTGTAATGTGTACGGCAGGTTTTTCCGACATTAGGACCTGTGATAGATGGCTGGGAACCACATCCTCCGCCACAGCCTCCGCAGGAATGTCCGCCTTCATGACCGCCGCAGGAGTGTCCATCCTCATGGCTTCCGCAGGAATGTCCATCCTCATGATGGTGATGGTCACAGTTCACACCTGTGGATACCAGCTCGCCCTTCAGATAAGCATCCACAGCTGCATCTACGTCACCCTGGGCTCCGGAACATAACTCAACACCAGCCTCAGCAAGTGCTGCCTGAGCGCCTCCGCCGATTCCGCCACAGATCAGAACGCTGATCCCCTGATCTGCAAGAAGTCCGGCAAGTGCACCATGTCCGGTGCCATTGGAGCTGATCACTTCACTGGAAACAACCTTGTTATCTTCCACCTCATATACCTTGAAAAACTCTGTTTTTCCAAAGTGCTGAAAAATGTTTCCATTATCGTATGTTGCTGCAATTTTCATTTGTAAAACCCTCCATTAGTCAGATATGTATTATATTAGTATATCGTGCAGGCAGGATAAAAGCAAGGTTTAACTTCGCTCACAAAAAACACCTCGCGGGACATTGCCAGTGAACAGTAACCTCTTGCTGTCATTCAATGAATCCAGTATAATAGAAGAATCTGTAAAAATAAACGATTTTTTGAATAAGAAGGTTTGAATTAAAATGAAATCATACGAAGAATTACTTTCAGATATTGAAGAAGACATGGAGCTCATGGGTTCCTCACACATTGTTTATTCCATGGAAGAGGACGACATTGTTACCGATTATGATTATCTTCCATCCGATTCCTGTACGATCTCCATTACCTTAAAGGAGCTTCAGGAAAAGCTTCAGCTGCAGATGCTCTATGCAAAAGTTTCCTCTCATACAGCCGGAGCAGATAAAAATGCCCCGAAATTAGCTGTTGTTTTTCCGGGCATCGGATACACTGCTGACAAGCCGCTTCTGTACTATACCAGCCGCCTTGCCAGCAAACACGGCTACAAAATCCACACTGTATCCTATGTCACCCTCCCGGAAAATGTCAAAGGAGATCCTGAAAAAATGAAACAGGCCTTTGACCTTGCCCTGGAACAAACAGAACGCTCCTTAGGCAGCATCGACTGGAATTCCTATGGCAGCATTCTGTTTATTTCCAAAAGCATTGGTACAGTCATCTCCTCTGCCTATGCTTCCAGACACGATCTGACTGTAAAAAGTATCCTGTTTACACCTCTTGCAGAGACCTTTTCCCTCCCACTTGCCGGAAGCATTGCCTTCCACGGCACCGCAGATCCCTGGGCCGAAACCGATTCCATCCGGGAACTGGCAGCGCAGAAAGATGTACCTCTCTTTCTCACCCAAAACGCCAACCATTCTCTGGAAACCGGTGATGTACTGACGGATATCTTTATTCTAAAAACTACAATGGAGCGGGTCCAGCGTTTTATTTAACGCCGGTCCGCTTATTTTTCTCCACCCACTAAAAACTGAGGTGTCAGCTTATTCAGCTCACGATCCATGGAAGTTCTGGAAATATCACTGATGTCCTTCAGGGCAAACACTTTGGAAAAGCCGATCTCCATCATGTGATCCAGATCCCATGCCGGGCGCTTTTTATCACTCATAAACAGCTTACTGCTGAGCTCTTTCCCTGTTTCCGCATCTTCATGAGCATGGATACCTCTTCCGTATTTTTCCCACATGGCAGCATCATGTGCCTCGTAAATCTTTTTCTTTTCTTCATCATAAAGATGCAGATACCAGCAGGCGTCCGATACCAAAAGGCGTCCGCCTTTTTTCAGTACACGCAGCCACTCCTTGTAAGCCTTCTGTGGATCATCCAGCGTCCATGTGATATTTCTGCAGATAACCATATCAAATGTCTCATCCGGGAAATTCAGATTGTGGCAGTCCATAGTCATCAAATCTGCGGATAAACCTGCTGCCTTTACATTTTCCTTTGCTTCATGGATCATATTTTCAGTAATATCGATCCCGGTCACATGATGTCCTTCTTTTCCCAGCATAATTTCAAAAAATCCCGGCCCGCAGCCTACATCCAGTACTTCCAGATGTTCTTTTTCCGGCGCATACTCCAGAATCAGATTCTTCCAGTTTTCTGCTGTTTCACTTTTCAATTCTGCCTTGATCCCTTCGCTGTAAATGCCAGCTTCTCCTTCCCAGTACTCTTTGATCTTATCGTTTTGCATGTCACTTCTCCTTCTTTGTGGCTATTACAATAAATTTTTTTCCCTGATATCCGTATTTCCAGAAATCCATCGTCCATGGTCTGTTTAGCCAGCGGTTCTCTCTGATCTGGATCCTGGCAAAGCGTACCTTTTTTAATATCTGAAAGTCCGTTTCCGGACGCTTCTGCGATGTAAATGGCAGCTTTTCATAAATTCCGCTGTTTTCCTTCACGTCAGATCCATATGTTTTTCTTTCTGTAACATAAATAAGAAAATCAGCAATTTTCATATGGACCTTATTTTTTAATGTGGGTTCGATGGTACGATAGTCCCCATCAAAATAAATGATCCTTCCACCTGGTTTTAATACAGCCTTCCAGCGTCTGAAAGCTTTTTCCGGATCATATAATGTCCACACCGCATCTCTGGAAAGTATCACATCATAGCTTTGTTCCTGTTCCAATGGCAAGGTTACACCATCTTCCTCACAGATTTCCACCTGTTGATGATACTGTCGCATATTCCTTCTGGCTTTTTCTACCATTCCTGATGAACCATCGATCGCTTTTACATCATGTCCCAGGCGCGCTGCTATGATGCTCATAAAACCCGGGCCGCAGCCCACTTCTAAAATACGAAGGGGCTCAGGTCCAAGAAGTCTTTTCAATTCTTTTGTCCAGTGAGATACCGTTCTTTTGTTACTCAATTGTTTTTGGATCATATCATCATAATCACCGGAATCTTCTGTCCATTTATTCTCGATTTTTTCAAACATTTTTTTACTCCACTACATCCAGTGTTGCCCAGTTAATGCCTTCATAGGCAGTCGGTGCAAGCTCTACATTGGTCAGTCTGGTATTGTTATAGATATAATCACGGTTCGGATAATACAGCGGCACTGTTACTGCCTGATCGTTGATACGTGTAAGAATCTTATCGTATAATTCCGTACGTTTTTCTTCGTCCTGTGTTTTTAATACTTCTCCGAGATCTTTGTTCAGTTCCTCATCGTACCAGTTTACTGCCTTTGCTCCATCTTCCGCATAGAACATTGATTTCAGGAAACCATGAGGCATCCAGGAGTCTTCATAGCTGCGGTAAATGCACAGATCGTAGTCTCTGGTGTTCCAGATTTCATCATAGTAAGCTGCAGATTCTTTTTCTACCAGTTCAATACCCACACCAACCTTCTCATATTCAGATTTCAGGTATTCACACAGTGACTTCCAGGAAGCATATTCTTCAGTCTGGAATACCAGTCTGAGGCTCAGTGGTTCTCCGTCTTTTTCTACAATACCATCTCCGTCTGTATCCTCATATCCTGCTTCCTTTAACAGTTCCTTTGCTTTATCCGGATCATATGGATAACCCTTGCTGTTTTCTTCTGTTACATAAGGAACTGTCGGAGACATAAGTCCGGTTGCCGGATTGCCGTAACCATCCAGCAGATCATTTACAATGCTTTCTTTATTTGTTGCATAGTTCAGTGCCTGACGTACGTTTATATCCTGAAGCGCCGGTGTATCATAATTTTCGATGAGATAGTAAGAAAGTGTGGAAACCTGCTGTTCTGTCGATAAATTTTTATCTGCCTGGATAATACTGAAGCTTTCGGATGGAATATCCTGAAGATTCAGATCTGCCTCTCCACTCTGAAGTGCCATCACTCTGGCATCACCGTCTACCACCTGTTTCAGAACTACTTTATCAATATTTGGTTTCTCACCGTAATAATTAGGATTTGGTACCAGGACAACCTCCTGACCGCTTTCATAACTGTCGATCATCCACATTCCGGTACCCACTTCCTGACAAAATTCTCCGTCTTCATCCAGTGCACTTTCACAGGTGAAACGGAATGGTCTTGGATAGCTGAATTCGATCAGCAGTGTATAGCATGGTTCTGCGAACTTAAATTCTACAGTATAATCATCTACCTTTGTAACATTTTCCAGTTTGGCTGAAAAGTTACCGATCACATCCTGTTCCACCCATCTGTTATAATTCCACATCACATTGTCTGCATTAAAATCTGTGCCGTCCGAGAATTTCACATCTTTTCTTAAATGGAACGTATAGGTTGTGCCATCTTCGCTGATATCCCAAGATTCTGCCAATGCCGGTTTGATTTCTCCATTTTCTCCATAACGCACCAGTGGATCATAGATCATTTCATAAAGACGAAAGTCTGGACCACTTTTTATAGGGTCACAAAGTTCAGGCGTCAGATCAATGGATGTCATTGCCGTAACTACTTTTTCCTCTTTTGCCTGTACATTGACACCTGTCAGTAAAGTTGCCGCCACCATGCTCAATGCTATCAATTTTGCTACACGTCTTTTCTTCATTTCTTCCTCTCCTTTGTTTGTTTTATATTTTACAGCATATGACATGCCGCAAAATGTCCTGTTTCAATTTCTGTCAATTCCGGTATATGCTCTCTGCATATATTTGTACATCTTCTGCACCGGTTCTGATATGGGCAGCCCTGTTCCGGAATGGTATCTGAAAATATTTTCTTTTCCTGCAATCCGATTCTTCGCATTTTCGGTTCTTTTACCGGAATAGAATCAAACAGATCTTTTGTATAAGGATGTACGGCAGTCTCCTTTAAGCTGTCCGTATGATCGATAAACTCGACCACGCGTCCCTGATACATAATAGCCACCTCTTTGCAGAGATATGGAACGTTGGACAGATCGTGAGTGATCAGTAAATAGGTCATCTCATATTTTTCCTGCAGCTCATTTAACAGATGCAGGATCTGCTTTCGTATGGAATAATCCAGACTGGATACCGGTTCATCACAGATCACAAGCTCCGGTCTTAATACCAATGCTCTCGCAATATTAGCTCTCTGACACTGACCTCCTGAAATCTGTCCAACATAACGGTTGCGGATATCCGGATCAAGCCCCGTCTGGATCAAAGCCTCCTTTACTCGCTCTTCATACTCACCCTCTTGCAGTTTTTCATGTAATTTCAAAATTTCCAAAATATTTTCTCCAATGGTATAACCGGGATCAAATACCCCGCTACTGCTTTGAAAGACCATCTGAAGATTCTTGCGATATGGACGAAACTGCTTTTCAGACAAATCCTGCATTTCCTGTCCCTGAAACCAGAATTTTCCATCTGTAGGTTTCTCCAAGCCGGCGATCAGCTTTCCGAATGTAGTTTTACCACTTCCACTTTCACCGATCAGAGCCATGGATGATCCTGCATGGATTTCCAGACTTACATCATCCACTGCCTTCACAATTTTTTTCTTGCCATAATATTTTTTTAAATGTTCTGTCTTTAGTAACGTACTCATACTTTTCCCCTATAAAACTGCATCCAACAGTTTTTTTGTATATGAATGCTGCGGATGATAAAAGATCTCTTCAACTGTTCCGTTTTCCACTATTTCGCCGTCTTTCATGATCGAAACATCATCTGCGATCTCTGCCACCACACCCAGATCATGCGTAATAAATAACACGCCCAGATTTTCTTTCCTGGATAGCTGATAGATTTCTTCCAGGATCTGCTTCTGTACGGTTACATCCAAGGCTGTCGTCGGCTCATCTGCGATCAGATAATCCGGTTTCATGGACATGGCAATGGCGATCATAACACGTTGGCACATACCACCAGACAATTCGTAAGGTTTTTTCTTCATCAGTTCTTCCGGATCACGCAGATTCATCATCCGCAGACTTTCCAACGCTGCTTCCCTTGCCTGTTTTTTGCTCATTCTGCGATGTTTTCTCAGTCCTTCCAGAAGCAGTTGTTCAACTGTAAAAAGCGGATCAAGAGCAGCAGTCGGATCCTGAAAGATCATTCCGATCCTGTCTCCGTATAACTGTCGTTTTTCTTTTCCTGATAACTTCAGAAGACTCTTTTCGTTCAGTGTCACATCTCCGGATATCACCTTTCCATTTCCTGCAAGCAGATTCATGATCGTCAGAGAGGTAACTGACTTGCCGCTTCCACTTTCTCCCACCAGAGCATGGATCCTTCCGCGTTTTACTTCCAGGCTGACATCTTTTACTGCATGAACCATTCCGTGAGATGTCTGAAACTCCACATGTAGTCTTTTTACCTTTAGGACATCATTTTTGGGTTGTTCCATTCTGTATTCCCTCCCCCAGATAATTAAATGCCAGAACAATGATCATGATCAGTATGCCCGGATAAAACATCAGTCTTGGATAAGTCTGGATATAACTTCTACTGTCACTGAGCATGATCCCCCATTCCGGTGTCGGTGCCTGCACACCAAGGCCGATAAAGGAAAAACCGGCAATTGACAGAATGATCGAACCGATTTCCATTGTTGCCAGTGCGATCACAGATGGCAGGATATTTCTCAATACATGCCTAAATATGATCCTTGCATGGCCGCAGCCGCCGGCTTTTAGTGCGGTCATATAATTTTTATTTTTTTCCTGAAGTGTCAATGCTCGGGCAAGCCTTGCATATTCTGCCCAGGATACGACCGATAAGGACAGAATCAGATGAGCGCCGCTGGCTCCTACGGTTCCTGCAATGGCAAGTGCCACAATAAAGACCGGCATAGCCATAAATACATCAATGATCCTCATAATTATGGAATCGATTTTTCCACCTACATATCCGGCAAACAGTCCGATCGGCACCCCGACACATACGGTGATCAGAAGCACCGTAAAGCTATAGCTCAGTGAATACCGGCTGCCCCAGAGAAGTCTTGATAAAATACATCGTCCCAGCTGATCAGTACCTAAAGGATATGCCGCCGACGGATTCTTTAATTTTATCGAAACATCCACAAGCAGTGGATCATGTGGCGCCAGTACAGGTGCAAAAATAGCTGCCAGTGCAAAAATTATGACCACCATCAATCCTATTTTTGTTTTTGGTGACCGGAATACCTGTTTCCAGTACAGATTCTGGATCATGCTTTTTTCTGTTTTCTGCTTTCTTCTGCTTCCCATTCTATGATCTCTCCTTTACTTTAACTGGATTCGCCGGTCAATCGCAGAATAGGCGATATCCACAAGAAAATTTAATACTACAATGCCAACAGCCAGAATAAAGATAAAACATTGCAGCACCGGAGTGTCTTTTGAGATCACGGATTTCAATGCCAGATTTCCGATTCCCTGAATTGAAAAAATACTTTCTATCACAGCTGAACCACAGAAAAAACCGATCACAATTGATACCAGACGTGTCAGCACAGGAATCAGAATATTTTTCAGACCATGACGCAAAATTACATTTACAGATGACAATCCCTTGGCTCTGCTGGCACGTATGTAATCCTGCTTCAGCACCTGTATCATATTGGTACGGATCAATCTCGTCATAATTCCAAAAAAACTGATATCCATGGCAAATGCCGCAAGAATCGGGATGCCTCCGGCATCTCCTCCGATCACGGAAATCACTTTTAGCTTTACTCCAAATATATAGAGCAGCATCAGACCGATCCAGAAAGACGGCATAGATACACTGAGGGACGACAAAATGCGAATGACTTTATCCAGAACTCTGTTTTCATAAATTGCCGACAAAATTCCGAGAGGGACTGATACGATCATCAACAATAAAAACGAAGTAACTGCCAGTTTAAATGTCTGTGGAAAATATCTTTTTAATTCCTCAAAAGCCGGTTTTCTGGTAGAATATGATTTTCCAAAATCGCCATGAAGTGCCTGATCCAGCCATTTCCCGTATTGTACCAGCACCGGCTGATCCAGTCCTTCCTCATGCCGTACTTCTTCTACCTGCTCCGGTGACGGATGCTCATATTTTTTCTCCGCCAGCACTCTGGCAGCATCACCTGCCGATATAAAACTCAGCATAAAAATAATAAATGTAACCGCCAGCACTACCGGAATCATAAATATAAAACGCTTTGCAATTACTTTTCCCATCTTCATCTCTCCTCATTTTTCATCTGTTTATTCGGTTAAAATAAAAAAAGCTGATATGATCCAGCATCATATCAGCACAAAAAACAAACCTCTACCTCAAGCAGAGCTTATTCCTTCTGTATCCCATCCGAATCAGAATTCTTCTGTCAAAAAGGCAAGTCTCCTGACTCCAGTTCTTCCTACTTACCATCTTCCCGGATCTCTCCAGTGATATTTTGGTTTTCGTCCCTGTCACAGTAGCGGTGGCTGTTCTGGCATTTCACCAGATTCCTTATTAAGTACTTTGTACACCCTTCTGACTATTCAATTTTCATAGTTGCAATGAATAAGTATTATAATATCATACTTTTCTTTTTATATAAATAGTTTTTTGTCAAATATAAAATACCTGAACATTTCATAGTGAAACCCGGATATTTTCTGCCTGTATTATTATAGATCCCTTAAGTAAATAACATTATGTATGAACGGTGACTTCTTTATATTTCCGTATAATGATCATATAACTTACGAATAATAAAACAGCTGCACTGCTCCATGCACAGATCTCTGCATAGTATATTCCATCTTCACCGATCAGTTTTGGCAGCAGCAGCGCAACACTGACACGCATTATAAATTCTGCAATGCCGCTGGCAAGCGGAATCAAAGTATTACCCAGGCCCTGGATAGCGGAACGATACACATACAGCAGATACAGCACCCACAAAAAGACAGCCATGATAAACAAATACTTATATGCTATATCCAATACCTGTCGGGTCTGATCCGGTTCACCGGATACAAACAGGGACAGTACATTACGTCCAAACAGTACCATCATGCCGGAAATGAAAGCCGAAGTGAGCACTGCCATATAAGTGCCGCTGCGCACGCCTTTTCGAATCCTCTGGTATTTTTTTGCACCAAGATTCTGGCCCACATAGGTTGTAATAGCATATCCATATGAAACGGCAGCCATCTCCAAAACCCCATACAACTTGTTCGATGCCGTAAATCCCGCCACAAACAGAAAACCAAATCCATTGATCACATACTGTACCACAAGTCCTCCCACGGAGATGATCACATTCTGTATCGCAAGAGGAACCGCCAGTTCCAAAAGCCGCAGGCTCATAGAAGGCTGCCTGTAAAAATCCTCCTTTTTCAGGCGGATATCCGGGATTTTACGTAATACGATCAAACAGTACAAGGCTGAAAATCCCTGTGCGATAACGGTTGCCACTGCTGCTCCGGCTATACCCCAGCCAAAAACCGCCACAAATAACAGATCCAGTCCCACATTGATCACTGCTGCCACTGTCATTGCGATCAACGGAGATCTGCTGTTTCCAAGTGCCCGAAGGATCGCTGCAAATATATTATAAGCAGCTATGATCGGGATTCCCGCAAAGATCAGCCGCAAATATAGCATTGTCAGATCAATGACATTATCCGGTGTCTGTAAAAATAAAAGAACATGATAAACTGTACCTTCACTTACTGCGAGTACGACCACAGACAGTAATGCTGTCATGATATAGCTTTTCGCTACTGCACATTTCAGATTTTCCTTTTCCCTTGCTCCATAATACTGAGATACAAGAATAGAAAAACCCTGTGTGATACCTGTCATGATCCCCAACACCAGCCATACCAGCCAATCTCCGGCACCTACTGCCGCCAGTGCTTCAACTCCTACCACTTGTCCGACGATCATGGTGTCTGCCATTGTATAAAACTGCTGAAAAATATTTCCAAGCATCATTGGTATGGCAAAAGTTATGATCAGTTTTCCGGGGGATCCGGCAGTCATATCTTTTTCATTGGTTCCCATAAGAATCTCCTTTTCTTTTCATCCTTATCCGCTATTTTACAAGGGACTCTTACGAAACACAATCCTATTTTTTCACAAAGTTTTATAATATTTTTGGTAGCTATTACATCCATATAATCATTATTTTTAATGGAGCATTTTTACCACGCTTATCTTAAAACTCTTTCTTCTTCATAGCACTCATACTATACTTATACGAAGCAAACCATATAAGCAGACTTAGCACAATGAGGGCAATCCCGATTTCAAAATCCCCTATCCCCCCTATCATATGCAGAATACTTTCTTTTAATCCCAAGTTAGTCTTCACAAAAGATCTAATTGTATAACAAATCGCAAAAATAATTAAAATTGCGATTGGCAGCACAATTCGCCCTTTCTCTCCTTCAAACCTTATCCTGATCGCGATCATGATTCCCGCAATTGCCTGAAACACAAAAAATGTGATCAACTCCATTGCCAGCATTTCCAGATCAAACACCTCTTCAGGATTTATGAGTACCATAATTCCTGCACAGATCATTCCAATGCACCATCCACATGCTGTCATGATAAAGGAAAAAATATATTTTTCTCTGACATATATTTTTTTATTTACGGGTAAAGAAAATAAATATGTGTAGCCATGGCCATTTTCATCATAACTGATCGTATTACCTGAATATATCGCCAGAACAGATGGGATATATATTGCAATGAAAGTAGCTCCCGTTTTTCCCGTAAGTATAAAAAACAATGCTACAAACACTAACACAAAAAAAAGATTACCACCCTGCCGAAAAAACAATCGAAAATCCTTTTCCAAAAGCCCTCTGATTCCTTTCATCATCTTTCGCCTCCTGTCAACATCAGGATCACCTGATCGAGTGATCCGCTCTCTACTACGATTTCCGGATAATTTTCTATATAATACTGCTTCTCGTTCGTCAGACAGGCAACTCCAAAAAACTCTTTTTTCTCTTTCAAAAGATACCTTTTATCCACTGCCTGATATTGTTCCTCACTGACCTTCAACACTGCATATTTTTCAAGAATCGTATCCATCGCTTCATGAAGTATGATCTTTCCTTTATGTATCACATAAATGTCATCACACAGATGTTCTAAGTCCGAAGAAATATGTGAACTGATCAGGATACTTCTCTCCGGCTCTTCTTCCATATACTCTCTTAAAATATCCAGCATCCTTTCCCTCGCTCCGACATCAAGCCCTGCTGTCGGCTCATCCAGCATCAGGAATTCTGCCTGATGTGTCAATGCAATGATCAGATTCAGCTTTGCTTTCATTCCTGTTGAGTACTCTTTTATAAATTTATCCAACGGAATCTGATATTCTTCACACATCTGATGAAATTTTTCTGCTTCAAACTTTGGATACAATTTGGCAAGGACTGCCTCAACATCTTTCCCTTTCAAGTATCCACTGAATCCGGCTTCTGCCAGGACAACTCCCAGCTCTTCTTTCTCTTTTTCACTTAACTCTTCCGGTATTTTTCCCAGAATCTTTATCTCACCGGCATCATAAGAAATGAGTCCGAGCACTGCCTTGAACAAAGTACTCTTACCGGCTCCGTTCTCTCCAACCAGACCGGTGATCCTTCCTTTTTCTACATTTAACGAACAGTCTAGCTGAAATTCACCGTAGCTTTTCTTTACTCCTTTGATCTCTAACATAATCATTCATCCTCCATGATGAGTTCAAACAATGAACGGATCTCTTCCTCCTTCATTCCGCAGCGCTTTCCCTTCTGAATCGCTGCTTCCAGATCCGCCTCAACCTCTTTCCTGCGCTCTTCTTCCATCAGCTGTGTATTCGAAGCCGCTACATATGTTCCTTTTCCATGAACTGTGACTGTCATGCCCTCTGCTTCCAGATTGTCATATGCTTTCTTCACAGTAAGTGCACTGATCTTCAGTTCCTTTGCCATTGTTCTCACGGACGGCAATATATCATTTTCTTTTAATTCTCCGGAGATGATCTGCGCCTTGATCTGCTCCATGATCTGTTCATAAATTGGTACCATCGATGTATTATTGATTATAATCTTCATATGTTCCCTCCTGTTGTAAACAGTATATAACAGTATAATACTGTTGTCAACTGTTATATACTGTTTTGCAGTAGTTGACTGCTGGGATTCTGTCATCTGCCATCAGAAGGTATGGGAAGTCTTAGTCATTTACTTTTCATGATCATTAATTTTTATTTGTTACGCAAAATGTATTGACTTTATAGACCGATTAGTCTATTTTGCAAATAACTACAACAAAAATATTCTTGGAGAAATATATGACGAAGACTATCAATAATTATGATAAAACAAAAATTTCAATGGCACATGTTTTCCTGCAATATGATCAGGCTACAATGATACATAAATATTCATTAGATCACAATTCTGACTGGTTATATATTACTTTTATTAACCGTACCTATCGTATTAACCGAAAAACGGGAAGTGTTCAGTGGTCAGATAATGATTTTGAAATAGTTCATGAAGCCAATCATAATGAAGCAATGACTATTTATGATGTTTTATGTTATTCAAAGGATAGATGCCATCTGTCACATGAATTTGTAAATATAAACAGCCTTTCCTCTGTCCGAACAGGAAATCTCTCGCCGAACAGAGGATTTTTTCAGAATACCGCTGACTTTTTTAACGGAAAAACCGTTGAATTGCGCAATGCCTGTATATCACTTTCCGGAAAGGAACTGGAAAAAGGAGATGTTGCTTTTAAATTAAATCTTTTTCCTTTTTTGCCGATTATCATTCGTTTCTGGGAAGCTGATGACGAGTTCCCGGCAAGTCTTCAAATTCTTGCAGATAGGAATACTTTAGATTACATGCATTATGAAACGCTTATGTTTGCACTTACACATCTGTTTTCCAGACTGAAGGAGGAAATGCGAATTGAAAAAGGGTGAAGAATCCAGACAACGCCTGATCGAGTGTGCTGCTGAATTATTTTGGAAAAATGGGTATTCTGCTACTGGAATCAGCGAAATCTTCAAACAAACAGACCTTCCAAAAGGATCTTTTTATTTTTATTTCAAAAGCAAGGATGACCTGGCAACAGCGGTAACGGAATACTATCAAAAAATCTTACTGGAACAATTTCAAAATAGTTCTCAGGGAAATGACTGGGAAAGTTTTATTGAAGAAATCTTTGATTTTTTATCTGAAAGGACAAATGGACAAACATTTGCAGGCTGCCCGTATGCGGTGATGGGTATGGAAACAGCACTTAGCAAGCCTGCAGTTGCATCTGTATTTATGGAAGGACTGAAAAAATTTGAGCAGATTTTTCAGGAAGTATTGTTATACTCCGGATTGTCTCCAGATCATGCAAAAATTCTTTCTCAGCGCATGCTTTCTATCTATCAGGGATATTTTCTTCTTGGACGAATCAGCGCCGATACTTCTTATTTGAAAAATGCCCAAAAAAATATGATTGAAATATACCGGGAATACCGGGCATTTCATGGAATCTGAGAGGAATTTACATGAGTACGGTAATTCGGGCTTGTAACTGCCCAGTCGTAGTAACGGCTTTCACTCCGTATTATTCAATTTCGTCAGTCCAATGCTATAAAGCTCTGCACCCTCTTGATAGCGCACAAATTTCTTTGCTATTTTCTTTGTTTTCTCTACATCTTTACGTGCATATCCCATACACGGCACCTGCTTTTTTGCATAAAAAAAGCAGCTAACCTATTTTTCATAGACTAACTGCTCGTGTTTTTGTTCCATATTCTGTTTGGCTTAACCGTTTATGAATATCACGTCCACCATACATAATTCGCACTACATATACTATTTCAGTTTCATCATCTGTTTTGTAAAATACCAGATAATTATCCACCGGAAAGAATCGAAGTCCTCTGCTGTACCATGGTTCTTCCTCATAGAGCCGATTTCTATTCGGCATAGTATCCAGCTTCCGAATTGCCGTCATAATCCGCTCTGCCTGTCCTGCAGCATTCTCCGGAGCTAACAGTTCCTCTGAAATATATCTGAAAATATTTCGCAGATCTTTCTTTGCTCCTGCTGTATACATCACTTTATATTTCATATACCAAATTCCTGTTTCATTTCCGCTTCAACTTCATCTGCTGAATACACTCTTCCAGCCTTAATATCTTCCATGCCTTTTTCTATTTCTGCATTGAACTGTTTCTTTGTCAGAGAGCCATATGCCACAGGCTCCTCATAAGCTGGAAGTTTTATCTCAAAAGGAATTCCTCTCTGGAGTACAATCTGTCTCAGAAACATTCCTACTGCATTGGACATTGGAATTCCAAGTCGATCAAGCACCTGCTCTGCCTGTTCTTTCACTTCAGGCTCAACACGTGCAAATACATTTGCTGTTCTTGCCATAGATATCGCCTCCTTTTTTTCTTCATTATATTTCATTTGATTGCAAATTGCAAGTAGTTCGCAATCTTATTTATCATTCATACGCTGGCAGGTGGCAGATAGGTTATCTACAAAATCTGTATTTGCTTCAATGACTCTGCCACCCATTATTCTTTTAATCGAATACTTTTTTCCTGCTTTTCATTTATTTGATACCCCTGCATTATCTCAAACAAGCAACTCGCAGTTGCTGTCCTTATTATTCGCCTTTTTCGTTCACGGCTAAATGAAAAAATCATTTGATATCATAACAAAAGTTATATTATTCTCTTCTTATATGTGCATATAATCCCAACTATAATGATAGTTATGTAATAAAGAATAGTACGAGCATTTTTAATTTTATCAGCTATCATAATTCTGTATGCCTCCTTCTTCCATGAGATTACAGCAAACGTAGTAGTAATGTCTATCAAAAGGCTTTTACATATTAGATAAAAGCATGTAAAATTTCTTTTACATAGCTTAATTGCGGTCTATTTAGCTTGTTTCTTGACTACTCAGGAAAAATATTTCTACCCTCGCCCCACCTGTATTTTCAGAATTTGAAAGTTTAATACCTCCACCATATTTTTCAGCCACAGTTTTTGCAAAAAATAGTCCCATCCCATAATGGGCTTCGCCATTTCTACTTGTGTCATCCATAAAAAACTGCTCTGTGCCATGCAATAATGCTTCTTTTGTAAATCCTGATCCGCTATCCTCCACAATGAATGTCAGCCGGCCATCCTGCTCCTTTGCGTCAATATAAATGATTCCATTTTCTTTTGTATGCTCCACTGCATTCTGAATCATATTCATTACGGCCCGGAACATTGGATCATAAGCAATCGTTACCTTTTTATCACTTTGTCCCGCCTTCCAATCTATTTTCTGGTGATAGATTTCTACCAGTCCGAGTGCCTGTTCCTTTATATCTGCGAAAAAATCTTCTAACCTCACCGTTGTATAGGTAACATCACTGCAATTCCATGATTTTGTGACATCTACCAACTGTTTTACATAACTTTGTATCTGTGTTGTGCCGTTCAAAACATAAGTGATATTATTCTTCTGTTCTGTGGTCAGTTCAGTCTCTGAAAGTAGTTCTGCATTTCCCCGTACAATCGTAAGAGGTGTTTTAATATCATGCGCCAAAGCAGACATCTGTTGTTTCTTTTCCTGCTCTGTTTTCCACTGCTTTTCTAAAGATTCTCGCAATGCATCTCGCATATCATCGATTGCCGATAAACAGTCATCAAACTCTTTGATACCGGAACAGGATGTCTCATATTCCAGATTTTGATCCTTTATTTGTCTGATTGCGTCTAATACAGGCTGCATCTGCTTTTTGATTCTTTTTCCAAAACGTATGGACGGAATGATGATAATCGCTACCGCTCCAATCACTGACATAATACTCATCACATTCTGTGGTCCTATAAAATGCTCCCTCAAAAAAGCTGAATGATATTGAGGTGTCAGGCGATATTGCAATACAACATATTCATTTTCCCTTACAATTACTTTATAAAAATATTTCCCGGATGCGTTTCCGTACTTTGCAACATTCCATGCTATCTGTTCGTATTGTTCTGACAGATCTCCACCTATTTTCTCTCCATTCTCTGAAAAGATTACATAATCACAAAGTGCAGGAATCATCTCAGCAGTTACTTTATCCGCACGTAAAATCGTATCATATGCTTCATTAATCTTTTGCTCTGCATAATTCGCCGGATAGATACAGCCCACACTAATCAAAAGGTACAGCAGCAGCCAAGCAACAATCACCAAACCTACTAATGATCCAAGCATGACCAGTACATATCTCATAAAAATCCAGCTGAGTGCATTGCTTCTCTTTACTCTTCCCATTTATATCCAATCCCCCAGACTGTTTTTATCGGTGTATAATCATAATCCGCAAATTTTGCTCTTATATTTTTGATATGCGTGATAATGGTACTGTCATTACTCTCACTGTCAAAACCAAAGACCTCTTCTAAAATCTGTTCTTTCGAGAAAACCTGTCCCCTGTTTTTAGCCAGGAATTCACAAATTTCGTACTCCGCTTTCGTAAGAGGAAGTTCCTTATCATCAACCAATAGTTTCTTTTGAGATATTTGAATACAGATCCTCCCCAAAACCATCCGGACAGAATGTTCCCTGTGCTCTCTTCTAAGATGTGCATGAATCCTTGCCCGAAGTTCCATCACTCCAAATGGCTTTGAAATATAATCATCTGCTCCCAACGAAAGTCCGTTCACCAGACTTTTTTCCTCCGTTTTTGCGGTAAGAAACAAAATCGGACAATCCACAAGTGCCCTGATTCTTTTGCATAATTCAAAGCCGTCCATTCCAGGCATCATAATGTCAAGTAAAATCAGGTCATAACGATGTAATTCTTCCATATTAAGTTTCAGCGGATTACTTACTTTGGTAACCAGATGTCCATCCTTATTCAAAATGCTTTCTATCATTTCCAGAATTGCCGGTTCATCATCAACTGCCAGTATTTTTGCCATAGTTTCCCTCGATTCTATTCCGATATTCTGTTTCCTTCCCAGTGGTTTACCCACCAAAAATAGTATACCATACTAATCCCTGTAAATATTAAGCAACCTGGTATGAATGACAACCATTCACCTACACTAGTTTCTCCCAATACAGATTGCAGATAAGTATATGGTACTCTACCCGTCCAGCAGACAAATACATATTTCCACACATAATCTCCAAGTCCGGTAAGCATCAATGCACTAATTAGTCCTGATATAATCCCTGCTCCAATGGATACCCCTTTTCCAAACTGAAAAGCCAGAATCAGCTGCCACAGATAAAGTGGAACACTGCTTCCCCACAGCAGCAATGCTGCAAATATACATCCTTTCATGATTTCGATATCGCTTGATGCGATTCTTCCAAATCCAATTCCGAATATGATTGCTGTCAATAGGATAGAGCACAGACACAAAACCAGTAGCATCAACAGTTTCGATAAAAATGCTGCAGGTTTATCCGGTAAAGACAACAGATTTTGAAAATCACCTGCATTTTGTTCCTGTTCCATCACACTTGCTGTAAAAATTCCAATAAGTACCGGAAGTCCTGCTCCTATTGCCTGATAAAATGCAATCACTTTCATATTTTCATTCCATGGTGAAAAAAAGTAATATATTAAAAATATAACGCTGGTTATAATCGGAATCAGTAAGTGTGCCAGAATCACAGATGTTCCTTTCATCTTTCGCAAGTCTGCATTAAGAGATCTTCCAATCATCTTATTTCACCTCTCTTCTCTCAAACCATTTCAAAAACAGAACCGTTACAAAAACAAACCAGATGATTGAGAGACACATTCCCGGAACAATGACTCCCGTATCCAAAAGAGGATTCCCTGCTTCTGCGGCAAGTCCATTTGGTAAAACATGAAGCAACGGGCACATCATTCGCATAGGGATTGCAGAAACAAGTACATACCAGATTCTGGTTTGTGATATTACCACACCGCTGACGGTAATAAATAGGCAGACGAACAGGTTTACAATCATTCCAAATCGTTCACTTAAAAATAAAGCTACCGGAATCTCCCATAACTCAGAAACCGTCAGAAACAATACTGCAATCAACGCTCCTCCAACTGGAACATGTGTCGTTAGAAGAAAGCCTCCAAGCGTTGCTCCTGCAAACACAATCACATTAGAAAACAAAATCATGTACCCAATATAAATAATTTTCCCCAGCAACAATTTTCTTCTGTCTGTGGGAATAGTCATTAAATGATAGTATTTTATCTTTTTCTCCTGCGCCACAGAAAGATAACAAAATAGAGCAATCATCCCCGGCAGCAAAAGTGTATACCACCAGTTCCAAACACTTTCTGCATAAGCATTTGTCATCCCAAGAGTAAATATAAATGCCATGACAAATGTAAGAAGAGGAAATCCCCAGATAAACTTTTTTCGCATGGTTCTTTTGGCTTTTTGATGTTCTGCTTTTATAATATTAACCATGGATTTCACCTGCTTTCTGGTTTTTTCTTACCACATTCATAAACAAATCTTCAAGATTATCTCCCTGCTTTAATGCTCCTTCATATCCTAAGATTCCACCTGAAATAATCCCGACTTTATCTGCAAGTAACTGTACCTCTGAGAGAATATGACTGGAGAGAATTACAGTGATTCCCTGTTCCGGAAAAGACCGGATCAGCTCTCGTAATTCCTCGATGCCTATTGGATCTAATCCATTCGTAGGTTCATCCAATATCAAAAGTTCCGGTTCTCCAAGCAATGCCATTGCAATGCCTAGTCTTTGCTTCATCCCCAAAGAAAACTGTCCTGCTTTCTTCTTTCCGGTGTTTGTAAGTGATACAATCTGCAAGACCTCATCAATTCTGTTTTCATCTGTACCAAGCAATAATTGTCTTACCTTCAAATTCTCTCTGGCGGAAAGATTTTCATAAATAGGCGGATTTTCAATTAACGCTCCTATTTTTGATAAATCTTTCCTATCCAAAAGTTTTCCATCAAAGTAAATCTTTCCTGCAGTTGGTTTCATCATACCGGTCAGCATTTTCAATGTGGTAGATTTACCAGCGCCATTCGGTCCAAGCAGTCCATAAATCTGTCCCTTTTCGATATTAAGTGAAACATTATTTACCGCTTTCTGTTTTCTAAAATATTTACATAGACTTTGTGTCTGTAACATCATTTCCATCTTTACTATCCTTCCTTCTATATTTCATTTCTTACTGAAATATAACCTAACAGAAAAAAATAAAGATTTGATGAAGATTTATTCCCGTATGGAATAAACCATCAATTGAATATCATTATCAGAACTCGGCTTTCCACTGAAATCAGCAAAGCTGTTACAAATACGAAGTCCTAATTTACAGAATATCTCCGTGATTTCATCCAAACTATATAACCTTATAGGATTTCCTTCTTTCATTTCAGGCTTATAAAGTGCTTCTCCATACATATAGTCTACCTGCCCATATATCAGCGTTTTTCTATCCTTCCCCCATTCAAAAGCAGATAATGTAAGCCCCTTTTCTCCTGCATCCCATAACTTGCAAGGGAAATGTGTTTGGGCATAGCTTCCATTCATGATATCCATAAAGTGCTTTCCACCATTTTTTAATGCTTTCGCAATGACAGAAAAAATCTTATGATTTTCCCCATCGTCTTCAAGATATCCTATTGCTCCATCCGCCATATTCAGCACAACATCAAATTCCTTATCAAATGTGATCGTGCGAATGTCCTGACAAATGAACTTTGCATTCAAATTTTCTTTTTTTGCCTGCTCGTTTGCATAATCTATGTACGCCGGTGTAATATCAATACCGGTAACATCATACCCACGTCTGGCAAACTCCAGTGAGTGCCGACCAAATCCACATGCAAGATCAAGTATTTTTTCCGTTCCTTTTAAATGTAACTGCTTGATTAGAAAATCTACTTGTCTGTTGGTGTCTTCTACCCATGACATATTCTGAATATCCAGCATCCAATTTTTCTGATACCAGTCTTTTTCCATTGCTTTCATCTAAATTTACCTCCTGCTTTTCATCATTCAAAAATCTGTCCCAGAAGTTTTTTCTTCTCCATATACGGGAACTCTCTATCAAATGCCTCTGCTTCCTTTTCATTTACCAGATACCCTGCCGGAGGTGCATACTCTCCTGTAATTCCATTAAGATATCCCGGTATCAGTTCTTTGCACAGAAACTGTATGGTATTCCTTAAGATATTGATAAATCTGGCTTAAACCATCTTTGTCTACTACAGATGTTTCAATAATCGGTACCCCGATTGCAATATTTTCTATTTCTAATACCTTTGCATCCACTTCATCGCATAAATCTACTTTAGTCAACACAATGACAGGCATAGCTCCACTGTTCCATGCAACAGATAGATATCTTTCCAATCTCCTGACGTTAAAATCGTTATTAAGTGACATACAGATAAATACCGTATCAATATTTGCAGCTACAATTTGTTCCACACTATTTGTCCCTGCCGCCTTTCGCAGAAAAACGCTTTTCCTTGGCAATACCTTTTGAATCACAGCAATATCATTTTTATTCACACACTGCAAAAGAACAAAATCTCCAACTGCCGGATAATCAGATGGACTTTCCGCTTCATACCGAAACTTTCCAGACACCTGCTAAAGTGGCTATCATCAGAAATAAAGTCTTAGTGAATGACTTATTCAATTTTCAAGCGAAAAGGCTTCCGTTTTTGCTATCCGGAATGAACCCCTTCACTCATTTGGACAAAGGGGTATGAAATGCACACCCAAAATCTCCGCTTTTCCAAAAATTTTTTGAAAAATTTTTGAAATAAAAAAAGCCGCCTGCTCCGGTTAAGAAACAGACGGCAAATCAACGTTCTAAATGTATTCAATGTTCAATTTCTTTTTCTTTGCTTCAAGCACTTTACATAGAACATCATCTACTGCGTCGGTGTATCGTCCCTGAGCTGCTAAATTGTTCTTCAGTTCGATGAGCGATTGTATCACTCGGCTTCGTTCTTCTTCATTTAAGTATAGATGATAGGTTTTCTCTCTCATTGGCTGTCCCTCCATCTTTCAAATGTATTTTTGATTATCTCCACATCTTCCTCGGTATCGGAAGAAATAAATATATGTACGCTCTGAAAAGCTTTCTTTAAATTATTGGCATAATCCAGTTCTGTGCCTTTCATCGGCAGCTTAATCAGCCTTATTCCTCTTTGCTTGCACATATATGCTTTCATTATTTCTAAATTCTCATCGGCACTTCCTGACTCAATAGCCAACTTCTCTGAAGGTATGTATGTTTCAAGCGGAACTCCAAGCAATCGGTCAGAACCAAGTTCTGCTTTCAAGCCTTTCTTATTAGAATAATAGCTGACAGCCAAAGCAGGAAATAGAGATAAATACTCCTGCTCACAAATTCGACAGCCTTTCTTCAATATCGTTCTTTCATTTATCTTCATACTCCACGAATGACCGTGTCTGCATTTCCACCATGCTCTCTTTGCCGAAGTTCGTGATACCTCTGTAGGTTTCAGTTTATTCTGTTCATAATCCCATTCGCTAAGAAGCTGACTGTCTGTTGTCGCCAAATCATTATATCCGGCAAGGACTTCTCTCTCTGCACAAACGGGGCATACCGTACCTTTCACACGGGCATTGATAACAGATTTCCACTCGTTACCGCATTTACTGCATCTCCACCAGACATTTTTCCTCGACTTTGCATTTACTTCATCAGGCTTCAATGGCAAGTTCTTCTCCGACCACTCCGAAGCAATTTCAGGGTGTGTTGTCTGCAAATCGTTAAACCCTTTCAGGAATATGTACCCACTGCAATACGGGCATTTACTGCCACCGGAACGAGTAGAAATAAGGGTGTTCCACTCTCTGCCGCAATCCTTACACTTCCACCAAGCCTTACGATTGGCAAAGACCGTAACCTGAGTCGGAAGTAACGGATAATTTCTGTCCGACCACTCGGCAGCTATATCCGGCAAAAGCGTTGCAAGGTCATTAAATCCTGCCAACACTTTATTATGGGAACAATATGGGCAACCTGTTTTATTTATTGTCCTGCTCTTAACAGCAGCTTCCCACTCGTGTCCTTTCTCACATCTCCAAATCACTTTCTTATGAGAACCAATAGAAACCTCTGTCGGTTTTATCTTATTCTTTTCCGACCACTGCTTTTCCAGTAGCGGCTCTAATGTTGCCAAATCGTTAATCCCTGCAATCACTCTTGCGCCGGAACATATCGGGCATTTCTCTCCATTGGAACGAGCCTTAACGCTTGTCTGCCATTCATGACCGCAAGCACCTCTCCACCATACTTTTTTATTTGAACCGAAAGTAATCTCATCAGGTTTAAGCGGTAAGTTCTTCTCTGACCACTCAGGAACAAGTTCCGGGCGTACTTCTGCTAAACTGTTATTCATAGCCAAACCTCAACCTCCTTGTGCTTAGAGTATATGAAGTTTTGGCTTTATCTTGTAGTTTGCGAATATCCGTATAAATAGAAAAAGCCCTTTGAGAAAAGGATTTCTCCTCTCTCAAAGGGCAAGTTGGCAAACTTGAAGTTGTAAATATCATTTTACATTTTTATATGAAATCACAATATGACTTGGTGCAAATAATACTGATGCAATAATCAATAGCACTGACCTACTCATAATCCCACTAAATAAGAACAACATTGAAGGAATAATAGAAAGTGCTAATGCTCTGAAAACGCTGTTTTTCTTAAAATATATAATCCAAATAGCACAATAAAGCATTACCAATATGATATCTACAATCAAATATAGTACAAATGCTTCGTCAGACCACCACCCGAACCAAGTTCCCGGAATATTGATTATCATGAATCCGAAACAACCCAATCTCCCTACTTGTTCTGTGACCTCAACATATTTATTGTTCCACTTATTATCAAATCCATCTTTGCACTTAATCGCAAATACAACATTGGGTATCATAATGACTGCAATAAAAATCAGCCCAAAAACATTAAACCATTCCATATTATCTACCATCACAAACTCTGATTTTCTCAATTCTCCAAACCGGAAGTTATAGTGCAATCTTTTTCCATTTTCTAATCTTGGTTCTAAAGGTTCCGAACGGAGCAACTGTATTAACATGTATGAATTTGTATACTTCCCAGACAGCTGTTTTAGTTGCTTCGTCAGCCCATTTTCTCATATGTGGTTTAAATAATTCTTCCTCACTCAGAGAATCAATCATTACATAAATAGAGTTGATATTCTCATTCAATCTGTCTTTCAATTCTTGCAGTGACAGCTGAGCATATGTATCTGTGAACCATTGATATAATTCGCCAAGCTGATTCCACTTAAAATTATCCGAAGGAGTTTTGACAGGAATACCCTTTCTTTCGTCTGATTCCCATTTAATAACAAGAGTTGTCCAGCCAACCTGATAAGCAAGATTTTCTGCCGGAGTTCGATCGACCTCATCAATTCTCTTATCTTTTAAATGCTCCGGAATATCATTAAATTCTGAAATATACTTTGCAAAGCTTTTATTTATCTCGTTTTTAAGCTCGTCTTTATTCTCATATGTTCTCAATAGTCTATCTCCTCAGCTTCCGATTTTCCAGTTTCAAAAAAAGGATTTTTCAAATTAGTCTTTGCAAATAACCTTTGAACCTTCACCATCAATTACAATTCCCTGATGGTTGTTAATAGGGCATAGATTCAAATCCGAAAATTCAGTCATTATTTTCTCGGTAACTTTCTTAAATGGTGCTGTAAGATAATGCGGAAGAACATAGAAATCAATCAAATCAAGCCCTGCATCATCTTCTTGTGAGTAGTCCTCCGGCTTTTCATCCATTTGCTCGATATATTGGATGCTTGGAGCGCATATAATCGCACCTGCCGATTCACCAATCATCAGTTTTCCCTTTGCCAATTCTTTTTTCAACAGCTCATCCGTTCCCGTTTTACGGAGCTGGTCTATAAGGAAAAAAGAATTTCCGCCGGTAAAATATATCACATCCGCATCTTCAAAAACAGACTGTATCGTTGAATAAGCCTCCGTTGAAATATCAATTTCAGTTACGATTGCTCCCAACTTT
Source organism: Blautia sp. LMAG:89 (assembly GCF_008679485.1). Lineage (NCBI taxonomy): Bacteria > Bacillati > Bacillota > Clostridia > Lachnospirales > Lachnospiraceae > Blautia > Blautia sp. LMAG:89. The sequence goes on along the minus strand of NZ_NANC01000003.1, from coordinate 361 downwards.
TTGAATAATTTTCGAGCCGAGCCGACATAACCGGTGTAGCCTTCACGCAGCGAAGCTGTTGGAATAAATGCGACTTTTTTATTTTCAATTTCTTCCTTTATCAGACTTCCTACACTTGAAAAATGCGAACATAAAAATAGTTTCATCAATATTCTCCTTTATAAATCCCGATTGAGATTTCACCTGTTTTAAGAAATTTAATAACTGTTATATTTTATTATTAAATTCTTCGCAACCCCTTGAAAACACTGGATTTGTCGCAGGTGAGCTTTCCCTTATTATTTCCCTTGTGTTATATCGTCCCATCAGTGTTTATGCACTCTGATAAGGGCAAATACAAGGGCAAGAAAAATCTATAAGA
>NZ_NANC01000002.1:0-21716 GCF_008679485.1 Blautia sp. LMAG:89 | reverse complement strand
CCAAGATGATCGCCCTTGTCATCCTGCTTACGAAGTCCGTGAGGGCCGTCGCTGACCATTACTTCCGGGATCCCCAAGCGTTCCACATGTTTCAGATGCCAGAAATCAAGACCTGAGCACATGCCGGCTTTTTCTTCCAGCGTCATCTGGCTTACGATTTTTTTCAGATCACGTTTCATTAAAAATACCTCCGAAATTTTTTTCTTACTATGAACTATAGCATGTTTTACTGGTAAAATATAACAAAAATTTGTTAAAAATAAAAAAATATTGTAGTTTAGCCGAATCAAGTAAGTCCCCTGCTTCAATTGCGAATATCCGCATGACCCTCACATTTTCAGGAATATAAAAACGATATGCAGGTCGATTGACAGAGCAGTGAGAGATATCTTTTTCTGGCTTTTGTGGGAAGAGTGTAGTAATATAGGTAGGAATAATGACAGAGCTGCCGGATAGAAGAATGGTCGACTGTCTGGCTTATGTGAAAGGACTTATAATGAAAGACATCATATCAAGTATTATTACAAGTGTACTGACAGCTTTGTACCAGCCATTTTGGTTTTCTGTGATCCTGTCTGTGATGGTACTGTTTTTTTATCTCTTTGCCTACCATAATGAGACAGGTGGAAGGGGAATCAGGGGAGCTTTTTCCGTGTGGTGGCAGTATTTCAGAGGAAATGCTTTTTTTCGGAAGCTGTTTTTTCTGACCTTTTATACAACCATGATCTTGTTTCGCACGCTGCTGAACCGGGATATGTGGATGAATCCCCTTTCGGATGTGATGGCGAACTGGTGGATCTGGAAATATGGAGAGGATGGTACCAGATATCTCACAACTGAGTGTATTGAGAATCTGATGCTGTTCATTCCGTTCACGATCCTGCTGTTCTGGACCGCAGGAAAGAAAATATTGAAAAAAACAACATTCTTGAATATTGTGTGGACCGGACTTAAGATTACCTTTGTATTCTCACTGTCCATTGAACTTCTGCAGCTTTTCCTGAGGCTTGGAACGTTCCAGGTTTCTGATCTGACATATAATACTCTTGGAGGAGGTATTGGCGGGGCTGTGTACTGGATTGGTCATCAGCTTTCAGTCAGGCGGGGAGCCGAATAATGTCTGCCGCAGATAGCAGGAAGACAGAGAAACGGATCAGCCCGGATTGCTGTTCGTGAGTGATGCACTGAAATTTTTGCGCGGTGCATCGTTAAAATTTCATTGACAAATCTTCCATAACGTGTTAACCTAATACCAGTTTCAAAAAGAAAATGCGTAGATGAGGAATAGTACACAAGAGAACGGAGCACAGAGAGTTGCTGGCCGGTGAGAAGCAGCGGAAGGGATTTGTGGAACTCGCCTCGGAGCATCTGCCTGAAATCTTTATATATTATATAAGAGAGTAGACGCAGACGGTGTCCGCCGTTATCCGGAGAGGATATAAGGATGTATATACATTCCGTATCTGTCAAGTGTGTGAATTTTTATTCATGAAATAAGAGTGGTACCGCGTAGGACAGCAGTTGTCTTTCGTCTCTTGCAGAATCTGCAGAGTCGGAAGATTTTTTTTATGTCTTTATATCAAAAACAGAAACCAAAGAGAAATTTTAATGGAAACAGAAAGTGGAGGAAAACAAAATGATGACACCATCCAAGTACAAACGTCAGTATTACATGCCGCCGGTGAAATGTATGAAATGGGCGGAGAAAGAATATGTGGATAAGGCCCCGATCTGGTGCTCTGTAGACCTTCGTGACGGAAATCAGGCACTTGTGATCCCGATGAGCCTGGAGCAGAAAGTGGAATTTTTCAAGCTTCTTGTAAAGATTGGTTTTAAAGAGATCGAGGTTGGATTTCCGGCTGCTTCTGAGACAGAGTATGAGTTTCTCCGTACGCTGATCGAGCAGGATCTGATCCCGAAGGATGTAACGATCCAGGTGCTGACTCAGGCAAGAGAGCATATCATCCGTAAGACTTTTGAAGCTGTTAAAGGCGCCCCAAAAGCGATCGTTCATGTATATAACTCCACATCCGTATCTCAGAGAGAGCAGGTATTCAAAAAATCAAAAGAGGAGATCCTGAAGATCGCAGTAGATGGCGCTGCACTTCTGAAAAAGCTGGCTGATGAGACAGAAGGCAATTTTCAGTTTGAGTACAGCCCGGAGAGCTTTACGGGAACAGAGCCGGAGTATGCACTGGAGGTGTGCAATGCGGTTCTGGATGTATGGCAGCCCACTGCAGATAACAAAGCGATCATCAACCTGCCTGTTACGGTTGAGCATTCTATGCCGCATGTGTATGCAAGTCAGGTGGAATACATGTGTGATAATCTGAAATACCGTGAAAACGTGATCGTTTCTCTTCATCCGCACAATGATCGTGGATGTGGCGTTGCAGACTCCGAGATGGGTCTTCTTGCAGGTGCTGACCGAATTGAGGGAACTTTGTTCGGAAATGGTGAGCGTACCGGTAATGTGGATATTGTAACGCTTGGTATGAATATGTATTCCCAGGGTGTGGACCCGAAGATCGATTTTTCTGATATGCCGCATATTTGTGAGGTTTATGAGAAATGTACCGGAATGCAGATCTATGAAAGAAGTCCGTACAGTGGAGCTCTTGTATTTGCTGCATTTTCCGGATCGCATCAGGATGCCATCGCAAAGGGTATGCACTGGAGAGAGAACGGAGATCTGGAGCACTGGACTGTTCCGTATCTGCCGATCGATCCGACAGATGTGGGAAGAAACTACGACGCAGATGTTATCCGTATCAACAGCCAGTCCGGAAAGGGCGGTGTAGGCTATATACTGGAGACAAAGTTTGGCCTGAACCTTCCTCCGAAAATGCGCGAGGCTATGGGCTATGCAGCCAAAGCAGTGTCCGATCACAAGCACAAAGAGCTTCATCCGGACGAGATCTTCAGTCTGTTCAAATCTACCTTCGAAAATGTGGTTGAACCATACAGCATCAGTGAGGTTCATTTCCAGCAGAAGGAAGACGGCATCGTAACACGGGTTACTTCTACATTCCGTGGAAAAACCATCGTTACAGAGGCTTCCGGAAATGGTCGTCTGGATGCGGTAAGCAATGCACTGAAGAAAGCTTACGAACTGAAATACACACTGGAGACTTATCAGGAGCATGCTCTGGAGCAGAGTTCTTCCTCCAAGGCTATCGCTTATGTGGGAATCCGTAAACCGGATGGAACGCTTGCCTGGGGAGCGGGTGTTGATCAGGATATCATCCGTGCCTCTATTGATGCACTGGTAACTGCGATCAACAATCGATAAGCATCCGGTTCCGGATAGGTTTACAAAAAATGAGAAGCTGCCATAAAACGCAGCTTCTTTTTTTGCCGTGCAGATGCTATAATAGTGCGGAATGTGAAAATAACAGTGAGTAAGAGGGATATTATGAAAAATAAGAAAAAAAACAGGAGCTCATACAGCCTGTCTGCAGAGCTGAAAAACGCTCTGAAATATCTGCTGATATGGGGAATGATCCTGATCTTTTCCGCATATCTGCTTAGTGATTCGGAGATCCTCGGAAATGTAAAGCAGCAGGCAAGACCGGATACCTGGTCTATGATCGGTGCGGGAGGAAGCTTTGAAGAGGAGTTTACCTGCAAAACGAACCGTCTGTCCGGTGTGGAGCTTTTTCTTTCTACAGAGAGTGCATCGGTTGCTGGAACGTTTCAGATAACGCTGTATCAGAATGAAAGGGAGATCCAGAGCTGGCAGGCCAGCAGACTGACCATATCGTCGGGGGATACCACGTATTTCCGGCTTGACCAGAAGCTTACGGAATGTAAGGGGCAGAAATTCCGGATCGTTTTAGATGGCGCAAAAGGGGATACCGGAGTGGCTGCAGGGTTGGTGAGCCAGAAGGATGATACACAGACACTTGCCTATCGGATCATTTCCAGGCCATTTCCAAAATCACTGGTGTTTCTGGTGATTGGAGCGGCGGCAGCTGTGATGCTGGTGATCTTTGCATTTCTGAAACGCAGACAGCTCCGGGCAGAAGTGGTGTTTGCCGTTGTTTATATTTTTATGAGTATCTGTACGCTGGCGGCGGTTCCGGCCTTTAATTCGCCGGATGAGTACAGCCATTATCTGAGAAGCTATGAGGTTTCCAGAGGATATCTGACGTCGGAAGGCAACGGAGGAAACGACTTATTCTCATATGGAAGGACGTTTAACAGTGGTCTGGTTCCGGAATTTTCCGCCAAGGATCATGTATCATTATGGGATATCGGAGAGAATGCAGATCAGCGTATCGACCGGGAAAAAACACAGTTTTACGGATTTGGAAATACAGCCTTGTATGCACCTACTTCGTATCTTCCCCAGGCAGTAGGGATCCGCATTGCAGATCTGTTTACGGACCGGCCGATGGTTCTTGCCTATGCGGGAAGGATCGCCAATATGCTTATGTTTGGACTGCTCTTTTTCTTTGCCATTCGTCTGACGCCTGTTGGGAAAAATTTCCTCGTACTTCTGGGGCTGGTACCTGTGAATATCCAGTCAGCAAATTCCATGTCAGCAGATGCCCTGGCCCTGGCTCTGACGGTTGCTCTGGCTTCCTTTGTACTGGCTATGCGATATAAACAAAAAGAAGTGATGAGTAGAAGACAGCTGATATGGATGTACGTGCTGACCGGATTCCTGTGTCTTTGCAAAGTGGTTTACATGCCGTTTTGCCTGCTCCTGTTCCTGATCCCGAAAGAACGGTTTAAAAGCAGAAAAAATTACTGGTTTCATGTGGTCTGTGCAGGAACTGTGATCCTGATCTTAAGTTTCGGCTGGCTGGTCATTGCATCCCGATATCTCTGTGAGTCACAGCCAGGTGTGGATACAGCTGCACAGCTTGTGGGGATCCTGAAGGATCCGGCTGCCTTTGTCCTGACTTTTGTGCGGAGCCTGGATAATTTTGGTGTGACCTATCTTACAGAAATGATAGGAAGTAATCTTGGATGGCTGAACATTCCTGTCTGTGCCCTGCTGGCAATGGGATATCTTCTGATCCTGGTCCTTCAGGTTTCCGGGAATGATGATATGTCGGGAATCCGTCTGGATCTTCCGGCAAAGGGTATTCTGGGCGGAGTTAGTCTCCTGGTATTTGCGCTGATCTTTGTAACGTTATACGGACAGTGGACAGCCTATGGCTACGATAAGATCCTGGGCGTGCAGGGACGGTATTTTCTGCCGCTTCTTTTTCCGCTGATCCTTGCGCTGAAGCCCAAACGGTTTGCCGAAGGAGCCGGGGAAACACCATGGGGACTGTTTCTGGGAGCCTGGAGTATCGATCTGTGTGTTTATGTGACACTTTTCGTGCAGGCATTGTGCCGTTTTGCATAAGGTGTCGGATCTGGTCGAGCAAAAATCCTTGACTGGCTGAAAACAAAATATTATAATCAAATCTGTAAATAACAGAGGAAAAAACTGTTCTGAAAAAGGATAAACAGGCAGATAGAAGTACGATTTCCGGAAAGTGGGTGTACAACATTGGACGGAGATGGAGACGCTATCTGTCTTTTTTTCTGAAATGAAATATGGCATGGGTGTGGATAACTCCGCGATTTTATGTGGATTTAATGTGGAATACATGTGGATAAAGTGTGGATAAAACACAAATACCGCCGTTGAAGCGTTAAATACGGGAAAAAGCTTGACATATTCAATATTATTAAATATAATTTTCCCATACATTACAAAAATGTTACAAACATGTAAAGGAAATCGTAATGATCCGTAAATATCCGGGAAGCGATGATAATGGGGGTTGTGATATCGCATCGGAGGATTATGGGCTGTTACAGAAAATGAAACGCAAGGAATGAGATTATGAAAGTTGAGAAAGATTTACGTGAGGCTGACGGAGTGCAGGATGAACGTAGAAATGGAAAAACCGGAGGAAATTCCGCGCGCAGTTTTGCAGTGCTGACATTATGTGCAGTTTTGGCGATGGTTATTTCTCTGGGGACAAGGACATTTGCAGAAAGTGAAGGGGGCAGGGTTTATGCAGCTTCAGATGGAGGAGAGAGCTCTCCCTATGAAGAGGTTGCTGTTCCTACCGGGATCGCAGGTGTGGTTTCAGGAGTTACGGATACACCATTATCCGGAAGCACGGTTACAAGGATCGGAAGCTCCTGTGAGCAGGTGATCGTAGGCCAGAGAGTACAGAGAGTGACCAATACTGCTGCAGATCTTAATGTAAGCTCCTCTATGGAAAACAAAGTAAATGAACTTGATGCAAGATCGATCACACTGGCAGAAAATCCCACACTGATGTCAGATGAAGACTATGATACACTTCTGAGGATCGTGGAGGCAGAAGCAGGAAGTGAAGATATCAAGGGCCGTGTTCTGGTGGCCAATGTCATCATGAACCGTGTAAAAAGCGAAGATTTTCCGAATACGGTGACAGAGGTTGTCTGGGATAACAGTGACGGCGTCCCGCAGTTTTCACCGACCTATGATGGCAGGATCAATGAAGTTGCAGTTTCTGATGAAACAAGGGAAGCGGTCAAGCAGGCGCTGAAGGGTGCTGATTATTCTGAAGGTGCACTGTTCTTTATCCAGAAATCTGCAGCAGAGGAACATAATGTGAAATGGTTTGAAAAGGACCTGAAGAGGCTCTTTAAATACGGGGTCCATGAATTTTATACATATAAATAGGAAGAACTGATGCAGTACAGAAGGAACCAACCGCCGGCAGAAACAGACCGGCGGTTTCTTTTTATCCGAAAGCTGTGAATATCTGTCTGATTACAGGGTGGGATTGGGCAAGACAGATTCTTTTTTAAAAGTGGTGGCATTTTCCATAATTCCATGCTATAATGTGATAACGTTGAAAAGAAAACGAATATCTTACAATAGAAAGGCGGAACACCAATGCAGGTATTGTACAAGAGCACCAGAGGAAAAGAGCAGGCAGTTACAGCGTCTATGGCCATACTTAAGGGCCTTTCTGAGGACGGCGGACTGTTCGTGCCTGAAAGCATTCCACAGCTGGATGTACCAATGGACAAGCTGGCACAGATGACCTACCAGGAGACAGCATATGAGGTAATGAGCCGTTTCCTTACAGATTTTACTGAGGATGAGCTTAAGAACTGTATCAACAAAGCATACGACAGTAAATTTGATACAGAAAAGATTGCACCTCTTCATGAAGCGGATGGTGCATATTTTCTGGAACTGTTCCATGGCGCAACCATCGCATTTAAGGATATGGCACTTTCCATTCTTCCGCATCTGATGACAACTGCAGCGAAGAAGAATAATGTTAAGAATGAGATCGTGATCCTTACCGCAACATCAGGAGATACCGGTAAAGCTGCCATGGCAGGCTTTGCAGATGTGCCTGGAACGAAGATCATTGTATTTTATCCGAAGCATGGTGTCAGCCCGATCCAGGAGAAACAGATGGTAACTCAGAAGGGTGCCAACACTTATGTAGTAGGTATTACCGGTAACTTTGATGATGCCCAGACTGCAGTTAAGAAGATGTTCAATGATCACGAGCTGGCAGCAGAGCTGGATCAGGCAGGCTTCCAGTTTTCTTCTGCAAACTCTATCAACATCGGACGTCTTGTTCCTCAGATCGTATATTATGTATATGCCTACGCATCACTGGTACGCGACGGCAGGATCAAAGACGGACAGGAGATCAATGTGGTAGTTCCTACCGGAAACTTCGGAAATATCCTTGCTGCATACTATGCGAAACAGATGGGACTTCCGATCCACAAGCTGATCTGTGCATCGAATGAGAACCGTGTTCTTTATGATTTCTTCCGCACAGGAACCTATGACAGAAAAAGAGATTTCATCCTTACGACATCTCCTTCCATGGATATCCTGATCTCCAGCAATCTGGAAAGACTGATCTATCGTCTTACCGGAGAAAATGCTGAAAAATGTGCAGAGCTTATGAAATCCTTAAGTGAGGGCGGCGAATATACCATTACTGACGAGATGAAAGCACAGCTTGTTGATTTTTATGGTAATTTCTGCAGTGAAGATGAGACTGCACAGGCCATCAGTGATATCTACAAAAACAGCAATTATGTGATCGATACGCATACTGCAGTTGCAGCCGGCGTATATAAGAAGTATGTAAGTGAGACAGCGGATCATCTTCCGACAGTGATCGCCTCTACTGCAAGTCCGTATAAATTCACAAGAAGTGTTATGGAAGCACTTGGTGAGGAGCATAAAGATCTGGATGATTTTGGCCTTGTAGACGCATTAAGTGCGCTTTCCGGAGTACCTGTTCCACGTGCAGTTGAAGAAATCCGTACTGCCCCGGTTCTTCATGACAGGGTGGTAGATGCAGTGGATATGCCGGCAGCAGTAAAGGATATCCTTAAGATCAAATAATAATTGATAATAAAATCAGTAAGAAAATGTATTTTCTGTTGAAAAAGCACAAATACTGGTTTATAATAAAAACAACGAAAACCGAATCCTGGAATGTTCGATCCCCCTTTTCTTTTTGAACCTACATTGACATTTTGGGAATCCAAAATCGCAGGTTGGATGTCAGACCTCACGTCGTGGTAGGCAGAAGACACTGTTGAGGATACCCACCTAGCATCTGCTAGGCGTCAAAAATAAGGGAACGGCATCCCGGGATTAATCGGTTAAAGACATAGAGCCGGTTAGTGGCTCTTTTTTCATATATGGGAGGAATTACAGCATGAGTGTTTCTGAAAGGAAATTTGGGACACTTCCTACAGGGGAAGAAATAAAGATCTATCATCTTGAGAATAAAAAAGGTGCCTACGCTGAAGTACTTCAGTATGGCGCGATCCTGGTGAAGATATGTGTTCCAGATAAGAACGGAGATCTGAAGGATGTGGTTCTTGGATATGATGATATCCGGGGATATGAGGTTAATGGATGCTTTTTCGGTGCAATCATTGGAAGAAGCGGAAACCGTATCGAGAATTCCAGATTTTTTATTGACGATAAAGAAGTGGTTCTTGCAGAGAATGAGAATCATAACAATCTTCACAGCGGTCCGGATGGCTTTGAGAAAAAGCTGTGGGAAGTAAAAGAAATTTCCCAGGAGAAGAACAGCGTGGATTTCTTCCGCATCAGTCCGGATGGAGAGAACGGATTTCCGGGAGAATTTTCCATTGTTGTGAAATATGAATTCACAGAGGAAAACGAACTGAAGATTTTTTACAGAGGACGCTCTGATGCAGCTACCGTTGCCAATATGACCAACCATTCTTATTTTAATCTGAACGGAGAAGGCAGCGGAGATGTGCTTGACCAGGAAGTATGTATTCATGCGAAGTATTTTACTCCGGTAAAAGACAGCCAGTCCATTCCTACCGGTGAATATGCACCGGTGGCGGGAACGCCGATGGATTTCAATGTTTCCAAACCGATTGGCAGAGACATTGAGGCGGACTTTGAACAGCTGAAGTTTACAGGCGGTTATGACCATAACTATGTAACAGATAATTATGCAAAGGGCAATGTCCGTTCGATCGCTACTGCATACTGCAGGGAATCCGGTATCGGTATGGAGGTTTCCTCCGATTGCCCGTGTGTGCAGTTCTATGCAGGTAATTTTGTTAAGGATGAGAAGGGAAAGAACGGTCATGTTTATCATGAACGTTATGGATTCTGCCTGGAGACACAGGTGGAGCCAAATGCAGTCAATGTAGAGGATTTCCATTCTCCGATCCTGCTTCCCGGTGAAGAGTACAGCTCTGAAACGGTTTACCGTTTCTTTGTGAAATAACAGACAAACAGAATTAAAAGAGGTGCGAGAAGGCAATGCAGATACGTGTGGCAGAAGAGAAGGATGCAGCAACACTTTTGGAAATTTATTCCTACTACGTAGAAAAAACTGCGATCACATTTGAATATGAAACACCTTCCATAGAAGAGTTTACGCATCGGATCCATGATATAAAGGCGAAATATCCGTATATTGTGGCAGAAGAGAACGGAGAGATCCTGGGATATGCTTATGGTTCTGCGTTTCATCCGAGGGCTGCTTATGGCTGGTGTGCGGAAATGTCCATTTATGTGAGGCATGACCGGCGGGGCAGCGGTGCAGGAGGCAGACTCTATCGAGCCCTGGAGAGTCTTCTTGCAGAGATGGGAATTCTGAACCTGAACGCCTGCATTGCAGTTGCACCAAAAGAAGATGAATACCTGACCAGTGCCAGTGTGGATTTTCATAAGCATTTCGGCTATAAGCGTGTGGGAGAGTTCCACAGATGCGGCTATAAGTTTAACCGTTGGTATAATATGGTATGGATGGAAAAGATGATAGGTGAACATAAGAGCCTGCAGCCGGAAGTAAAGCTTTTTCCGGAAATCCAGGATAAGATCGGATTTGAACGTTTTTCCTGGTGAAAAAAGAAACCTGAGGGAGGTCAGCATGGACGAGGAAAAGAAAAATATAATCCAGCTCATGCTGGGATTTGTGCGCAGGGCAAACGGAGATCATGTCAGTGCATATGCGGCCCAGGCAGCGTATTTTCTGATCATGTCTTTTATCCCGTTTATACTGTTTCTTACAACGCTGATCCGTTATACACCTTTAAGCTATAATGTTGTCAGGGATGCCATCATCGGGTTTGTGCCCGGAAATCTGCAGACCTTTGTGCTGAGCATTGTGGTAGAAGTATACAAAAGAAGTACAGCCATCGTGCCGTTGTCTGCGCTGATGGCGCTCTGGGCGTCCGGAAAGGGAATGCAGGCGATCACCAATGGTTTAAATACCATTTATCATGTAAAGGAAACCCGAAACTGGCTGATGACCAGAATCTATTCGGTTTTTTATATGCTGTTGTTTGTGCTGGCGATCATTGTCACTCTTCTGGTCCTGGTTCTTGGTAATCGGATCCAGGTAGCTGCACAGAGAACCATTCCGATTCTCGGGAGGCTGCTGGCCAAGGTTATAGGGGCCAGGACATTGCTTGTATTTGCCGTACTGTTTGCAGTGTTTCTGGTCCTTTATAAAGTGCTTCCAAACCGAAAAGCAACCTTTAAAAGCCAGCTTCCGGGTGCATTTATGATCGCAGTGGCATGGATGATATTTTCCTATGGATTTTCCCTGTATTTTGAATTTTTTCCGAATTTTGGAAATATGTACGGAAGTCTGACTGCGCTGATCATGGTAATGCTGTGGCTGTATGTGTGTATGAACCTGCTTCTTTACGGGGCGGAGATTAATGCCTACTTCGAAAATGAATTCCGAAAGGCCCAGAGATCTGTAAAAACACTTCTTTCCAAGAAAGAAAATGAAAAAAACAGTACCAAAGAATCCTGACTTTGCGCTTGACAGAAGACAGACCTTGTGGCATAGTATTAAAAGACAGAAAAGCTGTGAAGGTGTTTATAGAGGATCGTTTTCTCACAGAGAAGGGAAGTCACCGGCTGTAAGCTTCCCCGAGTTCAGATGGTTCTTGAATTTCCCACCGGAGCTTCCTCTCTGAAGTAACAGTAGGAGATGACGTAAGCTGCGCGTTAAGCAGACAAGAGGTGCCCGTGATCTTTTCATGGGAAACTGGGTGGTACCGCGGATATTCCGTCCCTTTTATAAGGGACGGTTTTTTTATTGCCCATATCTGGATCTTCGGGGTGGGCGGCGGATCATTTGATCATTTTAATTAAAGGAGAAATAGACCATGGATATGAAAGAAAGACTTCAGGAACTGGCTGAAAATGCCAGAAAACGGATCGAGGAATCCGAGGGCCTGGATAAGCTGAATGATGTGCGTGTTGCATATCTTGGAAAAAAAGGTGAGCTTACTGCAATCTTAAAAGGTATGAAGGATGTTGCTCCGGAAGAGCGTCCGAAGGTTGGACAGCTTGTCAATGAGACAAGAGCTAAGATCGAAGAACTTCTGGAAGCCTCCAAAAAGGATTTCGAGGAGAAGGTCCGTGAGGAAAAAATGAAGGCAGAAGTGATCGATGTAACACTTCCTGCAAAGAAAGCGAAGATCGGTCATCGCCATCCGAATACTATCGCGCTGGAAGAGGTTGAGCGTATTTTCATCGGAATGGGCTATGAGGTTGTGGAAGGTCCGGAGGTTGAGTATGCGGACTACAACTTTACTAAGCTGAATATTCCGGAGGATCATCCGGCAAGAGATGAGCAGGATACATTCTTTATCAATGATTCCATTCTGCTCCGTTCCCAGACATCACCGGTGCAGGCACGTGAGATGGAAAAAGGCAAGCTTCCGATCCGTATGATCGCACCTGGCCGTGTATTCCGTTCTGACGAGGTAGATGCAACACATTCACCTTCCTTCCATCAGATCGAGGGCCTTGTTATTGATAAGAATGTTACGTTTGCAGATCTTAAGGGAACCCTTCAGGAGTTTGCAAAAGAGCTGTTCGGACCGGAGACAAAGACCAAATTCCGTCCGCATCATTTCCCGTTCACAGAGCCGAGCGCTGAGGTTGATGTTTCCTGCTTCAAATGCGGCGGAAAAGGCTGCCGTTTCTGTAAAGGTTCCGGCTGGATCGAAATCCTTGGCTGTGGTATGGTTCATCCGAATGTTCTCCGTATGTGCGGGATCGATCCGGATGAGTATACAGGATTTGCCTTTGGTGTAGGTCTGGAGCGTATCGCACTTCTGAAATATGAGATCGATGATATGCGTCTTCTCTATGAGAACGACAGCAGATTCCTGAAACAGTTCTAAAACAGTGAACACGGATCATGAGTATCCGTCTGACAGTAAATATAGAAAAAAGAAGGGACAACCAAAATGAATACTTCATTATCTTGGATTAAAACATATGTGCCGGATCTGGATGTAACGGCACAGGAATATACAGATGCCATGACCTTAACAGGCACAAAGGTAGAGGGCTTTACAGAGCTGGATGCAGATCTCGATAAGATCGTGATCGGCCAGATCGATAAGATCGAGAAGCATCCGGATGCAGATAAGCTGATCATCTGCCAGGTAAATATCGGAACTGAGAGTGTGCAGATCGTAACAGGCGCTCCAAATGTAAAAGAAGGAGATAAGGTTCCGGTTGTTCTTGATGGCGGACGTGTTGCAGGTGGCCATGATGGAAAAATGACTCCCGGAGGGATCAAGATCAAAAAAGGCAAACTCCGTGGCGTTGAGTCCTTTGGTATGATGTGCTCTATCGAGGAACTTGGAAGCACCAGAGAAATGTATCCGGAAGCACCGGAATACGGAATCTATATTTTTCCTGAGGACGCAGTTGTGGGTGAGAGCGCTGTTAAGGCACTTGGCCTTGACGATGTGGTATTTGAGTATGAGATCACTTCCAACCGTGTAGATTGCTACGGTGTTCTTGGAATCGCAAGAGAGGCAGCAGCAACCTTCCAGAAGAAATTCTGTCCGCCGATTGTAGAGGTTAAGGAAAATGATGAGAAAGCTTCCGATTATGTAAAGGTTACTGTAGAGGATCCGGAGCTTTGCCCGCGTTACTGCGCAAGAGTTGTAAAAAATGTCAAGATCGGTCCGTCCCCGAAGTGGATGCAGAGATGTCTGGCTTCCAATGGAATCCGCCCGATCAACAACCTGGTTGATATCACAAACTATGTAATGGAAGAGTTTGGACAGCCAATGCATGCATATGATCTGGATACTATCGCAAATCAGGAGATCGTTGTACGCCGTGCAGGAAAAGATGAGAAATTCGTCACACTGGATGGCCAGGAGCGTATCATGGATGAGAACGTTCTGATGATCTGTGACGGTGAGAAGGCTGTCGGCATCGCAGGTATCATGGGTGGAGAGAATTCCATGATCACAGACGATGTAAAAACGGTTCTTTTTGAGGCGGCGTGCTTCGATGGAACCAGCATCCGTCTTTCTTCCAAGAGGATCGGACTTCGTACAGATGCATCCGGTAAATTTGAGAAGGGTCTTGACCCGAACAATGCACAGGCTGCAATTGACCGTGCATGCCAGCTGATGGAAGAACTTGGTGCAGGTGAGGTTGTAGGCGGAATGGTTGATGTCTGCAGCGAGACAAGAGAGCCATCCAGAGTAAAATTTGAGCCTGAGAAGATCAACAAGCTTCTTGGAACCAGCCTTACAAAAGAAGAGATGATCGATTATCTTGGACGTGTAGAACTGGCTTATGATGAAAAAACAGACGAGATCGTTGCACCGACATTCCGTCAGGATATCCACTGTAATGCAGATGTTGCAGAGGAGGTTGCAAGATTCTATGGCTATGATAAGATCCCGATGACACTTCCTACAGGAGAGGCTACTACAGGTAAGCTGCCATTTAAGCTTCGTATCCAGGAGGTTGCAAGAGATATCGCAGAATACTGCGGATTCTCAGAGGGAATGTCCTATTCTTTCGAAAGCCCGAAGGTATTTGACAAGCTTTGTATTCCTGAGGACAGTGATCTTCGTAAAGTCATCACCATCAGCAATCCTCTTGGAGAGGACTACAGTATCATGCGTACAAGCACACTGAACGGTATGCTGGCATCCCTTTCCACAAACTATAACAGACGTAATAAAGATGTTCGTCTTTACGAGCTTGGAAATATCTATCTTCCGAAGTCCCTCCCGGTTACAGAGCTTCCGGATGAGCGTACCATGTTTACACTTGGAATGTACGGAAAAGGCGATTTCTTTGATATGAAGGGTGTATGCGAGGAGTTCTTCGAGAAGATCGGAATGAAGAAAAAGGTTACCTACGATCCAAACAGCGGAAAACCATTCCTTCATCCGGGAAGACAGGCTAACATGATCTACGAGGGTAAGGTAGTTGGATACTTAGGTGAGGTTCATCCGGCTGTTGCAGATAATTACTCTATCGGAGAAAAAGCATATATCGCAGTGATTGACATTCTGGATGTTCTGGAATTTGCTGGTTTCAACCACAAATATACAGGAATTGCCAAATATCCGGCTGTAACTCGTGACCTGAGCCTTGTAGTTCCCCATGCAGTTCTCGCAGGACAGATTGAGGAGATTTTTGATCAGAGAGGCGGAAATATTCTTGAGAGTTATCAGCTGTTCGATATCTACGAGGGCGCACAGATTGAGAAAGGTTTCAAATCCATGGCTTATTCTCTGGTATTCCGTGCCCATGACAAGACTCTTGGTGAAAACGAGATCTCCGCAGCAATGAAAAAGATCATGAATGGTCTTAACGGACTTGGAATCGAGCTGAGAAGCTGATGCTGATCTACATTGTAAGACATGGCCTGACTGAGTGGAATAAATTAAAAAAGCTTCAGGGTGCAGCGGATGTACCTCTTGCGAAGGAAGGGATCCTTCTTGCAGAAAAAACCGGAGAAGCTCTCCGTAATGTGAAGTTTGATATCTGTTTTACAAGTCCGCTCTCAAGGGCAAAACAGACGGCAGAATATGTTCTGGGGAAACGTGATGTTCCGATCATACCGGATAAGCGGATCCAGGAGATCGATTTTGGCGTGCTGGAGGGTGATCAGGTAAGAGATGCAGATGGCAATTATATCGATCCGCAGATCGAGACTTTTTTCCGTGATCCGGTAAATTTTAAACGACCGGAAAAGGGCGAGGACATTTTTGATGTGATCGCCAGGACAAAGGATTTCTGGGATGAAATAACATCAGATCCGACTCTTGCGGATAAAACAATTCTTGTTGCCTCTCATGGATGTGCAGTCCGTGCTCTTCTTCAGAATGTAGATCCTGATCCGGAGAATTTCTGGAGAGGCTCCGTGCCGCCAAACTGCTGTGTTAATCTTGTGGAAGTAAAGAATGGAAAGACAACGCTTCTGGAAGAAGATAGAGTTTATGCATAGAAAATAATGAGAAACGCAGAATAACTGTAATGGCTGTTCTGCGTTTCTTTTTTGCTTGTTTTTATTGGTGGAATTTCACAGGTTATGATTGACTAATTGAGGTAAAATGAGATAAAATATATAAAAGTAATGAATAATTCAGAAAAATAAAAGTTAAACTTTACTAATTATATAAAGATGCAGAATTGTGTTGGAATTATATGAAATCATTTAACCAAGTGCGGATTGCGAATATCCGCCTACGGATAGAGGATAATTACTGATAGCGATGTGATATATGGAATGGGGTGAGTATATGCAGTCATTAAATGAGACAAAAGCAGGGGAAAGCTACACGATCAAGTGGATGACCGGAATGCCGGAGACTATGGAACAGATCAGGCAATATGATGTCAGTGAAGGAAAGACCGTACAGATCATAAGCAGGATACTTGGCGGAGTGATCGTAGGTGTTTGCGGACGCAGGATCCTGATCAGCGATGATGCAGCCTGCCGTATAAAAGTATAAATAAAAGTATAAATAGAAAAAAGACGAAAGGACAATTCTTTTGGCGAAGGAATTGTCCTTTCTGGTTGTTTTAGGGAAGATGTTATGATAGTATGGGAACAAAAGAGTAACTTTTTTCAAAAATAAAGACAGGGGAGGCATATTATGGGAAAAAAGTTTATGAATACAGTGCTGTTTCTGGCAGTAACAGTGGCCGCGGCAACCCTGACTGCTTATGTTGGAAAAGGCTCCGGGAATGTGTTGCTTTATAATTTTACATTTCTGGGACTTATGCTGATCATATACGCAGTGGGGCTTTTTGCAGGTTTATATCGGATGGATAACCTATCAAGAGCACTGAAGCATGGCTCTGGTGAGATCACAGAAGTGTTTCAGCTTCCGGGAAGAGCCAGAAAAGAAGAGATTGGGCAGCTGCGAGGGATTTTCGGTGACCGCTATCTCGACAAAAAGATGGATGATTTTGTTGACAGCATCAGCAGAACGGAAGAAGGGATCGCTGAAGTAGAGGATTTTGTGAATATTGAGGATGTAGATGTACATATCCACAAGAGACTCCTTGAGATGGCTCCGGACATTTTTACAAGCCTTGGTATCCTTGGAACATTTATCGGTCTTGTGTGGGGACTTAAGAACTTCCAGCCCACAGATTATGAAGTGATGACAAGCTCGGTATCCGCTCTTGTAGATGGTATCAAAGTTGCGTTTTTGACTTCCATTTATGGAGTTGCACTTTCTGTTGTGTACACATTTGGGATGAAAAGCGGATATTCTGCGATGTCCCAGGCGATGCAGGATTTTCTGGATCGTTTTCACGCACTGGTGCTCCCTACTGCGGAGAATGAGTCCTGGAATCTCCTTGTTTCCAGCCAGAAGACACAGACAGTAGCCATGAAACAGATGGCGGAACAGTTTTCTGTGCAGATGGCAGATAGCTTTGAGAAAGTGATCACACCTACTTTTCAGAAGATGAATGATTCTCTGGACGTTCTTACCGCATCTGTGACAAAAGGGCAGCAGGATGCGATCCGGGAGATCCTGGATACGTTTTTAAGCGAGATGCATGGGTCCTTTCAGATGCAGTTTGAAGATTTTAATGATGCTCTGGCAGAACTTAAGAAGGTGCAGAAGGAGAATACAGAATATACATCAGAATTGTACAAGACCATGAGCAGTCAGCTGAGTGAAACTTTTACGAAGCAGGAACGTGCCATGAAGGATGCCATTAAGGAAATCGATGAGATGCAGAGCCGTTATATGAAGACTGCAGACCGTATTATCCGGGATAATCAGATGATCCAGCAGCTGCAGAAACAGGATTACGAAAAGTTTGCCCGGCATATGCATGAAAATGAAAAAGAATCCGCAGATCTCTGGAAAACCTGCAATGCATCTATGCGCCAGTATGTGGACAGTGCTGCAGAAGGGATGAAAGCAGTTGCGGATTCCAATAGGATCAGCGAGGAGCTTCTTCGTGAAGATAAGAAGATGATCGAAGATTTTGAAGCCAGAGTGAAAGAATTTACCGAGAGCCAGAAGATGGTCAACAGTGTTCTGGATGAGGTACGCAGGCTTCTTTCTGAGATCAAGACGGCAAAAAATAACCGTGATATCCATCTGATCGCCGGACAGCCCTGGGGCTATGGAAGCAATGCCGGTATCCAGGAACTTAAGGATAAGCTGACGGGTCTGGAGGATCTTCTGGAAGGACAGGGTGCAAGACAGGAAGCGCTGCTGGATGAGATCGAGCGCAGTATCCGTGAGGCAACGAAGGCAGCACAGAAAAGCCGTTTTGGTTTATTTAAATAAGAGAGGAATTGTCAATGCGCAAAAAAAGAAAGCCGGAGGAGCATGGGTTTAATGTCTGGCGTTCTTATTCGGATATGATGGCAGGAGTTTTGCTGCTTTTTGTTCTGATCATGTGTGTGACACTTTTTCAGGCACAGAAGAGCTATCAGGACAGTCTGAAGGAACGGGATGAAAAAATCGCTCTTCAGGAAAAATATACAGAAGAGCTTCTGGAAAAACAGAATGCGCTGGATGAGCAGGCGGGGACATTAAAAAGCCAGGATGAGCAGATCAAGTCCAAGGACAAGCAGATCAAATCTCAGGATGAAGAACTGTCTTCTCTGGCGGAGAAGCTTGCCAAACAGCAGGAAACACTGGAGGCACAGCAGAAGAAGTTGAAAGAACAGCAGAAAAAGCTGTCCTCTCAGAAAAAGAAGCTTTCCAGTCAGCAGGATACACTGAAAGAGCAGCAGTCTGCGCTGGATGAAAAAACAGAGCTTCTGGAAGAGCAACAGGAGAAGATCGACAAGATCATCGGCGTGAAAGCGGAGGTTGTGGAAGCTTTGCAGAAGGAATTTGAGAAAAAGAACCTCAATGTGGATATTGATCCACAGACAGGTGCGCTGACGTTGAATGCCAATGTTATGTTTGATTATGATCAGGCAGAGCTTACCGATTCCGGTAAGATGACATTGTCTATGGTACTGCCGACATATTGTAAGGTATTGCTGGATGATTCCTATAAGAAATATCTTGGCGAGATCATTATTGATGGTTATACGGATACAGACGGAGATTACAGTTATAACCTGGAGCTGTCACAGAAGAGGTCTCTAGCGGTAGCGCAGTATCTTTTGGATATTAAGAGTGATTTTCTGAAGGATTCACAGGTTCAGGAACTGAAGGATTGTCTGACAGTGAATGGGCATTCCATGTCAGATCCGGTTTTGGATGCAGAAGGAAATGTAGATAAGGATGCGTCCAGACGTGTAGAGGTAAAATTCCGTTTGAAGGATGAAGAGATGATCCAGGAACTGAATAAGATCATGCAGGGAGATTCTGCAGAGTCCGACAGTGCTGCTCAGAAAAAAGAAAAGAATAGAAAGAAAATCAGGATAATAAGCAGTAATAAAATATGGCTGTTTTATATTTTATTAGGGAGGATTGGGTATGAAAAGAAAACTGGCATTGATGCTGACAATGACGCTTCTGGCTGGCAGCCTGGATTCGGGAATGCTGGTCAGTGCAGCTGATTTTTCAGCAGAAGAGAGTGTGGAACAGGCAGTGGAAGAGGAACTTTTTCCGGCTGTACATCCCTTTCTTCCATCCACATTCTGGATAATGGGGTGGTGGTAGAAGCAGGTGCATTTAAGCAATGTATAAGTCTTACCCGTATCCATATCCCTGCATCAATGGTTACACATGGTTATATGGGTGAGAGTCCGGCGTATCCGGGAATTTTTGCGGGAGATACAGGTCTGACGACGGTCGCCTTTGTGAAAGGGATCACAAAGATCGCCAAGTACAGAACTCGCCTTCGGCTCAGACAGCAGGCCCTGCCGCAATAACGCCGTCTCCCGCAGTCCAAGTAGTAATCACCCCTCCTCCGCAGCAGCCCGGCTCAGCGTACCACCATAAATATCGAAGAATACAGGAACCAGATCGGCACAACGTACCACTATAAGTACCCGAAGAATCCCAGAACCAGATTGCAGATCGGCACAGCGTACCACCATAAGTACCGAAGAATACAGAAACCAGATCGGCACAGCGTTCCATTCTGAGTACCGCAGCATACAGACAAAAGTCAACAACGCAGCAACACACAACAACGCAGAACTCCTTCCGTGCCCAAGAGGGTGGGGGTGCAGGGGGAGGGCCTTCGGGCCAATGTCATTTAGTTAGGGACTTTTTATTAAAAAATATTTTTAGGATATAAGTTATGCTGTAAGTTTTCATTATATAATACCCCAAAACGCACAGACTTCCCCCTTGGCAGGCAATTACAGTTTTTAAACAATCTCTTTTCTATTCTTAAAAATTATAGTATTCTTATATTAAGATACTCTATATCCAAAGGCTACAAAACCTTTCATCTTCTTGGAACGGGGGAATTTCCGGCCGGGTCTGACCGGAGTCAGGTATTGCAGCAAGAGTGTCTCGATATGCGGCGGAATTGTGGAACAGCTTTTTTGCAGGAAAATTTTGCAGATATGTACAGCCATTGTGAAATTTATCTGATAAACGTATTTTTGGTCTTTCTGTTTGACAGTTACATGTGCGGTAACTGATTCGCAGAAATTGTACATGATGATACGTGCGTATATTTCCTGTTCTACATATTCCGCCTTCTTTGAATGAAGATTCGATACCCCGATATTATATTTCAGTTTTCGGAATGAAGTCTCGATCCCCCATCTTAAATGATATAGTTCTTTTATTTTTTCCGGAGGAAAACGGTCTTTTCCCAGATTCGTGACAATACATTCATATTCCCCTGTATCCAGCTGAAAACGTACCAGCCGCAGGTGCATGGGATAAACAGCCTGTTTGCCATCTTTTTCCAGATTCAGAAAGTCAAATGCAGATCTGGGAGAAAGTTTTTTATATCTTATCGGGTCCCGTTTAGAGTGGACCGTACTACGCGTAATAAAAAAATCCAGCCCTTCATCCAGTTCCCGGTCCGGAAGACGAAAGCCGCAGGAAATGCCTCCTTTGCTGAAAATATCTTTTGTACGGATGACAAAGGAGAGACCTTTTGCCATGATGTGTGCAAAGACATGGTAAGTTTCATATCCGCGATCGGCCAGTATGATCGTTCTGTCAGGGTGAGGTATATTCCGCAGCATTTGTATCAATGCACGGGATTCATTGCTGACCATTGTTTTTTCAATAAGGACATCCACATATTTTTTATTACAAAGATCATATAGGGCATGAAGATGAAGCTGATTGGAGCCTTTTTTTCCGGAACCGGAAGGCTTACAGCTGTCTTTATCATCCGGATTATAAAAGATGTTCAGATCCGAGCCATCACATGCAAGAAGCTGAAAACCCTCATAATCATGTTCAGAGGGAAGTGATCGTGAAAAACGGTGCAGAAGATGATAAAAAGCATCCGGATGTATCTTGGCCCGTTGCTGCTGGAGAGCAGAAAGGGATGGGAGATCTTTTTGAGACCGGCATGAAAAGAAATCAAAAAATGCTGTATTGAGAGAACCGCCCCTCATAGTTAAAAGAAAAAGGATCGTATCCTGGAAAGATATCTTACGTTTCCTGGAAAAATCAATACCAGGTCTGGTGACAAAAGAGTTTATTCGCTCTCCAGTTCAGAAATGAGTGACATGAGCAATTCATAATTATAAGTAAACGCTGAATTCATAGGCACATCTCCTTTGCATAATAAAAAAAGTTACAGTGTATAGTCTTTTTTTACCATACACTGTAACTTTTGGGAATAGGGCGTCCCTAACTAAATGACATTGCCTTCGGGCTACGGAACTCTGAGATGGCCTTCCCCCTGCATATTCCCGCATTGAAAATGCGACCGGCGTAGCGCCATCCAGCGAAGAGACTTATTATTAAAAAAACAACACGATAAACAACAATAAAGATAATCCTAAAAATTACAAATAAGA
>NZ_NANC01000012.1:0-648507 GCF_008679485.1 Blautia sp. LMAG:89 | reverse complement strand
GGATAGAAAGGCAGGAAAACAATATGCACATCAGCTATAAACCACTCTGGCACACACTGTTAGAGCGTGATATGAGAAAAGAGGATTTAAGGCTTGCTGCTGGTATGACAACAAATATGATTGCCAACATGAGCAAAGAGGGAAAGCACATCAGCATGGATACATTAGCCCGTATCTGTGAAACTCTGAATTGTGAGATTACTGATGTGATTGAGTTAGTACCAGACGAGCCTGCTTCCACAGGAGGTAAGGAACATGAGCGAATTGAAACCAAGAATAACGGAAAACGGAATTGATTATATCCTTGTCGGAGATTACTACATTCCAGGCTTGAAACTGCCGGAGGAACACCGCCCTATCGGAAAGTACGGACGAATGCACCGGGAATATTTAAGAGAAGTCCACCCAGCCAGATTGAATACATTGATACTGACCGGAGAATTGTTGACATATCTTGCAGACCTGAATGAACAGGCACAAAAACGGTTAGACACTATCATGGAGCAGATGAAAGCTACCGAGGGCGTGACAGAGGAATTGAAGTGTACCCGACAAATGGAATGGGTGCAGCGTTGCAATAACATTCACAACAGGGCAGAAGAAATTGTTTTGTATGAGATGATTTATTCATAACGGGAGCAATTAAATCGGAGGTATATAAGATGATTGAAATTGTATTTGGTGAAAGTGCCTGTGGAAGTTTGAAAATTGCCCAAACTTACGGCAAGGGAAAGTATAGAGGAAGTGCTGTTTCAATATTTATGAGGCACGAAGACGGGAGTGTTCCATCTTCAGATGAAATGAAAAAGGCACAGCTTCAAGCACAGGAACAAGAACGCATTGCTTGGGAGAATGCTATTCCATTGGGAGGCAAGAGCAGTGATGTTTATTGTTTTGATATGGCTCTTAGTGTGGGAGATATTTCTGATAATGGAATTGGCGAACAGCGGAAAAATATTTTCAAGAAAATGCTGTCTGTCTGCTTTGTAGAGGATTTAGATTATCAGGTTGAAGAAAAAATACAGAAAATTAAAACTACATTGACCTCAGTGATTGAACGATATGTAGCTGGGGAAGAAATTCGCATTTGGTATAGCTATAATCCAGATGAGCTTTGTGGTATGTATTGGCTTATGAAACAACTTCAACCATTAAACTGCCAGACAACAATTTATTTGGTTAAGTTACCTACATGGGAATATGGAAAAGAAAATACTATGACATCCAAAATAGCATGGGGCGAGGTCTCTCCTGGCGAATGGGGAAACTATATAACTCTACAAGAGAAAGCTAATCCTGTATTTCTTTCAGCTTGTACTATGAAATGGAATCAACTTCAAAATGAAAATGCACCTTTGCGTGCAATGTTAAATGGTAAATTGCAAAGCGTTTCAGAAGATATATATGATAGTTTCATTCTTCGTGAAATTGCGGAACAGCCAGAGCAATTCAAAATGGCTATTGTCATAGGTAATGTTTTAGGAAAATATCAACTTGGAATTAGTGATGTATGGATTTCCAATCGCATTGATAAAATGCTTGAAGATGGTGTGTTGGAAATTATACAGGACGCACCAAAGGGAGAAACAAATTATCGCCGAATATTAAGAAAACGAATGAAATAATAACCACAGCACAAACCGCTGCTACATGGAATCCAACAAACCATGCAACAGCGGTTTTCCTTTACCGTTTTTTCCTCTGGCTGATAGGTGTTCCCATTTTCTTTGATTTTTTGAGAATACGAATGAACCAGCGAAATTCTTCTTCTGACAGGTTTTTATAGTTGATACCAAGCTGCTTGCAGTAAAGGATAACCAGTTTTTCATCTCGACTGCCCTTGAAATTTTCGACCGCTTCCAGATTTTCTTTCAGTTCATCGGCAACGGTAGTTTGGGGCGCACTCTCGCTGTCCTTTTTGTGGAATTCCCGAATATCCCGGATAATCAGGTTGAGGTCATCCAGAACCATGTGACTGAAATACTCATCATCACTGATATGTGCGGCTTGCAGCACCTTCAAATGCGGGTCATCTTCGCCGGGGCGATACCGTTCAATAATTTCATGCCGGACGGTATCAACAAGGGAGTTGAGATTTTGGATTTGCATGGTGGCAATCCCGTCCACATAAATCTCAATGTCCGCAAGAAACTTGATAAAGTCCTTATGGGTGGCAAGTTCGCAGAGCAGACGGTTGTTAATCCGACCGCTTTTCAGCAGTGCCACCATCTCATCGTTCAAATGCAGCTCCGTCAGTGGCGTGTTGATCTGCTCCCTGTTCTCTGTCCGGCACAGCAGATAATCGACGGAAACCCCATAGAAGTCTGCCAGCGTGATAAGGTTGCCATGATTGATTTCCTTATAATCCTCTTTTTCATAACTGCCAAGGGCTGATTTAGAAATGCCCGTCAGCTTTGATAGTTCTTCCAGATTTAAGCCTTTGTCTTTGCGGAGTTCCCAAAGGCGTTCCTGTATGCTTGTTGCAACTTTCATGGGCGCACGCTCCTTTCCGGTGGTTTTATTTCTGCCGTTTAACTGGATTATATCACACTTTCCGCAATCGTGGAAATTTCTGATTTTCCCCCTGATTCCTACTTTGTGGATATACGGCACAGGGCACAAAAATGTTCTATGATACAGGTAGTTCATCGATGGATTATTCCAATCGAATGACCAGCCTGTGTGGGATATGCTTCCCCGGCGATGTAGCGCCATGACTTTTGGCAGGGATATGGAGGAACCCTGACCGAAACGAGCGTACCAAAGGGAGCGATACGCCGCTGTGAGATTCAGGGGAGGAACGACACCGGGGAGAACTGGCGAACTGACACCGAAATGATACCGAAACACGACAATCTGATAGGGGGATAGTCTACCCTATCGCTGATACTTCGGGAGATTTTAAGCGGCTCTATGACCGTAATTTTGCCGAAAATCGCCCCGAAACCATACACAAAAACGGGAGGAAGCGCAATATGCCGAGAATGAGCAAAAAGAGGAAGCATGAGCTTTCCTTTTACCTCAATGACCGGGGGCGTGTCACTTACAACGAATTATGCCGGAAATGCCAGCATGGGTGCAAGCAGAGCTTCCGGGCGGTTGTGATTGACTGCCCCCGTTATTTATCCAAACGAGCAAAGAAAAAGGAGGAACACACCGAATGAATTTTGAATTTATGACGATAGACACACCATTGCCGCCCTGTATGCCATTTCCCAGAGCGTTGACAGGATTTCCAGTCAGCAGCACCGCAAAGGTCATGTACTGCCGGATGTTGGACGCTATGCTTTTCAGAGGGCAGGCGGACGAGAACGGGATTCTTTTTGTCTGCTTCCCTATCACAGCCATTGCCGCAGTCCTGTCCCGCAGCCTCATGACGGTCAAGCGTTCTTTGAATGAACTGGAAACCGCCGGACTTATCATGCGGGTGCGTCAGGGCGTGGGAGAACCGAACAGGATTTATGTGCTGATACCGGGAAAGGAGGGCGCTACCCTTGCCTGATACCTCAAAGCTGGGAAAGCTCAACCGGGAGTTGGAGAAAAGCGAAAAGAAACTGCGGAAAGCCATCAATGATGAAAAGGCATTGCAGCACCAGTTGAAGCAGCTTACCCGAAAGGAACGGACGCACCGGCTCTGTACTCGTGGCGGTATGCTGGAAAGTTTTCTGCAAGAGCCGGAACGCCTGACGGACGATGATGTCATGCTGTTGCTGAAACTCATTTTTCACAGGCAGGACACGCAAGATATATTGAAAAAACTGCTGGAACGGGAGAAGCCGGAAACCCCTTAGTTTACTAAGGGCGCAATTATACACCACCCAGAGGTTGGTGCATTGCGTTCTCCGAAGGCTCCTTGCAGGAGGGCTGTGATTTTCCGCAGCCACGGTCTGCTCCAAATCAAACAGGGGACGCTACACTTCCCCTGCGCTGGCTGCCGCCAGCTACCCTTTTGTGGACTTGCCATCTGGGGACACCTTGCGTTGCAAGCTGTTCCCAGCCGATAAGTTTCATAAAATATAATGCAAATGGAAAGCTAACTTGACATAAAAGAACTATGTGATATAATGGAAGCATGGAAAGTTAACTTTCCATAAGAGAGGAGGATGACATGAAAAATCGCCTGGAAGAATTACGAAAGCAACGAGGCATAAAGCAAGAAGATTTAGCAAATGCATTGGAAGTATCACGACAGACCATCGGCTCTTTGGAAAACGGACGCTATAACCCATCTATTCAGTTGGCATTTAAGATTGCCAGATATTTCAACATGAGTATTGAAGAAATTTTTATTTACGAGGAGGATTGATTATGAAAAAAAGGTTGTTGATTTTAATGACAGTTACAGGAATGATTATTCTACTGGGAGGATTGCTAACATACGGTTTGGGAGTACATGAAATAATACCTGTGCCACGTCCCGACTTAATAGTAGTAGGTACATCTCTCATTGGAATTTTGCTGATTGTATCTGGTGTGTGCGACTTGTTCGTTAAGAAAACCAAAGAAATGGAAATAGAGGAAAATGACGAGAGAAATATTTCGCTTAGTAATGCTGCTATGGCAAGTGGCTTCAAGGTAATGAATGTTACGATTGCTGTTTCTATTTTTGCTTTGATTTTCACCGGATATATGACAGTAGTCCCATGTTTCACTATTATTGGGGCTTATGCTATTGGACAAATTGTATTTATTGTGCGACTTTGGTACTTGCACAAAACTATGTAAATGTATTACTAAATACCCGCCGCCCCCAGCGGCACAACAAGCAGGAAATCTGAAAAGGTATCCTGCTTTTTCTATGTCCAAAAACGGAAAGGAGGAACACAAAATGCCCTGTCCACACAACGAAATCTCTATTGTGCAGCGCAGCCACCGCCAGTCTGCGGTTGCCGCCGCTGCTTACCAGAGCGGCGAAAAGCTGTTCTGTGAATATGACCAGGAAGTAAAACACTACCCGGAAAAGCGTGGTATCGTCCACAATGAAATCCTGCTCCCGGCAAACGCTCCCCTGGAGTACACAGACCGCAACACCCTCTGGAACGCTGCCGAAGCTGTTGAGAAGCAATGGAACTCCCAGCTTGCAAGGCGGTGGGTGCTTTCCATTCCCAGAGAGATACCGCCCGACCAGTACGCCGCCCTTGTACGGGATTTCTGCCGCCAGCAGTTTGTTTCCAAAGGAATGTGCGTGGATTTTGCCATCCATGACAAAGGGGACGGAAACCCACACGCCCATGTCATGCTGACCATGCGGGCAATGGATGAGCGTGGGAAATGGCTTCCCAAGAGCCGCAAGGTCTATGAACTTGATAAGAACGGGGAACGAATCAAGCTCCCGTCCGGCAGGTGGAAAAGCCACAAGGAAGATACGGTTGACTGGAACGACCGCAAATATGGCGAAATCTGGCGGCATGAATGGGAGGTCATCCAAAACCGCTATCTGGAAGCCAACAACCGCCCGGAACGAGTAGATCTCCGTTCTTACGAAAGACAGGGGCTTGATATTATCCCTACCGTCCATGAAGGGGCTGCTGTCCGGCAGATGGAAAAGCGTGGGATTCAGACGAACATCGGCAACCTGAACCGAGAAATCAAAGCCGCCAATAGTTTGATGAAGTCCATCCGGCAGCTTATTAAAAATCTCAAAGGCTGGATTGCGGAGCTTAGCGAAAAGCGGAATGAACTGCTTGCCCAAAAAGCTGCGGAGGAAGCGGTCTTTCTTCCCAATCTGCTGATGAAGTATATGGAGATACGAAAGGCAGAACGGAGCAGCTGGACACGGGCGGGACAAAGCCGGGGGACTTCCAAAGACTTAAAGGCAGTCAGCGAAGCCCTGTCCTATCTCCAGAGAAAGGGACTTTCCACCGTGGAGGATTTGGAAAACTTTATAGAAACGTCCGGGAAATCTGCCGCCGACTACCGAAAGCAGATGAAGCCAAAGGAAACCCGCAGCAACGTGATTGACGCTATCCTTGCCGCCCGGACGGACTGTAAGGAATGTAAGCCCGTTTATGAGAAATACCAGAAGATATTTTTCAAGAAAACTAAGGAAAAATTCAAGCTGGAACACCCGGAGGTTGCCCGGTTTGAGAAAGCCAGTGCCTACCTTGCCAAGCACCCGGACGATAAGGACAGCACGAAAAAGGAGCTTTTGCAGGAACAGGCGAAGCTTGTGGACGAAATCGCAGACTTGAAAGTACCGTTGACCGAGGTGCAGGAAGATTTGAAGAAGCTGTGGGACATCCGCTACTGGGTACGGAAAGCCACACCCGGCACAGAGGAAAGCAAAGAGCCGCCCAAGAAGCAGCCCCTCAAAGAAGTCTTGCAGGATAAGGCTGACGAGAAGAGAGCACAGAAAAACGCCCCGGCGCAGACGAAACACAAACAACAGGATATGGAACTTTAACAGGCACTTGCCATTTTCAGATTGAGAATGATAAGTGCCTTTTCTTTTTACAAGGAGGAATTGATTTGAATGTATTTGAAGCTGTGAAGCAGTCCGTTACGACAAGACAGGCTGCGGAGCATTACGGAATCCGGGTAAACAGAAACGGGATGGCTTGCTGCCCGTTCCACAACGATAAGACCCCCAGCATGAAGCTGGACAAGCGTTTCCACTGCTTCGGATGTGGTGCAGATGGGGATGTGATTGATTTTGTAGCTGCCCTGTACGGGCTGGGGAAAAAGGAAGCCGCCGCACAGTTGGCGAGTGACTTCGGGCTTGCCTATGAGGACTGGAAGCCACCGGGCAGGGCAAGGAAGCCCAAGCCCCGGCAGAAATCCCCGGAAGAACAGTTCCGGGAAGCAAAGGCACATTGCTTCCGTGTCCTTGCCGATTATCTACACCTCTTACGGGTATGGAAAACCGACTATGCCCCGCACTCCCCGGAGGAAGCGTTTCATCCCCGGTTCGTGGAAGCCTTGCAGAAGCAAGCCCATGTGGAATATCTGCTGGATGTGCTGCTGTTTGGGGATACGGAGGAAATCGCTTCACTGATTACGGAACATGGAAAGGATGTGATACAGCTTGAACAGCGAATGGCAGAGCTTGCCGCCGCAGACGCAGCAAGAACTAAAAAACACCATGAACGCCATGCAGCCGCCCCAGAGCGTTGAGGAAGTAAAGGCAACTCTGGAAACCACCGAGAAAGGCGGTGTCCGCCAGAGCATACGGAACTGCCTGACCGTATTCCAGCGTGACCCGGTGCTTGCCGGGGCAATCGCCTATAACATCCTGACCGACCGAAAGGACATCATAAAGCCCATCGGTTTTCACAGAGAAAGCACAGCCCTGACCGATACAGACATGAAGTATCTGCTTCTCTATCTGGAGGAAACCTACGGGCTGACCAGTGAGAAAAAGATTGAAACCGCCATCGGGATTGTGGCGAATGAGAATAAGTACCACCCCATCCGGGATTTTCTGAACAGCCTTGCATGGGACGGGACGGAGCGCATCCGCTTCTGTCTGCGGCACTTTCTGGGGGCGGATGTGGACGATTACACCTATGAAGCCCTAAAGCTGTTTCTTTTGGGGGCGATTACAAGGGCATTTAAGCCCGGAAGCAAGTTTGAAATCATGCTGTGTCTGGTAGGCGGTCAGGGGGCTGGCAAGTCCACCTTCTTCCGTCTGCTGGCAGTCCGGGACGAGTGGTTTTCCGATGATTTGCGGAAGCTGGACGATGATAACGTGTACCGCAAGCTGCAAGGTCACTGGATAATTGAAATGTCGGAAATGATGGCAACCGCCAATGCCAAGAGCATTGAGGAAATCAAGTCTTTTCTAAGCCGACAGAAAGAGGTTTATAAGATACCCTATGAAACCCACCCGGCAGACCGTCCCCGTCAGTGCGTGTTCGGCGGTACTTCCAACGCCCTTGACTTTCTCCCCCTTGACCGTTCCGGCAACCGCCGATTTATCCCGGTCATGGTGTACCCGGAGCAAGCCGAGGTTCACATTTTGGAGGACGAAGCCGCTTCCAGAGCCTATATCAGCCAGATGTGGGCGGAAGCAATGGAGATTTACCGAAGCGGCAGGTACAAGCTGTCATTCAGCCCAGCCATGCAGCGGTATCTCAAAGAACACCAGCGGGATTTTATGCCGGAGGACACCAAAGCCGGGATGATACAGGCTTACCTTGATAAGTACACCGGGGAAACGATCTGTTCCAAGCAGCTCTACAAGGAAGCCTTAAATCACACCTTTGACGAGCCGAAGCAATGGGAAATCCGGGAAATCAACGAGATAATGAACCAGTGCATTACCGGGTGGAACTACTTTTCCAATCCAAGAATGTTTGCGGAATATGGCAGACAAAAGGGCTGGGAGCGTGAAATCCCGGCAACGGACACCGACAACCCGCCCGAAAAATCTATGGACGGTTTTGTGGAGGTCACGGAGCAGATGGAGCTTCCATTCTGAAAATGACAGCCCGTTGCCGACTTCGTTGCTATCCCGTTGCCGAGCCGGTTGCCGGGGAAAAACCCATAACTGCGGGCTTTTCTCCCCTATGACAACCAAAACAACAGAAAAATAAAAGAAAAGTATAAATAGTAACCACCGCCAGATTGAGATTGTTTGCAAGGTCTTTTGAAGCCCGTTGCCGGACTTCGTTGCCGACACCCTCTGTCTGGCTATTTTCATGTATGGAGGATAACTGCCTATGGCAAAAAACAAAACAGAGATTCATGTGACCACTGTATTTGACGGGGAGCTGGACGCCACCGATGTGTTCGTCAGCCTGATTTCCCAGAAATACGGCAAGACAAATACAAAAGAATATCTTGCTAAAAAGAAAGAATTGAAGTATAATGAAGATGAGGTTCAAAAGAGCCGGATACCGTCTGGATTGTGTGGGTAAATGGCTATGATGAACGAAATGGAATACAGAACAATCGGTTCGGCACTTGCCGGGGGCTATCGTGCAGCGGTCTATTGCAGACTGTCAAAGGACGATGACCTGCAAGGCGAAAGTGCCAGTATCGCAAACCAGCGTGATATGCTGGAAAAATACTGCGAAAAGCAGGGATGGGAGGTTGTGGCAGTCTATCAGGACGATGGCTTCACAGGTCTTAATATGGAGCGTCCTGATTTACAGAGAATGTTGAGATCCATTGAGCGCAGGCAAATCAACCTTGTTATCACGAAAGACCTCAGCCGACTGGGGCGTAACTATCTGCAAACCGGGCATTTGATTGAGGACTTTTTCCCAAGAAACGGGGTGCGCTATATCGCCATGAATGACGGTATCGACACCTTACGGGATAACAACGACATTGCCCCGTTCAAGAATATCCTGAACGAGATGTACAGCAAGGATATTTCCAAGAAAGTCCATTCCTCTTATCTTCTGAAAGCGCAGAAAGGACAGTTTACCGGGTGTCTTGCCCCGTTTGGGTATCGGAAAGACCCGGAGGACAAAAACCATCTGCTCATTGACGAGGAAACCGCCCCGATTGTGCGGCTGATTTTCGGATATGCCCTAAACGGTCATGGTCCGAACTATATCCGCAGACGGCTGGAGGAAGAAAAAATCCCCTGCCCCACATGGTGGAACCGGGAACGGGGGCTTCGCAATACCCGCACCAAATGGGAAAAGAAAGACCCGGAAAACGGGCGGTATATGTGGGACTTCTCCGTTATCAAAGACCTTTTGATGAATCCCGTCTACACCGGGGCGATTGCTTCCCAGAAAAAAGACTACCGCTTCAAAATCGGCACGATTGGGGAAAAGAAACCGGAGGACTGGGTTGTGGTTGAGGGACAGCACGAACCGCTGATTGACCGCATGAGCTTTGATATTGTGCAGAACAAGCTGAAATCCCGCCAGCGTCCGGGGCAGACCAATGAAATCAGCCTGTTTGCCGGACTGATAAAATGCGGCGAGTGTGGGAAGTCGCTGACGATACGCTACACAAACGCAAAACATCCCCAGCGGATTTACTCCTGCAAGACCTACAATGCCTTTGGAAAGAACCACTGCACCCAGCACCGGATTGATTATGACACCCTTTACAGTCATGTGCTGCGGAAAATCCGGGAATGTGCCAGAGCTGCCCTGATGGACGGAGAAGCGGTTGCCGACCGCCTGACCAATACCTGTGAAGCCGAGCAGCGGGAACAGCGGGAAGCAATGGAACGCTCCCTTACAAGGGACGAGGAACGGATTGAGGTTCTGGACAAAATGGTAATGCGGCTTTATGAGGATATGATTGCAGGGCGTATCAGTGAGCAGAACTTCAACACCATGCTGGAAAAGACGCAGACCGAGCAGACGGAGCTTAAAACAAAAGTGTCCGAGGGCAGAAAGCGGCTGTCCGATGAAGTCCAGCTTGCCAATGATGCAAAACAATGGGTGGAAGCCATTCAGGAATACGCCAACATCACAGAGCTGGATGCAGCCACCCTTAACCGCTTAATCAAAGAAATCGTCGTGCATGAGCGCATTGACGAAGATAAAACAAGACACATTTCTATCGAAATTCATTTTAATCTCAAACCCATCCCGGAGGTGGAACAGGTCACTGCCTGACCTGTCCCGCCTGGATGGTTCTCTTAAAAACACCATATAGATTTTTGTACGCCGCCGCCCGCCATCGAGCAGAATTTTACACCTAATTGGGGATAAAACAGTTGATGGCGGGCGGTGGCATCGTACTGATTGGAATAAACCTGATTCCACAGCTTGCAACTTTGTTTGGATAAATAAATGGGTGGAATAACCGAAAAAATAACAGAGTTCATAAAGGATCTGCTAACAGGCTGGATCACATCAAACCTGGATACCATGTTCACCGATGTAAATACCAAAGTAGAAACGATTGCTACAGAGGTTGGGAAAACACCCCAAAATTGGAACAGTGGCATTTTTTCCATGATAAAAAATCTGTCGGATAATGTCATTGTCCCCATTGCGGGGATGATTATTACATTTGTACTGTGTTATGAGCTGATTTCCATGATTATGGAAAAAAACAATATGCACGATACGGATACGTTTATGTTTTTCAAATACATTTTCAAGATGTGGGTAGCGGTATATCTGGTTACTCATACTTTTGATATTGCGATGGCAATTTTTGATGTAGCGAATCATGTGGTATCTAATGCTGGCGGTATGATAACCGGTTCTGCATCTATTGATGTTACAGAAGCATTGAAAACACTTCTTGAAACGCAGATTGAAGATATGGGAATCGGAGAATTACTGGGGCTTGGTCTGGAAACGATGCTAGTCAGTTTATGCCTAAAAATCATATCAGTCCTGATTACCGTCATTTTATATGGACGAATGATAGAAATATATCTTTATGTCTCTGTGGCACCTATTCCGTTTTCAACATTTACGAACAGGGAATGGGGAAGTATTGGAAATAATTACGTGAAGGCATTATTAGCGTTGGGATTCCAGGGATTTTTTATGATGGTATGTGTTGCGATTTATGCAGTTCTGGTAAATGCTATTACAGTTGCGGATAATCTTCATACAGCTATCTGGTCAGTTGCAGCATATACAGTTATTTTATGTTTCAGCCTGTTTAAGACCAGTTCCCTGGCAAAATCAATCTTCAATGCACATTAGGAGGAAACAAGAATATGGCATATGTTCCAGTGCCGAAAGATTTTTCAAAAATAAAGACAAAATTAGCACTGAATTTAACTAAAAGACAAATTATATGTTTTTCTCTGGCAGGAATTTGTGGTGTTCCGGTCTATTTGCTGACAAAAGCAGGAATGGGAACAGATGTGGCAGCAACGCTTATGATCATAGTGATGCTGCCATTTTTCTTTTTTGCAATGTATGAAAAGGATGGATTTCCAGCAGAGAAAATATTGCTTCACATTATCCGGCAGAAATTTTTAAGACCTGGAATCAGGGTCTATCGTTCCCAAAACTTATATGACCGGATTATAGAGTACGATAAATTAGAGAAAGAGGGTGCATGGCTTGAGAAAAAGGCAAAAGAAGCCAGGGAAGCGAGAAATCCGTTCCATTTCTTTAAAAAAGCAGACCGAAAAAAATAAGAAACAGAAAACCGGACTTACGAAAGAGGAAAAAAAGCGTCTGAAAGAACTTCGGATGATAAAAGCGGAGAATCAGAAGAAGAGGAAGCCTTTTACAGCGCAGGATACGATTCCATATAAGGAAATATATAAGGATGGTATCTGCAGAACGGATGATAACTATTATTCAAAAATGGTGCAGTTCTACGATATAAATTACCAGTTAGCGCAGAATGATGATAAAGCGGCTATTTTTGAGAACTATTGTGAGTTCCTGAATTCATTTGACAGCTCTGTTGAGGTACAAATTACATTTCTTAATCAACAGGTGAATTTTGATGAGTATGCAAAAAATATTGATATTCCAGAGCAGGATGACTGTTTCAATGATATCCGGAAAGAATATTCGGATATGTTGAAAATGCAGCTTTCCAAAGGAAATAACGGGCTTGTAAAAACAAAATATATCACATTTTCCATTAAAGCGGATAATCTGCGAAATGCAAAATCCAGGCTGGAGAGAATTGAAGCCAGTGTGTTGAATAATTTTAAGGTGATGGGAGCCATGGCAGAGCCTTTAAATGGAGTAGAACGTCTGAAAATTCTGCATGATGTGATGAATATGGACACAAAAGAATCTTTCCATTTCCATTATGGGATGGTTGCAAAAACAGGTCTGCAGACAAAAGACTTTATTGCACCTACCGGATTTGATTTTCGTAATGACAGCTATTTTCGGATGGGACAGACTTTTGGATGCGTGTCATATTTACAGATTACATCACCAGAACTTACGGATAAACTGCTGGCAGATCTGCTGGATCTGGAAGAGAATCTTATCATCAATATGCACCTGCGTCCAATTGATCCCAAGGCAGCTATTAAAAGCCTGAAAAGTACGCTGTCAAATATTCAGAAAATGAAAATTGAAGAACAGAAGAAAGCGGTCAGAAGCGGATATGATATGGATATTATTCCAACGGACATTTCTACATACGGAGAGGATGTGGAGGGATTGCTCAATGAAATCCAGTCCAGGAATGAGAAACTTTTTGAACTTACTTTTTTGCTGATGAATACAGCGGACAATAAGAGAAAACTGGACAATATTGTGTATCAGACTGCAGGAATCGCCCAGAAATATAATTGCAATATACGGAGAATTCAATATCAGCAGGAACAGGGACTTGTGGCATCACTGCCACTGGGAATGAACCAGACTGGAATACAGAGAATTATGACTACGACTTCTACAGCAATCTTTGTTCCGTTTACTACACAGGAACTTTTCCAAGGCGGTGAAGCTCTTTACTATGGCTTAAATGCACTGTCAAACAATCTCATTATGGTGGATCGGAAACGATTGAAAACACCTAACGGCCTGATTTTGGGTACTCCTGGTTCCGGTAAGAGTTTTGCAACGAAAAGAGAAATTCTCAATGTTTTCCTGATTACAGACGATGACATTATTATCTGTGACCCGGAGGGAGAATATTTTCCGCTGGTAAATGCCTTAAATGGTGAAGTTATTAAAATCAGTGCAAAAAGTAATGATTACATCAATCCTATGGAAGTGAACCTGGATGTTATTTATCATCCGGAGAAATACAGGATTAATGGCGATGTGGAGGATATTGATACCATTATTGCTGATAAAGCAGAGTTTATCACATCTTTCTGCGAGGTTATTATGAAGAAACCTCAAAATGCAGAATTAAATGGTGATGAGGTTTCCATGATTGACCTGTGTGTAAAAGACATTTATAAAAAATATCTTTACAATGATCCAAAACCGGAAAATATGCCGACTTTGCAGGATTTCTATGAACGTCTGAACTTTTATGCACCAGATAAACCAGCAGCACAGAACATTGCCAACAGTCTGCAGTTGTATGTAACAGGATCGCAGAATGTATTTAACTATCGAAGTAATGTCGATACGCAGAACAGAGTGGTATGCTTTGATATCCGGGAACTTGGAACCACACTACGAAAAGCAGGGATGTTGATTGTCCAGCATATGGTTTGGACAAGAGTATCACAGAACCGCAGCCGCAGGAAATCAACCCGTTATTATGTGGATGAATTTCACCTTTTGCTGAACCAGCCACAGACTGCTAATTATTCTATTGAAATGTGGAAGAGATTTCGTAAGTGGGGTGGAATCATTACAGGAATCAGCCAGAATGTAACAGATTTTCTTGGCTCTCTGGCAGTAGAAAGTATTGTGGGAAACAGTGATTTTATCCTGATGTTAAATCAGCACAGCGGGGATCAGAAGATCCTTGCGGAGAAATTGAATATTTCCAAGCATCAGATTTCTTTTGTAAATAACAGTAATGCAGGAGAAGGGCTGCTTTTTTACGGAAATGTAATCATACCTTTTGCAGACAGATATCCGCAGGATACCAGAACCTATGCTTTGATGAGTACTAAACCGGATGAGATTCAGACTTAACGGACAAAAAAGCAGAGGTGAGGTATATTGGGAAAACAAAAATATACGGCGAAAGAGAAGAAAGTCAGCCGTATGACCAGAAATGGTCTGGTTGAGGAAAATCTTGCAACAAAGGAGACCAGAAAAGTTACAAACAGCGATCAGGAGTTGCCTTATAAACAGAAGGATGTAGAACAGGCATTTATTACTTCTGAAAAGAAGAAAAACTCTCATAAAAAAGCTGAAAAGAAACAATTTTCCGAAAAAGTTCAGGAGGGAAATCCTGCCAAAAAAGAAGAGGCTGCAAACAGTCCTCCGGGAAAACGAAAAACACAGGGACGGTACAGATACCGGGACAAGCCTGCAGGTGTATCTGTGGATTCAGCGGTAGAAATACGTGAGCGCAAAGAAAAACACAGGAGCCAGTATCAGCGACAGAAAAAGAAACAGCAGAGACTGCAGTTTGGAAAACTAGAGACAGATGGAAGTCTGAAGAAAGAAAAGAAAACTTCGGCTGAAACAGATGGAGGACATTTTCAGGCAGAGAAGAATGATGTTTCTACAAACCGAAAAAAAGGAAAGCAGAAATATAGCCGAAAAACAATAAAAACTTATCAGGAAGTGGATAAGGCTGCAAGAAAACAGGAAGCTGAGAGGCAGAACAAAATTCCGAAAGATTCTGTTTATACCAAGAAAACAAATGAGGAACAGAAAGCAAAGGTAAAGTACCATTTATATTTCGACAAAAAAACAGGGAAAACGGATGGTAAAAAGAAAACCTTGTCTTCTGTTCCAAAGAAAGCATTAAAAAATGCAGTATATCAGAAAGCAGGCGAAGACGAAGAGGAAAACAGTGCTGTAGATGCAGCACATAAGCTGGTGCGTTCAGGTGAGTGGATATTACAGGAACATAGCAGTAGAAATATCCGGAAGAACCGCAGTCAGATACATAAAGAAAACCGTTTAGAGCAAAGAGCCTGGAAGAGTGCATCCAGGTATCAATATCAGAAATATCTGGAAGAACATCCAGAGATGCAGAAAAAGCTGATCAGAAAATTAATACAGAAGCAGAGGATTAAGCGAGAGTATCAGATGGCATACCGGGCTGGGAAGATTGCAAAAGAAACAAAAGACACCTCAATCCGGTCAGTAAATCTTGCTACTAAAATTGCAAGAAAGGCACAGGAAGTATTTGTAAGAAATGTAACTACTCTGATCTCAATGGGGTTGTTATTGATTTTGCTTCTTTCCGTAATGACAGGATTTGCTTCCTGTTCGGCTATGTTTTCTAATGGAATTTCTACGGTAATCGCTTCCAGTTACATTGCGGATCCGGACGAAATTGAAAAAGCAGAGTTGTATTATACGCAGTTGGAAGCCAGTCTTCAACAGAAAATAAACCAGATGGAAGCCCGGTATCCAGGAAAAGATGAATACAGATATAACATTGGTGAAATCGGCCATGATCCCCATACATTGATCAGTTATCTGACTGCCAGGTATGGGGATTTTAAGTTTGATGAGATAAAAGGAGAACTGGAAACAATTTTTTCTTTACAGTACGGAATCACCGTAGAAGAAAAAAGTGAAACCCGGCAGGAAACATCTACAATACAGGTAGGGCAGTCATTGGGAAATGTTGTGACCAGTGGATACTGTAACTGTCCCATCTGCTGTGGCGTGTGGAGTGGAGGACCAACTGCTTCAGGGGCAATGCCACAGGCTAATCATACGCTTGCGGTTGATGCTGCAAACCCATTTCTTCCAATGGGGACGAAAGTAGTGATGAATGGGATTGAGTACACCGTAGAAGATACTGGAAACTTTGCCCAGTATGGTGTCCAGTTTGATGTTTATTATGATAATCACGCAGTAGCTGAGGCACATGGTCATCAGATTTGGGAATGTTTTCTGGCAGAGGGCAATCAGAACTCTGTGGAAGTTACCCGTACAGTAACTGCAGATGTACTGAATGTTTCTGTTCAGGCAAAACCGCTTAGAAGTGTTATTCTGTCCAGAATGGAAGAGGATGAGCAGGAAATTTATGAAGAGGTCTATTCCAACAGAGGAAATTTACAGATATATAAAACTCCGGTTGAGTTAAACTGGTATGCCTATATCAGTACCTATTATGGGTATTCTGTAAATAATGGAACCGGGCAGACACAACTTCACAGAGGTGTGACGGTTAATGTACGACAGGGAACAGAAGTGAAGTCAGCGATGAATGGTTTTTTTGTAGATGTAGGATATAGCGGAACTTTTGGAAATTATGTAGTTACGCAGGATAAAAAAGGTGTGCAGATTAAATACGCTTATCTGCAGAGCATTTCGGTAGTAAATGGTCAGGAAGTAACAACAGATACTGTAATTGGTACAACGGGAAGTACAGGAAGTGCAACCGGAAGCCAGTTATATTTGGAACTGGTCAAAGATGGGGAATATTATAATCCTGTTTTTTATATCAGTACCGGAGATAGCGGGCTGTATGGTGGAGGCGGCAGTTATGATGATGAGACTGTGCGGAGATTATTTGCGGAAGCAGACAAATATCTTGGTATGCCGTATGTATGGGGCGGTTCCAGCCCGGAGACTTCTTTTGACTGTTCTGGTTTTGTAAGCTATGTGTTTACCAATTCGGGTGTCTGCAATATGGGAAGACTTACTGCACAGGGAATTTATGACATTTGTATGCCTGTATCACCAGAAGAAGCAAGGCCAGGAGATATTATCTTTTTCACTGGGACGTATGATGCGGGAGAGCCGGTTACCCACGTAGGAATTTATGCCGGAGATGGACAGATGATCCATTGTGGAAATCCAATTCAGTATACGTCCATTAATTCTGCATACTGGCAGTCTCATTTTTATGCTTTTGGCAGGCCATAAGGAGGGGCGTATTTGAACATTGAACGAATAAAAGAAGAACTTGCCAGAACCTACGCTAAGATTGAAAAGCTACAGAAAAAAGCAAGGGATCTGGAAGAACAGAAGAAACAGGCAGAGGATATGGAGTATCTGAAAATTATCCGAAGCAATGGAGTTTCCGCAGAGGAACTTCAGTTGATGATTGATATCAGCAAGGAGGAACAAAAAAAGATATTGGAAACCAGAGAAAAGGAGCAGACAGAAAATGAAGAAATTTCATAAAAGAGCAGCTGTATTTTTAACCGCAGCTACGTTAGCAGGACTTCCGGCAGGAGCTTTCTTTTATAGTTCACCCGGAAGTCTGACTGTATGGGCAGATAATGTAGAAGTGGAATCATCAGAAGAAAGCAGCCCGGAAGATGTTGATTTTTCAGATGGATCAGAAGCTGAAATTCTTGCAGATCCAGTGGAACAGGCACAGGAAGATGCAGGAAATGATGTGACGGAAACACCGGAAGTAGGGATTACCTTTACAGAACCCGAAGGCTGGCAGACAGATACGGCAACCGTAAAAATTCAAGTGGAAGATACAAAGAATACAGGTGCTTTTTCTATTGCAAAAGTAGAAGCAAGACTTTCAGAAAATGGAGGATGGTCAGACATAACCGGAAATATGGAAGTATCCATCTCTTCTAATTGTAGTGTTTATGTGAGAGTTACCGATCAGAATGGAAATACTTATGAGCAGAATCGTTACATAGAGTGTTTTGATAAAACCAAACCAACTATTATTGCGGCTGCGAAGAATGGGATACTGATTGTGCAGGGAGTTGATGCGGAATCGGGAATTGCTGCTTTGTATGTCAATGGAAATGAATTCACAGAACTGACGAATAATACATTAAATGTCCGTTTGCAAAAAGCGGATACTTCCTATGAATACTTTACCCTGCAGGCAAAAGACAAAGCAGGAAATATGTCAGAGATATATAAAGTAGGAAACCCTTATTATGAAAATCCAGATGCAGTAAAAGAGAATACAGAGGTTTCCGGAACGGAGCAGAATGCAGCTTCTTTGCCAGCCGATGGAACTGCAAGTAAGCCCACCAGTGCTACGGCAACCGTAACGGAACATCAGACAACGAACGAGACTGCTACTGCACCAACAGAACCAGAAAACACAGGAAATGAAACGGATACAGAAGCAGATACCGGACGGGTGCAGGGAGAAAGCTCTGCTTCCGGCATGACAACAGGAACAGTTCAGGACAAAGGGGGAAAGGAATTTTATACGATCAAGACAAAAAGTGATAAGGTTTTTTATCTGATCGTAGATAAGGATAAAACGGATGAAAATGTTTATCTTCTTACGGAGGTAGGCGAAAATGATCTGTTGAACTTTACGGATACCAACATGGTCACACTTCCACAGAACCAGGCTATTGCAGAATCCGCACTGCCACTTGAAACAGAGAAGATCACAGAGACACCGGAACCAGAAGTTACGATCATACCGGAAGAAAAGGAAGAACCTGAGAAGAAAAGCAATAATTCCGGCACGATTTTATTAATGCTGCTGGTTCTTGCAGGAGTTTGTGGTGCTTACTATTATTGGAAATTTATGAAAGGAAGAAATACTTCTTTTGATTATGAAGAGGACGAGGACGACGATGAGGAGGAAGAAGATACAATTCGTGAGGATGATGAAGAATTAGAAGAATATGAAATGGAAGGTGAAGTAGAAGACGAAGAATCAGAGGAATAACTTTGTTTCACTTAATTACAGCGACAGGTGCAGAAAGGAGATAGAAAATTGCAGCTTGTAATTGCGGAAAAACCCAGCGTAGCCAGAAACATTGCGAAGGTGCTTCATGCCACAAACGTAAAAGATGGCTACCTGGAAGGAAAAGAGTATCTGGTTTCCTGGTGTATTGGGCATTTGATTGAACTGGCCAGTGCAGATCAGTACCGGGATGACTGGAAAGCATGGAGATATGAGACACTTCCCATGATCCCGGAGAATTGGAAATATCAGATTAAAGAAAGTACCAAAGGGCAGTTTCAGATTTTAAAGGAACTGCTTCACAGAGCAGATGTCACAGAAATTATATGTGCAACAGATGCAGGAAGAGAAGGGGAGTTGATTTTCCGTCTGGTATATAACCAGGCAGAATGTAAACTTCCCTTTAAAAGACTGTGGATTTCTTCCATGGAGGAAAAAGCAATTCTGGAAGGATTTCAGCAGATGAAAGATGGACATGAATATGATAATCTTTATTATTCTGCGGTGGCGAGAAGTGAAGCAGACTGGCTGGTGGGAATTAATGCCACCAGACTGTTTACGGTGCTGTACCACCATCGGTTGATTGTAGGACGAGTGCAGACACCTACACTTGCAATGCTGGTGGAACGGGAAAAGAGCATCGAGAACTTCCAGAAAGAGAAGTATTATCTGGTTCATCTTCTGATGGATGGATTGGATGCTGTAAGCAACCGGATAAAAGAGAAAAGTGCTGCCGTTCAGATGATGGAGGATATGAAGGATGAAACTGCACAGATTCTTTCAGTAAAGAAAGAGAAGAAAAAGGTACAGCCGCCGAAATTATATGATCTGACCACATTACAGAGGGAAGCAAATCGTCTTCTTGGATTTACGGCACAGCAAACCTTGGACTATACCCAAAGCCTTTATGAGAAGAAACTGGTGACGTATCCAAGGACGGATAGCCAATATCTTACAGATGATATGGGAGAAAATGCGTTTTTGGTTATTGATGCGGTAAATAGAGTATTTCCAGAAATATCAATGAAGGGTTCGGAACCAGAGATAAAAAGACTTTTAAACAGCAAAAAGGTATCAGATCATCATGCAATTATACCAACGGTAGAAATTGCAAACACGGATTTAAAAGCACTTCCAGGTGGAGAAAAAGAAATTCTCATGCTGATTGCATCAAAGTTATTATGTGCATCGGAACAGGAATACATATATGAGAGTATTAAGACTGAAATTTCCTGTCATGGAGAACTGTTTACTGCATCTGGAAAGAATGTTCTCCAATATGGATGGAAAGAAGTGGAAGAACGGTTCTTTAAATCATATGGGAAAAATGCAGAAAAGCCAGAAGAGGAGGAAAGTGATTTTCCAGATATAAAAATAGGACAGGTATTTGAATGTGTTGTTGTAAAATTTAGTGAACATTTTACAGCACCGCCGAAACATTATACGGAGGATACGCTCCTTAGTGCCATGGAACACGCTGGAAGCTCGGATACGATAGAAGACGCAGAGAGAAAAGGGCTTGGAACTCCGGCTACTAGGGCAGCGATTATTGAAAAACTGATTGAGAAAGGCTTTATTGAGCGTAAAAAGAAGCAGATATTACCTACAGCAGATGGAAGAAATCTGATCAGGATTCTTCCGGAAATGATCAAATCACCAAAACTTACAGCAGAATTGGAAAATGATCTGACACTGATTTCCAGAGGCCAGAAAAATGTAGAAGAATTTCTCTTCGAAATTGAAAAAATGGTTTCCAAATTGGTAAGTGATAATGGACAGCCAGTGGAAGAATACCAGAAACTATTTTCAGATGGTCGGAAAGAAATTGGAAAATGCCCTAGATGCGGCAATAAGGTTTATGTGGGAAAGAGAAATTATTATTGTTCAGGAAGTGATTGCAGTTTTACTTTATGGAAAAATAACCGATTTTTTGAGAGTCAGGGAAAAACGCTTGATGAAGCAACTGTCAGGAAGCTGCTGAGTGAGAAGCAGGTGCATTTCAAAGATCTGGTATCAGAGAAAACAAAAAGGAAGTATGAAGCAACTATAAAGATGGAGGTTTCAGAAACCGGAAATCCAAAGTTTCAGTTGATTTTCCCGGAACGGAAGAAAGGAAAAAAGAATGAAGAATAAAAAAAATATGAGAAGATTTTTGTCGGGATTCTTGGCAATGCTTACAGTGTTATCTACAATTCTATCTCCAATACTGTCCTATGCGGCAGATGTAGTGCCAGTGCCAGAAGAGCCACCGTTATACGAAGAGGTAAAAAATGAACTTGATGCAGATGAGGTGGTAAAAGCAAAAGATCTGGAACTGGAAACAGGCAGTATTTTTGAAGTGGAGAAAGATTTTACCGGACTGGAAATACCAGATGAAAAAAAGGTGAAGATCACTTTCCATGAGGCAAAAAATGAGGAAAAGCAGGACTTTACAACAGATTACGAAGATACATACAAAGCTGTTTATTATGTGGAGCCAGTAAGTGGCCACCCAATTTATCAGATCAATCGTAAGCTGATTGTAAAGGAAGCGGTGGTGCAGGTTGCTGAATCTGAGAATCAGGAATCTGTAAGCAACCAGGAAGATGAGAATGAAGCAGAAGGCGAGGAACCAGCCATAGGCACTGCAGAGAGTGAAGAACCTGTGCAGAATGAGGTAAATGTAGAAATTCCGTCAGAGGATGAAATCTATGAAGAAGTAACTCCGACAGAAATTCCGGTTGAGGAAGAGCCAATAGATACACCAATCCCGGAAAACCCGTCTGAGGAAGTTTCAACAGAAGAACCTGCCATAGATGATAATCCGGATACAGACAGCACATTTGAAGAAATTACAGATACAGATCCGGAAGAAATGCCAGAGGCGACAGACGACTCTTTTACAGATGGAACAGAGAAAACAGAAGATGCAGATGGAAATTATCAGGTAAATATTGTTCGTGGAGAGGAATTTCATATTGAGCTGAATCATGAAGATGGACAGTATCAGCCAGGAGAAACCGTTGTTTTTTCTGGAGATATGCCGCAAGGCAGCTTAATTGCAGTAGGAACAACAAAAGTACAGGCAAACCAGACAGAGAATACAGAAGATTTATTGTATTCTGAGGTGACTTATCACGAAGAATCGGATAAATTCAGTTTTGAAATGCCAGCAGATGACATTGACCTAAGTGTTTCCATGGATCAGGCAGAAAACGGTATCATGTTACTTGCAACCGATACTCCATGGGATGATGCAACAAATATTGAAGCAAATAAATATTACTATTATTCAGATGGCCAGCTTCATCCGTTTGATACAGTTATGGGACAGGGTGGAAATGACAGCTACAAATATGTTCGTTACAAAGCAGGCGGAAAGACTTATACAGTAAATGCGTATTGTATGCA
Organism: Blautia sp. LMAG:89; assembly: GCF_008679485.1. Lineage (NCBI taxonomy): Bacteria > Bacillati > Bacillota > Clostridia > Lachnospirales > Lachnospiraceae > Blautia > Blautia sp. LMAG:89. Next base: position 626,028 of record NZ_NANC01000012.1, on the reverse strand, counting down.
GCACTCCATGCAGTCACCTCCAAGTGGGACAACATATAAAAATATGGTTGAACTGGATGAAGGCGGAGATGATAAATATTTGAGAAAAGCCTTATTCTATGGATATGGCGGTCCAGGATGGGGACATACATTCAATGGATATAATGTAAAATCCATTATGGAAAAATATGGATGCAGTTCTGAGACAAGAGCCATGCAGCATTACCTGGTTGACTATTTATATGATGGCGAATCCGGATTTGGAGGTGCGCTTTCTACAACCGCTAAAAATATGCTGAAAGAGATTAAAGCAGCTCTTGCTAAAATGCCTGATCCGACAGCAATGAAACTTCTTCCAGGACTTTCCGTTAATGCAACGGGAAAGGAAACAGAAAGTTTTACCTGGAAGGCAAATGAAGCATTTACCATTACCATTCATCTGGAAAATGGTGTGAGCCTTGTCAACGAAACTACAGGAAAGACGGCATCTGGAAATGTCACTGTAAAAGGTGGAGAGAAATTTCATCTTGTAGCTACAACAGCCAATATGGGCAGTCTGAAAGGAAAGTATGCGATCACTTCCAATTTTCCCCTGGATTTCCATGCAATGCTTTTAAAACTGGAGAGTTCACAGGACATTGGTTTTGGCTACTATACAGATTCCTCTGACCTGCAGATTACAGTTGACTGGCCGGAAGAAGCAGTTATTGAAATTACAAAGAAAGATGGAGATACTGGAAAAAATCTAGCTGGAGCCGTGTATGGGGTATATAGTGATAACGCCTGCACAAAGCTGATTGCTAAAATGCCGCCAACAGACAGCAATGGTTCTTCACGTGTAACTCTTACCAAGACACAGGATACTGTTTACTTAAAAGAGATTACAGCACCGGAAGGTTATGTTGTCCAGGCTTCTTCGTATGGAGTGAAATTAGTAGTTGGCAGTACAACCAAACAGACTGTAACGGACAAAGAGCAGAAAGGAAATCTGACCGTTTATAAAGAGGGAGAAGTTTTTGTAGGAGCTGTATCTGATGAAAATGGAACTTCATTCCAGTATGAGAAACGCCGTCAGAAAGGAGCTGTTTATAACGTATATGCTGCCGAGGATATTGTAACAGCAGGTGGAAAAACAGTTTACAAAAAAGGCGCAGAAGTAGCGAAAAATCTGATCACAGGTGAGAACGGTTCTGTAACGGTAAAGAATCTTCCGCTTGGAAGCTATAATGTAACAGAAGCACAGGCCCCGGAAAATTTTTATAATGCAAAAGAAACAAAAAAAGTAACCATTTCTTATGCAGGGCAGACTGCAGAAGCGGCTTTCTCAGAGACTACCTTTACAAATGACCGTCAGAAAGCAGTGGTGCAAGTGATAAAGAAAGACAAAGATACTGAAAATACACTATCCGGAGGGCATTTTGCTCTGTTTGCAGCGCAGGATATGAAAACTGTGGATGGAAAAGTAGCAGTAAAAAAAGATGCTCTGATTGAGACTGCAATTACTGGTACTGATGGAAAAGCAGCATTTAAAGCAGATCTTCCAGTGGGATTTTCTTATTATGTAAAAGAAGTCCAGGCTCCGGCTGGTTATGTCAGAAATGAGAAAGATACTTATTCTTTCCAGTTCAGTTATACCAATGATGAACAGGCAAAAATTTCTTTCAGTCATACTTTTGTGAATGACAGGGTCAGTGCTGCAATCTCTTTGAATAAAAAAGATGCCGAGACAAAAGAAAATAAGGCACAGGGAGATGCTTCCCTGAAAAATGCGGTGTATGGACTTTATGCAAGAAACGATATTACCCATCCAGATGGAAAAACCGGTGTTATTTATAAAGCAGGAAGCCAAATTGGTACGCTGACCACAGATAAAGAGGGAAAAGCAAGGATAGAGAATCTTTATCTTGGAGAGTATTATATCAAGGAAATTACCCCTTCCGTAGGATATCTGACAGATGAGAATGAATATGACCTTGTATGCAGTGATGAAGGTGATCTGACAGCGGTTGTAGAAAAAGAATGTATTTCGCTGGAAACTGTAAAAAAACAGCCGTTTGAACTTATTAAAGCTGCCAATAATGGAGATACAGATGCTGCATTATTATCCGGAGCTGGATTTAGTGCATATCTGGTATCTTCTTTGGTGGTAAAAGAGGATGAAAATTATGATTTTTCCTCTGCAGAGCCGGTTGTGATCGGTGAAAATGGAGCAACGGAAATTTTTACAAATGAGAAAGGCTATGTAAAATCCATTGCAATTCCATATGGAACATATCTGGTGAGAGAAACTACAACACCCCATAATTACAAACCTGTAGATGATTTTATTGTCAGGATTACAGAGAATAAACCAACAGAGCCGCAGACATGGAGAGTTCTTTTGGATAAAGAATTTTCTGCAAAACTGAAAATCATCAAACAGGATGATGAGACTAAAAAATCAGTTTTAATTCCGGGAACAGAGTTTAAAATTTATGATCTGGATCATGAAAAATATGTAGAGCAGGTAACTACATACCCGACAACCGTTACACATACCTCTTATTTCACAGATATAGACGGATATCTGATCTTGCCGCAGAATTTAAAAATCGGTCATTACAGAATCGAAGAGGTAACAGCACCGGACGGTTATACCATTAACAAAAATTATGTCGAAATACAGGTGGACACCAATACGCTGTATCAGACTGATCCGGTATCAGGTGATGCAATCATTGAAGTTGTATATGAGAATCATCCGGTGAAAGGAAAACTCACTGTACAGAAAAAAGGAGAGGTTCTTTCGACCTATAAGAATGATTTTAAGTATGAAGTTCAGAACCTTTCCGGTGCAGTATATGAAGTGTATGCTGCAGAGGATATTTATACAGCTGATTTCCAGAAAGATGACACAGGAAAAAGAATCCTGGAATATGCAAAGGGTGCAAAAGTTGCAGAACTGACAACGGATGAATCCGGAAAAGCAGATCTTGATAATCTGCCTTTAGGAGAATACAAAGTGGTAGAAAAGACTGCACCAGAGGGATTTGTATTAAATGAAGAAGAACAGAAAATTTCTTTCGTCTATGCAGACCAGGATACACCAGTGATCTCACAGAGTGCAGAGTTTATAAATGATCGCCAGAAAGTAGAAGTGTCAGTTGTGAAAAAAGATGCTGAAAATGAGAAAGGGCTTTCTGGAGCAGAGTTTGGTCTTTACGCAAAAGAGGATATAAAAGCAGGGGACAAGGTGCTGGTAAAAGCAGACGAACTGCTTACAAAAGCGGTAACAGGCGAAGATGGAAAAGCTGTTTTTGAGCAGGATCTGCCATTTGGAACTTATTATGTGAAAGAACTGGCAGCCCCAGATGGTTTTGTATCTTCGGATGAGCAGATTGAGGTGACTGCGAAATATCAGGGACAGGAAGTAAAAACAGTAAAACTGGAAACTGTTTTTAGGAATGCGCCGACAACAACTGAATTTACGAAATCAGATATTACAACAGGTGTGGAACTTGACGGAGCAACACTGACGGTTCTGGATTCAGACGGAAAAGAAGTAGAAAAATGGACTTCTGTAAAAGGAAAAGCTCATGTAATAAAAAGACTCCATGTGGGAAAAACCTACACATTTCGGGAAGAGTTTGCACCATATGGTTATCTGCAGGCAGAGGAAGTGAAAATTACAGTTTCTGATACTGCAGATGTTCAAAAAGTAGAAATGAAGGATGCTGTTCCGGTTGGACGAATCATCCTCAATAAAAAAGGTGAATTTGTCAAAGAAGTTACCTGGAAAGATATGCTGGCAGGCGGCATGGACGCAGCATTTGGCTATGTTACAGGTTCTTTGAAAGATGTTACTTTTGAAATTTATGCAGCGGAAGACATCAAGGCTGCAGATGGGGAAAGCAGTGATTATTATAAAAAGGATGAACTGGTAGCAACAATTACGACAGACGCTCTTGGATATGCAAGATCAGAAGATCTTCCTTTAGGAAAATACTATGTAAAAGAAAAAGAAACTGCAGATGGATATGTTCTGGATGGGGAAATCAGAGAGGTTGATCTGACTTATCGTGATCAGAATACTCCGGTTGTGACTTATGATGAGGACTGGCAGAATAACCGCCAGAAAGCAAAAGTAACTGTAGTTAAGAAAGAAAAAAATACAGACCGTGTTCTGGAAGGCGGAGTATTTGCACTTTATACAAAGAATGATATTTTAAATGCAGAAGGCGAAGTGATCCTGAAAGCAGATACCATGATCGAGCAGAAAACTACGGATCAGGATGGAAGAATTGTATTTACGGCAGATCTTCCAATCAATGGAAGCTATTATGTAAAAGAAGTGCAGGCTCCTGCAGGATTTGTAACAACAGAAGAAATCAAGGAATTTGATTTTACTTATGCGGGAGAAGAGGTTACAGAAGTATCCTTTGAGTTCACTTATGAAGATGAGCCAACTACTTTTGAAATCACAAAATCAGATATTACAACAGGGGAAGAATTACCAGGTGCAAAACTGAAAGTATCTGATTCAGAGGGAAACGTTGTGGATGAGTGGACATCCGGAAGCACACCACACATCATTAAGGAACTGGAAGTTGGAAAGAAATATACATTAACAGAGACAATTCCTGCTGATGGTTATGCAACTGCAGAATCCATTACGTTTGTAGTAGAAAATACTGCAGATATACAGAAAGTAGAAATGCAGGACGATACAACAAAAATTCTGATCAGTAAGGTGGATATGACAGATGGAAGCAGCGAGGTCAAAGGTGCGAAGCTGTATATCCTTAATGAAAACCAAGAAGTTATGGAAAGCTGGACGTCTGGTGATCAACCCCATTATGTGGAGAAACTTCCAATCGGTACTTATACATTATTGGAGGAAACAGCACCGAAGGGGTACATTGTGGCAAATAAAGTGACATTTGAGATTAAGGACACCGGAGATATTCAGGGAGCCAAAATGGAAGATGAACAGGCAATGGGCAAGGTGATCTTAAATAAAACAGATAAAGATACCAAGAAGCCAATGAAAGGTGTAGAATTTGCCCTTTGTGACAGTAAAGGTAAAGTTCTGGAAACTCTGGTAACAGACAGTGCCGGTCATGCAGAATCAAAGAATTATCCGATTGCGACTTTTAAGAATGGGCAGTATAAAAAAGCAATCACATATATCCTGAAAGAAACAAAAACACTGGATAGCTATCAGCTTGATGAAACAGAGCATAAGATTCAGTTTGAGTATGTCAATGACCATACTCCTGTGATTGAATATACTCTGGATCTGACAAATAAGAAAGCTCCGGAAAAAGACACTCCGGAAACATCAGAAAACCAGGGAGTCAGCACTCCTGTTTCCCATGGTTCTGATGCGACTTCTGTATCCAATTCACCAAAAACAGGAGATAACACAAATATTGCTATTTTTGTGCTGGCGCTTGCGGTATCAGCAGGATGTCTGGGAGGTGTAGTGGCAATCAGAAGAAAACATAAATAATAATAGAATAAGGTCCTGGGGCTGTAATACAGCCCCAGGGATTGTGGATAAAGTTTTACGCGCCAACGCTATTTTATGATATTATATGAATAGATGGAGCGAAACTAGGAGGTAAAAAAATATGGCTTTTTCTGAAAGAATCAAAAAAGAAATTGAGGATTATTGTAATAACCATTTAGCAGATGATTCATGGTATGAAAATGAATTTTCTTTTATTCAGGATATAGAATTACGACATCGTATTATTACGGAATTTAAGGCTATAAGATTTGCATACAAATTATATGAAGGAATAGGCGCAACTGATGCTAATTTAATGTTTGAAGTACGAAATCAGATACTTGCATATGCATCGATTTACGAAGCCGTAATAGAAAATGTTTTAACTACATATTATTATGATACAGCTGAATTTGAGTCTTTAATGCATTATACAGTTCCTGTTAGAATATCCATTCCTCAAGATAAAATGAATAAATTGCAAGATGCGTTATCGCATGATGGAAAAGAAATTGTCCCTTTTTATTATTGCAAAAAAGAGAAACAAAAACCTCAAGTTAGATTTGATGATAAATGTAGAACGGCAGAATGTTTAGGGCTTATTCATAAATTTGTCAACGACAAGCAAATTGAAATAGATTTACCCTCTGAATTAATCGAAATCTATTCGTATCGAAATGGCATTCACATTATCGCAGAACAAAGAAAAGGTATTAGCTATGAGTTGGATTTAAGCAAAAGAGCATATCGTAGGATGAGACCGTTTATAGACCAATTGAAAGAAAAACTTGAACAAGATGGAAAAATATAAAAATTTTGTGAGCTATTATTGGATTCAATTATAGTTGAAAAATGCAAGGATATATATTCATTAATGTATATTTTTGCATTTTTATTTGGAATTTTATCTGCAATTTGTAGAGATATATTTACCATGTAGATTTGTTTTTAAAGGAGAAACAAGTGAAGCTAGGAGCAAGAATAAGAAAAATCCGTATGTTTCGCAACATAACTCAAAAAGAACTGGGGCGCAGGTTAGGGTATGGAGAAAATAGTGCAGATGTGAGAATTGCCCAATATGAAAGTGGACAGCGTACACCGAAGCAGGAAACGCTTATCCGGATAGCAGAAATATTGGAAGTTGATGTCCGAAATTTTTTAAGTCCTGGAATTGCGACAATGGACGAATTAATGGAAACTTTATTCTGGATGGATGAAGAAAATAGAGGGCTTTTTCATCTGTTCCTGCTAAATGATTCAGAAAGTGAAACAGTTGGAATCACAATGAGGGATAAAAAAACAATGTCTTATCTGCAGGAATGGATGGGGAAAAAGCAGAAACTGGGCGATGGAAGAATTACAGAAGAGGAATATCTGGAATGGAAACTGCATTGGCCAGAGGATAAACAAAAAACAGAATATAAAACCGTATAAAGTAAAAAGGAATTGCTTTGCGGAGAGTTACCTGTTAGAATATTACTGGAGTAACCGTGTACAGGGTTGGTAAAAACCTCCTGGATTTTCAGATCCCGTTAAGGGATACAGAAGAAGGGAGGTGGAGCGAATGGATACATACGAAGTCTTGAGCTTATTGTTCTTAGGCGGTACGTTTCTGATTGCTTTGCTTGCCTATTTGGATAATAGGGACAACAAGCGAAAAAAATAGCCTACCCTGTCTGCCAACAGGATAGGCAGCTCTCTTTGAGAGCAAAATAAATTAAAACCTAATCCAGGAGCATCCACCTTGTGGGCGGTTACTCTTTTCAATTAGAATATAGCATTTTCTCTCCGAAAAGTAAAGTACATTTTATACAGCCAATTCTAAAAAGAGTAGGCTGTTTTTTTATTGACAGGAGGGAAGTTAAATGTCTAAACTACAGGACATACGAAACTTGGCGCAGGAACATGCCGTATCAGTAAGCAGTTCGCCAGGGAATTGGATGGATTATATGGATACAGCATCAAGATTATATCGGTATTCTTTTTCTGATCAGCTTCTGATTCATGCACAGCGTCCAGACGCAACAGCCTGTGCATCACTGGAACTATGGAATGAAAAGATGTTACGCTGGGTAAATCGTGGTGCAAGAGGAATTGCCCTGTTTGATGAAACCTGGCAGAATACCAAACTCCATTATGTGTTTGATATTTCGGATACCCACATGGTAGCCGGAGGCAGAAGCCCGTATCTTTGGAAGATGCAGGAACACCAGAGAGAAGAGATTCTCACCCATCTGGCAGAGGTCTATGCTCTGGAAGAAAAGGATACAGCAACTTTGCAGGATTCATTAATGGCAGTTGCAAGGGAAATGGTCAGTGATAATCTGGAGGAATATCTGGACGGATTGGAATATGCTGTAGAAGGTACTTATCTGGAAGATCTGGATGAGGTGACGATCCGCAGTGATTTCCGTCAGCTGGCAACAGACAGTGTTTACTATCTGCTTTCCAGGCGATGCGGACTTGACCCGATGGAACTTCTGGAAGAAGAGGACTTCATGCATATCACAGATTATAACCGCCTGTCTGTTCTCACCTTCCTTGGAAATGCAACAAGCCAGCTCAGTGAAAGTATTCTGATTGATATTGGAAAGACCGTACATAAAATTTCTCTGGAAGAAGCGAGAAAAGAGGTTGAAAATTACAATGAAAGGAATTATAATAACTTTACCACGTTAATGCGTGAAATCAAAAACCGGGATGCAGAAACGAAAAAAGAAGAAAATATTGAAAATGAAGGAGGAACCGATTATGGAACTGACATATCATCGCAAGGGAGATTACCTGTTTCCGAATCTGACCGTCGAAGAGGAAGAAGTGACGATCGGGAAATACGGGATGCTGCGGAGGACATTTCTGAAGGAACACAGGAACAGTCTTTATCAGAGCCTGTTTCTGACCGGGAAGCTGAACCGTCATCTGGAGCAGATCGAGAAAGCAGCACAGGAGAGAATGGACTGCCAGATGGAGAAATTGCTGGAGAAGAATCCGGCACCGGACAAGGAAGCAGATCCGATGGCATGGACAGCACACATGAACGCACTGATGGCAACAGCGGAAGAGAGCATCTTGACGGAATTGGTATACAGTTAGTCAAAGATACAAGAGAAGATGGATTGAGTAAAGCAGAGGAAGAGATCGCCTCTGCTTTATCTTTGCCCGAATATCCAACCGCAAATGAACAAAGACGGCAGATCGAGGAAAGGGCAGCTGCCCTTTATGCCAGAGAAATCCCGATTCCAGAGGAAGTTGTTGATGAGATCTTACGGACAGGAGGAAACCGGAAAGCCAGCCAGCTCCGGGTCATCTATAATTTCATGAGTGAACAGACACCGGAGGAATATACGGAGTTTGTGAAGCGTGAATACCGCAAAGGGGGAAAAGGCTTTCAGATTGATGGAAATGAATATTCAGTCTGGTTTGATGAAACCGGGATGCAGATCGCAGTAGGGCATACAGTTACAGACCATATCTTAGATAAGGCATTTTTATCATGGGAAGATGTCAGCGGACGTATCCATCAGCTTTTAGATCAGGGTGAATATGCACCGCAGTCTGTATTGGATGCGGCAAGAAGTAATGCAGTAAAAGAACACGCCCAGGCTCTTGCCTATATGAAAGGGGATATGGCAGAAGGAGTAGCGGAGATTGTTTTCGACGAAGAGGACTTACCACATCTTCGCAGTATCTATCCAGAGATCACGGATTATCTGGAAGAAAAATTGGAAGATCCCCAGTGGCTTTCGGAACTGGATGAAAGACTGGATGCACTGGCAGAAGCCTATGAAGAAAATCATTCCATTATGCGTTTCCATCATTATAATCCTGTAAATATCTCAAAGCAGTTTCAGAAGTTTGCGGATGAGGTCATCCCTTATCAGGCAAGGGACGGATTTGTGTGGAAAGAACATCAGATGTTTATTACGCAGGATGAGATAGATTCTTTTCTCGCAAGGGGTGGCCCTTATTCAAAAGATAGGCTCAAAACGTATTCTTTTTATCTGTTAAATGAAAATGAAAAATCCAGAACAGATTTTGTTAAAGAAAAGTATGGAGCTAATAAAAGGATTCATGCACTGCCTGATGTAGATGATTTTTATGTAAATTATGACAGGAAAGGACTGCTTCTTGCAAGAGGTGATGATAATAGCCCATATGCTTCAATTTCATTATCTTGGAAGAAAGTTGCCAATAGAATATCCTATTTGATAAGGAATGACCAGTTCCTGCAGGCAGAAGATTATGTTCATATGCCAGAATATGAACGGGAACAGATGGCGAATAAGATACTTAGTTTTTATGCTCGTCTTCCGGAAGGAATAGACAGACCATTTACCAATGACTTTTTTGGGGCTGTGTCGAGAGCAGAATTGATGGCAGTGTTGGAAAGAACAGAGCAGACAGAGGAACTGTTACAGAAGATGGATGCAGCATTGGCAGCTTTGTCATTAGATTTTGAGGCGTATGGGACAAACTATCAGCAGAAAACAGAACTTCTTTCAGAACTCCACCAGTATGCAGAAGGAACCTATACGATATTTCCGACACCGGAAGCAGAACCGTCTTTTGTGGAACCATCCGGGCACCAGATGACCATGTTTGATTTCTTAGATACGAAGGCAGTGGCAGAACCGACCGTAGTAGATATGTCAGATGTGGAGAAAATAGAAGAGGAAGAGGTTACTGCCGAAGAATCTATTCTGAAAAGTCAGGAACAGGAAAAAGCTGTGTTAGAACCACATAACTTCCGTATCCAGGATAATGACCTTGGGGCAGGCGGTCCGAAAGTAAAGTATAAGGCAAATATGGAAGCCATCCATTTGTTACAGACTTTGGAGAAAGAAGAACGTCTGGCAGCACCCGAAGAACAGGAAATCTTATCCCGTTATGTTGGCTGGGGTGGCATCCCACAGGCATTTGAGGAGAATAACAGTAGCTGGGCGAATGAGTATCTGGAATTAAAGAATACCTTATCGCCAGAAGAATACAGTGCAGCAAGGGCATCGACCTTAAATGCTTTTTATACATCCCCGACCGTGATCCGAAGTATGTATGAAGCACTGGAAAATATGGGACTGAAACAGGAAAATATCCTGGAACCATCGTGTGGAGTCGGTAACTTTATGGGACTGATTCCGGAGAGTATGGGCAAAGCCAATATGTATGGTGTGGAACTCGACCCGGTTTCGGGCAGGATCGCAAAACAGCTTTACCAGAAAAACAAGATTGCCGTGCAGGGATTTGAGGAAACCAGTTATCCGGACAACTTTTTTGATTGCGTGATAGGTAATGTTCCATTTGGGGCGTATCAGGTCAGTGACCGCAGATATGACCGGCATCATTTTATGATCCATGATTATTTTATTGCAAAATCTCTTGATCTGGTCCGTCCGGGCGGTGTAGTTGCAGTGGTAACTTCCAGTGGAACGATGGATAAGCAGAACCCGGCAGTGAGACAGTATATCGCAAACCGGGCAGAACTGCTTGGAGCCATCCGATTACCGAATAATGCGTTCCAGAGAAATGCCAATACCAGCGTTGTTTCTGATATTCTGTTTTTCCAGAAAAGGGACAGGGCATCCATTGAGGAACCGGAATGGTTAAATTTAAAGGAAACACCGGAAGGCTATTCAGTCAATGCTTATTTTGCAGAGCATCCGGAAATGGTGCTTGGTGAGTTTACTACAGAAAGTACCCAGTATGGAAAGCAGGAAGTGACCGTAAAACCAAAAGAAGGAATTACCTTAGAAGAACAATTAAAAGAAGCTGTCCAGAATATCCATGGCACGATCACGGAACTGGAACTTTCGGATACAGAGCTGGAGGAGGATGTTGTCTTTATACCGGCAGACCCGGATGTAAAGAATTTCAGTTTTACCGTAGTGAATGAGGAAGTCTATTACCGGGAAAATTCTGTGATGAACCGCATGGTGCTTCCGGCAATGACAGCGGAACGTGTCAAAGGGATGGTGAAGATCCGTGATGTTACGAATGAACTGATCCGGTGTCAGATGGAAGAGGGAAGCGATGAGCAGATCACAAAGCTGCAGGAAAAACTCAATGAAGAATATGATATCTTTACAGCAAAATATGGTCTTATCAGCAGCAATGCCAATAAGAGGGCATTCAGTCAGGACAGCAGCTATTGTCTTTTGACTTCTCTGGAATTTCTGGATGATAAGGGAGAACTGAAACGGAAAGCGGATATTTTTACCAAAAGGACGATCCGCAGGGCAGAAACGGTAACTTCCGTGGATACTGCCAGTGAAGCACTTGTGGTTTGCATTGGTGAGAGGGCAGGCGTTGACCTTTCCTATATGGCACAGCTTTCAGGGAAAACAGAAGAGGAGCTTACAGAAGAACTGGCAGGGGTGATCTTTAAGAATCCGATCGGTGAAAAATGGGAGCCGTCGGACGAATATCTTTCTGGAAATGTGAGGGAGAAACTGCAGATCGCAAAACAGTTTGCAGAAGATCACCCGGAATATCAGGTGAATGTGCAGTATTTGGAGCAGGTACAGCCAAAAGATCTGGATGCATCAGAGATTGAAGCAAGACTTGGGGCAACCTGGATCTCCGAGGATTACATTACACGGTTCATGGCAGAAACATTCCATACACCAAGATATTATGTAGGGAGCAAGGTCAAAGTCCAGTATGCCGAAGTGACCGGACAGTGGAATGTTATGGGAAAAAATGTGGACAGCTACGGAAATGCCCTTGTTACTTCCACATATGGAACACAGAGAGCCAATGCCTACCGCCTTTTGGAAGATGCCTTAAACCTTAGAGATACCAAGATTTATGACACGGTACAGGATGCCGATGGGGAACACCAGGAATTAAATCGGAAGGAAACGATGCTGGCACAGCAGAAGCAGGAGCTGATCAAAGAGGAATTTAAGGAGTGGATATTTAAAGACCTGCACCGACGGGAAGATCTCTGTAAAATTTATAATGAACGATTTAACAGCATCCGTCCACGGGAATATGATGGAAGCCATATTCAGTTTGTCGGCATGAACCCGGAGATCACCTTGATGCCGCATCAGAAAAACGCAGTGGCTCATGTGCTGTATGGAAATAATACGTTACTGGCTCATTGCGTAGGAGCAGGAAAGACGTTCCAGATGATCGCAGCCGGTATGGAATCAAAACGGCTGGGACTCTCACAAAAGAATCTTTATGTTGTGCCAAACCATCTGACCGAGCAGTGGGGCAGTGATTTCCTACGTCTCTATCCGGGAGCAAATATCCTGGTGGCAACGAAGAAAGACTTTGAGCCGGCAAACCGAAAACGGTTCTGTTCCCGTATTGCGACAGGGGATTATGATGCCGTGATCATCGGCCATACGCAGTTTGAGAAAATCCCTCTTTCAAGAGAACGGCAGATTGCCATGCTGGAAGATCAGATCGCAGATATTACGTTTTCCATTGAAGAAGCGGCACATCAGGCAGGGCAGAATTATACCATCAAGCAGTTGGAAAAAACAAAGAAGAGTCTGCAGGCGAGGATGAAGAAACTCAATGACCAGACCAGAAAGGATGATGTAGTAACTTTTGAGCAGTTGGGTGTAGACCGGCTGTTTGTGGATGAGAGCCATAGTTTTAAGAACCTTTTTTTGTATACAAAAATGCGGAATGTGGCGGGTATCTCACAGACGGATGCACAGAAAAGTTCGGATATGTTTATGAAATGCCGGTATATGGATGAACTGACAGGCGGCAGAGGAATCACCTTTGCTACAGGTACTCCTGTATCAAATAGTATGACCGAGCTTTACACTATCATGCGTTATCTCCAGTATGACACACTCATGCGTATGGGTATGGGACACTTTGATTCCTGGGCGGCAACGTTTGGGGAGACAGTAACCGCAATCGAGTTCGCTCAAGTATTATAGGCATATGGAAGCAATTTTAATTCCATACAGAAATACGCTAAAAAACAAAGAAAAAGGAAATGTTGGAACAGACAGGAAGCAAGGAAGCCAGAAATAGATATGGATTAGCAAAGAAAAAAGGCAATAAATGAAGCATAAGTGAAAAGCGACAGAAGGTGCGAAAAGCATTTTCTGCTACCTCTTTCAACATTTAAAATGATAATGTAAAAGTAAGTGTTTGTTTAAGATAGTAATTTGAAAAAAGTTGATACTAAAAAAACGAAATACACAAAAACTACAAGAAAAACTGATAAAATAAAAAAAACGGAAAATAAGAGGTAGCTAAGAATGAAAAAAATTTTAATTATAGAAGATGATTTGGATATTCAAGAGCTGATACAGTTTTTTTTAGAGGATCAAGGGTATGAAGTGATTACGGCATCTGATGGAATAGATGGTATTGCGGTTTTTCTGAAAGAACAAATTGACTTGATACTGCTCGATATTTTACTTCCTAAAATGGATGGGTATGCAGTTTGTGAACTAATACGAAAAGAATCGGAAGTACCAATCATTATGATAAGTGCATTGGGAAGAGAAGAAGACCAGATAAAGGGATTTGAAATGCAAATAGATGACTATATCCCCAAGCCGATTTCTCTTCCAATTATGATAAAAAAAATAGAAGCTGTTCTGCGTAGATATGAAGGAGTAGATATAACAAAAGATCACGAGTTAAAATACAGAGAGATAATATTGATTGTAGGAAATTATCAAGTGAAAATAGGGAAAAAGTTAATTGATTTGACACAGAAAGAATATGAAATTTTGAAAGAATTGATTGAAAATCAGGGATGCGTGATAACAAGAGAGAGCTTTTTAAATCGTCTATGGAAATATGAATTTGAAGGTGAAGAACGTGCAGTTGACAATCATATCAAAAATTTGCGGAGAAAATTGGGAAAAGCAGGGGATTATATAAAAACGGTAAGAGGGGTGGGGTATCGAATTGATAAAGCTAATTAGAGAACATTTGTCTACAAAAATATTTATAATTACAGTATGCTTATTGATTACTGTTGGTAGTGCGATTTATGGAATGGTTGCATTGGGGATGTCACGGAGCTATTTTTTAGAGTTGGATAGAAGTTTGAGTAATCAGACGGAAAAAATGGTACTTCAATTATCGAATACTTCAGTGCAGGAAATAGATGGAATATTAAAAATGTTTGCATTGGAGCATGGGATTTCTATTGTCTTAAAAGATAGTGACGAAAAGGTACTTGGTATATATGGAGATATGGAATATTCACTGGCTCCTGGAACAGATGTAGAAGATATTCTGTTAGGCAGTGGGATAACGGAATCTTATTCCTGTAAGTTAACGAATGGAAAAACATATTGGATTCAAGTGTTTGGAAACAAGGAGAAAGTAAATATTGGACTGGAATCATTAAAAAGAATTTTACCTATGTTGGGGGCTATTACTTTTTTGGCAGCATTAGCTATTGCTGCTTTATACACAAAATATATTACGCGTTCAATTTTAAAGGTGAGTGAAGTTTCAAAAAAAATGGCAAATCTTGATTTTCGAGTTCGATATACAGAAGACCGGAGGGACGAGATTGGAATTTTGGGAGAAAATCTGAACGAACTTTCGGAAAAATTAGAGAGTGCTTTGGATGAATTGAAAGAAAAAAATACTGATTTAGAGAAAAGCATCAAACTTGAGCAGCAACTGGAACAACAACAAATGGCTTTTTTTTCAGCTGTTTCGCATGAATTAAAAACTCCGATTACAATTCTAAAAGGACAAATTCAGGGAATGTTATTAGAAGTAGGGGGATATAAAGACCGAGATAGATATTTAAAACGTTCTTTTGAAGTAGCTAATTCCATGGAGAATATGGTGCAGGAAATTCTGTATGTTTCAAAAATTAGAACATCGGGATTTGAGTTGAAATTGATAGATATACCACTTCACCAACTTGTTGAGAATGTGATTAAGGAACAGGAAGATATGGCTATTGATAGGGGATTACAGTTTCATATACGAATAGAAGAATCAACTTGGATACGGGCAGATGAAGCTCTTTTCACGAAGGTCATAAGTAATGTGGTAGGAAATGCAATTAAATATACGAATGAGGATGGAAATATATGGGTTGGAGTGTATAAAAGAGGTGAAGAAATAATTTTTTGGATTGAAAATGAAACGGAATCTATTGATGAGAAAGAAATTCCAAAATTATGTGATGCATTTTATCGTATTGATAAATCCAGAAATAAAAGAACTGGTGGAAGCGGCTTGGGATTATATATTACAAAAATGATTTTAGAACAGCATCAGTTTCCTTATTGTATTGAAAATACAGAAAAAGGCATAAAAGTGGAAATAAGATGTTATGAACCAACCAGAAGGCTGTTGTGACGGAAAATCACAACAGCCTTTTTATACATATAAAATACATAAAAAAAACGGGAAAATCATACATTCAATTTTTATAATATAAAGAAAAAATATGTAATGGAGGATTTTTTATAAATGAAGAAAAAAATATGTATAGTATTATGTTTGGGTTGTATAGGAACCGTATCAGTTGTTGGGTGCAGCAATAAAAATTTTGATTCAAAAGTAACAGGGGATAATCAGACAACTACCGAGAATGTATCTGATATACTGAATGATCAAGAGAAAAAAGAAGGCGGTTACGAGAACGAGTCAAGTAGTAATGCTGATGACAAAGAGAACTCAGCGGACGATTCAGAAGTGTTGGCAAATGCAGATTTGCGTGGAGCTGTTTTGGAATTTTCAGACACAGGATGTAATATCAGCATAGGGACGCAGACGGATGATGCAGAAATGGTTCCTGCTCCGGGAGCGGTTGTTGAAGAAATGAATCAGGTGAAAATAGTATATGGAGAAAATACCTATTTTCAGATTTCTCATTCAACGATGACGGGTATTACGCTTGAGGATTGCCGGAAAGAAGAAGTGAAAAAGCAGTCAATGCTCTATCTGTATGGGGATTACCAGGAGGATGGTACGTTTTTGGCTAAAAGGGTAATTATTGACCGATTTGAAAAGGAAGGAGAATGGGAATGAATTTTGCAGAAAGAGCATTCCGCTACCTTTTCAGGAAAAAAGGAAAAGCGATTATCTTGTTTTGGGTATTGCTTATTACCGAAACAATGATTTTATCTACTGTCACTATATTACGGGCATCCGAAGTAGCAAGAATTGAACTATTAGGGAAATCAAAAGCGAAATTGTTGATCGAACGGGAAAAAGCGGAGGAATTGTTTACGGATGATGAATACAAAAAACTTGAGAAACTGGAAAATGTGAAGGCGGTAAATCGAGTAGCAGAAGTGCAGTTATATCCAATGGATTTTAAAATTATAACGAAAAGTGAGAGTGTTGATGCAGACAACCAAAAATTGCGCATAATGGCCTACGATAGCCTTGAAGATGATGGCCCATTTGCTGACGGGCAAATTCATCTGACGAAAGGAAAATATCCTCGCAAAGAAGGTGAAATAGTAGTAAATCAGTTTCTTGCAGAAGTAAATCAATGGGAAATAGGGGAAACTGTTTGTTTCAAATCTCATTCAGGTGAACAATCACAGGCAAGCATATCAGGAATCTATATTTCGGGTATAGAAGAAAAGCAAGGGAAGGAACCATTAGCAGTAAACAGAATTGAAAATACAATTTATGGAAAACCCGAGTTCGTATGTCATTTACAAGAAACGTGCGGATATGAAAACTTAATCGTATATGTAGATAATCCAGAGCAGTTGAGCAGAACACAGCTAGAAGTAACACGCATTTTGAAAAACTATAGAGTGATGAAAGCAGATAACCTGTTTCAGAAAATGGAAATTCCGCTCTTACAAGTTGTTAGGGTTGTAAAAATGATGTTGGGATTATCGGTTGTATCGTCTGTACTTGTAATAACATTGCTTTTGTCTATGTGGATGAGAGCCAGAAAGAAAGAAATAGCAATTTATGTGAGTCTTGGAAAAACAAAAGTAGATTTGTTTATGCAGATTATTTTGGAATGCTTTTCAGTATTTGGATTTTCTACAATAATAGCTCTTTATACTGGAGATAAGATGCTGATAGTATTGGAAAAGTTTTTAGATTGGAAAAGTATTGGGGCTTTTACATCTATGCAAATATATGCACAAAATAAAGATATATGTTATCTCATATTATCAGGAACAATAATTTTATTGCTTTCTATTTCTATTTCACTTTTTCCAATATTATGTACAAAGCCAAAAAAAATTTTAGCAGAAATGGAGGGATAACATGAATGTTTTACAAAGAGGAGTACGTTCAGTGTTAAGAAAACCGATAAAAAGTATTATTCTATTGTTTATTGTAATTGTTATGAGTGGCCTATTTTTAGGTGCTATGGCAAGCCGTTCAGCAAGTATTTATACACAAGACGCTACAAGACAGGCAATAGGGGCTACCTTTCGCATAGAAGGAAATGAGGAGAATAGGAGAAAGCGATTAGATCAGGCAATGGATGTACTGGGTGATCGGGAGGGCAGTTATGGAGGAGTTACTCATAAATGGTTAGAAAATGGGGCGGATATGGTAGTTACAGATAACTCATTTGAGACGGTTAAGGAAGATGATGTAAAAAAAGTAGCTCAGGTGGAGGGGATTGAGGAATATAATTTGATAACAATAGCAACTGTTGTGAATCCGGTCAATTTTTCGAGAATAGAAGATTCAGATATGGATCAAAGTACGGATGTAGGCGGTGTCAACCTACGAGGTAATCGCATAATGGAAATGGATATGGACGTATCTGCAGGTAAGATTTCACTGATTGAAGGAAGAATGATTGAAAAAGATGACAGGGATGTTTGTGTCATCTCGAAAGAATTGGCAGAACTAAACCATTTAAAAACTGGGAACTTATTAAAGTTTAATGATTACCATGACAAAGAACATTCCACAATATACAGTGCCGAGATTATCGGAATTTATGAAACAAAGCAAGAACGAAAATCTATTATGTATGGGGATTCTTATCGTCCAGAAAATACAATATTTACGGATATGAGTTTCCCGGAAAAACCATCCGGAAATGAAGGAAATCCTTTCTATCAGTATGCTATATTCAAAGTCCAAAATGCAGGGAAGTACGATCAAGTTAAAAAGTCTGTACAGAAAGCGAATATAGATTGGTCACGATATGACTTAATTGATAATAATGGAAATATTAAAAATATGACAGAAAATTTTGGGCAGATGGATCAGATGAGTATGGGATTATTACTAATAGTTTCAGTGTCAGGTCTTGTGATTTTAGTTTTAGTTTTTCTGTTTTGGATAAAAAATCGTACGCAAGAAATAGGAATTATGATGTCACTTGGAAAGTGCAAATTTGAAATATGGGTACAGTTTTTATGGGAAGCAGTAATGATAAGTATTATAGGGATGTTGTTATCCTTTGCAATTTCCCCAATTATTGCAGAGACTTCAGCTTCATATTTAGCGAAAGAAACGCAGACCTTAAGGTTAGAACAGCAGGAACAGGAAAATACTGGTACCTATATAGATGGATATATTGCACCGGATTTAAAAATACAAGATGTGGAGGTTCATATAACGAAAGAAATGGTTCTGATGGATATTGGGATGATATCAGGTATTTTGATTATTGCAGTATTAGTAGCAGGAATCACGATAATGAAGAAAAGGCCGAAGCAGATATTAAGTGAAATGAGCTGAATAACGGGGTAGGAGGTTATAGAAATGAGTAAAAATGCAGGAAACATTGTTCTTGAGGCAAAGAATGTTGTCTATTACTATAAGGCGAATAAAGGCAAAAAAGTTTTAGATGATATATCATATGGCTTTGAGATAGGAAAAATGTATGCCATTTTGGGACCAAGTGGTTCCGGTAAGACAACTTTTTTATCGCTTTTGGCAGGTTTGGATTCTCCGACGGATGGGGGAATTTATTATGAAGGGGTAAATATAAGAAAAAAAGGACTACACAACTATCGAAAGAAAAATATGTCATTGGTTTTTCAGAATTATAATCTGATAGATTATTTGACTCCAGAAGAAAATGTGATGCTGGGTGGAAAGAAAGACATAGAGAAAATTTTGGAAGCGGTTGGAATACCGAGGGAAGACTGGAAACGGCAGGTCTTACAGTTATCAGGAGGACAGCAGCAGCGAGTGGCTATTGCAAGAGCATTAGCAAGTCCTGCGAAGGTATTGCTTGCAGATGAACCTACAGGAAATCTGGATGAAGAAATTGCAGACGAAATTATTAAGATATTGATGAAAAGTGCGCATGAAATGGGAAAAAGTGTAATTGTCGTAACACATAGCAAAAAAATAGCTGATGCTGCAGATGTGGTACTTAAAATCCATGAGGGGAAATTGTATCATTTGGTTTAAGTGAATGTAAAGTTATAGTGTTTTATAGCATGAAATAATATGAGGTGAGCTGTATAGGAAAAATTTTATTGCTATCTTTTGATGGAGATGAAGAAAATTTAATAGAATCTGTTATTTCCATTTTGGATGCTGGTAGAGAAAAATTTATATTTCAAAAAATGAATCTAAAATCGAACTTACAACACAAGGGAATAATGCTTGACTTAGAGCGACGAGAGGTTATGCGGAATAATGATAAAATTGCCTTGACTTATACAGAGTTTGAAATCCTCCAGCTTCTCGCTCAAAATCCCGGCAGGGTATTCAGTAAAGAACAGATTTATGATATGGTCTGGCAGGAACCGTATTCCGGTGATTACAACATTGTGATGAGCCATATCAGCCATATTCGGGAAAAAATAGAGGATGATCCGAGTCATCCGGTCTATATTCAGACTGTGTGGGGAGTTGGTTATAAGTTTAATGAAAAAATGTGTGAATAATTAAATCAGATCCAGTGTTGTGTGACTGTCAAAAAATGATAGATATTTCTGATGGTTCGTGGTATGATAAAGACAGAAACATGAGTGCTATTTTAAGAAAGGGTGATGGTTATGGCATTGGCACAGGCAACGAAATCCCGTGAAACAACTTATACGATCAACGATGCAATGGATGTCCTTCTGTCAAAGCTGGATGAAGCCATTGACGATATGGAAAATGGCAGAGTGCAGACAGTGGAAGAAGCATGGGCAGAAATTGATGCAGTATAAGGGGTACGGATGGAAAACAAAAAATACAAAGTTGTCATTGCCCAGAGCGGCAAGCTGGATGTGAAAGAAAAAAAGAAATATATCCTTCAGCAATTTAAGTACCGGGAATATGCAGAAAACTTTTCCAAAAAGATTAAAAAAGCGGTTCTTGCACTTGATACACTTCCGACCGGGTATAATACAACAGGCTTCCGGTATCGTGGTTATGATATTTACATGAAACCGTGTGAATCCTATCTGCTGTTTTATACTGTGGATGAAGCAGTGAAAACAGTTACAGTTCTGCGTGTCATGCAGGATGGAATGGACTGGCAGTATATCATCAATCGGTGGCTGCGGGAAAACGCATAGGATATACAAAAAGATTATAGTGACAGGCAGTATTCAAACAGATTGGGTACCGCCTGTTTTTATGTCCGCTGAAAACAGATGGACAGCAGAAGAAAAATATTAGAAAATAACGGACAGATTGTGAAATTTAAAAGAGAAAAAACTTTTTCAAAAATATTCAAAAATATTGGAACATTTTAATGGGACTTCTGCCATGTATCAGTAGGGGGGTGATTTTGGATGAAAGATGTAAAAGAACAGAAGCAGAATGACAATGGAGAAATCATTGAAATGAAGCAGGGACAGGTGATAAAAATTCCAAAGAACAGCGGCAAAGCATGGCTGACATTATTTTATAGTCTGCCGCAGGAGTTTGTCAGCAAACGTCCTGTTTATCTGAACTTCCCACGCTGCCCTTATGAGGTGCTGCGGACGGATAAATATGACAGTATGATAAACAATGATACATTTCTGGAACTGGTATGGGATTGTGTGGCATGGAGCGCATGGCAGTATTTTGAAGTTCCATATCAAAAAGGCGGCTACCGGGAGATACCCGGCAGTGCGGCGCAGTATTCCGGGGACTTTCCGTTGTGGCGGCTCTCTTACTCTATGCTTCCGCTCCTGCGTGACAAATTTGAGGTCAGCGGATTTTCTTTCCAGCAGCTTTACAACGTGCCGGAGGGAACGGAACTTCCGTGGCTTACTTATCAGCAGTTTGGCAACCTGATCGGTACCCTCGTGCCGGAAATTATACAGGAACAGAACTGGCAGCCTATGATCGATGAAATCTGGAACAACCGAACCATTGAGGACTTCGATAAAAGGGGAAGTCAGGTAAAACTGGACTTCATGCGTTCGTGGGAACACAGCCGTTCCAGGAAAAAGGCGGTATCCATAGAGCAGCTTGCAGAGGATGCAGAAGAAAATAGCATAGACTTTGATATTCCGGATACAAGGAGTGCGTTTGAAAATTCGGTGTTGTCAGAGCTTCAGATTGCGGAGTTTGCTGCAGGGCTTTCCGAACGTGATAAAAAGATTCTGGAAATGAAAATGAAGGGGCATAGGTTACAGGAGATTGCGGAAGCTGTAGGCTATAAGACACACGGTGCGGTGCTGAAAAGAATCCGCCATATTGCAGACTGTTATGAGGATTTTATCTCGGAAGAATATCAAAAATATCTGGAAACATTCTAATCCATCCATCCCATCGGCGGCTATCCTTACGATAGCTGCTTTCTTTTACCCATTTCCGGACAGGGGGTGATTTTTGTGGGGAAAGAATTATTTGAAACGCTGCCGGACGTGCTGGATGCAAAACTGCTGGCATCGGCCCTTTCTATTTCAAAGGCAGGAGCGTATCAGCTATTAAACCGTCCGGATTTTCCAACCTTGCAGGTGGGAGGGCGGAAACTTGTCACAAAGCAGAAGCTGGCTTTGTGGATGGAACAGCATACAAATAAAGCAAAACAGGCGGGAGCCGGAAAGGAGAAAAAAGCAGATGAAACTGACAAAGTATGAGCAGGAAACGATTATCAATTTTAATAATGATGAACAGGAAGCCAGTATTTATACAGCCAGCCCGCAGATGATGCGAAAACTGGATGCACTGGCTGCAGCTTATCCGGAGCATTACCAGGTGGTAGAGCAGACCGAAGTGAGTAAAACCTATTCCTGTGAAAAACACCTCATCAATCTTCGGAAACCGAGAAAGGTAAACGAGGAGCACAGCCAATGGGCAAGGCAGAGGATGCAGGAAATGAACCGCCATAAAAATGCGGGAAATTTATGAAAGAACCGCACACAGAGGTGACAGCTCTGTGTCAGGAAGAAAGCTGTCCGTGAAAATACGGAAATTAAGAAAAATAGAAAACCAAATGGCAGGAGAGCGGCTATGGACATGGAAAAGGTTCAGGCTGTTTTTTTATGCCATAAAATAAAAAATCAAACAGAAAAATGAGAAAAGGAGTATAAACACATGATAAAAAACAGGAATGAAACCAGTGCTGCAATGGATAAGGCACTGAAAAATCTGGAACAGGCAAAGGCAAGATATGAGGCAGAGCGCAAAAAGGAGAATGAGAAACGCAGGAAAGCACAGAACCATCATAAATATCTGATGGGCGGCATTGTTGCAAAGTATTTCCCGGAATGTTATCAGTATGAAGAAAAAGAACTGAATGTGATCTTGTCAGCGGCTCTTGCTTCGGCAGAGTGCAGGCAGGCGGTGGAAAACGTAAAAAGGATGGAGAAAAATGCGGATGAGATGGAAGATGAAAAAGACAGAAACGGCGGTCACGCCGATGAAACGAAGACAAAAGAAAACAGCGGCGGATACGCCAATTCAAAAGATTTTGCGGGTGGCAGTTTTTCGCAGGGAGTGTAAGCAGTATCTCCGGGAGTATGGGTTCACCCCAGTTATGGGGTGCGCACAGATAGACCACACTCCGTATGGTCTTGTGCGCTCTCCGAGGGCACCTGCGGTGGGCGTTGCCTGCCTTGCACCAGTCAAGAGGGGAAATAACCTTTCCCCTCCGTCCGCTGCGCTTCCTACCCCCTTGTATCCTTTGCATCTGCCCGTAACCCGGAAAACACACCCGGCTTTCGTCCATCTGCAAAGGCTTTTCTTGCAGCCCTCTATTTTACGGTAAGGGAGGAACTTTGTGAGTATGCGCACGAAATATGCCAGCACAAGGTTCAGCATTGTAAAGCGGAGCAAAGGGCAGTCGGCGGTAGATGCAGCTTCTTACATCAGCAGGAGTGTTCTTGTCAGCGAGTATGACGGGAAAACGTATCGCCCGAAATACCATGAAGATTTGGTGCATTGTGAAATCAATCTCCCGGAATATGCACCGGAGGAATGGCTGGACAGGGCAGTGCTGTGGAACTCTGTGGAGCTGAATGAGAAACAGAAAAATGCCCAGCTTTGCCGGACACTGAAAGCAGCACTTCCAAATGACTGGAGCTATGAGCTGGCAGAAGAAACGGTGCGGGATTATGTGCAGCGGAATTTTGTTTCCAAAGGGATGTGTGCGGACTGGGCAATCCATGATTCTGTTAATCAAAATGGCATCCATAACCTGCATTTCCATCTTATGCTCACCCTGCGCCCGGTGGAAGAAAACGGGAAGTGGGGAGCCAAGCAGAGAAAGGAATATATCCTTGATAAAGACGGCAATAAAATCCGCAATAAGTCCGGACGGGGATTTAAGAGCAGGGCGGTAGATGTGAATGACTGGAATGAAAAAGGTAATTCCCGGAAATGGAGAAAGGATTTGACGGACACCATCAATGTGGTGAATGACCGGATCGGACTGCCGGAGTACTGGGAACACCGTTCTTTTAAAGAGCTGGGACTGGAGCAGGAGCCGACCAGGCACTTAGGTCCGATTGCCAGTGCATTGGAGAGGAAAGGCATCCGTACCGAAAAAGGGGATGCGAACCGGGCAATCATGGAGCATAACCAGACGCTGCAAAGGGCAAGGATGTTCTATGATATTGCATGGAACAGTGTGAAAAATTTGGAGAAATGGGAACAGGAAAAAGCTGCGGAAGCTGCAAAGAATGCCGCAGAAAAGAAAGCAGGAAAAATGGCAGGAGACATCCCTGCGGCACAGGAAGGTGAAGCAGAACAGACGGCAGTTGGTTCGATACAGAAAGAAACTTCCGGTACAAAGGAAGTCAGCGTATTTGCAGCGATGAAAAATGAGGTTCTGGAAATGCTGGAATGTATTCTTGCAGCATTTGGAAGGCTTCATCTGCCGCTGATACAGGCACCGAATTTAAAAAAGGTAAGTAATCGTGCAGCACTGATGGATATTGAAAACGTGCGGAGGTTCGTGGAAGAAAAAGGCATTGACAGCTTTGAAGCACTGGAAACCTTTGCAGTACAGCAAGAAGCTTCCAAGAAAGAAGCAGAGGAAATCTGCAACAGAGATGGAAGGGAAATCCGGCGGTTAAAGGAACTGTCAGAGGCTTATGCCGCCTATGCTCCATACATTCCCATCCGTAATGAATATCTGCAGAAGAAAGGAATCGCACAGGCAGTTTATCACAGCCAGCATAAGAAAGAACTGGAAACGGCGAAAGAACTCCGTATTCCGGTCTATGAACTTCTTCGGGAAGGAGAAAAATTCACACCGAAAAAGTGGGAAGCACAGATCAAAGAGCTGACACAGGAATACGAGAAACAGTCCAGACGTTACGGCAGGAGTACCGTCAATCTTGCCTATGTGGAGTTGCTTCGTCATAACCGGAAGATAGATGAGCGGGAGCAGAAGAACAAAGACCAGTCCCAGAGCCGACAGCATGAAAAGATGGACAGGGGGCAGGAGCAAAAGAAGAAACGTCAGGAAATGGGACTTTAGATTTATACATCGTTAAGGAAAATCTGCCGGGATGTCCCCCGGCAGGCAGAAAGGAGATTGCAATGAGTAAAGATTGCAGGACTACGAAAAACAGAAACAATAGTTTGACATTTGGTGTGCTGGCAGGGATAATCCTCTGCCAGCATTGGTATTTATGGAGGGATTTTATGCAGAGAAAAGCAGGGAACCGCCGGAGAGAACCGATCCGCTATGTGGTGGAACATGTTTATTCCGGCAAGGAGAGCATGGAAAAGGTACTGACTGCCGTTAGTGAAGAAGCGGCGAAACAGAATGTAAAGGAGAAGCTGGAAAATCAGAAAAAGGTGGGATGAGAAAAGATGCAGATTTCACCGGAAAAATAAAATCAGCAGTTGCAGGAGGTGGCAGGAATCGCTATAATAAAGACAGCGTATTTCTGTCACTGGATATTGAAGAAACCACAGGAGGTCAATATGCAGACAACAGAAATCAGAGAAACATGGACAGCACTTTATGCAAGATTATCATTGGATGACGGCAACGTGGGCGAGAGCATGAGCATCCAGAGCCAGAAAGCGATCCTGACAAGAAAAGCAGAGGAACTGGGGATTTATAATTATCAGTTTTATGTAGACGATGGTTATTCCGGTACGAATTTCAACCGTCCGTCCTTTCAGCAGATGATAGCGGACATTGAAGCAGGAAAAGTTACCTGTGTGATCACGAAAGATCTTTCAAGGCTAGGTAGGAACTATCTGGAGAGTGGCGCTTATATCGAGGTATTTTTCCCAAAACATCAGGTACGGTATATCGCCGTCAATGACGGTGTGGATTCTGCAAACAGCGGGGAGATGGATATTACCCCGTTTAAGAACATTCTTAATGAGTTTTATTCAAGGGATGTTTCCAAAAAGGTGAAGTCAGGTAAATACATCCGGGCAAGCCAGGGAAAATTCATGGGAACACACGCACCATTCGGGTATCAGAAAGACCCGGAGGACAAAAACCACCTGATTGCCGATGAGGAAACCGCACCAACCGTCCGTTATATTTTCCAGCTTGCACTTCAGGGAATGGGAAACAATAAAATCGGGAAAATCCTTTATGAACAGAAAATCCCAAAGCCGGCATATTATAAGCCGGAATACTTCGGAAAGTTTCTGGTAAAAGAAGATGATGCCTATAACTGGAAACAGGAGACCATCATCCGGATTTTACGAAACCCGCTTTACAAAGGCTATTTCTGGGTGCAGAAATATGATAAGAAGCATTTCAAGCAGGAAACAAGGGGGTATATCCCCATGAGTGAGCGTACCATTATTCCCAGTGACCATGATGCACTTGTTGATGAACACACATGGGATACGGTGCAGGAAATCCTTGACCGTCATACGAAAGTCAAGCCCTGTACTTCCGGGTATGAGAATAAGTTCCGGGGCATTTTAAAATGTGCCGACTGCGGAAGTACCCTGATGGTGCATACCGATGGCAGGAATAAGGAGAAGCCAGTCATTGAACGGACTTTTTACCAGTGCCGCATTTACCGTGTGAGGGGAACCGGGTTCTGCAGCCAGCACCGCATCAATGCGGACGATCTGGAGGAACTTGTACTTGCGGACATCCAGACCCATGCAAAAAGGGTCATAAAAAACAGGGAGAAATTCATGCGGAAGGTATTGGGGCAGATGGATACGACAGCGGCGAATAACCGGGAAAATATCCAGAAAAAGCTGGAGAAACTGGAGAAAAAGCTCCTCGAATCGGACAGACAGTTCATCAAGCTGTATGAGGATTTTACAAAGCAGCTTGTGTCAGAACAGCAGTTCCGGATGTTGTCCACTCATTTTGAATAGGAAAAGAAAGAAACAACCGAAGAAATTGAAAAACTGAAAACTACGGCTGACAATCTGAAGGACAGCACCTGCAAAGCGGAACAGCTT
Organism: Blautia sp. LMAG:89; assembly: GCF_008679485.1. Lineage (NCBI taxonomy): Bacteria > Bacillati > Bacillota > Clostridia > Lachnospirales > Lachnospiraceae > Blautia > Blautia sp. LMAG:89. The sequence goes on along the minus strand of NZ_NANC01000012.1, from coordinate 598,868 downwards.
GCCAATGAAATGGTGGAATGTGCAGAGATCAAAGAGCTGACCACAGCCATAGTAAATCGTCTTATCGAAAAGATTGAGGTATCTGAACCTCAGACCATCGACGGAGAGAAAGTCCAGAATATCAGGATTTTCTACAAGTTCGTTGGAGAAATCAATTAAATTTCCATAATGTACCTATAATTCAAGAGCCATTGAATTATCACCGGAAGGAACGGGCTATCGTGCGAAAACACGGTTTGCCCGTTTTTTTAATCTTCCAGAGCTGATCTCCATTTTTAAGGAAGCTGCGGATATTCAGACATCGGATATGCTGAATCTTCCTGTACCGGAAGCAGAGTTTATCAATGAAGTCTTAAAACCAAGTGAAGAACAGCAGGAAATGGTCAGTGCCTTTTCGGAACGTGCGGAAGAAGTAAGAGCCGGTCTTGTGAATCCAACGGTGGACAACATGCTCAAGATTACCAATGACGGAAGAAAATGTGCATTGGATCAGAGGCTATTAAATGAACTCCTTCCGGATGCAGAAAAAAGCAAGGTCAATACCTGTGTGGAAAATGCTTTTCAGGTATGGGACGAGGGAAAAGCAGATCGGACAACACAGCTGATCTTCTGTGACTTGTCTACTCCAAAAGGGGATGGGACTTTCAATGTATATGATGATGTCCGAAACAAACTGGTTGCCAGGGGAATCCCGAAAGAAGAGATTGCGTTTATCCATGAATACAACACGGAGACAAAGAAAGCAGATTTGTTTGCAAAGGTACGGGCCGGGCAGGTGAGAATCCTTATGGGTTCCACTCCAAAACTCGGTGCTGGTACCAACGTACAGGACAGGCTCATTGCCCTCCATCACCTTGACTGTCCGTGGAAGCCGTCTGATCTGGAACAGCAGGAAGGACGTATCTTAAGACAGGGAAACCAGAATGACAAAGTAAAGATATTCCGGTATGTGACGGAGAACACTTTTGATGCGTATATGTGGCAGATTTTGGAGAATAAGCAGAAGTTCATCAGCCAGATCATGACCAGTAAATCCCCGGTCAGGGCTTGTGAAGATGTGGATGATACGGCACTGTCCTATGCGGAAATAAAGGCACTTGCCACAGGCAATCCGTACATTAAAGAAAAAATGGATCTGGATGTGCAGGTGAGTAAGCTAAAACTTCTAAAGGCAAACCATACCAGTCAGATTTATCGTCTGGAATCCGATATTGCAAAGAATTTCCCGGTACAGATCAGTGCATTGAAAGAGCGGATTGCCGGAATGCAGGTGGATTCGCAGGTAGTAAAAAGTGTGGATTTACAGGATAATGACATGTTTGCCATGACAGTAGGGAATGTCCTTTATGAAGATAAGAAAGAAGCAGGCGAAGCGTTGATCGCTGCTTGTGCAGGGTTAAAAACCGTCAGCACCGGCGGAAAAGTTGGGGAATATCATGGGTTTACGTTATCTGCTTCCTACAATATGTTTTCCAATGCGTTTGAACTGACGATCAAAGGAAAATGCTCTTATAAGCTGGAGATTGGAAAAGACCCGGTAGGAAATATGCAGCGTATCCATAACACCCTTTCTTCTATCGACAGGAAGCTGACGGAAAGTGAGCAGAAATTGGAAACTGTACAACAGCAGCTTGCTACTGCACAGGAAGAGGTAAAGAAGCCATTCCCGAAAGAAGCAGAGCTGAATGAAAAGATGGAACGATTATCCGAGTTAAATGCCCTGCTGAACATGGATGAAAAGGGCAATGAGACGATTATGGCAGATGAGGATATTGGCAGAGAAGGAAGCAGCACAGACAGCAGGGATGCCGTAGAAGAAAAAGAACTTCCGGAAACAGCAGACAGAATCCATAAGCCGTCTATTCTGGAACGCTTAAAACAGGAGAAGGCACAGCAGAATACAGCGGAACCGACCGTTACACAGAAAGCTGCAAAGAAAAAACACGAACAGGAGTTATAAAAGATTTCCCGTCAGAGTTTTCTCTGGCGGGACATAAAATGGAGGGTTTGTTTATGGCAAATAATATAGAAAAACAGTTAAAAGAAATATCGGAACGGCTGGAGCAGGGAGTAAAAGAAATCTTTACTTCGGAGAGATATACCGAATATCTGAATACCATGTCAAAGTTCCACAATTACAGCTTTAATAACACGCTGCTGATCACCATGCAGAAACCGGAAGCAACACTGGTGGCCGGGTATCATGCATGGCAGAAGAAATTTAACCGTCATGTAAAACGTGGAGAGAAAGGAATCCAGATCATCGCACCAGCACCGATACGGGAGAAACAGGAGATTGAAAAGATCGACCCGGTAACAAAAGAGCCTGTGATCGGGGATGATGGACAGCCGGAAACAGAGATCGTGGAGATGGTGATACCGAGATTCCGTGTAACGACAGTGTTTGATGTCAGCCAGACAGAGGGGGAACCGATCGCAGAACTGGAGGTGCCGGAGCTTACCGGAAGTGTACAGTTTTATGATACGTTCATGCAGGCATTGCAGAATATTTCTCCTGTGCCGATCCGTATGATGAATGTGGAAGGGGATGCAAAAGGCTATTATCACCAGACAGAAAAATATATTGCGATAAAGGAAGATATGAGTAATGTACAGACGATGAAAACCGGAGTCCATGAGGTGAGCCACGCATTGCTGCATGACCGGGAAGTAATGGATGCGGAAGGAGTCTTAAAAGACCAGACAACAAAGGAAGTGGAAGCAGAAAGTATTGCTTATATTGTCTGCAACCATTTTGGTCTGGATACTTCAGAATATTCGTTTACCTATATCGCCAGCTGGTGCGAGAGCAGGGATATGAAGGCGTTGAAAGCATCTATGGATACCATCCGAAAAACATCGGCAGAGATCATTGAGAATATCGAGGCACAGATGTACGAGTTGGAAATGGAAAGACCAATCCGGGATACCTTCCATAAGGAAGATTTGATTCTGCATCTTTCGGGCAGCATGGGTTCCGAGTTTACTTATGATCTGATCGAAAATATGAGCAGGGAACAGTTAGAACAGAATGTGGGTGAATACGTCCGCCTTCTGGAAAGTGGTGAGATAGAGGAAAATGAGAAACCACTGGAAAGTTTTCTGGAAGAAAAAGGTGCTGCCGTCACACCACTCTATGACAGCAGTGGGCACGGAGAGAACTATCCGATTGATTTTTATGATGTGGAATATGATGCGGACACAGGCGTTACTTCTTTTTCTGACCTTTCTCCGAAAGAGCAGGCAGAGATGTTGGTGCAAAAAGCAGAGTTTCCAAGAAATATTTTTTCGGAAAATGAAAAGGCATTTGTAAATGAATATGCAGAAACCTTCCCCGGACAGGTGGAAAGACTGAATGACCTGGTATGGGATATGAGGGAATCTTACGATGAAGCCGGTTCAAAGCTGGTGTATGAAGTGATCCAGGCAGCAAGGGCAAACTTCCCAGTGAAGGAACCGGAGATTGCAGAAGAAACAGCCATGCAGTATGCCCACCGTCTGATTGAAACGGCAGAAGCTGCAAATACAGGAAATTTCACAGATTCCCAGAGAAATCTTATTGTGAATTTTGCATATAAGATGGATGACAAAGACGAAGTGCTTGGACTGGTGAACCGCATGATGACCGCAATCCGCAGACCGGAAAGTGAATATACGAGAAACCTTATGAATGAAACACAGGCACAGATTGACAATTTCCCAGATGGCATGATTGGTTTTATAGAAATGCACGAAGCAGGAATCCGACTGGAACACATGTATCCTCTTGAAAAAAACAGGACAGTAGAATTGTATCGTGAGGGTGCGGAAGTTTTTCTCTTACATGGAAATCCAGACAATCCAGAGCAGGCAGGACAGATTCTTGCAGAAACAGAAAATGCAATTCTGGGACATGACGGTATTTTTGGTATCACGGAAGCAGAATGGGAAGTACATAAAGAAAGAGAAGCAACTGCCGCCAGACAGGAAAAACTGGAACAGGACAGTGCGGAAAAGATTGATGAGACACTTCTTCTGCATGGAGAAAGCAGAAGGTTTGCCATTTATCAGATGGATAGTGGAGATGAGCATACTTATCAGTTTATGGGAATAGAATCCGCAAAGAGTCTGGGCTATACCATTGATGGAAAGGATTACCGGATGGTTTATGCAGCACCGTGGATGCCAACAATCACGTTAGACAATATATTTGAACGATTTAACATTGATCGACCGGAAGATTTCCGTGGTCATTCCTTATCGGTAAGTGATGTGATCGTGATAAACAGGGGTGCAGAGATCACAGCCTATTATGTAGATTCTTTTGGATTTCAGGAACTTCCGGAGTTTGTCCAGCAGAGAATGAACATGCTGGAACATAATTCCGTCAGGGCATATCCGCCAGTTTATAAAGAAACATTGGAACAGGCAATGGGAGAACGGGATGTAGATGCCTATCTGGATTCCAGAAAGTTAAACCTGGACTGCAAGAAAGCAATCGAGGATGTTATCCGGGAGAATTTTGACGGACTGCACTTAAAGCAGGGTGCGGCAAAAGAAGTCGTGGAACGCTTTGGGGAAGAACGTATGAATTTTGTTATGGCAAACACCATCCGTGAACTTTCTCATGATGGAAGATTTTCCAGACAGAACAAAGACTGGGCGGAGCATATCGAAATCCCGGAAAATATCAGCCGGGGCAGAAATCTGAACCTGGATTATGTGATTGAAAGCCACCCGGCAGTTTTAGATGGGTTTATCGACATGGCAAGAGCTGAGATCCGGATGCAGAGGATAGAACAGGCGATAGGAGAAAACGAAGTGACGATCACAGCAGAGACAAGAGGATATGAAGCAGAAGGACATAACGGGACATGGCATACGGTTGATAAAAAGGAATATGCTGGGGAAAAGTTTTTCTTAATGGAACATGATGAATTTGGCTCCGATGTGGCTGGTATTATCGTAGCAGAAAATGGACAGCTTGTAGCGGAGGACTTATGGAATGGATTTGATGAAGGAGCGTTAGAAACTGTATCAGAATATCTGCAGGAAAATGGAACAACACTCTATGACTTGACGGAATTCCCGAAAGATTCTGTTGTAACCCTGCGGAGTGGACAGACACTTACAATCGAAGAAATACAGGCAGTACAGAAAGACATATGGGAAGAAACGATGGCAGGAAAAAATGAATTGGGAACAGATGTCCGGTTTAATTTTCATGCAGTCAGTGAGGTGCAGCTGCCGGAAGGCATAAAGTTAAAAATGCCAGAGATTCATTACATTGATAATTTTTATGTGATGGAAGATGTAAATGCAGAGGGTGTAGTAAAAGTAAACCGGTATGAATCACTGGATGAAGCGATGCAGGAATATTTACGCCTGCCAAATCATCAGGAAAAAGTGCTTGGTATCCAGAATACGGAAACAATGCAGGAAAGCATGGATTTTATCCGATGTGAAAACGGAATAGATCAGCTGACCCATGCATATGAACAGATCGGAGGGTGGCTGAATCCGGAAATATATGAAGCGGTAAATAAAATAGAAAATATGCTGGACTGGAATGAGGTACAGATTGCATATCAGATTGGAAAACAATACTTTACAATCCAGACTGCTGAAGATGGCTATGATTATACATTTTACAATGAAGATTATCAGGAGGATGATGGAGGAATCTATGACAATCCGACAATTTATGTAGATGAAGCTGCCAGTGATATTTTGGAAGATAAAGGGTACTCATTGGAAGACGCAAAAGTAGTGGATTATGAAGAACTGATGGCAGATGTGGAAGAAGTTCAGGAAGAACAGATGCAGCGGATACAATTAGAAAAAAACTGCCCAGCAAGTATTTTTGAAGGATTTCGCAGGGAAGAAGCAATGCAAACCTATGAAGGAATCGCAATGCAGTTTATCAGGAGTAAAGGGTATCTGACCATACAGGCAACAGAAGAAGGATATTCGTTTATTTTTTATGACTCTGATCTGCATGAAATCCAGAGTGGTGATTACGATAATCCAGACGCATCCATTCAGGAAGCTGCTTATGAAATCCTTAAAAGTGAAAGAATGGATGACCTGGAATGTGTCAAAGTGGATTATAAAGAATTTGAAGAAATGACGGTCCAGCACTCTAAGGATTTATTGCAGGAGGGGGAACTTCGTGCGACTTCTGAGATTGGAAGAAATGAACTGGCATTAAATAGCCTGAGCAGGGCAGAAGTTGAAAGAGGTGTCCTGTATCATGCACAGGCAGTATTAGAAGATATGGGAATGGAACAGGAGGTAGAGCTGCTTGCTGCAAGAGTGTATGGTTCCAGAAGCAGACAAGACCTCTACCGGGAAGATTCTGACCTTGATGTAGTGCTTTCTTATCGTGGCAATATCCGTGAAGACAGTTTCTTCAATGAATTAAATGCTCATGGTATAGCAATGGCAGGCATTAAGGTGGACATCAATCCTATCGCAGAAAAAAGAATCACTCTGGCAGAATATATGAAGGAAGCAGATGCTTACCTTGATCAGCAGGAGATTAAAAAGCTGGCGGTGGATTTAGATAATTTCAGCTATGAATATGACACTTACGAATATAAAGATACCGTTGAGAACAGGGAAGAACAGGTGGAGAAAATCACAGAGGACATTCTGAATAAGAAAACAGAGTGTTTAAAGGACTGGCTGGTTGAAGTATCTGAAGAATCCGATATAGACAGCGATGTTATAACTGCCCGTTCTTTACTTTCCCGTCTGGAGGACGCAGAGAGATTTTCTATCTTTGACAAACAGCCAGAGCAGGAACAGCCAGAAGCCACGATCAGTTTTTATGTCGCAGAGTGCATGGAGTTTCCGGTCATGGGAGAGTACCATAATAACCTCACTTTAGAAGAAGCCATTAAAATATATGAGAGTATCCCAGCAGAGAGACTGCATGGGATTAAAGGAATCGGATTTGATCTGCAAGATGGTGATGAAGATTATTCCGGGGAATATGGACTCATGAGTGGAGACAGGATAGACAGGGATCTGATTGATATGATTCCACATTATAAGGAGAGTCCATTGGTACAGAAAGCAATCAACGATATGGAAAAATATCTGAATGAGAAACATGGAAAAGTGCAGGAAGCAGAACAGACCGTGGAAGTGAAACAGGAAGTTTCAGAAACACCAGTCAAGAAAGAATCCGTATCAGTAGAACCGAACCAGACGCAAAAGAAAGAGCCTGTAAAGGGCGAAAAAGGAGAACTGAAAAAATCTGTGCTGCAGTCATTGAAAGAGTTTCAGGTAAGAGCAAAAGCACAGGAGCAGAAAGAAACGGCAACTGAAAAATCTAAAGCACGTAAGAAGGGGGAGGTAGAATTATGATGGATCTGGCAATGAACTTTGATACAGACGAATGTTTAGTAACTGCGATGTTTGATAAAGGCAACCGAAATGATACGATGGAAGCCATCGACAATATTATTCCATTTCTGAAAGGGGATGCGGATATGATAGGGCTGGTCTGCAATACCATAAGAAAGCTGTTCTGCATGAGTGATGAAGGCTATGAGATTTTTCTTATGGATCTGGAAGATTATAAAACGGAATTGGAAGAGGAGGACGAGGAATGAGAACAAGTCAGTGTGCAGTATATCAGGTAAAAGAAACACCAGAGTATCGTGATGTTCGTTTCCGTTCTTATGAAAAGCTGAGAAGCGAAGGAAAGAGCGTCAGCATTGAGAACTATCAGCAGGTGTACATTGGAAGAATCCAGTCGGGGAAACTCCGGCGGATATAAAAATACGCCTGCAGAAACAGCGACCGAAGAACTTCAAAGGTCATTCCATCGGATGTAGCGATGTTCTGGTAATCACGGATGAGGGAAAAACCACAGCCTACTATATTAATAAAGACGGATTCATTATCATTCCAGAATTTCTCACAATCAAAAGTTCCGCTGATACCAGACTTTCCATTGATACAACAGGATATGAAATCGAAGGAAAGAAAGGAACATTGCTTGCCCAAGATTATATTTTGATGAATGAGAAGAAATGGTTCCTAATGGAACATGAAGAGTATGGGACAAGAGCCGCCTATGTGATTCTCAGTGAAGATGGAGTAGTAGTTATGAATGACTGTTACAATGGCTTTGATGAAGAAGCAAGACGGAACATTCAGAACTTTATGCAGCAACAGGCAGCAAAAGAACAGGAACAGCAAAGACAACAGCAGGTGCAATCACAAAAGCAACCGAATCAGACGCAGCAGTCACTAGAACAGCAGAAAAAGAAACCAGAGCTGGCAAACTGGCAGAAGGTCATGGACAATGGAGAATATCTTCGCAGTGCGGAGATGGCAGAAGAAGCCAATTACAATATGATTGATGGACCTGATGAACAATATGCCAAAGAAAAAAGATAAAAATGCTCCTCGGAGATCAGTATTGAAACGACTTCGCAAGCATCAGCAAAAGATAGCCAGTCAGGGGAAGGGACAACCACAGCAACAGAAGGCAGTGGAAGAAGAGATGGAAAGGAAGAAGAAGTAATTTTTCATGGAGACCCGTCAATATGGCGGGTTTTCTTTTTGAGCTACTTTATAAAATAGAAAATTTATGATAAGCTGTTAAGTAATTAGTAGATACAGTAAAAATGGGGGATGTTAAATGAGAGAATATATATGAAAGGTTGGGTATGTAGTACAGGAGTAGCCCTGAAATTTCGAGAGCATGAAAAAATATCATGTTGTGTCAGAGAGGAAGCACTTATGAAAAAAATAAAGGAAATTATGTTTTTAGTATTAGTGTTTACATTGCTCGTTATAGGTTTTTCTCCAATATCAGAAGCTGCAAATATAGAAGGAAAACAGGAACAAGCAACAATACAAAAGAAGAATGTTGAGGAGCAGGAGACTGAAGAAGTAGTTGGGGCATCCGAAGGGAAAACTATAATAGAAAACGAGAAAGAACAGGATCTTATATCAACTCAAAGTATGACTTCTGCAATGGAAAATGAGTGTACAGAAGGTGTATCTTTTTCAATGATAATTGATTTACTTAGTAGTTTTAGTGATACAATACAAAATTTATGGTGGCTTGTTACACTAGGGGTTTTGATTTTGGCACTTATGACATCTCTTTTTTTAATACGAAAAAAAGCAAATAAGTATACCGATGAACAGATTAAGAAATTGATTCATGACGGAAAATATATTCCGGGCATTTTTGTGGAACTTAATAATAGTAAAGAAGTATTACGATATTTTGTATATGGTAAGAAGTGGAGAAAGAGGCTGATTAAAAACTTTAACTATGTATATGATAATTCATATGGAGAGATTTTAAAAAAAGCCTGTGACAATCAAAATGTGTGTTTTCATCTTAACATAATGGCATCGCCAAAGGAAATTTTAGAGTCGGTAAATTCGGCATATGAATTTCATAATAATTTTCAAAACTCAGATATAGAATTTAAACAAGATTATAAAGAATCGCAGATTCTTTTTGAAATAATACAGCATCCATATAACGAAATGCTAAGAAGTTTGCTACAATATAGTAGAGGTGCTAATGGAAAGTATCTTATACTTACTGGCAGTGCTGGAAATGGAAAGACAAATTTGTTATGTAGTATTAGTGAACTTTTAGTTAATCTTAAGCAAACAACAATATTTTTGAATGCTAGAGAGATTGAGGGGGATATTTTAGATTTTGTATTCGATGAATTGGGAATTTCAGGTTTATATAAGAAGCATAAAGAAATTTATCTTCATTTGGTAAACTTACTGTTAACTGTTCAGAATAAGCTTCTATTTATAATTGTTGATGCTATTAATGAAAATGACAGTGATGGATTTGGAAACCGGATTAGCACATTTATCAATAAAATTTCCGACTATAGTAGAGTGAAGATAGTTGTATCTTGTAGAAACGAATACTATAAAGAACGTTTTAGGAAATATCTTGTAGAAAAAGTTAATATACCAGCATTTGAGTTTGATTTAAAGGAGCAACATTATACATCTACAGCGATTAATCGTATCATTAAGACATATAGTAATCATTTTAATTATAGTGGAAATATCTCCCCTGCTGTGAAAAGTGTACTTAGTGAGCAATTACTTTTACTACGAATATTTTTCGAAGTTAATAAGGATAGCAATGCAGATGTGTTTTCCATTCGAAAGCATGAAATATTTGCACAGTATATTGAAAAACTAAAACAAAATAACAGAGAATATCTTGAAACTATGCTCGATACAGTGACTGATTTCATGATACACAGTGATAATTATGATGAAATCAGTATAACTGACTTGGAAAAGGCAGGAATTACTTCCGGTGATATACGGAAGACAGTAAATAGTGGCATTCTTCTCAGTAAAAAATTGGTTTTTCATGAAGGTACAATTGCAAGAAATGAAAAGGAAGTCGTGTATTTTGTTTTTGATGAAATGAGAGATTATTGTTTAGCACGGCAAATTTTATTAAATAATGTATCGGCATATTATGTGGATGGAGAATCCGTTATCGAAAAATTAAAACAATTAAAAGCATCAGGTGCATCTTGTGCAGAGGGAGTTATTCATTATTGCTATGTCTTTTTTAAAACGGATGAACTGGTTTCAAAATTAGAGCAGACAGAAAAAATGTGCAATTCAATTCTTGATTTATACCGTATTCCGGAAGGTGGAGAAAGAAAGTCATATTGGAGTATGCGTTACAGGGAAGAATTTCAAAATCTAGGATTAAGGATTATCTTAACATCTGGTCTCGAATTGACTGATTTTGAAATTACGTATATTCAAGACTGTTTAAGAAAAGATCCATATGAAGATGGTGGAATGTTTTTTGATACAATGTTAGATGGAACACTTTATGGAGGAATATATAATTTAGATATATATTTAGGGATCTTATTTGGATTGAAAAATAAAGATGCCATACTTAATACATTTCACACGATTAGTGCACGTAATAATATGGATGACAGGTTTATTCCAGAAGATTTCATCAAATATTATAATGAACTATCAGATTCAGAACGAAAATTACAGATTCAAAAAATAGCTGAATTATTTTTATTGTGCTTTAAATTACATGATAAAGATAAGCAGGAAGAACTTGAAGATTTTTTCTACAATTTGCCTACACATGATAAAGTACAAAATGATATGATTTTAGAAATGAGGATAGCCTGTGGTTTAGAGGTAAAAGATTATGAATGAAACATCGTGTTATAAGATAAATGGAAGAATATTTTTTAAGCATAAAGATGTACCGTGTAAAAGGCGAGTAATGAAAACGCTGGGAGTAAAGAAAAATACGTTTGCCGGAAATATGATTTCCAGAGTTTATGATTATTATTTTCAAGGAGCGATAAATTTAAAAAAAGAATATAGAAAGTACTATCGGAAAGAATTTTGCTCTGTAGAAAAGTTCATAGAAGAACATTTTAATATTGAATTAGATGATGCTAAAAAATTGGCTGAAGGAAATTATTCTATGAAAGAGTGTTCACGTTGTTCAGTTGAAAGAAATATAGAAACACTTAATTATGATGAAAGTTTTAAAAAAGCTTTTTCAAAAGCGGTAGGAGGATTGGAAGATGAAGATCAGGATGGGATTTATTACGAATAGTTCTTCTACTAATTTCCTTATTATATCGAAAGAGGAATTAACAGAAGAGTATTTGTTTGAAAAATTAGGTTTTATAAAGGATGGTATGCTTGAAAAACAAGGCCGAGAATTATGCAGAAGCATAATATATGCTTTAGATGGAGGTTTAAGATATCACAACTATGAAATACCGGATTATGAATCAATAAAAAAAGTTTTCGGAGAGAAATCTGCAAGATTGTTTGTTAAAAACAAGGGGTATCATGCTTATTGGGGATATACAAGTAGCGATGATTCGCCTATAACACAGTTTTTTACTACTGATAGTTTTGAAATAGAGGACAAGGATTTCTATCTTAATGGTAGAGCTTGCGTGTGGTAAAGATGATTATTTATAAAGATGAAGTGTTTGGTTTTTTTGAAATTTTTAACGAAGAAAATGGAACCTTATTTCGCAGTGATATCAATGGCGTTGATCCAGTAATGAGATCGTTTCCTGAATTGCTTGATGTGGGAATCATGGGACATTGCAATGGTGGACAATATTGTAGGAACGCTGGGATTGATTGTTACCAAAAAGGTTTTACAACATATGCTCCACATATGTCATATGAGAATTTTATGGAAATTGTAAAACAAGCAGCAGGTAAAACTTTCCAAATTGCATTAGGTGGGGCTGGAGATCCTAATAAACATCCACAAATTGAGGATATACTGAAATCATGTAGAGCATATCGAATTATTCCGAATATGACAACAAGTGGTTTTCTTATAACAGATAATGAAGTTGGTTTGATAAAGCAATATTGTGGTGCCGTTGCAGTGTCCTGGTATTCACGTTTCATGGATGGAAAAGAAAGTAATCAGGAAACAATAGATGCTGTAGAACGATTGGTGAAAAGTGGCTGTACTACAAATATTCATTATGTGGTATCGAAAGATACTATTAATGAAGCAATCACAAGATTGGAGATGGATTCATTTCCTAAAGGAGTGAATGCAGTTATATTTATTTTGTACAAGCCTGTGGGGAATGGTATTATAGAAAAGGTATTAAAAAATACGGATTCTCGAATTGAAAGATTTATATCTCTTGCAACAAAGGTTAAACATCCGTACAGAGTTGGATTTGATACATGTTTTACACCCGCATTATTGCGATGGGGAGATACAGTACCAGCAGTTAGCATAGATGCTTGTGAGGCCGCCACTTTTTCAATGTACATAGACAGTCAAATGAATTGTTATCCGTGTTCATTTGGTATATGGGATAAAAATATATCCGAATCAATGAATTCTAAAACATTAAGAGAAATATGGCGGGGAGATAAATTTGTTGCTTTCAGAGAACAAAGAAAAGTAAAATGCTCCAGTTGCAGACAAATGAAAATATGTCAAGGTGGTTGTAGACTTGGGATAGATATAGATATGTGTTAAGTAAAGGTGGAAAAAGGGAAACTATCAGAGTCTCCCTTTCCCACACAGGATTACTATTCTTCAGTGGAAACAGGGTCTTTCCTTTTTTTAGACTTGCTAGAAATCATTTTATGTCTAGAATATATAGTCATAATCATGCAGAGCAGAGCACTCCCAGCAAAATACTTATGAGCGGATTTCATATTTTTATAGCCAGTGCAAAAGGTTCCAACCATGGCTGCCAATGCACCGAGTGACCAATATTTATGTGCCTTCATTTTTATAATCCTCCCGTTTTTTATTATGATTCAGTTAAACAGCTTTTACTTAAAGAAAAAAGGAACACATCAGATATTATCATGCGTAGATGAAAAAACAAAAATTTTCAAACAAGACATTGTTGAAAATAAAAACCTATGCTTTGAGGGACTAAGTATAGACAAATATAGGCGAGTAGTGATCCATGGTGAAACTGAAATTGAATTGACTTATACAGAATTTGAAATCTTATTGCTATTAGCACAAAATGCCGGAATAGTGTTCAGTATAGAGCAGATTTACGATTGTGTCTGGAAAGAACCATATTTTGGCGATTATAATATTGTTATGAGTCATATCCGTAACCTACGTGAGAAAATAGAAGATAATCCAAGTAAACCAATGTACATACAGACAGTGTGGGGAGTTGGTTATCGCTTTAATAAAAATTTAAGCAGTGGTCTGTGAAAATATTCCAGATCACTGCTTATTTTTCCTTTTTAACACCCAAGAGATATTCACAAGATACATGAAAAAATTTAACTAATGATACAGACGGCGTGAAAAGTCAAGATATTCTAGCGGAAAATTAAAGAAAATCAGAAGAATGCCAGGAAGACTTTCCTATGGAAATTTAATTGTACAGACGTTAGGAAAGTGTGGGAAATTTCGTCTGTGTCATGACATAGGAAGTGTTTGCTAGGTATCCTTTCATGCACTCCCGAAGGATGTGCCAATGTAGAAGGCATATGATTGTATTATTCGAAAGAACGAATTATAATAATATTCGGAGGAATGGATATGGATTATATGATATTAAAAGAAGCTAGTGCAAAATGGGGAGTAACACCTCGTTGGATAAATTATTTTTGCTCTGGTGGACGTATTCCAGGACCTGTAAAGATGGGAATGGTTTGGCTGATACCAAAATCAGCATAAAAACCTGTGGATGGTCGGACAAAACAAGGGAGAGAATTGTACCATGAATAGAATTTTGATTATAGATGATGACAGAGAACTGTGTGCCTTAATTAAGCGCAGCGTACAAACGGAAAATATAGCAGCCGATTTTTGTAATACCGGAAAAGAGGGCTTGCAGAAATTAAAAGAGCAGGAATATCAGCTTGTAATACTGGATGTGATGATGCCCGGTATGGATGGGTTTGAAACACTGGAAGAAATCCGCAAAGAGCATAGTTTGCCAATTTTAATGTTCACATCCAAAAATGACAGCATTTCTAAGGTGCGGGGGTTACGGGCCGGAGCGGACGATTATCTGACAAAGCCGTTTGATATGGATGAGCTGATTGCCCGTATTGTGTCCCTCATTCGCCGTTACACTCGCTTTAATCAGCAAGCCGGAACGATGCAAAAGCTGAATTTTGATGGATTACAAATTGACCTTGAAAATCGTTCCGTTACTACGGGAAACGGCACTTTTGAACTTCCACCAAAGGAATTTGATTTGCTGCTCTATTGTGTAAAAAATCAAGGAAGGATTTTAACAAAGCAGCAGATTTATGAAGAAGTATGGGGTGAAGAATATTTCTATGATGACAGTAACATTATGGCGATTATCAGTCGGCTTCGTAAAAAATTAGAAGTCAACCCCTCCAGTCCAAAGTACATCCAAACTGTCAAAGGGATCGGTTATCGCTTTAACAAGGAGGTGTAGTCAGCATGGAAATCATCGTATTCTTGTCCATTGTGATTGCTGTTGTGGCTGTATTGACTTCCATCGTTCTCGTTCGGCGTATAAAAAAACAAATAGCAGAAATGACCGATGCATTGGTTGATGTGAAAAATGGAAATGGCAATCGGCGTATTTTGTCTGCAACAAATGAACTAACAGCCCCTCTTGCATATGAAATCAATGAGATCGTTGTGGCTTATGAAAGCAGGCTTTCTGCTGTGCGACAGACGGAAGAAACCAACCGCCAGCTTATGACGAGCCTTTCTCACGATGTTCGGACGCCTCTTACCACTCTGATCGGGTATCTTGATGCTGCACACAAAGGTATTGTCACGGGAAAAGACCGGGATGATTATATTGAAACTGCTCGCCGGAAAGCCCACGATCTGAAAGAATATATTGATGTGCTTTTTGACTGGTTCAAGTTAAATTCCAACGAGTTTGCTTTGGAAATTCAGAGCATTGAGGCCGCAGAGTTTACAAGGAATATCCTGATTGACTGGATACCGATTTTTGAGGATAAACAGGTTGATTATGACATTGATATTTCCGAACAGCCTGTCCGGGTAAGATTGGATATAGACAGCTATATGAGAATCATCAATAATCTCATTCAAAATGTCATCGCTCATAGCCATGCGGACAAAATTAAAATCTCCCTATCGAAGAAGGAAAACAGCATGGAGCTGCTGCTGGCGGATAATGGAGTGGGAATTGAGAAAGAAGATTTGAAACACATATTTGAACGGCTTTATAAGTGTGATAAAGGACGCTCTGAAAAAGGCAGCGGACTTGGTCTTTCTATTGTCCATCAGCTTGTAGAAAAGATGGGTGGAAGTATAACAGTTGAAAGTTTGCCGGGAAAAGGAACTGAATTTATGTTGCTTTTTCCTTTGGAGAGTTAAGCGGGTTCCCGTCTTTATGGCGGGAGCCTTTGTCATTTTACTGGATTTCAAATTGCAAGGTTAATGCAAGGTTGCGGCAAGGTTAATGCAAGGTTGGCATGATAGAATACCTTACAGAACAGGAGGTTTTGAATATGGATACAAATTATATCATTGAAACAAAAAATCTGATAAAGCAATACGGCTCACAAAAGAGTGTGGCTGACTTAAATATCCATGTCAAGCGTGGGAGAATTTATGGTCTGTTGGGTAGAAACGGAGCCGGAAAAACCACAACTATGAAAATGCTGTTGGGTTTAACGAAGCCTACTTCCGGTGAGGTCAAAATCTGGGGAAAGTCTTTGCAAGGAAATGAAAAGAAGTTGCTGCCCCGCATTGGCAGTTTGATTGAGTCCCCTGGTTTTTATCCCAATCTGACCGGTACGGAGAACCTGCGTATCTTTGCTACCCTGCGTGGAGTACCAAACAATCATGCCATCAAAGACGCTCTGGATTTGGTCGGGCTACCTTACAAGGATAAAAAGCTGTTTTCGCAATACTCTCTTGGCATGAAGCAGCGGTTGGCGATTGCCCTTGCAGTCATGCACGATCCGGAGCTTTTGATTTTGGATGAGCCGATCAACGGTCTCGATCCCATCGGTATTGCAGAAGTGCGATCCTTTATCCGTGAGCTTTGCGACACAAGAGGAAAAACCATTTTAATTTCCAGTCATATTCTTTCGGAGATTTCCTTGCTGGCTGACAATATTGGAATTATTGACCACGGTGCATTGCTGGAAGAAGAAAGCCTTGCTGAGTTGGAGCAAAAAAGCAGTAAACATATCCGGTTTACGATCTCTGATACTGCACAGGCGGCAAGAATTTTGGAACGCAATTTCCATGAAACCCATTTTTCCATACAAGACGACCACAATCTGCGTCTACGCAATATGGAGCTGCCTGTGGGGAAAATTGTAACTGCTTTTGTAGAAAACGGATTGGAGGTATCAGAAGCACATACCTGTGAAGAAAGTCTTGAAGATTACTTCAAGCGTGTGACAGGGGGCGAAGGAATTGCTTAAACTAATCAAATGCGAATTTTTGAAATTGAAACGGAAGAAATTTATTCCGCTGATTATTCTGGCTGCGTTCCTGTTTCCAATCCCGCTGACTTATCTGATGACAACGCCCTCTATGATGGAGCGATATACGGATCGGGCAGATGCTTTCGATGGACTATTTAACATGGTGTTGGGATATGGTATCCAGTTTTTACTGCCCTGCATTATCGGAGTGATTGCCGCTATCCTGTTTTTTATGGAACGCGACAACGATACATTCAAAAATTTGCGTACAATTCCAGTAACCAGCACGCAAATGGTACTTGCAAAGATCATTGTCCTTTTTATCTTTGGAATTGTTTTTTGCGTGGCTTCTACTATTGCAACAATTCTTTGCGGAATTGGAACATTAGAAGTTTATGGAATTGGTTATAAACTGTTTTTGGCGGTTGAAACGGGGATCTTCATTACAGCAGGAACACTCCCGTTGATTGTCCTTGTTGTCTTTTTCAGTAAGACCTATGTTTTTTCCATTTTGCTGTGTGTCTTTTACAGCGTTCTGAACATGAGTGCTACGGCATTGTTTGACACACTGCCTAAAACCATGTTATGGCTTCTGCCCACGCCACTGACTACATTTTGGAGTGCGGGAGATATGGCGGCTCATGGAATAAAAATGGACTTGGAGCAAATGACAGGGCTAATTCCTTCAACATTTCAAGTTGTATTCATTCTTGGAATCATGGCATTGGTTTCGTTCTTACTGATTGACAGATTATATAAGCAGAGGGGGGAATAAAAATGGTTCGCATTGTAAAAACAGAATTTTATAAATTGAAAAGGTATCATATTCTTTGGGCGGGCGTTGCACTCATGCTCCTATCCGTCCTGCTGACCTTGTTTACCTCTATGGCGAATGATGGTTCCGTTTGGGATTTCGCCTATCTTACAGAACAGGTCATCAAAAACAATATGTCCATGATTTTTCCGATGTGTATCAGCCTAATTGCTGGATATATGATTTCTCGTGAGCAGACGGATGACACACTGAAAAATATTCTGACTGTGCCGATTTCTTTTAAGAAGCTGCTGACCGGAAAATTGATTGTGTGCGGCGTATTGTCTATTATTTTCGGGCTGATATGCAGCTTGTTTACAATCATAGCGGAAATGATTGTGGGATTTCCAGGCTTTGAGATTTCCTTAGCTCTAAAAGCAGCCTTGCAGATTACTGCGGTTAATTTCTTTTTATATCTTGCGGTTCTGCCGATTATCGCTCTTACTTGTCGGAGGACAGGTAGCTTTTTAGTCGGTGTAATCATTGCTTTTGTCTATGGATATGGAGGGATGTTTGCCGCAGGAAATATGACATTAGCAAACCTTTATCCGATTACCGCAAGTCTTGGAATGGTAGGCTACCGCAGCTATGATACCGCAGTCAACTGGAATATCGGAACCTGTTCTTGCAGTCTTGCGCTTGCTGTCGTTATTTCTGCCATCTTGATTTTGTGCATGAAAGAACGAGAAGCAACCCAAACAAAGAAAAAGGCCAAAAAGGTAGCTCCAAAGAAAGGCTGGTGATGATTGTATGAAGAAAAGTGCTTTAGTATTAACATTCGTTTTTTTAGGAAGTTTTATGCTTTCTGGCTGTTCAAAAGATGAAATTCTTGATCATTATAATAATATCGTTCAGTCGGCTGGAGCCATAGAGCTTACAGGAAAGTCATCTTTGGAAGGAACAAAAGAAAAAGGAATCGATGATTATACGGGAACTTATACGGCTGATTATGAGGATTTTTCAGATACAGAGTATTTGTTCGGAGGAACTTCCATAAAAAGAGAAGCCGGTAAGGAGCTGTCTATTGACTGCACTTTGGAGGTTACGGAAGGTACTGCAAAAGTATTTTGGATTTCTGGATCTGATAAAGCAGTCACTTTGATTGAAACAACCGGAACTTATAGTGACACAATTACACTTCCTGATGGCGGAAATTATGTCGGCATTGAATGCGAGAGTTTCACAGGAAGCATTGAATTAAATATTGAATAACATTCTGCCGGACGACGGCAAAAGAAAAAAAGCCGTCGTACAGCAGACAATTTGACACGCCCATTTGAAACGGCGGCTTTGATTTCAGAGCCGCCGTTTCTTTGCGTTTACACAATCCTATGACGACTTGCAGGGACACGGTAGCCGATTGGAGGTTATTTTGCCGTGTCTCGTTTGCTTTTTCAAAGCTCACATGATCTACATCAGTTAAAAAAAGCATTGCTCCTCCTCCGGGCAAGTATAACATTGCATCGGCATTATCGTTCCATGTAATTCAGTATAATAATGACTGTTCTTGGCGCGCCAGTTTTCCCTCACGGAAATCTGGCGTTTTTTGTTGCCATTTTTTCGGAGATGACCCGGTTGTCTGCCGGTGTCGGTCTCCGCCTCCATTCGATTCACCCGTCAATCACCCGTGAATCGAAATGGAGGTACATAATGAAGAAAATTAACCTTCGGGAACTTTATCCTGATGTTTATACAACAGACTTTTTTGTAGATGTGACAGAGGAAGTAATGGAGACTATTCGAGCAGCTGAACGTGCGGAGGCTGCGTATGAGCGAAAGATGTATCGTTATAAAGCACAGTATTCTCTGGATTGCGAGAATGGCATTGAAAATGCGGTGCTATTGAAGCCGCAAACACCGGAGATGCTTCTGGAGGAAAAACAGTTTCAGGAGCAGGTCTATGCCGCTGTGATGAAGCTGCCGGAGAAACAGGCAAAGCGCATTTATGCCCGATACTATCTGGGAATGGCGGTAAACGAAATTGCCGAAGTAGAAGGTGTAGACCCAAGCCGTGTCCGAGACAGTATCCGCCGTGGATTAAAGCAGCTTGTAAAATATTTTTGATAAAATTTCATTTGATGAGCCTGTTTTTTGTCAGTGTTAATAAGAAGGTTATACCGATTTGAAGTGCGCTTATTAAGAAAACGCCAGATCCAGGGGCGTAGCACCTCTGCATCTGGCGTTTTCTTATAGATTTGTACTTGCCTGTTTATCCGATATACGGGAATATTAAAGTGGCTTCACACCCTTTCGGGAAAACATTAGTAAGTTTGAAAGTGCCGTTATGAGCTATGGCGACTTGTTGGACAATCAGCAATCCAAGCCCATGTCTTAAATCAAGCCGTCCATCTGTGCTTTCCATATAATGCGGTTTTTCTTCCAGCTCTTGCAGCTTTTCAGCAGGCAGACCCATTCCGTTATCCGTAACCGCCAAGATAAGATGGTTTTGCGATGCTGTAAGAGAAATGCAGACTTCACAGCCCTGTGGGTTGTGTTTCATGCTGTTCTGGACAAGGTTGTTTACAGCTCGCGAAATCAATCTGGCATCACATTCCAACACAGCATTTTCGGCGTCAGGAGTGATCTTAATTCCGATGTTGTAGCTATCGGAAATTCCTGTATTCAACAGGTCTGCTACATAGGATCGCAGTAGTTTGGATAAGCGAACCATCTCTTTATGAAGCGGCTGCATCTCATATTCCAACTGCGATACTAAATTCAAATCCTGCACGAGTTCTTTGATTTTGGCGCTTTGCTTTTGCACGATCACAGCCTGCTCTTTTACCCCCTCACTGGCTGTTTTGTCTGCGGCGATCCGGTCTGCATAGCCCATAATCATAGAAAGCGGAGTTCGGATGTCATGAGAGACCCCGCTGATCCAGTTGGCTCTGGCTTCGTTTTGCCTGCTTAATATCAGAGAGGCTTTATTTACGCTGTTCGCAATTTCGGATAACTCTCTATCAATATGGAGAGAAACGGGTTTGCCATCGGCCAATGTTTCAATGGCATCTACAATCGGTTCCGTGTTCTGGATGATCCTGCGTTTTGAAAAATAGTAGGCCAAAAACAGGCACAGCACATCCATGCCCAACATTCCTATCACATAGAGGGGAATTTTCTGAATAGTCTCCATGGAATAGTAGTTGCTGGTGAGCTTCATATAGCTATTCTTTGGATACCCTAAAACTAACAATCCATCCTCTGTACTCCAGACAAAAACAGGATAATCCTCCAGATAGCCTTTGGAAAATAAAGCTACCTCTTGAATGCTGTAATGTTGCGGCACTTCTTGTGGCACATCGAGCCGCCAGAAGCATTCGCCCGTTGACGTTAGATACATGGCCCAGATATTGTACTGGCGCAATTTCTGCTCTGCGTAATCGGGCAAACCTTCTGTGGTAGCCGCAGTAGAGGTCAGCTCAAGCATGGCGCGCGGGGACGCTTCTCCGTAATCCTCTGAAACTGTGTGATAGAAAGTCACGCCATACAGAACGACATTGACAATTACCAGGATCAAAAGAAATGCAGCGAAAGACGCCAAGTGCTTTGAAATATAGGTTCCAAAAGATTTCATGGCGTCACTTCCTTGTAATCAGTTTATAACCCAGCCCCTTGATCGTAATCAGGGAAACGGGCTTTGAGGGATCGGCTTCAATTTTTTCCCGAATCCGCCGTACATGGGCATTCAGGCTATTTTCATAGCCGAAAGGATTGTCGCCCCATAATGCTTCACAAAGAGCGTCAACCGTAACGATCTTTCCCTCGTTGCGGGCCAGCGTTTCCAGCAGGGTATGCTCTTTTGCGGTCAGGGGGATAATCTCGCCGCCCTTGTTGACCTCTGCCCGGCTAAAATCAATCGTACATCCATCCAGGAAAACCCGCGGGCTGTCCTCTTTATAAGTTCGGCGCAAAACCGCATAGACACGCAGTAATAGCTCCTGCGGCATAAACGGCTTTGAAATATAATCGTCTGCTCCAAGGCCAAGACCGGCCAACTTGTCTGCTGCTTTGTCTTTTGCGGTCAGAAAGATGATTGGCA
The DNA here is from genome assembly GCF_008679485.1 of Blautia sp. LMAG:89. Classification (NCBI taxonomy): domain Bacteria; kingdom Bacillati; phylum Bacillota; class Clostridia; order Lachnospirales; family Lachnospiraceae; genus Blautia; species Blautia sp. LMAG:89. The sequence continues at coordinate 577,089 of NZ_NANC01000012.1, read as the reverse complement.
CATTTGTAAAAGTGCGGAGCTGCTTCATCAGGGAAAAGCCGTCCCCATCTGGCAGCATGACATCCAAAACCATCAAGTCGGGTTTTTCTTTTTCTGCCGTTATTATAGCCTCTTTTACCGTTGCGGCAGTAAGTACCGTTTCAAAACCAGCATCGCTTAAAATATCGGATACCATTTTCAGCAAATCTGGCTCATCGTCTACAAGCAAGAGCTTCTTCCGATGCAGAAAAGAGTTGTCCATAGCGTCACCTCCCGAAAGTATTATAACATAGGATTTCAAGTCTGCGGAGGGCATCCTCAAAAAGTAAGGTAAAAGTAAGGACGGGAGAATGTAGATGTCAGGTTGAAGTTGTACCATAGAAGCATCGAAAGGAGATGTTTCTATGGACTATATCATTACAACGGAACATTTGACCAAGAAATATAAGAACTTCACTTCGGTCAATCATGTTTCGCTTCATATTCGCAAGGGCAGCATTTATGGTTTTCTTGGCCCGAACGGGGCAGGCAAATCCACTACCATGAAAATGCTGTTGGGGTTGACCGCTCCCACAAAAGGCAGCTTTACCATTGATGGGAAACAGTTTCCGCAGGATCGGATTGCCATTCTCAAAGAGATCGGCTCTTTCATCGAAGCGCCATCTTTCTACGCAAATCTCACCGGGCGGGAAAATCTTGACATTATCCGCCGCATTTTGGGACTGCCGAAAGCTGATGTGGAAGATGCTCTGGAACTGGTAGGGCTGACCGAGTTTGGCGACCGGCTGGCAAAACAGTATTCGCTGGGAATGAAGCAACGCTTGGGCCTTGCCGGGGCGCTCTTGGGGCGTCCGCCGATTCTGATTCTGGACGAACCCACAAACGGTCTTGACCCGTCTGGTATCCACGAAATCCGCAATCTGGTAAAATCCTTGCCCAGCCTTTACGACTGCACGGCGCTGATCTCGTCCCATATGCTGTCTGAAATCGAATTGATTGCAGATGACATTGGGATTCTCAACCACGGGAGGCTGCTGTTTGAGGGAAGCATGAATGATCTGCGTCAATACGCCCTGCAATCCGGCTTCGCTGCGGACAATCTGGAAGATGTGTTTCTTTCTATGGTTGAGAAAGATAACATGGACAGAAAGCAGAGGGCAAAATTATGAAAACGCTGGCAATCGAACTTCGGAAAGGAAAGCGAACCGGCGTGATTCCCGTGCTGCTGGCCGTTGGTGTCTTGGGAGCCGCCTACGCATTTGTCAATTTCATTGTGCGGAAAGACACACTTCTGAATTTGCCGCTGGCCCCGATGGATGTCTTGTTGACCCAGCTCTACGGCATGATTATGGTGCTGAATCTGTTCGGTATCGTGGTTGCTACCTGCATGATCTACAACATGGAATTTAAGGGAAGTGCCGTAAAGAAGATGTATATGCTTCCCGTCAGCGTCCCGGCCATGTATCTGTGCAAATTTCTGATTCTGACGGTCATGTTTTTGGTTGCAATCGTGCTGCAAAACCTGGCACTTGCACAGATTGGAATGACGGACTTGCCGGACGGAGCATTTGAGATGGGTACGCTGGTACGCTTTGACGGATACTCTTTTCTCACATCCATGCCGGTACTGTCGTTTATGCTGTTGATTTCCTCGCGCTTTGAAAATATGTGGGTGCCGCTTGGAATTGGTGTTGCCGGTTTTCTGAGTGGTATGGCCTTTGCAAATTCGGGGCTGACGCTTTTGCTGGTGCATCCTTTTGTGATTATTCTGAAACCAGCAGTAGCCATGAGTGCCCAGCCTGATTCGACGGTTGCCCTTGTCGCTTTGGTGGAAACACTGTTGTTCCTTGTTGTGGGCTTGTGGCTGGCGAAGTACAGACGCTACGAGTAAGGAGGGATAATAAGAAATGAGCTTTTTGGATTTACTCAAAATCGAGTTTATGAAAGTAAAACGCTCCAAAATCGTACCCCTGATTTTCATTGCACCTTTATTGGTGGTGGTTTCCGGGGTTGCGAATTTGAGCAACTACTTTACACCGGAATACACCAATGCGTGGCCTGCCATGTTTATTCAAAGTGTGCTTGTTTACGCCTACTATCTGCTTCCATTCAGCATGATCGTGGTTTGCGTGATGATCGCAGGACGAGAAACAGGAAATAACGGGATTCTGAAAATGCTGGCGCTACCGGTCAGCCGCTGCGCATTATCCATTGCCAAATTCTGTGTGCTTACCTTTTATCTGTTTATGGAGATGGTGGTGTTTCTTGTCGTATTTGTAATCGCTGGGCTGATTGCGACACAGACAATGGGAGTAACAGAAACCCTGCCGATCCTATATCTTCTGAAATGGTGCTTGGGGCTGTTTCTGACTATGCTGCCGTGCATTGCGGCTATGTGGGCCATCACTGTGCTGTTTGAAAAACCGCTTCTTTCTGTGGGATTAAATCTGCTGCTTGTGATTCCCGGTGTATTGGTTGCGAATACGCCGCTGTGGATCGCCTACCCGTACTGTTACAGCGGTTATCTCGTTTCCTGCTCTCTCCATGACTTTACAGCAGAAACTTCCGACGCCGCTTTTTCGTTTTCGGTGTTTCCGTTCCTGCCGTGCGCGATTGTAGTGTTTGGCCTGTTTTTCGCGCTGGCTGTCACCCAATTTGGGAAAAAAGAAATGAGGTAAAACTATGGAAAAGAAAAAATTTCAATCAGTTAGTATCGCTGCGCTCATTGTGAGCATCCTACCGCTGGTGGCTCTTGCCCCATCGCTTCTGCACCTTTCGCTGTCGGATGGAGTCCGAACCGCTTGGGCCGGAGCCAATATCGTTTTTGTCCAGTATGTTTAATAGGGTCTGACCCCAATGTCGGGAACTTTGAGAAGTGTTAACAGGTATATATTGGAAGAATTCAGCCAGGGGAACTCTGGCTGATATAAAAACACATCTGCAGAAATAGTGACTGAAGAAATTTTGAGTAGTGGAATTGGGAAGAAGTATTTAGATACTATAATAAAGAGATTAGCTGGCTTGTATACTAACAGAGAGGACATAGTAAACAGATTTGCGTTATTATCAGGGATTGTAGGGAGATTCCGAAGAGCTTTTGTTCAGATGATGAAACAATAGGATTGGTACAGGAAATATATGGAACAAAAGTTAATAAAGGGATTTGTTGCGTTTTCTGCTATAATAATCTGCCAGCAAAGAATGTGTTGTCTGAATATGTTTGTGATTATAAGAAACGAGCAGGGTTATTTCAAAGATCAGCAGATTTAGAGTAGTTCTTTTTTTTCTGAGAGAAAATTAAAAATCGTTTTTGGTTCTTCTGGAGAGTGATTATAGCGTTTGGGAAACATCCGGAGAAACCATTACCTCAGAGTGTCGTAAAGTTCTTTATCAAAGAAGGCTTTGAGATGCCCTTTCTTTTTTATGCAAATCTTTTCTCTTGTCTACATATATAAACCTAAGAAAAAGCTTGACGTTTAAATATTACAAGTGTAATATTTAAGAAAATATGAAAAAAGGAGAAATAAAACTATATGAGAAAAAAGAAAAGAAAAAAACACACGAAGATTATTACAAAAATAGTTTTATTTAGCGGTATATTGATTGGTGGTGGAATCGGTATTGTAACAATAATGAATTGTAATGTTCCTGAAAAAAGACTAATGGAATATATGAAATATATTGAAAAAGGGGAATATGAGCAAATGTATGCCATGCTGGATCAGAAAAAAAGCAGCATGAACAGTAAGGAAGAATTTATAGAACGAAATTCTAAAATATATGAAGGCATTGAGATGTCTGATCTGTCCATAACCGATATTACAGTAAAAAGACAAGAAAACGGAAATGCGGCAGTTTCCTATACAACAAATATGCAGACTGCTGCAGGAAATGTAGAATTTACCAACGATGCGGTATTTTCACATGATTGGACAGGATATCATTTAATCTGGCAGGATCAGTTGATTTTTCCAGAGTTATCTGCAACGGATAAAGTTCAGGTAACGTCAGAAGAGGCAAAGAGAGGAGATATTTTAGACAGAAATGGTCGTCAGTTGGCTGGAGAGGGAACTGCATCTTCGGTAGGAATTGTTCCGGGCAGGATGGAGAACAGAGAAGATACAATAAAAAAACTGGCAGAGTATCTTGGAATTGGAGCAGACGAAATTGAGGATAAGTTAAAAGCCGGTTGGGTAAAAGCAGATTCTTTTGTACCAGTAGCAACAATTCCTAAAATACAAGAGGTCGATCTTTTGACAGTGAATCCGGATAAAACTGTTCTGGAAGAAAAAGAAAAGCAGGACACATTATTGAAGATTCCAGGTATTATGTTATCTGATGTAAAAGTACGAACTTATTATCTAAAAGAAGCTGCCTCTCATCTGGTAGGGTATGTACAGGCGGTTACAGCCGAAGATTTGCAGGAACATAAAGGGGAAGGGTATTGTACAAACAGTGTGATTGGAAAGACTGGACTGGAAACGCTTTATGAAAAAGAACTAAAAGGAACAGATGGGTGTGAAATCTGTATTGTAGATGCAAATGGAAATAAAAAAAATGTTATTGCATATGAGCCTAGAAAAGATGGGGAAGATATCCATACTACGATTGATGGTGATCTTCAAAGTACTCTTTATGAACAATTTAAAGAAGACAGAGGATGTTCTGTAGCTTTGAATCCTTATACAGGGGAAGTATTGGCGTTGGTAAGTACGCCATCTTATGATAATAATGATTTTGTACGTGGAATGGACAACAGCCAGTGGAGTGCATTAAATGAAAATGAAGACAGGCCTTTATACAACCGCTTTCGCCAGACATGGTGTCCTGGCTCAACTTTTAAACCTGTAATTGCTGCAATTGGATTAAAAGTGGGGGCATTTACTGCAAATGACGATTTTGGAAATGAGGGTCTGGCGTGGCAGAAAGATTCCTCGTGGGGAGATTATACAGTGACTACACTTCATGATTATGAACCTGTGATCTTGAAAAATGCGCTTATTTATTCAGATAATATTTATTTTGCAAAAGCAGCATTAAAAATTGGTGCGGATCAACTGATGCAGTCTCTAAATCAAATAGGATTTAATCAGGAACTTCCATTTGATATTAAAATGTCAGAGTCCCAATATTCTAATATGGACAAGATAGAAACAGAAATCCAGCTTGCTGACAGTGGGTATGGACAGGGACAGATTCTGGTAAATCCTTTGCATCTTGCAAGCATTTATACGGCTTTTCTAAATGATGGAAATATGATAAAGCCATATCTTCACGCGGATGGTGGAAGCACTTCCAGTGAAATCTGGATAAAAGATGCTTTTTCACCACAAATTGTTTCGGAGGTTATGGAGGGGTTAGAGGGTGTAGTGAATAACCCGGAAGGAACTGGTTATGGAGCATGCCGGGAAGACATTAGATTAGCAGGAAAAACCGGAACAGCGGAACTGAAAGCTACAAAAGAAGATACATCTGGAACAGAAATTGGCTGGTTTACAGTTTTTACTACAGATAGAGATACAAAGAATCCTATTTTGCTCATCAGTATGGTAGAGAATGTGAAAGATATTGGAGGAAGCGGTTATGTGGTGGAAAAGGATAAGGCGATACTGGATGAATATCTTGGTAATGAATAATTTTTACCTTTAAATATTACAAATGTAAGAGGAAAATGATATGAAAAAAATTTGGAAAATATTTGTGGGAGTTATTTTTCTTGCTGTCTGTAGTGGATGTGGCATAAAGAAAGAGCAGAAAAAGACAATTGAAGATACGAAAGAAAAAATTTACAGAGAGTGTGAAATGCTAGCAGAAGGCTATCGGAACATATATGAGAATGCTGTGAAAGAAAATGCACTATATGAGCTGAGTACAATACAAAAAAGTATGGATTATTTTGGAAAATATGGATATGCAGTAATTGATTCCTACAATCAGCTGGATATGGTTCAAAGTATTAAAGTAGATGATTTTTTGAAAAAAGCAGAAAAAGAGAAAAATGGAAAAACTACTATATTTCAAGTTATAGCAGGGGATCATTTTATCCGGTATGATCTGAAAACCAAACAGGGGAAAATAGACGTTGAAGTAAGCTCTTTTAAATGGAAAGAGGACACTTGGCAGGAAAAATATTATCATGAGTTTAGAGCTAATTCATGGAAATATACAGAAAACGGGTATTTCTTTATGGAAGAATATCATCCGGCTGGATATGATGGACCGTCTGGATATCGGGCCTTTCGGGTAGTGCCGTTAAATAAAAAATGCAGGGAGCTGAATCGAAAATATATACTTCCTTTTGGATATACACTTAATAAATTGTTTACTTCTAATTGGAGTGAAAAAAATTATGATGGAATAAATTTTTATGATGTTTTTGACCGTTTACTTTCAATGGAAGAAAAAACTGATGAATTTAAGGAAGGAAAGACTTATGAAATCCCAAAAGAATCATTTGAAGCGATATTTCAAAAATATTTTAATATAAGCGCAGAGATACTGCAGACAGGAACGGTATTTCACACGGAAACACAGACATATCGGTATCGAACCAGAGGAATCGTATATGATTTTGCTCCCACACCATATATTCCATATCCGGAAGTTGTTTCCTACATAGAAAATCAAGATGGAACAATAACACTGGAAGTAAATGCGGTATGGCCACAAAAAGAATTAGATCAGGCGTTTTGTCATAGCGTAACCATTCGGCTGTTAGATAAAGATAGATTTCAATATGTATCCAATTATGTATCAAGGTCAGAAATAGAGGTTACCTGGTATACGGAAAGATTATCAGACGAAAAGTGGGAGGAATGTTATGGAGATAATTGATATGAGTACAAAAAGAAAACTGAAAAAGATGGTGAGTGTTTTATTTATTTTGGGATGCTTTTTCATAGGAAATACAAAATGTAAAGGGGCTGATTTAGAATATATTTCACAGGAAACTGCGAATTATGCTGTACAAGAAAGAGGATATGATTTGCCAGTAGATGAAGTCGTGAAAGAAGAAGCTATTGAAGATTGTAAGAATGTTATGAATCAGATGAAAGCCATTTATCAAAAGGCGGATAAAGGAACTTCATCGAATGTAGTAGTTTCTGAGACAGTAATGGAAGAAATGCAGGAAGTATTAAAGGAAAAAAATGTCCCTGTTATTACATCAGCGCCGTATTCAAATATGGCTAATTATTCTAAAATGGAAGAATTTCTTTTCAAGGCAGAACAGGATCTGCCAGGAGATATCGTCTTATATAGGATTAACAGGGATGGTGGGATAGAAAGACTCAAATTCAATTATGATGGGACAGATATGTATTTGTTGGCTGTGAAAGTTGTTTGGGGTATGAACGACAATCCATCTATTGTATATGTTTCGTATACAAGGATAGAAGAATGGAAATATACAGAAAAAGGCTGGTTTGGTTATACGCTATGTGTTCCAAAATATCCGGAAGTATCAGAAGCGGTTGATGGCAGTTCTATGATAAGAATTAAACCTTTAAGTGATGAATGCAGGGAAGTTTCAAAGAGGTGTGTGTATTTGCTTGGATATCAGGGGAATAATCTTTTATGTTCTGATTGGGATAGATCTGATATGGAAGGGTTAGATTATAATGGTTTATATGAATATTTATATCGAATGAAATACGGGGAGAGATATGAGTTTTCTGGTAACTCAAGTGGAATTCCGGCAGAAGAGTTTGAAAATCTGATAATGGAGTTTTTGCCGATAACAGCGGAGCAAATTAAAAAATGGGCAGTATTTGATTCGGAACATCAAACTTATGACTGGGAACGATTAGGTTGTTTAAATTATAGCCCTACTTATTTTGGAACATCTTTACCGGAGGTCGTTGAAATAAGAGATAGCGGAGAGGGAAACAATGTGCTGGTTGTTGATGCTGTATGTGATACATTTATATGTAATGATGCCGTTATTACAAGTGAGCTGACTGTTAAGTTCAACGATGATAAGAGTTTTAAATATATGGGGAATAAAATTCTGAATAATGGTACGAAAGAAGTTCCCAAATATCAATATAGAATAAAAAGAAAGAACTGATAACAACTATCAGCCCTTTCATATTTGTTAATTCCATATATGTAATTTTTTTAAGATATTAGAAGTGATTTCAAATGCTTTTTTTCCAGTTGCATTAGAATCACTTTGGATATTGGTTGCAAAATAATAGCTGTTATCGGAAGTTTCTACATATCCGATAAACCAGCCGTTGATATCCTGTCCGTTGACACGACCGGTTCCAGTTTTTCCGTAGAAATTACCATTAGGTGTACTGGCAATTTTTATAGCATTTTTAACAGAAAATACATTTTGGGAATTTAGATGGAATTCATTTGTGTTAAATTTTTTCAATAATGTTACTTGCTCTAAAGGCGAGATTTTTAATGAAAAATCGGACCAGTATAAATCCAGATTTGAACTGGTTGTCTGGTTTCCATATTCTATTTTATTCAAAAATTCCTGGACTCTGTTAATTCCGAGCTGCGAATCAATTGCCTGGAAATACCAGTTAACGGAATTTTGCATAGCAGAGTTTAAATCCTGATCAGCTTCCCAGGATGGAAAAGGAAAGGCATCACCATTCCATGTCATGGAAGAGTGTTCTGGTGTGATGATTCCGGATTCCAACCCTAATAATGCATCGTATATTTTGTAGGTAGACTCTGGCGGAATACGTTTGGTGGCTTCTTCAAGATCGTATATTTTCCAGGAATCCAAATTATTGTCATACAAAACAAATGATCCATCATATGTTCCAAATGTTTCGGATATATCTAACAGGGAGATATTTTTGTCTGTATCACTAAAATGATATACGCTTTGAGTAGAGGCATCAATGGATAAAATGGGTGTACATCCAATAAAAACAGCACTAATGACCAGATAAATTATCAATGCTCTCATTTTTTGATAAAGAGTTTCTTTCCTAAAAACGGCGATGTTGAGAATACGTCGTTTCATCTGCCTGAAATTTCCGGACATTCCAACTGCCAGTGGAGAGGAAAAAGAGGATATTTTTTCTGCAAAATTAATCAGTGTAGTTCCATAAGCTTGGTATTCATCAGCAGAAATCATCTGCAATACAGCAGAATCACAGGCTATTTCACGGTCACAGAGAATTTCTTTTAAAGTGTACCAAACAAAAGGGTTAAACCAGTAGAGTATATTACTTATGACCATGAGGAAGCCAATAAATGTATCTTTGTGACGGTAATGCTGTAATTCGTGTAGCAGCATAAAACGCATATCATCAGGATTCAGTTCGGAAATTAAATGGATGGGAATGTAAATTCTGGGATGTATTATTCCGATTAAAACTGGTGATTTTAAAAATGCAGTACTGTAGACTGATACTGGGTGAGAGATTTTAAGTTCCTTTAAACAATTGTAATAAATAGTTTTTACCTGCTGATTTTGAAGCGGGAGAGCAGATCTTTTTATGGAACGTACATAGTTTAATGAATGAAGGGTGAGGACTGACATAATCATAACACCCGTTATCCATATTAGAAAGAGTATGGTATTCAAGCCTCCAGAAAATTGACTACTGATGGAAACTGAAAAATCATTCACCTGGTTTAACAAAATATTTTGTGTATTACTGGTAAGTTCGGATAGCGTGTCGGTACCAGAGTTAAGTCCTGAGTCAGTTTGAAAAAAATGTAACCATGAAAAAAGTTGTGAGCCATGAATCTGTACAGGAAAAAATGGCACGGCAAGTAATAAAAATAAAAGAAAACAGAGATGGTACTGTGTAGCCGCAGATAAATATTTTTTCAGAAGTTTTTTTGTTCCGATTATTACAAGTGTAAAAATACATATGAAGATATTACTGATTAAAAAGTGGATGATCCAGTTGCTCATTCAAAACCTCCTATTTCTGATGTTTTGATAATAAATGGCGTAAGTTATCAATTTCTGTTGAAGAGAGCTTATCGTCTTCAAGGTAAGAAGCCAGCATAGAAGAAAGATTTCCATTATAATATCGCTTTAAAAAAGAATTGCTTTCCTGGCGTATATATTCATCTTCTTGGACTAATGGAGTATAGACAAATACCCGGCTTTGTTTTTCGTAGGAAAGAGCTTTTTTGGAAACAAGTCTCTTGATAAGAGTTTGAATTGTTTTTGGACTCCAGCTGGTAGTTAGAGTAAGTTTTTCTGTAATTTCATTTGTATTGATGGGAGCATATTTCCATACAATTTTCATAACTTCAAATTCGGCTTCTGAAATTTGGGGTAGTGACATAATAAAATCCTCCTGCTAAATCCTACATATGTAATAAATATATTATATTACTTGTAGAAGAAAAAAGTCAAATGGCAGATGATATATAGAATATAAAATTAATAATGTAGAGGCAATAAAGGTGAAAAAGATAGAAATTATTGAGAGAATCACAGATGCTAATGGAAGCATAAGTGAAAACATATTGACTAGCTGGGAACATAAAAACCAATTCATACCGGAAATTATAAGGTTTGGAGAATTAAAAATATATCTACAGGAACGAATTGTTAAAAAGAATGATAGTGATGTTCATCTTTCAAAATATGAATATGATATTTTACTTCTTTTAGCGAAAAGTCCAGGTAGAATATTTGGAAAAGAAATGGTTTATGATCTGGTATGGAATGAACCTTATTCCGGTGATTATAATGTGGTTATGCGACATATCTGCAATATCAGAGAAAAAATAGAAGATGATCCTGGACAACCATTATATATACAAACAGTACGAGGTGTAGGATATCGGTTTAATGGGAATTTAGGCAGCGAGTGAAATCGCTGCCTATTATTATGGTTTTACAAAGAAAGGAGTTGGTTATGAGAAGATCTTTGTATTTTAGGAGCATCCTGTTTGAGATATTTGGATAGGTTTTGATGTATCAATTCCAACTCTTTTATTTCTTGCTTAAAGGAAACGTATTGAGTATTTAGTGATTCCTTTCTGGAAATAAGATCTGCAATTTGCTCTTGTAACTTATTGGAATTAAGATGTTTCAGGTCTATACCATTTTCCTGTAACATATGTTCAGCACCAGCGAAAAGAATAATTTGAGATTCATATTTACGGAAATAACGATCTGGATCTTTGGAGCTTTTATAATGGTCGTCGTAAATTTTATTTTTCTGATATTGTTCGGCATATTTTAGCATTTCTCGAAGATGGCGTATCTGAGACTCGAGAGAAACAACAGAGGTATTTACCTCTTTTTGCTGCATATGTAACAAGGCTATGCGGTCTTCAAGTTCTGAAAAATTATGTAGATTATGTGTGAACATCTTGTTATATTCAGCAGAGACAATTTTTAAATTTTCCTTATTTGCCCATTTCTGAAGTCCAATGTTTCCTGCTATATTGGGAGTGTTGGTGTCTATTAACTTATTACGAACAGAAGGAACAGTAGTTCTGTGGAGCTTATTATTAATGCGTTCTTTGATACGTTCCTTAGTAAAATTTTTTCCTAAAGATTTAGCACTTCCACGCACTGGATGGGACATATCGGGAGAACGAAAGGTAATGTATTTTCTGCTGTTTTCGCCAAATTCTGCGTTTTTTATTTCATATCCTTTAGCTTCCATAAATGCAAGAAATTCTGAATAAGTGGAAACGATTCGGATTGTCTGGTTGATATCTTTTCGCAGCTGCGCTTTTTTACTGGATTCAGATTTATTTGCAGCCCATTCATTGTATTTCATTCCTTTTTTACCATCTGGCATAATTGTGGACAGGTTATGTTCCTGGCATAAAGTGTCGCTGAGATTTCGTATTTTCCAGTAATTCTTTTTACAGTCATGGTAATGAGAAAAAGTGATGTTATCTGCAGAACAGAAAATTAAATGGTTATGTACATGACCTTTATCAGTGTGTGTTGTCAGAACATAGGAGTATTTTCCCTCCAGTAAGCGATCCGCAAGTTCTTTGCCAATTTGATGGGCTTCTTTATAGGAAACTTCACCAGGGGAAAATGCCTGAATCAGATGAAATGCCTTATTTGTATTGTGCGGATCTCTGCAGTCATGTGTATGATCCAAAGTGTATTTAAAGTCAAGAACGGCTGTTTCGGGAGAGCAGGCAAAGGAAGAAATATATAGATTCTGGTCAGTTTTATCTGGATTGCAGATGTATTCTATTGCTTTATCAACGGTTGTTTTGATACCATGGATTTTTGTAACTGCCATATTTTTTCCATTAACTCCTTTATATCGTCCAGGTCCTTTGGGTAAACTGTATTGGTACTGTTTATACGATGGGTGATCTGATTCAAATTGCTGCTGATATTGCCCAGCAGGGTATTCATTTTTCGGATATGAGAGTAGTCTACTTCATATACAAATCCATATAAGATCATTTTCCGTAGAAAGGCAGATTTGCTTTTCATCCTGGAAAGACGATATTTTTCTTCTAAAATGTATTGTTCGTCATCATTCAAATAAAATTGTACGGGATGAATTCTGGTACGTTTGCTCATTGAAATCCTCCAATTCGTTTTTTTCTATAAAAAAGAGTACAAAAAAACTGTCTAACCAGTTCGGCTATGACAGTTATGGTACTTGGTTTTTTGTTGGTTTGGACAGATGTATCTGTAAGTTATTTTAACAGGACTGGGTGAAAACGTCAAATTAAGAAATTATAAAATATGAGAGGGCCAGGGATACTCCCTGATACATTTTGGTAGAATGAACCGGAAAGGGAATTTGACAAAATGAGCCAGTTGTCATGACACTGGCAGTGCTTGCTTCTTTTGGGGTGTAGCCTGCAAAGCAGGCTATGCAAAAGCTATAAAACATAAATGGAACTGTGAGAAGTGGTTGAGAATATAATCCTGATAGCGTATAATCAGAGCAAGAAATCGTAAGTGAGGGATAAATTTGAAACGTGAGGAAATTTTTCAATATGTGAAAGAGCAATATGGAACGGAACCGGAATATTTATGGAAAAAAGATCCTGATTCTGCGGTGCTTCGACATAAAAATGGAAAATGGTATGCTATAATTATGGCAGTGGAAAAGAAAACACTGGGATTAGAAGAAGATGGAAAAATTAATATCCTGGATGTAAAATGTGATCCTGATCTGGTTGGGATGTTAATTCAAACGTATGGATTTTTACCGGGGTATCATATGAATAAGCGACACTGGATTACGATTCTTTTGGATGAATCTGTCAGTGAAGCTAAGACGCTAGATTTTCTGGATATGAGTTATGATTTAATTGACAGTGGGAAGTAATTAAAATTAAAAAGGAAGCCTTTCAGAAAAATCTCTGATCGGCTCCCAGGTATTCATTCTGGATATGTATAAGTTGATCTTTGCAACAGGATATTTTCCCAATCTCGTTCATGGCGCAACACTCGGAGAATATGAATCTCTTTTGTTTCTTCCATTATAATATAAAAAATAATAGATGGCGGAAAAGATCTTTTATGTATGGAATATCCTCTGTACAGAATTTGAGTTCGGGGAAAGGCAGTACTGAACTGGCCTAAATTCTGCATTTGTTCTTTCAGATCAGATTGAAAACGGTCAGCACGTTGCTGGCCGAATTCTTCTTCAATATAATCTGCAATGTCTGTGACATCGTAAATTGCTTCCCAGGTTAAAATAATTTTATATTCTTGCATTTCTTCGTGCATCCCTTAATTCTGTGATTTTGCGAAAAGCATCTTCCAGTGGCAATTCACGACCAGCTTCCATATCATCAATTCCCCGGTCTAACATGCGGAGAAGATGATTGTTTTCCTGGTTTTTATCGGTTGTAGGGACTTTTTTTGTTAATTCCATGAAATCACTCCAATCATACGGTTTATAAATAGTGTATGTTGTTCAGAAGTATCTATCCATAGTTTAGCATAGAATGGGCAGCAATACAATTGAATTATTTTGCAGGAGCGTCCGTCAGACCAAGAAGATATTCGCAGGAAACATTAAATACTTCGGCCAGTGCGACAACTTCGTAGTCGGGAACGAAACGTGTGCCTTGTTCAATTCGCAGGATTGCCAGATCATTAAAATCATATCCTGCAAGTTGTAATTTGGCAGCGAGTGTTTTCTGAGTAAGATTATGAGCCTTTCGTAATTCTTTTACCCGTTGTCCTATTCTGTTTTTACTGTTCGTTTTTTTATCCCAATAAATAATCATTCTGATCCTCAAAAGTTTCTAAAGATGAAGTATTATTATTGATTTTAAGGAAAAATATTGTTACTATACTTCTAAAGATGAAGTTTTTGGAAAGTTTATTTGATTTTTGAAATAAGAAAATGATAATGCTGCCTGTAATGAGAAATAATTCTAATGAGAGGTGGAAAGAAGATGAATGAATTTTATGAAGCAGTATCGAATTTATTTGAGGAATTGCGCTGTGACTCCGGAGAAAGAGAATATACAGTACAGCCGGAAGAATGGAAAGAAGCAGAGAAGAATTTGAAACAAATACAAAAGAAGCTGCCACTACATCTGGAAAAAATCCCAGAGCGTGAGCAGAATTTCTGGAATAAATATCTGGATCAGTTAGAACATTTCCATTATGAAGAGGAGCAGCGGGCTTATTACCAGGGAATGATGGATGTAGTTGAGTTTCTTATTAATATAGGGGCAATAAAGAAATCCACGAATGTTAAGAGAATGATAGAAAAATATGCACGTTAAGAGTGGCGGTATGGGAAACCATACCGCTTCTTCAGAATAATTCAGATAGAATTCAAATGAATTTCAGGGATCTTGTTTATCGTGGTCTGTAGGAATTTTGTATGTGCGCAGGTATGCTTCTACGATGGCAAGGATAGCGGTAATTTGCTCATCGTTGCATTTTGACAGGTACATGAGCAGGCGTTGATAATCAAGATTATCTGTATGATTGTTTGGATAAAACAATGGTTCAGGAGGAACATTTAAAGCGCGTACCAGTTTTCTGATTTTATGAAAACTGGGAACTCGGCCCCCATTTTCAATTTCCTTTAAATATCGGCTGGACATTTCTGCTTTTTCAGCTAATTCTTCATAAGTCAATTTTTGCTCGTGTCGGGCGTTCTTAAAAAACAATCCCAGTTCTTTATCTGTTTGTTTTGGCATATGATACACCTCCATGTTTAGTGTATAGTTCCCTTTCTTGAAAGAAAATGAACTAATATTTCACTAAAAAAGAGGGTGATATTTCACTTTTTAACCGAATCAAGTAAGTCCCCTGCTTCAATTGCGAAAAGCAATAAGCAGTGGGTGGGGACTTGCTTGTATCAGGAGGAGTGCAAACTCCTTCTGATAAACTGCGGAGCAGTTATTCGGTTATGAGCAAGTAGCGAAGCGGATTGCGAATATCCGCTTGATAAGACATATAAAATTCTGAATTTCCGTAAAACAGATCCGGAGGTATAGGAAAGATTAAGAATTTTATTGTCTGGTATCATATCCGTCATTACGTGACGGATGAAATAGATAAATAGTTCAAAAAAGCAAATAAATTTCTTTACCTCAAAAAGTGAATTATATGCCACAAAAAATGATGGCAAAATATTATCTTTTGATATAAATAGCGTCCGATGGGCTAAAAACTACCCATTAGGACGTTTTTTATATACCTCAAAATACAGGAAAAACAATTTTCTCGTATTTATTAAGAAATTTTTTAAAAATTTCTTCCCACACCCCGACAAATGCACTCATCCGTTTGGGATATGTGTGAAGGGGAAGCAAGAACTTTGCTTATTGCCTACCGGCGGGGAAGGAGGTGAACTCTTATGGAGCAATCCTCTTTTCAAGATGAGCAGACAGTCAGACATCAGTTTGATTCTCTGTGCAAGCTGGCATTGAAAAGTGAAGTTATTAATTATGAAAAGCATATGGCATATCGCCAGAAGTATGAAGTGATGTTGTCAGAATTATCAGAAAAGGAGTTGAACAGACTTTTTATAATGGATGAGCATGAAATGGAAACACATCGTTTTCAGGTCCTGGGTTACGACATAGAAGTCAAAGATGCATTGATTGCTGAAGCACTGCAGACACTTACTGAAAAGAAAAGGAATGTTGTGTTATTATCATATTTTATGGATATGAGTGATGCAGAACATTGCCAGAGAAATGAATCTTGTACGCAGCACAATTAATGAGCATCGTAGACGATCACTGGAACTGATGAGAAAAAATATGGAGGAATCTGCAAATGAAAAAAAGTAAAAAACAGAAATGCGCATTTGATTTGCTGCCATTCCATGTTATTGAGGCAGCATCAACTGGTGATACTGAGGCAATCCAGGCAGTGTTGAAGCATTATGAAGGGTACATAACAGTTTTGGCTACCAGAAAAATGTTTGACGAATTTGGACAGGTGCATTACTGTGTAGATGAAACTCTGCGTCAACGCCTGGAAGCAAAACTGATTACTAAGACCTTGGGATTTGATACGAAATCATATGTAAGGAAAAGTAATCAGTAAAGGGAGTATTTAATATAGATTCCTTTTCCCCTTCAGGAATTTTTGTACCTTGAAAATTGTATATTGTTTTACATACAGGACGTGAAGATATGTAGAGCCACTAGGTAAATCCGCCATGATATATCTGCTCTGTTAATGGAGTAAATACGAGGAAATGCTGAAATATAACATTGAAGTAAAGGTATGGAGCGAGAAGAATTTGACAAAATGTGTAGCAGCTGCACAGGGCGACGAAGCATATCTGTGATAATGATACTTCCAGAAAAAATCTGGTCATATTTAATGACGGTGCAAAACCGATGTGGGCAGAGTACTGAACTGCCACCTGTATTGTAATTTTATCTGCCGATGACAGTGTATAAAATTGTAAATTGTCATGGGCAGATAAAAATGTTTTGTCCAAAGAGAAAAGGAGGAGAGAAGAGTGGCGATTAAAATTGAAAAAGGTAAGATTCCAATTTGGGAAAAATATATGCTTACGGTGGATGAAGCAGTGCAATATTTTGGAATAGGTGAAAAGAAAATAAGGATGCTTATTTCGGAACATCTAAATTCAGAATGTTGCTTTACAGTCCAGGTGGGGTGTAAGTCATTGATTAACCGTAAGAAATTTGAGGCCTTTCTGGATCAGACTACGTCTTTGTAAAAAATATACGAACAATTTAGCACTTTAAAGTGGAAATGTTAGCCCTGGTATGATATAATACCTATATCGTGCTAGGGCTTCTTCGTAGAAAGGGGCGAAGACGTTTGGGTAAAACAAAACGTGACCAAAAACGACGAGATAAAAAAGGTCGAATTTTACGAAACGGAGAAAGTCAGAGAAAAGATGGAAGATATGCGTTTGTATATACAGATTGTTATGGAAAGCAGAAGTTTTTGTATAGTTGGAAATTAGAGCCAACAGATTCTCTGCCAACTGGATGCAGACCATGCTTAGCTCTAAGGGAAAAAGAAAAAAATATCCAAAGAGATTTACATGATGGTATAGTACCTTACGGAGGAAATTTAACAGTTTTGGATTTGGTTCAAAAATATATTGGACAAAAAAAGGGGGTTCGTCATAATACTCAGGCGAACTATGATTTTGTGATCAATATAATAAAAAAAGAAGAATTCGGAACCAGAAGAATAGATAAAATAAAATTGTCGGATGCAAAAGCATGGTTTATTAAGCTGCAAGCAGATGGAAGAGGATACAGTTCCATTCACAGTGTGCGTGGAATTGTAAGACCTGCATTTCAGATGGCAGTTGAAGATGATTTACTGCGCAAGAATCCTTTTGAATTTCAATTATGTACAGTTGTCGTAAATGACAGTGTTACAAGACAGGCAATTACAAAAGAACAGGAAGAGTTATTTCTGGAGTTTATCCGAAATGATGACCATTACTCAAAATACTATAATGGAATGTTTATTTTGTTTAAGACTGGACTTCGTATTTCTGAGTTTTGTGGATTGACAGTGAAAGATATTGATCTTCAGGAGAGAAAAATCAATGTGAATCATCAGCTTCAGAGAACCAGAGGAATGCAGTACGTCATTGAAGATACCAAAACTTCAAGTGGAACACGAATGTTACCGATGACAGATGAAGTTTATGAATGTTTTGAACAGATTGTGAAAAACCGTAAAAAAGTAAGGGTTGAGCCGATTATAGATGGATATAGTCGATTTCTATTCCTGGATAAAAAAGATATGCCTGAGGTAGCACTCCATTGGGAAAAACATTTTCAATGGGCGTTAGGAAAGTATAATCGTACTCATGAGAAACAAATGCCAAAGATCACGCCTCATGTATGCAGGCACACATATTGTTCCAATATGGCGAAAGCTGGAATGAATCCGAAAGCACTCCAATATTTAATGGGACATTCTGATATAGGGGTTACGTTAAATGTATATACGCATCTGGGATTAATTGATGCAAAAGAAGAGATGAATAGGATTGCAAAACTGGCATAGTATGATAAAATAATAGAAAAAAGAATTAAAAATAATCTGATTATAAGGTTCTTAGAAAGCCTGTTTTCCAGGCTGGTTATTACTAAGAAGTTACTAAATTTGGATAAGAAAATATACGAATTTATGCTGTGATATACAGGAAAATGACAGGATTGAAGATTATCGGAAAATGCCTGTAAACAGCGTAAATACAGCATTTCAAGGAGTTTTAAGCAATGATAAGTGTGCTATTTGTCTGCCACGGCAATATCTGCAGATCAACCATGGCCGAGAGTGTTTTTACGCACAAGGTAAAAACGCTCGGCCTTTCAGATCAGTTTTTGATCGACAGTTTTGCAACAAGTACAGAAGAGATTGGGAATCCGCCTCACAGAGGAACAGTGAACAAGCTGAGAGAAGTGGGAATACCACTGGTTCCGCACAGAGCGAAGCAGATTACGTGGGCGGATTATGAAAAATCCGATTATATTATTGGTATGGATTCTGCTAATATGCGTAATCTTAACAGGATGCTGAAGAATGACCCGGAAGAGAAGCTTTATAAGTTTCTGACTTTTGCCGGATCAGGACGGGATATTGCGGATCCTTGGTATACAGGAAATTTTGACGAAACTTATGAAGATATACAGGAAGGTTGTGAGGGATTTCTGGATTATCTGGAGGAACATGGAGAAATCCATTACTGATATTTCGGAATGAGACACAAATCTGAAACAATACAAAAGGTATGACAGCAAAAGGCAGCGGAAGTTGCTTTTTCTGTCGATGAAAACTTCTTTACAAATCTGAAAACTTCTATTATACTTGTCCATACAGCAAGCAACTCAGATTCAGCAGAGAAATCTGCTCTCTGCAATTCTACAGTGGAAGTTCTTTCCACAGAAATATCTAATCATGTTATCAGATCAGAATCATTTTGTGCGTCGTTGTGAGAGCGCACAGGATTTTGTCAGGACATTCGTCCGCTTTGTTTCACAGAAAGGAAATTAAATATGGAAAAAAGTTATGAAACTTTTGTCACGGACCTGAGAAAGCTCCTTCTTGCGGCTATGGATCTGAAGGAAGAAGAAATTTATTTTTCAAACGATGGAGAAAAATATGGCTGTTTGGGAGATAGGCTATTTGTAGAGAGTGGTCATATGGAAAAGGCAAAAACAGTTTGCGGGTTGCATACAGAAGAACTTTATAAAAGGTACTGTCAGGAACATTCTTTTGAAAATATCGTTCATGATTGTGTTGGGGAGATAAAGAAAGTCAGTGAAAATTGTGTGCTATGTGATTTGGATGATCTGAAAGATTATGAGAAGGTAAAAAGCAGACTTTTTATTCGCCTTCTGAATGCAGATAAAAACAGGACTATACTGAAGGAGTTGGTTCATCACAAAATCGGAGATATTGCTTTAGTGGTTTATTATCTTGCAGGAGAAAAAGAGGGATATGTTCTGAGTGCAAAGATCAAGAAAAGCTTTGTGGAGAAATGGGGAAAAGATGCGGATACTGTTTTCGAAGCTGCTCTAATAAATACATATTTTATCAGTCCACCAAGAATCTATCATTGGGAAAAAATGCTGTTTGATAAGACATATGAAGGAGATAATTTCATGGATATCCTTGGAACATACCATCCAAATAAAGGGATTGCCGGGAATTGCCTGAGTACAGAAAAGCGTACTAATGGAGCGGCAGCAATCTTTTTGCCCGGGGTAGCCAGACGTCTTTCTGAACTTCTGGGGTCAGACCTGTATCTGGTTTTTACCAGTGTTCATGAAGTAATGGTCCATAATGCGGATGTGGTTTATCCGGAAGATTTGAAAGAAGTTCTAAGTGATACGCTCGAGAAAGCAACTCCGGAAGAGGATTATCTGACATCTTCCATTTATCGATACAGCAGAAGGAGTGGTGAATTCTCTGTGGAATTGAAATGAGCTAAAGAGAGGTGACATATGGAAGTGCTTTGAGTTTATCGTTATTTGGCATTAGAACAGAAATTAAGGCCGGAATCCATCATAAAGAATGAAATTCCGGCCAGGTTCTTTCCATGTGTTATGCTGTTTGTCTAACTATTATAAAAGTTCTTTTTTGTGGTTTAGCTGAGAAGTGCGGAATCGTTGGAAAATTCTTCACCGCTGGCTTCTTCGAATTTGTCCAGGAGATCTTTGACTGTAAGCTTTTTCTTTTCTTCGCCCTGGATATCCAGAATGATCTTTCCCTCCCACATCATGATCAGACGATTGCCGTGAGTGATTGCATCACGCATGTTATGGGTGATCATCATGGTTGTCAGATGATCGCGGTTTACGATCATGTCTGTGATCTCGAGAACCTTGGCTGCAGTCTTCGGATCAAGAGCAGCAGTGTGCTCATCCAGAAGAAGAAGCTGAGGCTTCTTTAAAGTTGCCATCAGAAGTGTCAATGCCTGACGCTGGCCACCGGAGAGGAGTCCGACTTTGGAAGTGAGCCGGTCCTCAAGACCAAGACCGAGAATCTTCAGGAGTTCGTGGTATTCTTCCCGTTCCTGGCGGGTAATGCCCGGACGGAGAAGGCGGGATTTTCCGCGGCGTTTGGCAAGAGCGAGATTTTCTTCAATTCCCATAGTTGCAGCAGTTCCGGTCATAGGATCCTGGAATACACGGCCAAGATACGCGGCTCTTTTATATTCGGAAAGTTTTGTGACATCGGTTCCACCGATAATGATCTTTCCGGAATCTACAGGCCAGGCACCTGCAACTGCATTCAGCATAGTAGATTTTCCGGCGCCGTTTCCTCCGATGACTGTAACAAAATCACCTTCGTTCAGATGAAGATCCACGCCGTTTAAAGCAACCTTTTCATTGATGGTGCCCGGATTAAATGTTTTATGTATATCGATCAGTTTCAGCATGATCATTTACCTCCCTGTTTGGCTTTTGTAAAGTATTTGCCCTTCCAGTATGGGAAAGCAAGGAAAAATGCAACGACGAGTGCGGAAAGCATTTTCAGAAGGTCTGTATCAATTCCCATCCAGATAACAATCTGAAGTACCAGATAATAAAGAATAGAACCAAATACAACGCTTAACAGCTTCAGTGCAAAGTTGCGGAAAATACGGCTGAAGATCGCTTCACCGATAATTACTGCAGCAAGACCGATAACGATAGAACCACGTCCCATGTTGATATCTGCAAATCCCTGGTACTGTGTGAGAAGAGCGCCGGAAAGAGCAACAAGTCCGTTGGAAAGCATCAGTCCCAGAACCTTATTGCGGTCTGTGTTGATACCCTGTGCACGGGACATGCTTGGATTACATCCGGTCGCACGCAGGGAACATCCGAGTTCAGTTCCGAAGAACCAGTAAAGGACTGCAATCAGAATGATGATCATAATTGCTACGATAAAAAGCGTATTCTGTGTCAGAGCAACACCCTTGACACGTCGAAGGGATACCAGAAGATTAAATTTATCAACATTGATCGCCTGGTTTGCTTTTCCCATGATCTTCAGGTTGACAGAGTAAAGGGAAAGCTGTGTCAGGATTCCGGCAAGGATAGCCGGGATGCCCATAAAGGTATGAAAAATACCGGTGGCAAGACCGGCCAGAAGTCCGGCTCCTGTTGCAACCAGCATGGACACCCATACATTGTGTCCGCTGAGCATCATCATGATACAAACAGCGCCGCCTGTACATAAAGTTCCGTCAACGGTAAGATCCGCAATATCAAGAATGCGGAATGTAATGTACACACCGATCGCCATGATTCCCCAGATAAGCCCCTGTGCGGCAGCTCCTGGAAGTGCGGTTATTAAACTCATAATCTGCATGTTAAATTATCCTCCTCTTTTTTATGCACGAACAGCGAGAAGGGGAACTCCCTTCTCGCTGTATCAGTGTATAATAGGTTTTTTACCGATTATTCAGCTGTTTTATCTGTTTCGATTGCTTCATATCCATCCGGAATTTTAATACCAAGCTCGTCACAGATGTCTTTGTTGTATTCTTTTGTGAATTTTGGTGCATATTCAATCGGCATTTTGGAGATATCTTTACCATCCTGAAGGATGCTGACTGCCATTTCGCCGGTTTTGTATCCAAGATCATAGTAGCTGATGGAAAGTGTTGCAACACCACATGCCTGACAGATACCTTCTTCACCAGCGATTACCGGAACCTTTGCCGGAAGACAGATGTTGTTGATGATCTCAGTATTGGATGCTACAGTATTATCTGTAGGTGCATAGATCACATCACTGTCATTGGCAGCTGTGGTAACAACGGATGAAAGATCGTTGGAATCAGAGAATGCATAATCTTCACAGGTATAACCAAGCTTCTCAAGAGCATCTTTTACTGTATCTACCTGATACTGGGAGTTTGGCTCTGCTGAGCAGTAGAGAAGTCCGACATTTTTTGCATCCGGGAAAAGCTCATGGAGCATATCTGCCTGCTCATCAAGAGGAGCAAGATCAGAAGTACCGGAAATGTTCCCGCCTACTGTTCCGTCAAAGTCATCAATTCCAAGAGCGACACCATATTCGGTAACGGCTGTTCCAAGGATCGGGATATCGGAAGTTCCGGCAGCTGCAGCCTGAAGAGATGCGGTTGCGTTTGCAAGGATCAGGTCTGCCCCTTCTGAAACAAAGCTGTTGATAATGGTAGAACAGGTATTAGAATCACCCTGTGCATTTTGCTCGTCAAATTTTACGGAATCACCCATCTTTTCAGTGATGGCATCCTCAAAACCCTTGGTTGCGGCATCCAGTGCGTCATGCTGGACCAGCTGGCAGATACCTATTGTGTAAGTCTTTTCTTCTTTGGCGCTTACTGTGGCAGCACAGGTTCCTGTTACAAGAGCTGCTGCGAGTACAGCTGTTAAAATACGCTTTTTCATATTGTTTTCCTCCTCACGATGTTGCTGCATTTTTGGATTATTTAAAAATACAACGCTGATTGTGTTAATATAACACTTTAACGCTTAAAAGTCAAGAAGAATTAACGTGAAAATATGTTGAGTAAACAGATCCGGAAAACAAAATAAAGCATGAAATGAAATGCAGGCACAGGAAAAAACATACAGTCATATCATATTGTGAATGAAATTCTCAAGGAGAAAGAACATGGCATATAAAATCGTTCTGGATGCCGGACATGGTGGAGAAGATCCGGGTGCTGTTTATAAAGATCGCAAGGAAAAGGATGACAATCTGAAACTGACCCTTGCAGTAGGAAAGATCCTGGAAGAGAACGGCGTGGATGTGGTTTATACCAGGACTACAGATATTTATCAGACTCCTTTTGAAAAAGCGAAAGCTGCAAATGAAGCTGGAGCAGATTTTTTTATTTCTTTTCATCGCAACAGCAGTTCCAAGCCGGAACAATACAATGGAGTTGAAGTACTGGTCTATGATAAGAAAGGCATTAAATATCAGATGGCACAGAATATCCTGGGAGCATTGGGAGAACTGGGGTTTCGGGAACTGGGCGTAAAAGAACGTCCGGGGCTGGTAGTGCTCCGGCGCACAAAAATGCCGGCACTTTTGATTGAGACCGGATTTATAAACTCGGAAAAGGATAATCAGCTTTTTGAAAAAAAATTCGAAGAGATTGCCAGAAGCATCGCAGATGCCATTCTGGGAACATTGAATGAGGAAACGGTGGAAGAGCCATTGTATTATCGGGTACAGACAGGAGCATTTCGAAATCGGGAAAATGCAGACAGGATGTTGTATCAGCTGACAGATCAGGGATTTCCGGCGTTTATCCTGAGAGAGAATGATCTTTACAAAGTTCAGGTAGGAGCATATATGCAGCTTGGAAATGCGGTCAATATGGAACAAAGGCTGAGGGACAGTGGATATAGCACAGTGATCGTTACAAAATAGAAAACAGATGATCTGTTAGTGCATCTGCCACGAAAGAGTGATATGATTAGGCAATACAGAAAGCTGGATAAGAGATATCTGTCAGATAAATATCTTTTGATCCGGGATTTAGCTGCAGATGGTAAAGAAAGGACATAGAAAATAATGTACGAAGAGTTTCTGAAACAGATAGAAGATTTCATGTTTATAGAAGATAAGCCGGAAAAAGCGGATGTGATCTTTGTTCCGGGAAACGGATATCCTCAAATGGCGGAAAAAGCAGCGGAGCTTTACAGGAATGGGTTTGCACCAAAGATCCTGCCTAGTGGAAGATACAGTATCACAGCAGGGAGATTTACAGGAGTTCTTGACAAGAAAGAATGTTATTGTGGGACATACAAAACGGAATGGGATTTTTTGAAAGATGTTCTGATGCAGAATGGTGTACCGGAAGAAGCGATTCTGAAAGAAGATCAGGCAACCTACACTTATGAGAACGCAATTTATTCCCGGCAGGTAACAGACAGAGAATACCTGGATATCAAAAAGGCGATTCTCTGCTGTAAAACCTGTCATGCAAGACGTGCGTTGATGTATTACAAGTTGCTTTATCCGGAT
Organism: Blautia sp. LMAG:89; assembly: GCF_008679485.1. Classification (NCBI taxonomy): domain Bacteria; kingdom Bacillati; phylum Bacillota; class Clostridia; order Lachnospirales; family Lachnospiraceae; genus Blautia; species Blautia sp. LMAG:89. Next base: position 552,230 of record NZ_NANC01000012.1, on the reverse strand, counting down.
ACGGAATTCTTTGTGAGTTCGTGTTGTGTGGATTCTATAGATAAAAATACGTGGATTATGACAAATGATGGAATTGATGAGGTAATGGGGGAAATAACTAGAATAATTAAACAATTTTCATTGATGCTCAAAAAAAATTAATTTAGGGGTGTCGTAAAAAAAAGAATTGTGTTATAATGCATTTGACGAAAAAAAGAAATATCTGTTACGAAAGATTAACAAGATATTAATTTTTGGAGAAATATTGGTTCGAGCGCATGTTACATGCGTTCGATATTTTATATAACTGAATTTTTTGATAAAAGGCAAATATGAATCTTAGATTTTGAATATAGAGGTGCAGATTATTATGAAAAAGAACACAAAGGTTACATTTAGCAGAAGCTTTTCAATACTGGCAGCAGCGGCATTGTCCATGACACTGATCGGAGGACAGACCTTTCCGGCATATGCGGAGAACTCTTCAGGTATAGAATCCGGTGCTGTGATCCCGGATAATATAACTATTGACAGCCCTACAGCTCTTGCTAACATTGCGCTCCCATCTAATGCGTATGGAACTCTTTCCTGGGCAGATAGTTCTTATGTTCCGGACAAACGTGTGCAATCCTGTGGGGTAGTGTTCAAACCTGCTGCAGGTGCTGACCTTTCAGGCCTTCCGGGGTGGGACAGTAATTCAGGAACACTTACAGGTTCCGTGACAGTTGTGGTCAGCAGCATTGACAGTACAGAGGAAAATTCCGGAAGTGAGGAAAGCTCCGATTCTTCTGATTCAGATTCAGGAGAATCCTATGGAACCGATGATAAAGAGGAAAATGGAACTGACGTCAATGAGAGTGATGCAGATACTTCCGTAAAAGAAACAGAGGACAGCACTGCAGAGAATGAAGGGAAGAACGAAGGTCTGCAGACTGACAGTGTTCAGGAGAATGAAAATAAAGAAGATTCGGAGACAACAGGAAAAACGGAGCAGTCTTCTTCAGATTCTTCAGATACAGCAGATGCCAGTGGAGAGGAAAAAAGGGATCCGGAGATAACGGAAGCTCCGGAGGTAACAGCTGCACCATCTGAGGATAATAAAACTCAGGATGGGGAAGAAGCAGAAGCTGCGGAAACTCCTGCTGTAACGATAACTCCGGCGGCAGAAGATGATATGGATCCTGATGCAGCATCTGAGAGCAGAGACGATGAGAATCATGAAAAAAATAACGATGCTGAAATCACTGCGATCCCGGAAATCACGGAGACTCCTGATGCTGAAGAAAACAAGAATAATATTTTTGACAGGAAAGATGATACAGAGGATAAACGCCCTCAGAATGCAGCTACCGATCTGACAGAAACAGAAAAAGAGGAAATTGCGTCTCAAAATCATACCTGTGATGGAATCACTGTATCAGGAATTGATCTTCCGTGGTATGTACAGTTTCGTGTTTCCGGTGGTGAGGATTATCAGTTTACCAATGAAGAAGATGCAACGATCTTTAAATCCTATGAGTTTGAACTCTGGGATACACAGAATAATACAGAGTATAAAATTCCGGATGGAGAGTATATCAGTGTGACTGTACCTGTAAAGGCAGGCTATACATATTCGATTGAACACCTTCTTGATAATGGCGCAATGGAGACCATCATTCCAAGCGTGGATGGTGACACAATGACTTTCAGTACACATTCATTCAGCCCATTTGGCATCGCTGGAAGTAAATCTCTGGTAGGGCCAGATGCTGAAAGCAATACCGGTGCAACGGTTACACCTGCAGCTGATGCTTCATCTTCGGATACTGCATCTTCAGGTACTGCAGATTCTGCAGAAACAGACAGTACAGACACCAATACGGCAGAGACATCTCAGAATCTGACTTCAGATAGCACAGATCAGGAACAGTCTTCTTCTCAGAACAGTGATACGGCGGAGAATGAGGCTGAAGAACAGTCTTCTGCAACAACATCCAAGAAACAGGTAAATACCGGAGATAACACTCAGATCCTTCCGTTTGTGATCTTGTTTGTGGCAGCGGCAGTTGTAGCTGGTGTAGCAGTGTTTTTTAAGAAAAGAAAGAAGTAATGAATAAGAGAAAAAGCTCTCCCATATAATGACTGTGGGAGGGCTTTTTTATGAAGGGAAAAGCAATATTACGATCATTGCTGCTAGCCTATGGAGTGACAGGACTTTTTCTTCTGATACTGGCGTTTCTGCTCTTTCAGTTTGAATTTGGAGGAGGGACGGCGGCGGTGGGGATCATTATTATTTATGTAGTATCCTGCCTGGTCGGAGGTTTTATGGCGGGAAAGATCATACGGAAAGACCGATATATATGGGGGATCGTTACCGGGCTTTCCTATTATGTTCTGCTGCTTCTGGTATCTTTTCTGGCACAGGGGAAATGGGATATGACCTTTGCCCATGCGTTGACTACTTTTTTCATGTGTCTTGGTGGCGGAGCCATTGGTGGGATGCTGTCGTAAAAGCTTACAAAAAAATGCTTTGAAAATCGATGATTTTATGCTATACTAGGCGAAGAATAGAATACATAAAGGAGGATATATCATGGAACATATCAAGACATTAAATACAAAGAACCTTCAGAACACGGTTAAGAAGGGTGGATGTGGCGAATGTCAGACATCCTGTCAGTCTGCTTGCAAGACTTCCTGTACAGTAGGAAACCAGAGCTGCGAGCATAAATAAGAAGCAGCCGTTGAATGAGTGGAAAGCAGCGGGAGATCCGCTGCTTCACTTGTTTTATCTGAAAGTAACAGGTATCCAGCAAAACGCGCCGGAGGGCGCGTTTTGTCGGGTTATAAAAGAATTTTAGAAAGGATTGCGGGAAGATGAGTCTGATTCACCGTTATCAAAGTAATGGATATAATATTGTGCTGGATATCAACAGCGGCTGTATCCACCTAGTAGATGAAGTAACCTATGAGGTGCTGCCGTATCTTGAAGAAGGCATGGAAGCGGCTGCCATTGCTGAGAAGCTTGGCGACCGTTTTAAGAAAGAGGATGTAGAAACCTCTGTAACTGAATGTAAGAAGCTTCAGGAACAGGGAATGCTTTTTACAAAAGATATTTATGAGAATATCATTGATGAATTTACCAAAAACCGCCAGACCGTTGTAAAGGCTCTTTGCCTTCATATTGCTCATGACTGTAATCTGGCATGTAGATATTGTTTTGCAGAAGAAGGAGAGTATCACGGAAGACGTGCGCTGATGTCTTTTGAGGTAGGAAAAAAAGCGTTGGATTTCCTGATCGCTAATTCCGGCTCCAGAAAGAATCTGGAAGTGGATTTCTTTGGCGGCGAGCCTCTTATGAACTGGCAGGTTGTAAAGGATCTTGTGAAATACGGAAGAGAACAGGAGAAACTTCATAACAAAAAATTCCGCTTCACACTGACAACCAACGGCGTTCTTTTAAATGATGAGGTGATGGAATTCTGCAATAAGGAAATGGGAAATGTTGTTTTAAGCGTGGACGGTAGAAAAGAAGTTCATGACTACATGCGCCCGTTCCGTAAGGGTGCAGGAAGCTATGATCTGATCATGCCGAAATTTGAGAAATTTGCGGAATCCAGAAATCAGGACAAGTATTATGTAAGAGGAACCTTTACTCATCATAATCTTGATTTCTCTCAGGATGTTCTGCATCTGGCAGATCTTGGCTTCAAGCAGATTTCTGTTGAGCCGGTCGTGGCAGCAGATACAGAAGAGTATGCGATCCGTGAGGAGGATATCCCACAGATCCTGGAACAGTATGATATTCTTGCAAAAGAAATGATCAAAAGAGAAAAAGAGGGAAAAGGATTCAACTTCTTCCACTTTATGATAGACCTTACCGGTGGTCCGTGTGTATACAAACGACTTTCCGGATGCGGCTCAGGAACCGAGTACCTGGCTGTTACTCCGTGGGGAGATTTTTATCCATGTCACCAGTTTGTGGGTGAGGAACAGTACCTTATGGGTAATGTAGACGAGGGAATCACAAAGCCTGAAATCGTAAAAGACTTTGGAAGATGTAACGTCTATACGAAACCGGACTGTAAAGACTGTTTTGCCAGATTCTACTGCAGCGGCGGCTGTGCGGCAAATGGTTACCATTTCGGCGGAGATATCCGGGGGAATTATAAGATCGGATGCGAACTCCAGAGGAAGCGTGTGGAGTGCGCTATCATGATAAAAGCCGCTTTGGCGGAATAAGAGAGGAAAAAGAAAATGAAGAAAAGTAGAGGAATTGCAGTGCTGCTTCTGACAGCAATTGTCACAGTATTCTTCTGCTATGTGGCTGCGGTAGGCATTGGTCCTACAGGAACAGGTTCGGCTAAGAATATCAACACCGGACTTGATCTTGCCGGCGGTGTCAGCATCACATACCAGGCTAAGGACAGCAATCCGAGCAAGGAAGACATGTCCGATACTGTTTACAAGATGCAGCAGCGTGTTTCTCAGTACAGTACTGAGGCACAGGCATATCAGGAAGGTTCCAACCGTATCACCATTGAGATTCCAGGAGTATCAGATGCAAATGCGATCCTGGAAGAACTTGGAAAGCCAGGTTCTCTGTATTTTATCGATCAGACAGATGCAGACGGAAACCAGAATTTTACAACAGGAAACAGTGAGAGTGGATATGTTCTTGCAAGAAGTATTGAGGATATCCAGAAAGCCGGATCTGTTGTACTGGAAGGTACAGACGTTGCAGACGCTGAGGGAGGTGCTTATCAGGATTCATCCACAAGCTCCCAGAAATATGCAGTCAGTCTGACTCTTACAAAAAATGGAAAAACCAAATTTGCGGAAGCTACCAAGGCAAATGTTGGAAAGCAGATCGCAATCGTATATGACGATCAGGTTTTAAGCGCTCCGAATGTAAATGAGGAGATTTCCGGCGGAAAAGCTCAGATCACCGGAATGGCAAGTACAGAAGAGGCACAGAATCTTGCTTCTTACATAAGAATCGGTTCCTTAAGTCTTGAGCTTACCGAACTTCGTTCCAGCGTAGTTGCTGCACAGCTTGGTGAAGAAGCCATCGCAACAAGTGTAAAAGCCGGAGCGATCGGTCTTGTGATCGTTATGCTGATCATGATCATCGCATACCGTATCCCAGGTCTGGTTGCATCTGTTGCACTGGTTCTTTATACAACCTTAATGCTGATCACACTGAATGCCTTTGATATCACCCTTACGCTTCCGGGTATTGCAGGTATCATCCTGGGCATTGGTATGGCAGTGGATGCTAATGTTATCATCTACGCCAGAATCCGTGAGGAGATCGCGGCAGGCCTTTCTGTCCATGCAGCGATCAAAAGTGGATTCAGCAAAGCATTTTCCGCTATTTTTGATGGAAACATCACAACATTGATCGCGGCTTGTGTGCTGATGTGGCTTGGTTCCGGTTCTGTTAAGGGATTTGCCTACACGCTGGCAATGGGTATCGTGATCTCCATGTTTACAGCACTGGTTATATCCAGGCTTGTTATTAATGCGGTATACGCAATTGGTGTTCGTGACCCGAAATTCTATGGCATTGCCAAGGAACGTAAGGTTGTGGATTTCGTTGGAAAGAGAAAAATCTTCTTTGCTGTTTCCATTATCCTGATCCTTTGCGGACCTGTAGGAATGCTGGTCCACAGTAATGTGATCGGTGACAAAGCCATGAATTACAGTCTGGAGTTTTCCGGCGGTACTTCTACCAATGTAACCTTCAATAAAGAGATGGATATCAAGGAGATCGATTCCAAGGTAACACCGGTTGTTGAGGCAGTGACAGGTGATAAGAATGTACAGCCGACCAAGGTGCAGGGAACCAATCAGGTAGTGATCAAAACACGTTCTCTGGATCTCAAGGAACGAGAAGCACTGAATAAGGCATTGGAGGAAAATTTTGATGTAGATACAAGTCTGATCACATCGGAGAATATTTCCGCTACTGTCAGCAATGAGATGAGAAGAGACGCTATCGTAGCAGTTATCGTAGCTGCGATCTTCATGCTTCTTTACATCTGGTTCCGTTTCAAAGATATCCGCTTTGCAAGCAGTGCAGTACTTGCACTTCTTCATGATGTCCTGGTCGTACTTGCGTTTTATGTTATTTCCAGAACATCTGTGGGAAATACATTTATTGCGTGTATGCTGACGATCGTAGGTTATTCCATCAATGCTACTATTGTCATCTTCGACCGTATCCGTGAGAATATGAGAGGCAGAAAGAAAGTTGAGGATGAGAAACTGAAAGAAATCGTAAATACCAGTGTTACAGAAACTCTGACACGAAGCATTTACACATCCCTGACAACATTTGTAATGGTTGCAATTCTTTATGTAATGGGTGTTTCCTCAATTAAAGAATTTGCAGCACCGCTGATGGTAGGTATCGTCGGTGGAGCATATTCTTCTGTATGCATCACTGGTGCTCTGTGGTACACCATGAAAACATTCAGAAAAAATCGTGTTGCAGCACCGGCAGCTGTAGCAGCTTCCGCAAAGATTTCTTCCGAGAAATCTGAGAAAAAGGTAAAACAGCCATCCGGACAGCAGACAGCTCAGCAGCCGAAGAAGAAAAACCGTAAAAGAGTTGCCGAGCGCCTTGCAGCGCAGGAGGCAGCAAAGCAGCAGAATGATGAGGAGAAATCTGAATAAAATTGCTGAATAACAGAAACGTTCCGTACCGGGAAAGAATATTTCCTGGCGGAACGTTTTTTTTGTGTGGCATAAAAAACTTGCAGCTATGCAGGAGTATGAGTTACAATACGGTTATTGTGTTGCTTTGAAGAAAGAAAGCGGCAAAGCATCGAGGAGGAAACAACATGGAACGATGGGTTGTTGCTGCAAAACGGGCGGATTTTGCGGCAATTGGAAAAGAATTCGGAATTGATCCGGTGATCGCCAGACTGATCCGAAATCGGGATGTACAGGATAGGGATGAAATTCGCAGATATCTTTATGGAACGGTGGAAGAATTGGCTTCTCCGCATTTGATGAAAGATGTGGACAAGGCAGTGGAGATCCTGCAGAATAAAATAAAGAAAAAAAAACGCATCCGTATTATAGGCGATTATGATATTGATGGGGTAGTATCGACTTTCATTCTGATCAGGGGACTGAAGCGTGCAGGAGCTCTGGCAGATACATATATTCCGGACCGTGTGGCGGACGGATATGGAATCCATGAGCACCTGATCGAAAGAGCAGTGAATGATGGGATTGACGTAATTGTTACCTGTGATAATGGAATTGCGGCGTACAATGAAATCACTATGGCTAAAGAGAATGGAATGACGGTGATAATAACCGATCATCATGAAATTCCCTATAAAGAAACGGAAGATGGAAGAGAACTGATCCTTCCGCCGGCTGATGCCATTGTAAATCCAAAACAACCGGACTGTAATTATCCAGAGAAAAGATTGTGCGGAGCAGTTGTTGCGTTGAAGCTGGTGACAGCTCTCTATGAGGCATGCGGGATTCCGGAAAAAGAGCTGGAAGATTTTCTGGAATTAGGAGCCATTGCCACGGTGGGAGACGTGATGGATCTTCAGGGTGAAAACCGCATCCTTGTAAAGGAAGGCCTGAAACGACTTTCCCACACTTCTAACAAAGGTCTCCGTGAACTGATCCGTGCCAATGGCCTGGAGGATGGGCCGATCACTGCCTATCATGTAGGGTTTGTGCTGGGACCATGTATCAATGCCAGTGGAAGACTGGATACCGCTGCACGTTCCCTGAAACTGCTCTGTGCGGAGACGGAAGATGAAGCAGCAAAACTTGCCGGTGATCTGACTGCGTTGAATCAAAGCAGAAAAGCTCTCACGGAAGAGGGAAAGGAAGCAGCGATCCGTATTGTGGAAGAGACAGAAATCGGACAGGACAGGGTTCTTGTGATCTATTTACCGGACTGTCACGAAAGTCTGGCCGGAATTATTGCGGGACGTATCCGAGAAAAGTACAATAAACCGGTCTTTGTTCTGACAAAAGGTGAAACAATGGTGAAAGGCAGCGGACGTTCCATAGAAAGCTATTCCATGTTTGAGGAACTGGTAAAATGCGGAGATCTGATGGAACAGTATGGCGGTCATCCTATGGCGGCAGGATTATCTATTAAAGAAGAAAATGTGGAAGAGTTCCGCAGACGGTTAAACGAAAACTGTACTCTGACAGAAAAGGATCTGGCTCCAAAGATCCTGATCGATGTGCCAATGCCGGTTTCCTATATAAATAAGGAACTTGTGGAAGAGATATCCCTGCTGGAGCCTTTTGGAAAGGGAAATACCAAACCGATTTTTGCACAGAAGGGACTTCGGGTTTTAAGCAGCCGTATTCTTGGCAAAAATAGGAATGTGGCAAAGCTTCAGCTGTCAGACAGTACCGGCTGTGTAGTGGAAGCAGTATATTTTGGAGAAGCAGATGAATTTGTTGATAGAATAAAAAACTGTGGAAGTATTGCGGTCACATATTATCCTGAGATCAACCGTTATCAGGGAAGAGAGACCTTACAGATCGTAATCCGAAATTATATTACAGAATAACAGGAGAAGGTATCACTAAAATGCAGATCCTGACAGCGAGTAATTGACTGTAAAACAGGAAAGAAGGCTCTGTACTGGGCAATATGCAGTCCAGGGCCTGTCGTAATTCCGCGAGTTCTGTCGGGTTGCACATTGATTCCCTACAGAAAAAGTGCTATACTATCTAACATCTGATTGACAAATTAAACCATTGGAGGTTATTATGAAAAAAATAGAAGAATATGTAAGAAGTATCCCGGACTTTCCAGAGCCAGGGATTATTTTCCGTGACGTTACCAGCGTCCTTCAGGATGCGGATGGATTACAGCTTGCCATTGATTCTATGCAGGATTGTCTGGAGGGTGAGGAGTTCGATGTGATCACAGGTCTTGAATCCAGAGGATTTATCTTTGGTATGCCGATCGCATATAATCTTCACAAACCCTTTGTTCTGGTCCGCAAAGCAGGAAAACTTCCATGTGAGACCGTTTCCAGAACCTATGAGCTGGAGTATGGAAGTGCAACTATCGAGATGCATAAGGATTCCATCAAGCCGGGACAGAAGGTTGTTATTGTGGATGACCTGATCGCTACGGGCGGAAGCGTGGAAGCAGCCATCAAGCTTGTGGAGGAGCTTGGCGGCGAGGTTGTCAAGGTGGTTTTCCTTATGGAGCTTGCAGGTCTGAAGGGGCGTGAGCGTCTCAAAGGTTATAATGTGGCATCTGTGATCTGTTACGACGGAAAATGATTTTTTGTCGGTGGAAGGGGATGTGAACTGTTGTAGTCATACGGCAGTATGAAATTGTGCACAGGCAGGTGGGATTTAATGGCAGAGACAAAAAATACGGAAAAACAAAACATTGAGATACAGAAGGAAGAAGAAAAAAGAGAGTCTGTCCGGAAGGCAGATGCGGCGGTGAAATCCATGCATGATTTTACAAGCCCTGAGGTTCTTTATCAGGAGCTTATAAAAAGCGTGAAGAAATATCATCCGTCTACAGATATTTCCATGATCGAAAAGGCCTATAAAGTGGCCAGTGAGGCACATAAGGATCAGAAACGTAAATCCGGTGAACCTTATATCATTCATCCTCTCTGTGTTGCAATCATCCTTGCGGATCTTGAGCTGGATAAGGAAACCATAGTGGCAGGCCTTCTTCATGATGCGGTAGAGGATACCTGGATGACGTATGAAGAGGTGGAAAAGGAATTTGGTTCTGAGGTAGCACTTCTGGTAGATGGTGTTACCAAGCTGGGACAGCTGTCCTATTCCAAGGACAAGGTAGAGGTTCAGGCTGAGAATTTAAGAAAGATGTTCCTTGCAATGGCTAAGGATATCCGCGTCATCCTGATCAAGCTTGCGGACCGTCTTCATAATATGCGTACCCTGCAGTATATGAGACCAGAGAAACAGCAGGAGAAAGCAAGAGAAACCATGGATATCTATGCTCCCATCGCGATGCGGCTTGGTATTTCCAAGATCAAGGTGGAACTGGATGATCTTTCTCTTAAGTATCTGAAGCCGGATGTTTACTATGATCTGGTAGAAAAGGTTGCTCTTCGCAAAAGCGCCCGTGAGGAATTTGTTAATTCTATCGTGAAACAGGTAAAGCAGCATATGGAGGATGCCAATATCAGGGCACAGGTGGATGGCCGCGTGAAGCATTTCTTCAGCATCTATAAGAAGATGGTCAATCAGGATAAAACCATTGATCAGATTTATGACCTGTTTGCCGTACGTATCATTGTAGATACTGTGAAGGACTGTTATGCAGCTCTTGGTGTTATCCATGAGATGTATAAGCCGATCCCCGGCAGATTTAAAGATTATATCGCAATGCCGAAGGCCAATATGTATCAGTCTCTGCATACAACACTGATCGGCCCTAACGGACAGCCTTTCGAAATCCAGATCCGTACATTTGAAATGCATAAAACCGCAGAATACGGTATTGCAGCTCATTGGAAATATAAGGAAACTTCCGATGGTAAGAAACCTGGAAAGAGTGAGGAAGAGAAGCTGAACTGGCTGCGCCAGATTCTGGAGTGGCAGCGCGACATGTCCGATAACCGGGAGTTCATGAGCCTTCTGAAAAATGATCTGGATCTTTTTGCGGACAGTGTTTACTGTTTCACTCCCCAGGGAGATGTAAAAACACTCCCAAATGGTTCTACACCTATTGATTTTGCATACAGCGTGCACAGTGCAGTAGGAAACAAGATGGTAGGTGCCAGGGTCAATGGCAAACTTGTTCCTATTGAATATAAGATCAAAAACGGTGATCGTATTGAGATCATAACATCCCAGAATTCTCAGGGCCCCAGCCGTGACTGGCTGAAGATCGTAAAGAGCACACAGGCTAAGAATAAGATCAACCAGTGGTTTAAGAAAGAACTGAAGGAAGATAATATCCTGAAGGGTAAGGACATGCTGAATCAGTATGCCAAGACCAAGGGCTTTAAACCAGGCATATATACCAAGCCACAGTATATGGAATCGGTAATGCATAAATATGGTTTCCGAGACTGGGATTCTGTATTGGCAGCGATCGGACATGGCGGCCTGAAAGAAGGTCAGGTGTTTAACAAGCTGGTAGAAGCCTATGAGAGGGAGCATAAGAAGAATCTTACAGATGAACAGGTCCTGGAGGCAGCTTCCGAATCACAGGAGAAGCTTCACATTGCCAAGAGTAAGAGTGGCATTGTAGTAAAAGGCATTCATGATGTGGCAGTTCGTTTTTCCAAATGCTGTAGTCCGATCCCGGGAGATGAGATCGTAGGCTTTGTAACAAGAGGAAGAGGGATCACCATTCATCGTACAGATTGTGTGAATGTGCTCAACATGCCTGAGATTGACCGGAAACGTCTCATTGAAGCAGAGTGGCAGATGCCGGACAGAGCGGATTCCGAGAAATACGAAGCGGAGATCCAGGTTTATGCAAATAACCGTACCGGACTTCTGGTGGATATCTCCAAGATCTTTACAGAGAGGAAGATCGATCTTCGTTCCATTAACAGCCGTACCAACAAGCAGGAACGCGCCACGATTTCCATGTCCTTTAATGTATGCAGCAAACAGGAACTGAATTCTCTGATCGAAAAGATCCGTCAGGTTGAAAGTGTTCTTGATGTAGAGCGAACAACGGGCTGACCCGATAAACGGAGGAATTTTTATGAGTAAACTTGAAATGCAGCAGTGTGTGCTTGGCCAGGTGTTTACCAACTGCTATTTTCTGAAAAATAAAGAGACCGGAGAACTGCTGATCGTAGACCCGGGAGACTATGCAGAAAAAGTTTTTCAGAAAGTATCTCTTATGCAGGGAAAACCGGTGGGAATCCTTCTGACACATGGTCATTTTGATCACATCATGGCTGTAAAGGAAGTGAAGGAAAAATATCAGATCCCGGTTTATGCATGCAGGCAGGAAGAAGCAATGCTGGCAGAGCCCACGATAAATATGACTGCTGTTTATGGAAGTGCCTGTTCAATTAAGCCGGATGTTCTTCTGGATGACGGGCTGATCTTCGAAGCGGCCGGATTTTCCATTCAGATGTTCCACACACCGGGACATACCAAAGGAAGCTGCTGCTATTATATCAAAGACGAAGGTGTGCTTTTCAGCGGAGATACATTGTTTTGCGGCTCTGTGGGAAGAACCGATTTTCCTGGCGGAAGTTCTGCTGAGATCGTGAAAAGCCTTCACAAGCTTGTGGATACTTTGCCGGAGGATACAGAAGTATTTCCGGGGCATGACGCATCTACAACCATTGGTTACGAAAAGAGGTATAATCCATTTGTATAAGATTGGAATTTTGTTTCAGAACAGAGATTTTGAGCATGATGTGTATGAGCTGATCAAAGCGTTTTATCCCGGAAATGAGATCATTTCTCTTTATGAAGAGGATGATGCGGATTATGATATCCGCTTCCGGGTTTCACGTGATGAAGAAGGTTATACCATCAGTTATAACAACGGAATAGAGAAAAAAACAGCTCATGGGGCTGTGATAGAAGGGCAATCCAGTGGAGAAGCTTCGGATGCCCTTATTTCTTGCAATGATGCCCATGATATCCGCAGAAAAAATAAAGACGCGGTCAAATACGCCCTGTATCAGATGCTTTCCAAAGCTACAGGAAAGACACTTCCCTGGGGAAATCTTACAGGCATCCGTCCTGTGAAAATGGCTATGGGAATGCTGGAGTCCGGAATGAAAAATACGGAGATTGCCAGATATATGAGAGATCAGTATCTGGTAAGTCCGGAGAAAACAGCTCTTGCAGTTACCATCGCAAATCGTGAGCGGGATATCCTGAAAAACATTGATTATGAAAACGGTTACAGCCTTTATGTTGGCATTCCTTTCTGTCCGAGTATCTGTCTGTACTGTTCATTCAGTTCTTATCCGCTGGAGAGATGGCGTAAATATGTGGAGGCGTATCTGGATGCGCTGGTAAAGGAAATCCGGGCTGTTTCCGGGATGATGAAAAACCGGAAGCTGGATACGGTCTATATCGGTGGGGGAACACCTACCACACTGGAGCCGGATCAGCTTCGGAGACTTCTTGGCGCGATCACGGAATATTTTCCCTGTGAGGAGCTGGAAGAATTTACGGTTGAGGCAGGAAGACCGGACAGTATAACCTTGGAAAAGCTTCAGGCGATCCGGGAGTTTCCGGTTACCAGGATTTCTGTAAATCCACAGACCATGAATCAGGAAACCCTGGATATCATTGGCAGACGTCATACAGTAGAACAGACAAAGAATGCGTTTCATCTGGCAAGAAAAGCCGGATTCGACAATATCAATATGGATCTGATCGTGGGCCTTCCCGGCGAAGATATCACAAAAGTGCAGCATACACTGGACGAGGTAAAAGCTCTCGGGCCGGACAGCCTGACCGTACATTCTCTTGCTGTGAAGCGTGCGGCAAGACTGAATATTTTCCGTGATAAATACCAGGAGATGACCTTTGAAAACAATCAGGAGATCATGGATCTGACTATGAAAACGGCCTACGAGATGGGAATGGGTCCTTATTATCTGTACAGACAGAAGAATATGAAGGGGAATTTTGAGAACGTCGGGTATTCTGAGGTTGACAAAGCAGGGATTTACAATATACTGATTATGGAGGAAAAGCAGCCGATCATCGCACTGGGTGCAGGTGGTTCCTCCAAGCTTGTGTTTGATCACGGACAGCGCATTGAGCGTGTGGAGAATGTGAAGGATGTTGTCAATTATATCACACGTATCGATGAAATGATCGAGAGAAAACGCGAGGGCATTGCAAAATGGCTGTAGACGGAAAGGAGAGACGGATCCTTGAAAAGCGTACAGAAGATAAGTGAAACTACGCAGGACCGGATCCTGGAAATGGATCTTTCCGCAGAGCTGAAACATGGGGTTGTTGTCAGTAACCTTGCCTATGATGTGGCAAAGGAGCTTGGTCTTGGTGAGAAAGAATGTTATCAGCTGGCTATTGCCGGAATGCTCCATGATATAGGCAAGCTGAAACTGGAAGGATACATTAATGGCCAAGAGCAGAATCCGATGGTCATTGAAGAATTGAAGTATGTCCGCATGCACTCCACATTAGGTTATGAGATCCTGAAAGACCAGGGATATTCCGATTATGTTCTGGAAAGTATTCTTTATCATCATGAGAATTTTGACGGCAGCGGTTATCCCAGCAACAGAAGCGGAAAGGATATCCCTATGGGTGCAAGGATCCTGAGAGTATGTGATGTATATGCGGCTTTGAGTATGGACAGACCATATCGGAAAGCTCTGGAAAATGATGAAGTTTTAAGACTGATGATCGATGAGATTAAAAACTTTGACATGCAGGTGTTTCTTGCATTTCAGAGGGTGATTCATAAAGGAGGAAACTATGGCATTAAAAAAGAAACCGGTTACAGGAATGAAGGACATTTTACCGAAGGAAATGGCAATCCGTAACTATGTGATGAATATGATCAGAGAGACGTACGGAACCTTTGGTTTTTCCGCAATTGAGACTCCCTGTGTAGAACATATTGAGAATCTCTGCAGCAAGCAGGGCGGTGAAAATGAAAAACTGATCTTCAAGATCATGAAGAGAGGCGAGAAACTGAAACTGGATACTGCAAAAACAGAGAATGATCTGACAGATTCCGGACTTCGCTATGACCTGACCGTACCGCTTTCCAGATATTATTCCAATAATGCAAACGAGCTTCCGGCTCCGTTTAAGGCACTTCAGATGGGAAATGTATGGAGAGCTGACCGTCCGCAGAGAGGTCGTTTCCGTCAGTTTATGCAGTGTGATATCGATATCCTGGGTGAGCCGACCTATCTTGCTGAGATCGAGCTTGTACTTGCAACTACAACACTTCTTGGAAAACTGGATTTCCATAACTTTACGATCCGTATCAATGACAGAAGGATCCTGAAGGCAATGGCTCAGTACAGCGGATTCCCGGCAGAGAGCTTTGATACTGTCTTTATTATTCTTGACAAGATGGATAAGATCGGCATCGAGGGAGTTGCAGAGGAGCTTGAGAAAGAGGGCTTTGCGAAAGAGAGCATTGACACTTATCTTGGACTTTTCCGTGAGATCACCAACGATGTTGAGGGTGTCCGTTATATTAAAGAAAAACTTTCTGATGTTCTGGAAGCAGGTATTGCAGAGGATCTTGAAACGATCATCAATACTGTAGAATCTGTAAAAACAGCAGACTTCAAAATGTCCTTTGACCCTACACTGGTACGTGGAATGTCCTATTACACAGGTCCGATCTTTGAGATTTCCATGGATGAGTTCGGCGGAAGCGTCGGTGGAGGCGGACGTTACGATGAGATGATCGGTAAATTTACAGGAAATAATACCTGTGCTTGTGGTTTCTCCATTGGATTTGAGAGAATCGTTATGCTGCTTCTTGAGAGAGGCTATGAGATTCCAACCAAGAATGGCAAGAAAGCATATCTGATTGAGAAGAACATGCCGGCAGACAAGCTTCTGAATATCCTGAAACAGGCAACTGAGGAAAGAAGTGCAGGTACACAGATCAATATCTCTATCATGAAAAAGAACAAAAAATTCCAGAAAGACCAGCTGGCAGCAGATGGTTATACAGAGTATGTAGAATTTTTCAACAGAGACTGAAACTGCCCGTCTGAAAACGGAGATAGCAGAGTAAATTAAAATGACTATGAAAAAAATAGTCAGAGGAGGATAAAGAGATGGCTGAAAGCATACAGGGACTGCACAGAACTTGCCGATGTGCAGAAGTGACCACAGAGATGGTCGGAAAAGAAGTAACATTAATGGGATGGGTGGCAAAAGCCAGAAATAAAGGAGGTCTTGTATTTGTGGATCTTCGTGACCGTTCCGGGATCATGCAGCTGATTTTTGAGAATGGCAGCATTGACGAGGAAGGCTTTACAAAAGCAGGTAAACTGCGTAGTGAGTTTGTTATTGCTGTAACCGGTACCGTAGAGAAACGTGGAGGAGCAGTAAACGAGAATCTTGCAACTGGCGAGATCGAGCTTCGTGTAAAATCCCTCCGTGTTCTTGCTGAGGCAGATGTTCCTCCATTCCCGATCGAGGAGAATAGCAAGACAAAAGATGAGATCCGACTTAAATATCGTTATCTTGATTTAAGAAGACCGGATCTTCAGAGAAATATCATGATGAAGAGCAAGGTTGCCCAGCTTACAAGACAGTTCTTTACAGAAGAGGGATTTCTTGAGATCGAGACACCGATGCTTGGAAAGAGTACTCCTGAGGGAGCCAGAGACTATCTGGTACCATCACGTGTTCATCCGGGAAGCTTCTATGGCCTTCCACAGTCTCCGCAGCTGTACAAGCAGCTTCTGATGTGCTCCGGATTTGATCGTTATATCCAGATCGCAAGATGTTTCCGTGATGAGGATCTTCGTGCTGACCGTCAGCCGGAGTTCACACAGATCGATATGGAGCTTTCCTTTGTTGATGTAGACGATGTTATCGATGTTAACGAGAGATATCTTGCATTCCTGTTCAAAGAAGTTCTGGATATCGATGTAAAACTCCCGATCCAGAGAATTACCTGGCAGGAAGCTATGGATCGTTTTGGTTCCGACAAGCCGGATATGCGTTTCGGTATGGAACTTCATGATGTCAGTGATATCGTAAAAGACTGCGGATTTGGTGTGTTCACAGGTGCGCTTGAGAACGGCGGAAGTGTTCGTGGTATCAATGCAGAAGGTCAGGGCGCAATGCCGAGAAAGAAGATCGATAAGCTTGTTGAGTTCGTAAAAGGTTATGGTGCAAAAGGTCTTGCATACATTGCCATTGCAGAGGACGGAACCAGAAAGTCTTCTTTCGCCAAGTTTATGACAGATGAAGAGATGGATGCTCTTGTAAAAGCTATGGACGGCAAGCCGGGAGATCTTCTTCTTTTTGCAGCAGATAAGACAAAATTGGTATACGATGTACTGGGAGCACTCCGTCTTGAGCTTGCAAAACAGATGGATCTTTTAGATAAAAATGAGTATCGTTTCGTATGGGTAACAGAGTTCCCGCTTCTTGAGTGGAGCGAGGAGGAGAACCGTTTTACAGCAATGCACCATCCGTTCACCATGCTTATGGAGGAGGATCTTCCGCTTCTTGACACAGATCCGGGAAAGGTTCGTGCAAAAGCATACGACATCGTTCTTAACGGAAATGAGATCGGCGGCGGCAGCGTGCGTATCCATCAGGATGATATTCAGGAAAGAATGTTTGAGGCACTTGGCTTCACAAAAGAAGCTGCACATGAGCAGTTCGGATTCCTTCTGGATGCCTTCAAATATGGAGTTCCGCCACACGCAGGACTTGCATATGGCCTTGACAGACTTGTTATGCTTATGGCAAAGGCAGATACGATCCGTGATGTTATTGCATTCCCGAAGGTTAAGGATGCCTCCTGTCTGATGACTCAGTCTCCTAGCCAGGTAAGTGAGGCACAGCTTCATGAGCTGGGACTTGACCTTGAGCCGCAGAAAGAAGAGGAAGAATAAAAAATCATGCAGCCGACAATCTATACATTTCTGATCGTTTGCCCACTTGTATTTCTTGCCGGATTTGTAGATGCTGTAGCAGGCGGGGGAGGACTGATCTCCCTGCCTGCTTATCTTTTGGCCGGAATTCCTGTACATAATGCTGTTGCCACCAACAAGCTGTCATCAGCAACAGGAACATTGATCTCAACTGTCCGTCTGTGCAAAAATAAATTTGTGGACTGGATCCTGGTGCTTCCATGTATTCCAATGGCACTCCTGGGATCTTCCATAGGAGCTCACCTTGCTCTTATAGCCAGTGATAAGCTCCTGCGTTATATGCTGATCCCTGTTCTTCCGGTGGTTGCTTTTTATGTGCTGCGCAAGAAAAATATGGATGAGAAAGGTGGCGAGATCGCCAGAAAAAAACAGATCCTGCTCTGTGCCGTATGCTCTCTTGCTGTAGGATGCTATGATGGCTTTTATGGACCAGGAACAGGAACTTTTCTCTTGCTTTTGTTTACAGGATTGGGAAAAATGAGTGTGGCAAAAGCTTCCGGTACCATGAAGGTTACCAACCTCTCTTCCAATGTAGCGGCTCTTGTTGTATTTCTGCTCAGCGGAAAGATTGTGATCATGCTTGGAATTGCAGCGTCAGTGTTCTCGATCGCAGGACATTATACCGGTGCAGGTATGGTTATGAAAAACGGAAGCCGGATCATACGGCCTATTATTCTTATAGTCCTTGCATTGCTTTTTATAAAGATCATATCCGGAATATAAAAAAGAAGAATATAAAAAACCCGTGAAGATCACGCTTTCCTGTCAGAGAAAGCAGATATTCACGGGTTTTCTAGCTTTTATTCTTTATTCGTTATCTTCGGTAGAATCTTCAGGAACCGGTGAAGCGGTAAGAGTTCCGAAGATGGCATTGCCCAGTTCGGTACCTGCATTCTCAAGCTTCCAGGATGCACCATCGTTTGTGAGATGGAAGGTAGCAGTGGCAGTTATGGTTGCCTGATTATTCCTGATACTGTCCAGAAGCAGTTCATGTGATTTGTTGTAACGCTTCTGGGAACCGTCGATCACTGCATCAGCAGAAGCCAGATAAGTATTCAATTCTTTTTCGTACTGTGTAAGAATGGAATTACTGTCAAATGTGGTAAGCTCTGCGTCCACTTCAGCAAGATATCCGGAAACAGAGGTGCTTGATATTTTGTAGTTAAAACAGGAGTGAAACTGTTCCATAAGGGCAGAGGCAATGGCGTTTTTTGCCGAATCTGAAGTGTTCAGAATGGAATCCAGCCCCAAATAATTAGCCATCTGCTTTACATCCATTTCCTGAAGCGTTTTCAGATAGACGGTAAGCGTTTCGGCAGGCGGCACAAGATCAGGATCGGACAGATAGGTGATAAGGCCACCGACCAGATCATTTTCGAGAGAGGAACTGTGCGTAATCTCCCAGTCAGGTTCTGAAGAAGATCCAAGATTGTTTAGTTGGATGGAAGTATTGCGTTCTACAGAACTGTACGTGTTATTCTTGAGAAGCTTGTACAGTAGCAGATAACGCTGCTCCAGGGAATTTCCGTTATCATTTTCTTTACCGGAGGCGGTTTCCAGTATTTCTTCCTGAAGGCTTGCAGAAACAAAATCACTGGCAAGAGCCTCAGCATCCAGAGTAGTGAGCTTAAGCTGCGCAGAAGCATTTTTTTCGTCGCTATCAACGGATATACCTAGGATTTTGTAATCGAAATTCTGAAAGAAGAGAGAAAATACTTCTTTTATGTCAGCAGAAAGCTTTGTGCTGTCATCAGAATCCGGAAACAGTTCCTGATAGGATATGTACTGCATGGTTGTTTCAGAGTCCAGATTTTTAAGAAGATCCAGATCTTTTTTGATCGCCTTCTCCGCATGAGCTTTGGCCGACTGGGAGCAGCTACATAAAAAAACTGAGAGAAGAATGATCATCAAGAAAGCCAGCAGATGTTTCACTGTCTTCATATTGTTCTTTCCTTTCAAAAAAGTTATATTACAACATTTTAGCAGATAAAGTACCGAAAGTCAAAATATCGCAAAAATGGAGAAAAAGGAGACTTTTTTATGAAAAATCTGTGAAATCTGCATCGTTTTCTTCAGGGACTTTTCTTTTTAGAGTGAATCTGCTATGATGTTTGAAGCAACAGATAGTTTCAGTACGATGCTGAGAAAAGGGGACAGATATGAAAAAACGTATTTTGATCGCACTTGGAGTCCTTGTACTTGCAGCCGGTATCGGAGCCGGTGGATGGTATTATTATACACATCATGCAGGGTCCGCAGGAGGCAGCGATATTGTATATGTAACAAAGATAAGCAAGCTTTCGGAAATGGATTCCGGAGTGGAAAACCGATATGCAGGTGTTGTGGAACCGCAGGAAACGGTTCAGGTAAAGATCGAAAGCGGCCGAAAGGTAAAAGAAGTTCAGGTAAAGACCGGTCAGGAAGTCAAGAAAGGGCAGCTTCTTTTTCAGTATGATCTTGGAAGTATCCAGCAAAGTCTTCAGGAAGCACAGCTGGCCTTGGATCGCCTGAAAAACGAACAGTTAAGTATATCTGATCAGATCACCACACTGGAAGCTGAGAAAAAGAAAGCTACAGCAGATAATCAGCTTTCCTATACAATAGAGATCGAAACACAGAAAATGAATCTCAAGAAGAATGAATATGATCAGAAAAGCAAACAGGCAGAGATCAATAAGCTTTCCCAGGCAACGCAGAATACCGAGGTGCGCAGTGAGATCGATGGAGTG
Organism: Blautia sp. LMAG:89; assembly: GCF_008679485.1. Lineage (NCBI taxonomy): Bacteria > Bacillati > Bacillota > Clostridia > Lachnospirales > Lachnospiraceae > Blautia > Blautia sp. LMAG:89. The sequence continues at coordinate 531,931 of NZ_NANC01000012.1, read as the reverse complement.
ATCCAGAAGATCGATACCTCCAAGATGGGCGGCGATGATTCTGAGGGCGTGGAGGATACGCTGACAGAAGGCACGACGGATTCCACAGATTCCAGTTCCGGAAACAGCTCCGGCAATGCATTTATCACGATCCTGAGTACAGGTGCTTATCGTGTAAAGGGAACGGTAAATGAAATAAACCGTGATTCGATCATAGAGGGAACTCCTGTGATCATTCGTTCCAGGGTGGATTCTTCAAAAACCTGGAAGGGCACCATGGGCTCTGTTGACCTGGATAATTCTACCAGCAACAGCAGTTCGGATATGGCAATGTTCGGAATGTCCAGTGCCAGTGATGATCAGACATCATCCAGTACCTATCCGTTTTATGTGAATCTGGATTCATCTGAGGGTCTGATGCTGGGGCAGCATGTGTATATTGAACCGGACGAAGGACAGGATGAGAAGAAGTCCGGTATCTGGCTGAACGATTATTTTATCGTGGATGCGGATACAGACAGCCCATATGTCTGGATCGCAAACGGTCAGAACAAGCTGGAGAAGAGAGATGTCATATTAGGACAGTATGATGAAGATCTTGGGGAATATGAGATCGCAGACGGACTTTCTGAAAAAGATAAGATCGCATTTCCGACAGATGAGCTGAAAGAAGGTATGTCTGTCACAGAAGGTACTGCAGATCAGACTACAGCGGCGATGTGGGATGATTCCGAGGGTGATGAAAGTATTGATGATTCTGCGTACACGGAAAGTGATGGCTCAGAGCCTGAAATGATCGAAGATGGAGCGATCGACAGTGACATGATGGATGCGACAGACGATATTTCTTCGGGAGATGACCTTGTTCCGATGGAAGGAGCGCCGACAGAATGATTTTGGATTTAAAAGGAATATATAAGGATTATCAACAGGGGAAAATGACGGTACCTGTATTGAAAGATGTAGATTTTTCCATGGAGGAGGGAGAATATGTGGCGATCATGGGACCTTCCGGTTCCGGAAAGACTACACTGATGAATATTATCGGATGTCTGGATAAACCTACCAAGGGAACTTTTCTCCTGAATGGAGAAGATATTGCCAAATGTACAGAAAATGAGATGTCAGATATCCGTCTGAAAACGATCGGATTTGTATTTCAGAGCTTTCATCTCCTTCCAAGGCAGAGTGCGCTGACAAATGTGGAACTGCCGCTGAATTATGCAAGGGTTCCCAAAAAGGAGCGCCGGGAACGTGCACGAAAAGCTCTGGAGCGTGTAGGCCTTGCCGACAGGGTGGATTTTAAGCCCAACCAGCTTTCCGGAGGACAGATGCAGAGAGTGGCTATTGCAAGAGCGATCGTAAACAATCCCAAGCTTTTGCTGGCAGATGAGCCTACCGGGGCACTGGATACGAAATCGGGAGCACAGGTTATGGAACTGTTTCAGAAGCTGAACGATGAGGGAGTTTCTGTGCTGATGATCACACATGACCCGGAGATCGCGGCACATGCCAAACGGGTTGTTATGATCCGTGACGGTGAGCTGCAGGAAAAGAGGTGATAGAATGAAAGTGGTGAAGAGAGTGATCGTTGGTGTACTGGTTGCGGCATTGGCAGCCGGAGGAATCTACACAGGGCTTATGCATGTGAAAGAATCCAAGGTAACAGAGGTGCCGGTAACCAGCGTCAGCAATCTTCAGACGGACTGGTATTCGGAGACAACACTGGATGGAACCATCACCACGAATGTTTCTCAGAATATAAATATGGATAAAGATATGATCATCGAGAAAATATATGTATCCCAGGGTGATGATGTAAAAAAAGGCGATAATCTGATCTCCTTTGATATGACACTTGTAGAGATGGAGCTGAATATTGCAAAGCTGAAACAGCAGAAGCAGGAGCAGGATCTGACCAAAGCACAGAACCGTCTGACAAGTCTTCAGAATGGAGGTCCCATCGAAGACAGTACAGACAGTACTGATGATACGGACCTGAATCTTACAGGTGGTGATACAGGAGGTGACGGCGAAATGACAAATACCGATACACCTTCCGGAAGTGACGGAGACGAGGATATGCAGTCAACTACCGGTTCCGCGGCTACTGCAGATGGCAGCTATCTTGCAGCGGCTTCCTCTAGGCCATTACTTCTCAGTGCCTTTACAGATACAGAAGGAGATCTTGAAGATTCTGCAAAGGAAGTTACCGAAGAAATGCCGTCCGGAGAAACGACGGACAGTGAAACAGAGCAGATGACCGGAGATGACACAGCGGATATGGAAGAGGATACAACTGCATCCGATGAGGATCTAATCATGGATCCGACCTACCAGGATCCTACTGCCAATGATATTACAGACGGAGAGACTACGGACTGGGGTTCCGGAGAAGATGACACCCCAACGGTATCTCCGACACCGACTCCCACACTGGGACCCAATGAGCTTCCTGATCCCAATAGAACAGAACCGGAAATTCCGGGGATCACAGATGGTGAACCGGAATTTTATCAGAAGCTGGATTATACTTCTCAGCCGTTTACAGGAACCGGTACGGAAGAAGATCCCTATGTTTTTCTTGTAAGCAGTGCCAAAGGCAAAGTTACGGTGATGGGATCCTTCTTTAACAGAATGGCGGGATACAGTGAGGATGGAACCAAAGTGGTCCAGAAAGGCGGCAGCTGGTTCCAGCTGGAGTTTCATGAGAATGATACCATTGCTGATTTTCAGGACAGAACACTTTCCTGTACAGGATATTATCTGATCGATGGAAGTCTTCTTGAAAATCCGGTATATATGTATGCGGAAACAGAATTTACACTGGACGAGGCTTCCAAATATGACAAAAATGATGATGAGATACCGGATGACAGCGGTGATGGAGATGACGGTACTGATGGCACAACCATGTCAAGAGAGGATGCGATCAAGATCCAGAAAAACAAGATCGCAAGTTTGAAACTGGATATTGAGGAAAATAATCTGAAAATCACTAAGCTGGAGAACAAAATAAAAAACAAGCTGATAACAAGCAAACTGGATGGAACGGTTGCTTACATCGGAGATGAAGTCACAGGTTCTTATAATGGAGATGCTTTTCTGAAAGTAAAAAGCAAAGATGGTTTTTATGTTACCGGAACGGTCAGCGAACTGATGCTGGATCAGATGAAGGAGGGAACACTTCTTCAGTGTACCAGTTATAATTCCGGCAGCTTTGAGGCGAAGGTACTGAATGTATCCGATTACCCGGTGGATTCTTCAAATGCTTATTATGGTGGAGATTCTAATCCCAATGTATCGTATTACACCTTTAATGCAGAGATCACAGATCGTTCATTGCAGTTTACCGACCAGGATTATGTGACGGTATCTCTGAAGTCAAATAAACTTGCCGAAGGCAGTATGGTTGTGATGAAGGCATTTATCCGTACGGAAAATGGAACCAGCTATGTATACAAAGACGTGAAGGGAACACTGAAAAAGCAGCAGATCACAGTGGGAAGCATTGTGAACAGCGGATATTATGCAGTTGTAACTTCAGGTCTGAAATCCGATGATCTTCTTGCTTTCCCATATGGTGATGCCGTGAAGGAGGGAGCCAAGACAAAAGAAGTAACTTTGGATGATATGTACAATGAATAAATAACAGGAAGGAGAAATTTCATGTTTGAAAATATACGCCTGGCTTTTCAGGGAATATGGTCACATAAGATGAGATCCTTTCTGACCATGCTGGGTATTATTATTGGTATTGCATCTATTATTGCAATTGTATCTACGATCAAAGGTACCAGTGAGCAGATCAAGGAAGATCTGATCGGGTCCGGAAACAATACCGTACAGGTTATGCTCTATGACGGAGACAGTACATACGATATGGATTATGGTTCTTACGGAAGCTCGGCCACACCGCCGGTTATTTCTGATTCCCAGAAAACGGCGATCGGAGACTTGGATCATGTGATCAGTTCTACATTTTATTACAGCAGCCAGTCTGCCAGTGTTTATTATAAAAACACAAGCTTTCAGGGCGGAACCGTGTACGGGATCGACAGCAATTATCTGAAAACGATGGGATACCTGGTCCAGTCCGGTCGGGGATTTGTACAAAAAGATTATGACAGCTACCGAAAGGTTGCTCTTGTGGATTCCAATGCTGCACAGAATATTTTCGGAAGTGAGAGCCCTGTAGGGAAAACCATTGAGGTGGGATCAGAACCGTATATTATTGTAGGTGTGATCACTCAGAGTGAGGACAGCATGCCGAAGATCAATACGATTTCTGAGTACGAGGAATATTCGCAGACGATCATGGGAAGCGTGATGATCCCAGATACTACCTGGCCTGTTGCATTTAAATTTGATCAGCCGCAAAATGTGACAGTCCGTGCAGACAGCACAGATAATATGAGTTCTGTAGGAAAAGCAGCAGAGGATATTCTGAATACAGGAATCCAGAATGAAAAAAACAAATCGAATTTTAAATATAAAGCGGAAGACATTATGGAGAAGGTCAAGAATCTCCAGAAGCTCAGCGAAAGTACCAATCAGCAGCTGATCTGGATCGCAAGTATCTCCCTGCTTGTTGGTGGTATCGGTGTTATGAATATCATGCTTGTATCTGTCACAGAACGTACCAGCGAGATCGGACTGAAAAAAGCTATCGGAGCAAGAAAAAAAGTGATCCTGGGACAGTTTCTGACGGAAGCTTCGGTGCTGACCAGTATCGGAGGAATCATTGGTGTGGTCCTTGGGATCATCCTGTCAAAAATGGTGTCTCAGGTGTCAGGAGCACCAACAGCTATCAGCGTTCCGGCAATTATCGGTTCTGTGGTATTTTCCATGCTGATCGGTCTGATCTTCGGACTTCTCCCATCTGTAAAGGCAGCTAATCTTAATCCGATTGATGCCCTTCGCAGTGAATAAAAAGATATACATACATATAGCATCTGCAATTGCCGGAAGGATTCCGGCGGCAGATGCTTATTTTTATATCTGAAAGTATTGTTCAGGTTTTATGAAGCTCTGCGGTCTTTATTTTGTCACTTTTGCTGTATATATGACAAAAAAAGAAAGTATAAATAGAGTTTTTACAGGTTTTTTAGAGATCATAAAAAAATCGTGGCAGAATCTTTGGATAGTGTGATATAATACGTCATAAGTGGGCAAATATAAAAACAGAAGGAGATAATTTCATGAAGGTTTTGGAAGGTAAATCTGTATTTTCCGGTATTGCGATCGGTAAGATCTCAATCCTCCAGAAAGTTGACGCCAGTGTTAAACGTGTTCACGTGGAGGATCCGGAAGAAGAGGTAAAGCGTGTGGAGGCAGCCAGAGAGCAGGCTGTGGCACAGCTTCAGAAGCTTTATGACAAGGCTCTTCAGGAAGTTGGAGAGTCCGGAGCGGCAATCTTTGAGGTTCATCAGATGATGCTGGATGATGATGACTATCTGGATTCCATCCACAACATTATCCGTACAGAGTCTGTAAATGCAGAATATGCGGTTGCAACAACTGGTGATAATTTCTCATCAATGTTCGCACAGATGGACGACGATTATATGAAAGCAAGAGCAGCTGATGTGAAGGATATCTCAGACCGTTTGGTACGTGTGCTTTCCGGCCATGGAGATGGAGAGCTTGAAGCATCCGAGCCGGTGATCGTAGTTGCAGAGGATCTTGCACCAAGTGAGACTGTACAGATGGATAAGAGCAAGGTTCTTGCTTTTGTCACAAGAAAAGGTTCTTCTAACTCACATACTGCGATTCTTGCGAGAACCATGAATATTCCGGCGCTGATCAATATTGAATACGATGAGTCCATGGACGGTAAGATGGCAGTCGTAGACGGAAAGAGCGGAAATCTGATCGTTGAGCCGGATGCAGAGACCCTTAAAAAATATGAGGATATGCGTGCCGATGAACTTGCACAGCGTGCAATGCTCAAAGAGCTGAAAGGTAAAGAAACTGTTACCAAGAGCGGTCGTAAGCTCCACCTTTATGCCAACATCGGAAGTACAGGTGATGTTGCGAATGTACTTGCCAATGATGCGGAAGGCATCGGACTTTTCCGAAGTGAGTTCGTATACCTGGAAAAAGAAGACTATCCTACAGAGGAAGAGCAGTTCCAGGTTTACAAGACCGTAGCTCAGAATATGGCCGGCAAAAAAGTTATCATTCGTACTCTGGATATCGGAGCGGACAAGCAGATCGATTATTTTAATATGGCGCATGAGGAGAACCCTGCAATGGGATATCGTGCGATCCGTATCTGTCTGGACCGTCCGGAAGTATTTAAGACACAGCTGAGAGCGCTTTTCCGTGCAAGCATGTTCGGAAATATTTCCATCATGTATCCGATGATCATCTCTGTAACAGAGGTGAAGCAGATCAAGGCTATTGTAGCAGAAGTAAAAGCAGAGCTTAAGGAACAGGGGATCCCGTTCCGTGATGACGTGGAGCAGGGTATCATGATCGAGACTCCGGCAGCTGTTATGATCAGTGATCTTCTTGCAAAAGAGGTTGATTTCTTCAGTATCGGAACCAATGATCTGACCCAGTATACACTGGCTATTGACCGTCAGAATGCAAAGCTTGACAACATTTATGATTCCCATCATGAGGCAGTTCTCCGTATGATCCAGATGGTTGTGGATAATGCACACAAAGAAGGTATCTGGGCCGGAATCTGTGGTGAGCTTGGTGCGGACACTACACTTACTGAGAGATTTGTAGAGATGGGACTGGATGAGTTGTCCGTATCTCCGACATTTGTTCTTCCGGTTCGAAAGATCGTAAGAGAAATGAAATAAAACACAGATCATAAATAGATAAGGATATTTTTGATAAATAGTGTGACAGCTGCTGTGCATAAATATTTGTATGGCAGCTGTTTTTTAGTTACTGTTCACTGGTAATATTCCGCGAGGTGTTTTTTGTGAGCGAAGGTCACAGAAAATTTCCAATTGTGATATAGAAAAAAATATGATACACTAACATCATGGCTTTCTACAGCAGTTCAAAGAATTAGTTCATCAGGGGCTGATGCATTAATTCTTTGAACTGTGAGATAACAGACCAGGAGGAGAGAAAAGAATGGGCAAAATTGCCATTGTAACAGACAGCAACAGCGGTATCACACAGGCCCAGGCCGAAGAGCTTGGCGTTTATGTGATACCGATGCCGTTTTATATTAATGAAAAAATGTATCTTGAAGGTGTAACTCTCACACAGGAAGAGTTTTATGAGAAGCTTAAGAAGGATGAACCGATCTCCACATCTCAGCCAAGTCCGGCTGATCTCTGTGATCTGTGGGACAAGCTTCTGAGAGATTATGAGGAAATCGTTCATATTCCGATGTCAAGCGGACTGAGTGCATCCTGTTCTACTGCAATGGGACTTGCTATTGATTATAATGGTCGTGTTCAGGTAGTGGACAATCAGCGGATTTCCGTAACACAGAGACAGTCTGTAATGGATGCTAAGATGCTTGCCGAGGCAGGAAAAAGTGCTGCAGAGATCAAGAAGATCCTTACAGATCAGAAACTCGATTCCAGTATTTATATCACACTTGACACCCTGAAATATCTGAAAAAAGGTGGCAGGATCACACCGGCAGCAGCAGCCATCGGAACGGTTCTGAACCTGAAGCCTGTACTTCAGATCCAGGGAGAGAAGCTGGATGCCTACGCCAAGGTCCGTGGCAAGAAGCAGGCCAAACGTGCCATGCTGAAGGCAATGAAGAATGATTGGGAAACACGTTTTAAGGAATACGCATCTGACGGTGAGATGTGTCTTCAGGCTGCTTATACAGGAAATCTGGAAGAAGCAGAAGAATTTAAAAGAGAGATCCAGGAGGTATTTCCGGGAATGGAGATACATATGGATCCCCTTTCCTTAAGTGTTGCCTGCCATATCGGTTATGGTGCACTTGCAGTCGCATGTTCAAGAAAAGTGACGTTATAAGCATAAAATACAGAAACAAAGATATGAGGAGTTTGAAACATGAAGAAGATTATGGAACAGATGGCGGAAGAACTTTCCGCAGCATTTGAAAAAGCAGGTTATGATCCGTCCTACGGAAAAGTTACTGTTTCCAACAGACCGGACTTATGTGAGTATCAGTGTAACGGTGCTATGGCAGGAGCCAAAGCATATCACAAGGCACCGTTTATGATCGCTGATGATGTGGTAGCACAGCTGTCAGACAGCCGGATCTTTTCCAGAGCAGAAGTTGTAAAGCCTGGATTTATCAACCTGGATGTGAAACCGGAATTTGTTGCAGAATACATGAATAAGATGGCAGAGGATGAGAAGCTTTCTGTTGAGACTGCCAAGGATCCGAAGACGATCATTATCGACTATGGCGGACCAAACGTTGCCAAGCCGCTTCACGTAGGACATCTCCGTTCTGCGATCATCGGTGAGAGCATCAAGCGTATCGGACGTTTTGTAGGACATAAGGTGATCGGTGATGTACATCTTGGAGACTGGGGTCTTCAGATGGGACTGATCATTACCGAGCTGAAACACCGGAAACCGGAGCTGGTATATTTTGATGATAGCTTTACCGGTGAATATCCGGCAGAGGCACCGTTTACTATCAGCGAGTTGGAAGAAATCTATCCATGTGCCAGTGGGAAATCAAAAGAGGATGAGGCTTACCGTAATGAGGCACTGGAGGCAACCCACCTTCTTCAACAGGGCAAACCCGGATACATGGCTCTCTGGAACCACATCATGAATGTATCTGTAACAGACCTGAAGAGAAACTACGCGAACCTGAATGTAGACTTTGACCTCTGGAAAAAGGAATCCGATGCACAGCCGTACATCCCGGATATGGTAGAGGATATGAAGAAGCGAGGATTTGCCTATGAGGATCAGGGCGCTCTTGTTGTAGATGTAAAAGAAGAGAGTGATACCAAGGAGATCCCTCCATGTATGCTTCTGAAATCAGACGGAGCTTCTCTCTATACGACCACAGACCTTGCTACTATCGTAGAGCGTATGAAACTCTTTCAGCCGGATGAGATCCTTTATGTTGTTGACAAGCGTCAGGAGCTGCATTTTATCCAGGTATTCCGCTGCGCAAGAAAAACCGGTCTTGTAAATCCGGAGACCAAGCTTTCCTTCCTTGGTTTCGGTACCATGAATGGAAAAGACGGTAAACCGTTTAAGACAAGAGAAGGCGGTGTTATGCGTCTGGAGAACCTGATCGCAGACATTAATGAGGAAATGTACCGCAAGATCGTGGAGAATCGCAGTGTAAAAGATAAAGATGCAAAGGATACTGCCAAGATCGTAGGACTTTCCGCAATCAAATACGGAGATCTTTCCAACCAGGCGACCAAGGATTACATCTTTGATGTTGACCGCTTTACATCCTTTGAGGGAAATACAGGTCCGTATATCCTTTATACTATCGTTCGTATTAAGTCGATCCTGAACCGTTATGTACAGGAGGGAGGAGATTTAAGTACAGGTAAGATCCTTCCGGCAGTCAATGCCAGTGAGAAGAACCTGATGCTTCAGCTTTCCGGCTTTGCGGCAATGGTTGAGAACGCTTTTGAAGAAAAAGCACCACATAAGATCTGTGCATATATCTATGAGGTATCCAATGCATTTAACAGCTTTTACCATGAGACCAAGATCTTAAGCGAAGAGGATCAGGCACAGAAGGAATCCTTCCTTCAGCTGCTCCAGCTTACAAGAAGAGTGCTTGAGACAAGCATCGATCTTCTTGGATTCTCTGCACCGGATCGTATGTAAGGTATAGCTTTGCAGATACAAACACTATGAATAATGACAGACCGCCGGATAAAGAGACATTTTTGTCTGCTATATTCGGCGGACTTTTTTATATAGAAAGTTCTTTGCAAAAAGAACAGGACGTGCTATAATAGGACTTATCCTAAACGCGGGCAGATCACGAATTTCTGCCTGACTATAAGTTATCTGATTTTTTTCAAACCGGAATTCACCGGATTATCCCAAATCAATAAGAAACGTAATCATAAATATTGTCTGACAGAAATGAGAGGAAGGTGATCTGTCTGATCGGAAATGTTCTGAAAGAACGTTATTGCATTGTAGAACAAATTGGACATGGCGGAGGTGGAAGCCTTTATCTGGCAAAAGATATGGAGCTTGGTATCTGCCGTGCAGTGAAAGAGATACCGATCGCAAAGAAAAAAGAAGCCAGACTCATGCAGCATCTGGAATATCCTGCAATACCGAAGATTATCGATTATGTGGAAACAGGGGAGTACTGTTATCTGATCATGGAATATATCAAGGGGCAGTCGCTGGGAGAACTTCTTCGTTCAGGAAAACGGTTTTCTTTAAGGGAAATCCTTGCTCTGGGAAAGGAGATTGCCAGAGTATTGGAATATCTTCACAGTCGGAAGCCACCGGTCTGTTACGGGGACCTGAAACCGGATAATCTTATGTTTTCTGAAACCGGGCATCTGTATCTGATAGATCTTGGAAGTGCCATGTTCGATCATGGAAAAAGAAAACAGATCTGTGAAGGAACGAAAGGCTATGCGGCGCCGGAGCAGTATCAGGGCTACTTAAGACCGGGAAGTGATATTTATGCTCTGGGGAAGACCCTGGAAAAGCTTTGCGGAAAAAAGAAATGGCAGTGGATTTTATATCCGGATTTTTTCTTGCTTCTGTTCCGATGTACCAGAAAACAGGAAAAATACAGATATTCGGATATGTCAGTGGTTCAGAAGAAAATCCAAAAGCTGGAAAACAGATATCGGATGATCACTTGGAGAAAACGATTTCTGGAAGCGGCAGCTGCAGGGATTCTGATAGGAACACTGATCTTGATAGCAGGATTGCTGAAAACGGAAGAATTTTCTGTGGCGATCTCAGAAGTAACAGATTTGTATTACGAAGCCAGACAGTATCCGGAAGACTCAAAAGATCGGGAAAAGTGCTGTATGGCAGCGGAAAAGAGACTCCAGAGGTTAAGTAGAAATTATGGGGAAAAAGAACAGCAGCGTCGTATTGAGCTATTGCTGGCATGGAATGCGGAGCTTTTGTGTGAACCGGAAAAAGCGGCTTTATATTATGAAAATCTTCTTCTGTATGATGCAGAATATCCTGTGGCTTACGGAGAATATGGGATGTTTCTTATTCGGACCGGGCAGAAAGAGGCCAGCAGAAAGCTGTGGGAAGATTATAAAGAGAAAGAAAAAGCGGAATTACTGGATGACAGTGAAAGCAGAAATCTGCAGCTTTGGGAGGAGATCAATGAGAAAAAGAAGAGAAAGTGATCAGAAAAAACCAAAACAAATGAAATTTCCTAGTAGGAAAACCTGTTTTATTGTTTTGTTTCTGCTGGTCTTATGCAGCTGGATGATCCCTTCCATTGCTGCCTATGGATTTGATGTGTCAGGAATGGATAGTTTTGATACCGGCGGATTTGATATGAATGTGGGAGAAGGAACCGGACAGCTGCCGGAAGACTGGGAAGAAAGCTATGCAGGAGAAGGAAGTGATGATAATAATTGGAACAGAGAAGAAGGAAATACGGAGGAGTATTCCGCTGCCTGGGCAGAATCAGAGAATGATCAGGAGGAGTCTGCACAATGGAATTTAGATTTTCAGACAGATGAGGTACGTTCTCAGGAAGAAAGCTTTATGGAAAATGGAAATACTGCGGCAGAAGTAGAGATAGCTGATATACCTGCGGAAAAACTGACGGAAACGCCGATACCAACAAAACTGCCAATACTGACTGAACAACCGGTCCCCATACAGACAGTGACAGCAAGTCCATCTGTAACGTTGATTCAAAAAACAGTTCGAAAGTCAGTGACAGATGCATCAAAGAGGGAGAAGAAGCAAAATCCGGCATTATCTTACTATCGGACAGAACCAACAGGAACGCCAGATAGGAAAAAACAAAAAGAGCAAAAACCGGTGATCCGAATGAAAACAGACGGTAACAGGATCCGGATAGAGATCAGTCCGGATATTCCGTTCCAGATCCTTTCATTTCGGATCAATGGAAAAGAATGTGATTTTTACTGGCAAGGAAAAAAGCTTCTGGCGGAATTACCGAAAAAAAGCAGAAATCCCTGGAAAGCAGAACTCATGGGTTTTGTGAAATCCGGGAAGCTGTACTATGAAACCATGGACTTACCAGAAAAACAGTGATACAATAGGCATACTTGCTGATTATTTTATACAACAGGAGGAATTTATGTATAAGGCAATCTTTTTTGATCTGGACGGAACACTGACAGAATCCGGAGAGGGGATTACGAAATCTGTACAGTATGCACTGGAGAAGCTTGGAGTTTCGGCACCGGAGCTGGAGCCATTGAAGGTTTTTGTGGGTCCGCCGCTTCTGGAACAGTTTATGAAATATGCGGGATTTGATAAAGAGACAGCACAGAAGGGAATTGAATATTACAGAGAGCGGTATTCAGAAAAAGGAATGTATGAGAATACCGTTTATCCGGGCGTGGAAAACACTTTGGCAGAACTGAAACGTCGTGGCTACAGACTGGCTGTGGCGTCTGCGAAACCGACCTTTTACGTAACACAGATCATGGACCATTTTAATCTGAGTCGGTATTTTGAGGTGATCGCCGGGACGGACCTCAATGGACCGAAAGTAACCAAATCTCAGGTGATCGAGGAAGCTCTGGAAAGAATGAGCCTTTCTGACCACCGTGACCAGGTGATCATGGTGGGTGACAGAGAACATGACATTCTCGGAGCCAGACGATGCGGGATTCAGTGTGTGGCTGTATCTTACGGATATGGAAGCAGAGAAGAACTGGAAAAGGCACAGCCTCTTCAGATCGTAGCTTCCGCAGATGAACTTCTGAATTTTTTCGTCTGACCCCTCTGCACAGGCAGAATATTTTTCAAATAGTGTGGAGGGAGCTTTATCCGGCAGGAATCCATTATCTTATCGGACAGATCCTCGGAAGCGCCGTGCTTCTCTGGCTGGCAGGGCATGTCGGCAACGCACAGGAAAGGTACTATAGTTATACGCTGGTGATCACCGGACTTACCGGAGTGCTGGTTATGTTTCCGGCAGTATATTTTTATCGGAAGGATCGTATAGGAAGGCTGATCGGCGGTTTGACTTCCGTTGAGGAACAAAGGCTATCTATTCCTGAAATGCTGCTTCTTCTTGCTGCTGGAGCCGGATTTGCCCAGTATGCCAATGTGCTGGTGGCGATCCTGCAGAACTGGATCTCATCCAGCTATGGAGAGACGATGACGAAGATTACTTCAGGAAAGAGTTTATTTATAATGATCTTCTGGATGGGAATCATAGCGCCTGTTGCAGAAGAAATGATCTTTCGCTGGCTGATCTATCTGCGACTTCGGGATCACTTTTCAGTGCTGGTTTCCGCTGTGATCTCTGCGGCGTTTTTCGGAATTTATCACGGAAATGTCCTGCAGGCTGTGTATGCGTTTGTTCTGGGAGGGATTTTTGCGTGGTTTCTGGAGATGGGCGGTAATAAGTGGACCAGCGTGCTGATGCACATCGGAGCCAATACCTGGATACTTATTTTCAGTGAATACGCCCAGACTCTGGTGGAAAAAGCCGGGGCAGGAAGCCTTCTGATGATCTATGGTGTTTTTGCGGCAGCGATGATCGGAGGATATCAGTATTTTGCACGCCGGGGAGAAAAACGTGGCTACCGGGCTGTCTGATTCAATGTGGATCACGAATATCTGCCTGCTACTGGATCAGGCAGAGTGATAGATGAATATTTGCTTTACAGAGAATCTGTAGTGGAATCATAGTATAAGGATGCCATTACAGATTTTTTTTATAAAAATATGCCAGAATCTTTTGCTGCCGGTAAATTTATATAGATTTTATATTTATTTAAGAGACCATTTCTTGCGTACCTTTGTATCATGTGCTATCATAAGTGTATTAAAAGAATTAATACACTTAATACACAGATTACAGAGAAAGGAGCGTCGTATGTTATTCTTGGACTATCAGGACAGACGTCCCATTTACGAGCAGATCGTAGAGAAATTCCGGATGCTGATCCTGTCAGGAGCTGTGGAGCCATCTTCCAAGATGCCGTCTGTGCGGCAGCTGGCCGTGGAATTATCCATCAATCCCAATACCATCCAGCGGGCATATATGGAACTGGAGCAGCAGGGGCTGATCTGTCCGGTGAAGGGAAAAGGTAGTTTTGTCACAGACAGCAGCAGGATCAGGCAGATCGGTATGGAAGAAACCTTAAGTGAGCTGAAAAAGATCACAGAAAAGGGAATGGCTCTGGGAGTAGGGGAGGAAGAAATGATCGGTGTGATCCGCTTATGCTATAAGGAGGGAAACAATGATTGAGATAAAAAACTGCAGCAAAGCTTTTGGTAAGATACAGGCAGTAAATAAGGTCACCATGGATATCGGGGAACGGGAGGTTTTTGGACTGATCGGCTCCAACGGTGCGGGAAAAAGTACTCTGCTTCGTATCATGGCCGGGATCATCCGTCAGGACAGAGGAGAGGTGCTGATGGATGAAGAACCGGTTTTTGAAAATGAAAGGATCAAAGAACATTTTTTCTACATCCCGGACGATGCATATATTCCGGCAAATTATAATGCTCTGGACATGGCAGAATTTTACCGTTGTATTTATCCGGGATTTCAGCAGGCACGTTTTGAGACAATGATGAAGCAGTTTCATCTGGATGGAAAACGAAAAATCAGCACTTTTTCCAAGGGAATGAAGAAACAGCTTCTGGTGATCCTGGGAATCAGTACAGGAACGAAATATCTGTTCTGTGATGAAACCTTTGATGGCCTTGACCCGGTAATGCGCCAGGCAGTAAAAAGTATTTTTGCATCGGAGATCATGAGTCGTGAATTTACGCCGGTGATCGCTTCCCACAATCTCCGTGAGCTGGAAGATATCTGCGATCACATCGGGCTTCTTCATCAGGGAGGAATTCTCCTTTCCAGAGATCTGGAGGATATGAAATTCCACATCCATAAGATCCAGTGTGTACTTACTGACAAAAAGAAAGAAGAAGAATTAAAGAAAGAGCTGGATGTTTTGAAAACAGAGCATCAGGGCTCCCTGTTGCTTATTACTGCAAGGGGAACAAGAAGAGAGATCATGGAGAAGATACAGGCAAAAAATCCTCTTTTCTGCGAAGTGCTCCCACTGACTCTGGAAGAAATATTTATCAGCGAAACGGAGGTGGCAGGCTATGAAGTCAAAAATTTATTCCAGTGAGTACATGAAATCCTCTTCTAAAGGACAAAGATGGATCCCGGCATTTGCCATGATCGCATTTCTCCTTGCATTTCCGGTAGCGGAACTTATTTTGATGGGAAAATGGAATGAGCGCAGTTATACTCAGAGTCAGCTTTCCTATCTGTATTCCAGCCTGTGGAGCAGTGACTTTCTCACAATGGGAGCAGGTGTGGCTGCGGTAACAGCATTTTTGGCAGCAGTAAGCGGCTTCTGGTATCTGTATTCCCCGAGAAAAGTGGATTTCTATCACAGCCTTCCGGTAAAGCGAAGTGCACTGTTTCTGCACAGAGTATTGTTGGCTGTTCTTTATTATCTGGTGCCATATGTGATCATGGAATTTGCTGCGGTATGCATCGGGGCAGCCAGAGGATATTACAGCCTTTCCATTATGAAAAAGGCACTGATCCTGCTGGTGCTCCATCTCCTGATGTATCTTCTGGTGTATTTTTCCACAGTGCTGGTGATCGCCTGCACCGGTACCATGCTGATGGGAGCCCTTGCATGGGCAGGATTGTTTACCTACAGTATCATTCTGGCAGTGATGCTGCAGTTAAGCGGACATTTATTTTTTGATACCTGGTACGAGGGCAGTTACGGAATTCTGGCAGCAGTGCGGAATCTGGGATCTCCTCTTATGGTGATCGTAAGCTTTATAGATAAATACAGCAGCGGGAGCTTTGGAAAGCAGTTGCTGATACTGATCCTAACGCTGTTTGTCATGGCAGTACTTTCCTGGATGGCATTCTGCAGACGAAGGTCAGAGAATACCGGAAAAGCTCTGGTATATACCTGGATGGAGCCGGTCTTAAGTGCCCTGATCACAATACCATCCGGACTGGGAATCGGTCTGATCTTTTATATGATCCCGGAAGATTCATCCAAAACAGCATGGGGGATCTTCGGAATGATACTGGGAACGATCCTGGTCCATGGAATTCTGGAAGTGATCTACGAAATGGATTTTCGCAGATTTTTCCGCAGAAAAGTGCAGCTTATGATCTTTGGAGGTGTTGTGGCAATCTGTGCGCTGACCATGAAAATGGATCTTCTGGGATATGACAGTTATTTTCCGGCTTATGACAATCTTCAGGGAGTTGTGATAAATGTAAGCAATCTTTCATATACAGAGCAGCTTTGCAATGTGGAAAAAAAAGAAGACGGAATCTATAAGATCCGGTATACTGCCACCTCAGACAAGAGTTCTGGTCTGCTGGATCAGCCGGTGATGAAAAGTAAAGCATTATATAACAGTCTGGAGGATATCAGGCTTCAGAATGAAAAAGGAAAAAAATCAGGAAGGCGCGTGTATGTGCGCTACATAAATAAACAGGGATTCAGTGTATGCAGAGGTTATAATGTATCCTCTGCACAGGCACAGAATCTTATGGAAGCCCTGTATGATGAGCAGACATGGAAAGAAGACAAATATTCATTTTTCCAGCTGGACAAACAGTATCTGAAAGAGGTCACCGGTACTTTCTGTGACGGAGATATTCAAACATTATTTGAGAAAAATGCAGAGAAGCGTCAGGCGCTGGCAGAGGCGCTGAGAAAGGACATTTTGGAAAACGGCGGTCAGACAGTAAAAGACCAGCCATGCGCAATGCTGATGTTCGATTATGCGGGAATTCCGTCAGAAGGATACATAGATGAATGGGGAATGAATGTACCGGCTGTTCAGGAAGGAGAGCGGGTGTCTACCTCCGTTCTGGTGTATCCGGCATATAAGAGAACACTTGCAATTTTGGAAGAAACAGGATATCCTCTTTCCATGGATGAGCTGTCTGTTGAGTATATTGATGTTTATTACTTCAGCTCCGAAGCTGCCGGCGAAGATGATGAGGTTTTTTCCGACATTGAGTCTGTTTCGGATCTTGAAGAAACAGAGAACGGTTATAAAGTCCGTTACGATAAAAAGGAACAGCTGGAAACCCTGAAAAAGTGTATCCGCCCATCACAGCTGGTAAACGGATGGACTATCTGGAATGCAGATGTCACAATGGAAGTGGTTTTGGAAGGACAGGAGAGCACCGACGGGGATTCCGGACTTTATATGACATTTGCCGGTGAGATCCCGGATTTCATCAGAGCAGATGCAAAGGCAGCCCATGTAACAGAATGGGAGGTAAATGATTAATGGAAAAACCAGTCCGGCTGGATAAATTTCTGGCAGATGCCGGCGCAGGTACACGAAGCGAGGTAAAAAAATACATACAGAAGGGTCAGGTGCAGGTTAACGGGAAATCTGTGAAGAAACCGGAACTGAAAGTAACAAAAGAAGATCAGGTGGTTATGAACGGGCAGGAAATTCATGCTGCACCGGAATATGTATACTATCTTTTTAACAAGCCGGCGGGCTGTGTCAGCGCAACGGAGGACTCCAGAGATAAAACGGTTCTCGACTATATTGAAGAGAAAGACAGAAGAAAGGGATTTTTTCCGGTGGGACGCCTGGATAAAGATACAGAAGGCTTCCTTCTGATCACAGATGACGGTCCTCTGGCACACGAGCTTCTTTCTCCGAAAAAGCATGTTGACAAGACCTACTATGCAAAAGTATCCGGGAAAGTGACAGAAGAAGATGTCGTGAAGCTGGCAGAAGGCGTGGATATCGGGGAAAAAGATCTCACACGACCGGCAAGGCTGGAGATCCTTTCCACCTGGGAGTCCGATACAGAATCTGCAGAAGCCGGAAAGAACTGGGAATCTGAGATCCGACTTACCATCCACGAGGGAAAATTCCATCAGGTAAAACGGATGATGGAGGCACTGGGAAAAAAAGTAACTTATTTGAAAAGACTATCCATGGGGCCGCTGGCGCTTCCTTCAGATCTTCCGACAGGAAAATATCGTTCGCTCACCGAAAAAGAGCTGGAGCTTCTGAAGTCTGCCGGAAACCGCTGAAAAACAGAAAAAAATTGGAAAAATCCCCTTTACATAAGGGGATTTCCTATGCTATAATTCAGAAGTTGCAAAAATAAGCACGCACGGCGATTCTGTAAGGACGGTGCCCTACAGTATGTAAGGGGTCCCGGGAGAAGGCGACCTGTGCGGAAGAATTTAACCAAAAAGGAGAAAAGACATGAGCGTTATTTCAATGAAGCAGCTTTTAGAGGCAGGTGTTCATTTCGGACATCAGACAAGAAGATGGAACCCTAAAATGGCTCCGTACATTTACACAGAGAGAAATGGTATCTATATCATCGATCTTCAGCAGTCTGTAGGAATGGTTGACGATGCTTACAATGCAGTAGCAGATATCGTAGCTAACGGTGGACACATCCTTTTCGTAGGAACTAAGAAACAGGCTCAGGATGCTATCCGTACAGAGGCAGAGCGTTGTGGAGAGTTCTTCGTAAATGAGAGATGGCTTGGTGGTATGCTTACAAACTTCAAGACAATCCAGAGCCGTATCGCAAGACTGAAAGAGATCGAGACAATGGAAGCTGACGGAACATTCGACGTACTTCCTAAGAAAGAAGTTATCGAGCTTCGCAAAGAGCTTGCTAAACTTCAGAAGAACCTTGGCGGAATCAAAGAGATGAAGAGAATCCCGGATGCTATCTTTATCGTAGATCCTAAGAAAGAGAGAATCTGCGTACAGGAGGCTCATACACTTGGAATCCCGCTTATCGGTATCTGCGATACTAACTGTGATCCGGAAGAGCTTGACTATGTGATCCCGGGAAATGACGATGCTATCCGTGCAGTAAAACTCATCGTTTCCAAGATGGCTGACGCTGTTATCGAGGCTAAGCAGGGAACTGCTGAGGCAGATGGCGAGATCGAGGCTGAGTCTGAGGAGTTTGCAGCTACAGAGGAATAATTCGTATAAACAGAATATTTCAGGAGGAAACGAACAATGGCTATTACAGCAGCACAGGTAAAAGAGTTAAGAGAGATGACCGGCGCCGGAATGATGGATTGTAAGAAAGCTCTTACATCTACAGATGGTGATATGGATAAAGCAGTTGAGTTCCTGCGTGAGAAGGGTCTTGCTACAGCACAGAAGAAAGCAAGCCGTATCGCAGCAGAGGGTCTTTGCAAAACTCTGGTAACAGAGGATGGAAAGAAAGCAGTCGTTGTTGAGGTTAATGCTGAGACAGACTTCGTTGCAAAGAACGAGAAGTTCCAGGGCTATGTTGCAGATGTTGCAGCACAGGCACTTAACACAACAGCAGCTGATATCGATGCTTTCCTTGCTGAGGCATGGGCACTTGATACAACCAAGACTGTAAAAGAGGCTCTTGCAGCTCAGATCGCAGTAATCGGCGAGAACATGAACATCCGTAGATTTGCTCAGGTTGAGGAGCAGAACGGATTCATCGCTTCCTACACTCATATGGGTGGAAAGATCGGCGTTCTTGTAGACGTTGAGACAGATGTTGTTAACGATGCTGTTAAAGAGATGGCTAAGAACGTAGCTATGCAGATCGCAGCTCTGAAACCGCAGTACACAAGCGACAAGGAAGTAAGCGCTGACTATATCGAGCATGAGAAAGAGATCCTTATGGCTCAGATCCAGAACGATCCGAAGGAGTCCCAGAAACCGGCTAAGGTTATCGAGGGAATGATCACAGGACGTATCAAGAAAGAGCTTAAAGAGATCTGCCTTCTTGCCCAGACATACGTAAAAGCAGAGGACGGAAAACAGTCCGTTGCTAAATACGTAGAGCAGGTAGCAAAAGAGAACGGCGCTAAGATCCAGATCAAAGGCTTCGTTCGCTACGAGACAGGCGATGGTCTTGAGAAAAAAGAAGAGAACTTCGCTGAGGAAGTTGCAAAGCAGATGGGTAAATAATCCATTAACTTAAGTTTTCATTATATTATTTTAATAAGTCTGAATTTAAGTATTTAAAAACCTTGAAAGCCGATGGTGTAGATTGATAACAGTCAAAGCCATCGGTTTTCTTTATCCAAATATCTTGGACACTCTGTCAAATATATTCTCTGGTTCTTCCTGCCACATCAAAATAAGTATGCTCATGCATTGACAGAGATAATCGATACTTTCAAAACGCCTAAATGTCACGGCCTGCGCCTGTTTCCGCTTATAATTCCTCACTATTTGTGCCGCCAGCCAAAGGCGGCGGAATGGAGATTTTTATGAAATATACCCAGGATAATGGAAAAATTAAATTATGTGAAACTGATAATATGGATCATCTCGTGCGGTTAACACAAGCGTTGAATGAAAATAATATTCTTTACGAAACGAGATTGAAAAAAGGAACATTTATCAATAATCTTTTTTTCCTGATTTTTTATCATACTTTTGCATCGGGAATTGATCATAAGAATGAAACAACATGTATTTATGTACTAGAAAAAGATTTTGCTGCTGCCCAAAAAGCAATAGTAAACTGCAGATAAAAAAATTCATCTTCCAAGGCACAGGCTCTGTGTGCTGGCTATCGGTCATTGCTTGCGTGTCTGTTTGTCAACCAAAGCCTGAGAATAGCAATACGACGATTGCCTGCCAGTAACTAATATTCCGCATGGAATGAGTGAAATAATAATTCTGCTTTACAAATAACAGATAAAGTATTAAAATAAACAAAAAGATATCTTCAGGGCAGGGTGTGATTCCCTACCGGCGGTAGAGCCCGCGAGCCGAAAGGCATGATCCGGTGAGATTCCGGGGCCGACAGTACAGTCTGGATGGAAGAAGATGATAGTACAGTTGATTTTTGTATGAATGAATGTAGTATCAGAGCTCTGAGATGGTGATCCATTTCAGAGCTTTTTATATAGGAAATCAGACATTCATTTATCGATCAGATGTAACAGATCAATTCCACCCTGCAGATATTTCTGCAGGTTTTTTTGTATCTGGTACATCATTTTCGAAATAAATATACCACTCACTTGTCTGTGAATCCGATTGCACAGATCTAAAAGCCTCGGCGTACCAGAGCGTGTTTGAAAAATCATTCCTGCAATCTGCACGCCCCACTTTGCGGTATATTTTGCCCGAATTCAGTTGCCGTAGCCCGCTACGGCGCCCTCATCCGGACAAAATCTCCCACAAATTGTGACGCACATCTTGCAGAAAGCCTTTTTCAAACACGCTCTAGACAAAGAACAGGAATAAGAAAGAAGGAATAGAAATGACGGATCAGGAATATATGCTTCGGGCGATTCAGCTGGCAAAAAAAGGAGAAGGCTGGACGAATCCCAATCCGATGGTAGGGGCAGTGATCGTAAAAGACGGAAAGATTATCGGGGAAGGCTATCATAAAAAGTATGGAGAACTTCATGCAGAACGTAATGCTATTGCTTCTCTTACAGAATCAGCAGAAGGTGCGGTGATTTATGTTACGCTTGAGCCTTGCTGTCATCATGGAAAAACACCTCCATGTACGGAAGCGATCATTGAACAGAAGATAAGAAAAGTGGTGATCGGTTCCCAGGATCCGAATCCGAAAGTGGCGGGAAAAGGTGTACAGATGTTAAGGGAAGCCGGTGTAACAGTAGTTGAAGATTTTATGAGAGAAGAATGTGATCAGCTGAATCCGGTGTTTTTTCATTATATTACTATGAAGACTCCTTATGTAGTGATGAAGTATGCCATGACACTGGATGGGAAGATCGCAACGAAGACAGGAGCATCAAAATGGATCACCGGAGAAGCGGCACGAAAAGAAGTACAGCATATGCGGCATCAGTACATGGGAATTATGGCAGGCATTGGAACTGTGCTTGCAGATGATCCGATGTTAAACGTCCGGGTAGAAGGATGGAAAAGTCCTGTCAGGATTGTGTGCGACAGTAAGCTCAGGATCCCGCCGGACAGTCAGATCGTAAAAAGTGCGGAAAAGTACCGGACGATCGTGGCTTATGCAGATCAGAAAAATACAGAAGAAAAAATAAAAATATTACATACCATGGGAGTTGAGACCATTTACTGTCCGGATGAAAAGAATCAGATAGACCTTAAGAAGCTGATGACAGATCTTGGAAGCAAAGGCATTGACAGTATTCTCCTGGAAGGAGGCGGTACGTTAAATGACAGTGCCCTGCGAGCCGGAATTGTAAAGGAAGTACAGGCTTTTGTGGCACCAAAGCTGTTTGGCGGTGTGGCCGGGAAGACACCGGTAGAAGGTATCGGAGTTGAATTCCCGTCTGAAGCAGTGGAACTGAAATATACAGATATCTGCCAGATTGGTGAGGACATCCGGATAAGATGTCAGGTGTGTGAGAAAAAACAGGAGGAATCATGTTTACAGGAATCGTAGAAGAGAAGGGAAAAGTCCGTTATATACAGCTGACAGGAGAATCAGGGATCCTGGCAGTGAAAGCCCGGAAGGTCCTGGAAGGAACAAGGATCGGTGACAGTATTGCGGTGAATGGTGTGTGTCTGACAGTTACGTCGATCCAGCCGGACGGATTTACTGCCGATGTGATGGCAGAGACGATCAGAAGAAGCAGTCTTGGCAGTTGTAAAGCTGGAAGCCAGGTAAACCTGGAACGGGCAATGGCTGCAGATGGCAGGTTCGGAGGACACATAGTAAGCGGCCATATTGATGGGACTGGCGTGATACGTTCCATGCTCCGGGAAGAAAATGCCATCTGGGTATCGATTGGGACATCACCGCAGATCTTGCATCTGATCGTGGAAAAAGGATCCATCTGTATTGATGGGATCAGCCTGACGGTTGCAAGGATTGATGAAGCTGGTTTTCAGGTGTCGGTCATTCCACATACAGGAGAAGAAACCACCCTTTTGGAAAAGGTGCCGGGGGATCTGGTTAATCTGGAAAATGATGTGATTGGAAAATATGTAGAAAAACTGCTTGGCATCAGAAAAAATGAAGAAGAGAAAAAAAAATCCGGAATTACGATGGAGTTTCTTGAAGAATTCGGGTTTTAGAACAGGAGGATATACACTATGTCACAAAATTATCAGTACAACACAATTGAAGAGGCACTTAGGGATCTTAAGGAAGGAAAAATAATTCTGGTCACAGATGATCCGGACAGAGAAAATGAGGGAGATCTGATATGTGCGGCAGAGTTTGCGACCCGGGAAAATATTAATTTCATGGCGACTTATGCAAAGGGTCTTATCTGTACACCGATGAATGCGGAAATTGCGGCGAGATTGAACTTTCCGCCGATGGTTGCTGAGAACACGGACAATCACAGTACAGCATTTACCGTGGCAGTGGATCACGCAGATACAACCACCGGTATCTCTGCGGCAGAGCGCTCCTATACCATTATGAAGTGCGTGGATGATCAGTCAAAACCGGAGGATTTCAGAAGACCGGGACATGTATTTCCACTTATTTCCAGAAAAGGCGGGGTTCTGGTACGGAATGGCCATACAGAGGCAACAACAGATCTTATGAGACTTGCCGGACTGAAGGAATGCGGCGTGTGCTGTGAAGTTATGAAAGAAGATGGAACTATGATGCGTACATCACAGCTATGGGAAATGGCAAAAGAGCATAACCTTACATTTATTACGATCCGTGATCTGCAGGATTATATAAGAATACATGAAAAGCATGTAAAGGAGGAAGCAGCTGCAAACCTCCCAACGCAGTATGGTGATTTTAAAATGTATGGTTATATCAATGACATTACAGGAGAGCATCATCTGGCACTGGTAAAAGGTGATCTAGGAGATGGTGAAGATGTGCTTTGCCGGGTACATTCGGAGTGCCTGACAGGAGATGCATTCGGATCACTCAGATGTGACTGCGGCTTGCAGCTGCAGACAGCGATGCGCCAGGTAGAGGCGGAAGGCAGAGGGATCATTCTGTATATGAGACAGGAAGGCAGAGGAATCGGACTGATCAACAAGATCAAAGCTTATGCGCTTCAGGAGCAGGGATACGATACTGTGGAGGCTAATGTGAAGTTAGGATTTGCACCGGATCTCAGAGAGTACTGGGTCGGGGCACAGATACTGTCAGATCTTGGCGTGAAATCATTAAGATTACTGACAAATAATCCGGATAAAGTTTATGGACTTGGTGAATTCGGGCTGAAGATCAATGAGAGAGTACCTCTGGAGATTCCGGTACAAAAGTATGACAGAAAGTATATGAAGACGAAGCAGGAAAAGATGGGTCATATTTTTAAAGAAATAAATTTATAAAAAACAGCAAATATCAGGAGGAAGAAAAAATGAGACAGATCAATTTAGTAGAAGGAAAAGTAGTAGCACCGGAGGGAATGAAGGTTGGTATCGTGGCAGCGAGATTCAATGAGATCATTGTGAATAAATTATTGGGAGGGGCAGTCGACGGACTGGTAAGACATGGAGTAGAAGAAGAGAACATTACTGCAGCATGGGTACCGGGAGCATTTGAGATTCCGCTTACAGCACAGAAAATGGCACAGTCAGGAAAATATGATGCAGTTATCTGCGTGGGAGCTGTCATCCGTGGAGATACTTCACATTATGATCTGGTGTGCAATGAATCTGCCAAAGGGATCGCACAGGTTGAACTTGCAACAGGGATCCCTGTCTTATTCGGAGTGATCACGACTGAGAATATCGAGCAGGCTATTGCGCGTGCAGGAAGCAAAGCCGGGAATAAAGGCTATGACTGTGCGTTATCTGCGATCGAGATGGTCAATCTGATGAAGCAGCTCTAAAAGACAGGAAAATAAATGATGACAAAAACGATCATATTCGATTATGATGGAACGATCCATCATACCCTTGGAATCTATGAACCGGCATTTCGTGAAACCTATCAGTGGCTGACAGAACAGAAGGCTGCAGAAGAACGGGAGATAGGCTCGGCGGAAATTGCCGGCTGGCTGGGATTTAACAGTAAGGAGATGTGGAATACATTTTTGCCGGAGCTGGATCAGAGCTATAAAGAGCAGGCAAGCAGGATGGTAGGAGAACTGATGGTCAGACAGATCAGGAAGCATAAGGCAGTGTGGTATCCGGGAGCAGAGGAGATGCTTACAGCTTTGAAGAACCGGGGATATCATCTTGTGATCTTAAGTAACTGTAAAGCTTCATATCGTGAGGCGCACTGGAGGGAATTTGGGATGGAACGATGGTTCGATCATTTTTATGACTGTGAATCGTATGGATTCCGTCCAAAGACAGAAATTGTGCAGGAAATTATCCGGGAATATACTGGCCCTTATCTGGTGGTCGGAGACAGGAGGCAGGATCTGGAATGTGCCAGAGCCTGCAAAAGCCCATTTATAGGATGTCTGTATGGATATGGTGAGAAAGGGGAGCTGAACGGAGCAGATCATCTTGCAGAGCATATAGAGGAAATACCACAGTTGGTGATACGAGGATGAGTTCAGCTTTATCTGAAAACAGAAGCTGTACACTGACAGAAGGCATAGGACTGACGGGAACGGCATAAATATTATAAAAATCCGAAGGATCCTGAAATATGATTTCCCTCAGTCTATGTATGATCGTTAAAAATGAAGAAGCAGTTCTTGAGAGGATTTTAAAGCCGGTTTCTCAGGTGTTGGATGCGATTCTGATCGCAGATACCGGTTCTTCAGACAGAACAAAAGAGATCGCGGAGCAGTATACGTCGCAGGTGTTTGATTTTCCCTGGTGTGACGATTTTTCTGCTCCGCGTAATTTCCTTCTGGAAAAAGTCAGCACCGATTATTGGATGTGGCTGGATGCGGATGATGTCCTGGATGAAGAAAATCTGGAAAGACTGAAGAGTCTTAAAGAAACTCTGGATCCTGGAACAGATGTTGTAATGATGGAATATGCAGCAGGCTTTGACCAGAGTGGGAGAACAACATTTTCTTATTTTCGGGAGCGGATAATGAAAACATCCAGAAATTTCAGATGGAATGGGGCAGTTCATGAAACTGTGATTCCGGAGGGAAACATCATCTATTCAGATGTGGTGATCCGGCACCGGAAATGTGGAAAAGGTGATCCGGACCGTAATCTCCGCATTTATGAAAAAATGCAGGCAGGAGGAGAAACGTTGGAGCCCAGACATCAGCTTTATTATGGGAGAGAACTGTATTATCATCAGCGTTATCCGGAGGCAGAGGCTGTGTTGGTGGAGTTCCTGAAAAATCCGTCCGGATGGTTGGAAAATAAGATCGATGCCTGTTTTATACTTGGACAGTGCTACCAGAAAATGGGAGAAGAAAAATACGCACTGGAAGCTTTTCTGTACAGTCTGACTATGGATGTGCCGAGGGCGGAAATCTGCTGTGAGGTCGGAAAGATTTTTTTGGAAAGAGAGCTGCCCAGACAGGCTGCCTACTGGTACGGGCAGGCGCTTACTGTGCCGTCAGATAAGAAAAAAGGTGGATTTTTTATGGCTGAGTGTCATGGATTTGTGCCATATATGCAGCTTTGCGTTTGTTATGATAAGATGGGATGTCCGGAGCAGGCATTCTTTTTTCATAAGAAAGCGAAGGGACTGAAGCCGGAAGATCCGGGAGTATTGTATGATCAGAAATATTTCTGGGAAAAATATGGTCTGGCATAAAAGAAAAGATATCTTTATTATATTTTTCTGGCAGGGTACAAGCTTGCGGGGATCCTATGCACAGGTAAAAGCTGTTGTCATATACTGTAGGGAAAGTTATTTTCCTATGAGGTGATCGAAGAATGCTGTTCAGGCATCGAAAACGTAAGGAAATGGAAATGCAGCAGGACAGTCATGAGGATTTGTCCTGTATGTCCTGTTATGGAAATCATAGTTCCTGTGGATGTGACAGATGTGGAACAAGAGGCTGCCCAGGCCCTGTGGGACCTACAGGACCAACCGGTCCCAGAGGCTGTCCGGGAGTTCCGGGTCCTATGGGTCCTCAGGGACCGCAGGGGGAACCGGGAATACAGGGATATACGGGAGCCACCGGTCCGGCTGGAGCCACGGGTCCAGCGGGAGTCATCGGTCCGACGGGAGCAACAGGAGCCACCGGTCCGGCAGGAGTAACAGGTCCGACGGGAGCAACGGGAGCCACCGGCCCTGCTGGAGCGGCAGGAGCAACAGGAGCCACAGGTCCAGCGGGAACGACGGGGGTAACAGGTCCGGCTGGTGCGATCGGAGCCACGGGTCCAGCAGGTCCAACAGGAGCAACAGGAGCCACTGGTCCTGCAGGAGCAGCCGGAGCCACCGGCCCTGCCGGAACAGTAACCCCGGCAGCTGCTGTTGGAAATGCAACAACGGTAGATGATATTGTGGAGGATTTTAATGCACTTCTTGCAAACCTTCGTGATGCAGGACTCCTGGAAAGATAGTGAAATGATAAACACACGTTACTATGCGGCTGCGTATTTTATGCAGCCGCTGCATATTCTCCATAAAAATATTTCATTGTAGCTTTCTGACGAAAGGTGCTATAATATTTTTGTCAAAGTATGATTATGGGGGATGAAATCGTGAAAAAAAACAAGTATGAGATCGATATGTGCAATGGGTCGATCATGGACAAGCTGATCTCGTTTTCACTGCCGCTGATGCTGTCCGGTATCCTGCAGCTGATGTTCAATGCAGTGGATATCGTGGTAGTGGGACGTTTCAGTGGAAGTGAGGCGCTGGCGGCAGTAGGCTCCACTACCGCACTGATCAATGTGTTTACCAACCTTTTTATCGGGATCTCTCTTGGTGCCAATGTGCTGGCAGCCAGATTTTATGCTGCCGGTAAGGATGAAGAAATGTCAGAAACAGTACATACATCGATCCTGCTGGCTCTGATCAGCGGGATCATCATGGCAGTTCTGGGAGTGATCTTTGCCAGAATCTGCCTGGAGCTGATGGATACGCCGGAGGATGTGATCGATCTTTCTACTCTTTATATGCGTATCTATTTTCTGGGAATGCCGTTTTTTATGCTGTATAACT
The DNA here is from genome assembly GCF_008679485.1 of Blautia sp. LMAG:89. Lineage (NCBI taxonomy): Bacteria > Bacillati > Bacillota > Clostridia > Lachnospirales > Lachnospiraceae > Blautia > Blautia sp. LMAG:89. The sequence continues at coordinate 503,859 of NZ_NANC01000012.1, read as the reverse complement.
ATGGCGCAGCAATTCTGCGTGCAGTGGGAGATACCAAGCGGCCGTTGGTCTTTTTGATCATTTCCGGTTGCGCCAATGCGCTTTTGAATCTGTTTTTTGTGATCATTTGTCATTTAAGTGTGGCAGGTGTGGGAATCGGAACGGTGATCTCTCAGCTGATCTCCTGCATTCTTGTCCTTCGGTGTCTGTATCAGACAGAGGGAAGCTATCAGCTGCGTTTTTCAAAACTGTCCATAAAGGGAGAGTACCTGAAGCAGATCTTCCAGGTGGGACTGCCTGCCGGGATCCAGAGTACAGTGATCAATTTTTCCAATGTACTTCTTCAGTCTTCTGTAAACTCCTTTGGTTCCATTGCTATGGCAGGATATACAGCAGCCAATAATATTTTTGGATTTCTGTATGTGTCCGTGAATTCGGTTACCCAGGCATGTATGAGTTTTACCAGCCAGAATTATGGTGTGCGAAAACCGAAACGTATGGACCGGGTGCTTGTTGACTGTATGATCCTGTCCTTTGTCGTATCCTTTGCCATGGGCTGTGGTGCATACTTTTTCGGTCCGCAGCTCCTGAAGATCTATACGGAAGACCCTAAGGTTATCCAATGTGGAATGGAGATTCTTGCCTATACCACAGTTACTTATTTCCTCTGCGGACAGATGGATCTGTTTCCGGGAGCACTGCGTGGAATGGGACGCTCCGGTGTGCCGATGATCCTGTCTATTATCGGAACGGTCGGCCTTCGAATTGTGTGGATTTTCGGAATTTTCCCGGCTCACAGATCACTGAAAGTACTGTTTATTTCTTATCCGGCATCCTGGATCCTTACGATCATCATGCAGGTGACCTGTTTCTGGTTTGTAAGGCGGAAGGTGCACAGACAACTTTTGGGAGAGAATGCAGAATAAAAACGAATACACAGAATATCAGAGAAAGCGGATAGAATTCCGCTTTTCTGTGTTTATGGGGAAAAATAAAACATGTCAGCTCATGTCCATTTTGCAAACAGGAGACATTGGAGCTGAAAAATAAAGAATATGGAGGAAACATGGAATTATTAAAACCTGATTATTACGACGAATTTACCTGTATTGCAGACAAATGCACCATCAGCTGCTGCAGGGAATGGAAGATCAACATAGATGATGAAACCTACAGAAACTGGAAAACCATCCAGCCGCCGTCAGAGGTGCCCGGACACAGAAGCTGCCTGCAGGCCTATACCATGAAAAAGGACGGCAGCCGGATCATGAAGATGACGGAAGAGCACGACTGTCCTTTTCTTGCAAAGAACAGACTGTGCTATCTGGTAAGTGCTTATGGGGATTCGATGCTTTCAGAGACCTGCCAGATTTTTCCAAGGGAGATCCATGAATTTCAGGATCATAAGGAAGCGACCATGATGCCCTGTTGCCCGGCTGTCCTGGACATCTGGAAGGAGAAGAAAAGAATCGCTTTTCCGGAAACTCCAAAAGAAAAGGAACAGCCGCTTTTTCTTGTGCGTCGGAAGGTTATGGATCTTATAATGGATCCTGAAAAAACACCGGAGGAAACCCTTCTTGAAAGTTTTTATGTTCTGAAGGAACTTCACCGGAACACGCCGCTTACCACAGAGCTTGTGGAAGATTATTTTTCAGAGAAGACAATTCACCAGCTGGAAAGAGCTATCAGCGAGATAGACCTGCCTGTTCTGGATACTATGGACGAATGCAATGAACTTTTGCAGGATCTGGCTGTAAATTACTGGAAAGAAGGACTTTACCGGAAGTATCTGGAGCCGGTGACGGAGTTGGCGGAGGAATTATCGGAAGAGTATGAGGAAGAGGAAATGACGGAAGCCTGGGAGGATTTTTACCGGGAACTTCGTGCATATGAAAATCTTCTCCGAAGCTTTCTTACCAACGAAGTATATTCGGATCTTCTGACATCAGAAGGAGATCTGGAAGATGCCCTGGTTCATATGCAGTGGATCGGTATGGAATATGCCACCATTCGCCAGGCTGTTTTTCTCCGGTGGCAGAAAGAGGGACGGGGAGCACTTCCCTACGAAACACTCCGGGATTATATGGTGGTGATCTCCAGAATGACCGGATATGAGGAAGAAGATATCCGGGAATATCTTGAGAACAGTTTTGAAGAACTTCTGTGGGAGTGGGGATATTTTGCGCTGATCACAGGAAAATGACTTTATAACTTGAAGTTATATTAAGTATTAAAAATATACATTTTAATTATATGACGTTTTGTGTTAGAATATAGGACGAAAAGGGTAACAGAGGAATGTTAACCCGGAAATGGATAACAATCAGAAAGGAACTTGTTTTATGGATAAGGGAACAATTTTTAAATTTCATAATGACCTCGATACCGATCAGATCATTGCATCCCAGTACCTGCTTCTGCCGAATCTGGATGAGATGAAGAGTCACACATTTGAGTCACTGGATCCGGATTTTTCCAAGAAGGTGAAACCGGGAGATTTTGTAGTGGGAGGAGAGAACTTCGGATGCGGCTCTTCCAGAGAGCAGGCACCGGGCGTTCTTAAGGCACTTGGAGTAAAGGCAGTTATTGCGAAATCTTTTGCGCGTATTTTCTTCCGCAATGCCATCAATATCGGACTTCCGGCAATTGTCTGTAAGGACCTCCCGGATGATGTGAAGACCGGAGATACCATGGAGCTTCATATGTCCGAGGGAACAGCGGTTGCCAACGGAAAGACTTATTCCTGCACAAAACTGCCGGAATACATGCAGAATATACTGAATCAGGGAGGACTTATCGCTTCTCTGAACCGTGAGGAGGAATAAGAGATGGGAATGACGATCGCAGAAAAAATCATCGCGGCAGCAGCCGGTGTGGACAGCGTAAAACCTGGAGATATCTATACGGTCCAGCTGGATCATCTGATGAGCAATGACGGAACCACACATCTGACTGTTGACATGTACAACAACAAATTAAAAAATCCACATATCGCAGATACAAAGAAACTGGTATTTATCGTAGACCACAATGTACCGTCTGACAGCCCGAAAACAGCAGCATCCCAGAAAAAAATGAGAGATTTTGCAAGAGAGAACAACATTGATTTCTGGGAAGGAAAAGGCGTGTGTCATCAGATCATGATCGAGAATTATGTCCGTCCGGGACAGCTGATCTTTGGTGCAGACAGCCATACCTGTTCTTATGGAGCACTTGGCGCTTTCGGTACCGGTGTAGGATGTACAGACTTTCTTTATGGAATGGTAACCGGAACTTCCTGGGTCATGGTTCCGGAAACCGTAAAATTTAACCTGACAGGGAAGCTTCCTGAGGGCGTTTACGCAAGAGATCTGATCCTTACCATTATCGGTGAGATCGGGGCAAACGGCTGCAACTATCAGGCAATGGAGTTTACCGGTGAGGGCGCCAGAACATTAAGCATCAGCGACCGTATGGCACTTTGCAACATGGCTGTTGAGGCTGGTGCGAAGACAGGAATCTTTGAGGCTGATGATAAAGCTCTGGAATATCTGAAAGAGCATGGACGTGAGCCAAAAGCGGTATATCACAGCGATCCGGATGCTGTTTACGCAAGAGAGTATACCTTTGATCTTTCAAAAGTCCGTCCGGTTGTAGCGAAGCCAGACTTTGTTGACAATGTGGTTCCGGCTGAGGAAACCTGCGGCATCAAGATCAACGAAGCGTTCCTTGGCTCCTGCAATAACGGCCGTATTGAAGACCTCCGTGTAGGCGCAGAGGTGATCAAGGGGAAAAAAGTTGCAGAAGGCGTTCGTTTCCTGGTCGTTCCTGCAAGCCAGACCATCTACCGCCAGGCATTAAAAGAAGGCCTGATCGATATCTTCATGGAAGCAGGCGCTATTGTGATGAACCCGAACTGCAGTGTATGCTGGGGAAGCTGCCAGGGTGTGATCGGTGAGAACGAGGTTCTTATCAGCACCGGAACACGTAACTTCAAGGGACGTGCCGGACATCCGAGCTCCAAGGTTTATCTGGGATCTGCGGCAACGGTTACCGCATCTGCCATTGCAGGTGAGATCGCAACTGCAGACAGAGTATAAAAACCTCAGAAAAGATATTCAGGAATAAACAGGAGAATATACATATGGAAGCATTTACAGGAAAAGTGTGGGTACTGGGCGATGATATTGATACCGATATCATCATTCCGACCGAGTATCTGGCGCTGAAAACCATTGACGATATGAAACAGTACGGATTCAGTCCCCTTCGCCCGGAGCTGGCAGGACAGATCCAGAAAGGTGACATTATTGTAGCAGGAAAGAACTTCGGCTGCGGTTCCTCCAGAGAGCAGGCACCGGAGATCATTAAAGCACTGGGCGTACAGTGTGTTATTGCGAAATCTTTTGCCCGGATCTTTTTCCGCAACTCCATCAACAACGGCCTTCTTCTTATCGAACAGCCGGATCTTCACGACAATGTGAAAGAGGGAGATGAAGTTACAGTTGTGATGAACGAGCATGTAGACCATAACGGAAAACAGTACCCGATTGCTTCTCTTCCGGAGAATCTGATGGATATTATTCAGGCTGGCGGACTTGTAAAAGCCATGCGCAAACTGAACGGTCTGGACTAAGACGGAAAGGAGAGAAATAATGGGTGAGACGATCATTGAGAAAATTATCAGACATAACACAGGCAAAGCAGTAAAGCCTGGCGATATCGTGACGGTCAATGTTGACAGAGTGATGATCCATGATATCTTTATTCCGTTTGTAGCGGACAAATTCGAGGAGATGGGCTTTCAGAAACTCTGGGATCCGGACAAAGTTGTTCTGATCTATGACCATCTTGTACCTGCAAGCCAGCAGGACGACACCAGACATTTCCATGTGGGAGATGCTTTTGCAGCCAAATATGGTATGAAAAACGTGCACAGAAGTGACGGTATCTGCCACCAGTTGATGACAGAGGCCGGTTACGTAAAACCTGGCAATATCGTATTTGGTACAGATAGCCACACTACCACTTACGGATGTGTCGGTGCATTTTCTTCCGGTATCGGATATACAGAGATGGCCAGCATCCTGGGAACAGGAACCATGTGGATCAAGGTTCCGGAAACCATAAAGGTTGTGATCGACGGAGAACTTCCGGAGAATGTCATGTCCAAGGATATCATCCTCCGCCTGATCGGTGACCTTCGTGCAGATGGAGCTACTTACCGTGCTCTGGAATTTTCCGGAAGCACCATTGAAAATATGTCTGTGGCAAGCCGTATGACTATGGCGAATATGGCAATTGAGGCCGGTGCGAAATGTGCACTTTTCACACCGGATGAGAAGACAGCTGCTTACTGCAACGTAGAGCTTGATGATTATCAGAAGAGTCTTGTGGGAGATGAGGATGCTGTCTACATGAAGACCATAACTTATAAAGCAGAGGATTTTGTGCCGGTAATGGCATGTCCGTCTCAGGTGGACAAGATCCGTGATGTCAGTGAGCTTCAGGGTGAGACCATCGACCAGGTATTCATCGGTTCCTGCACCAACGGACGTCTGGAGGATCTTATGGCGGCAGCAGAGGTGCTGAAGGGCAAAAAGGTTGCAGACTTTGTAAAGCTGATCGTGACTCCTGCCAGCCGCAAAATTTACCGTCAGGCTATTGAGCTTGGCATTCTGGATACTCTTGCGGAAGCTGGGGCTATCATTACACATCCGGGCTGCGGACTTTGCTGCGGAAGGACCGGCGGAATCCTGACAGACGGTGAAAAGGTTGTGGCAACCAACAATCGTAATTTCCTGGGACGTATGGGAACTTCCAAGGTTCAGATCTATCTGGCATCTCCGAAAACAGCAGCAGCCTGTGCCGTTGCAGGCAAGATCGTAATGCCGGAATAAGAAGCAGAAGATCCTGAGAGAAATACTGCTGCCAGAAACAGATAAAGAAACGTATGAGAAAGACAGATTTTCGCAGAGGCGTCAGTCTGTCTTTTTTTACCGGATCAGAAGGATCCGGGATAAGTCATTTTTACAGAAAATGGGATTTATTGTATTATAATAACAGCCAGTGTGACAACATAACATATATTACATAAGACTCGAGGGATAAGGGTATGGAGAAAAGATCAACCATCAGTAAAAAGACACTGAAGATCATACTTGGAATCTGCATTGGCGTAACGATCCTGGCAGTGGCAGGGTTATTTGTCTATACATACTTGGCAGATCACAATACGCTGGGACGGAAGATTTCCATATGGGGAGTGGATGTTTCCGGACTGGATGCAAAGCAGGCAGAAGAAAAGATCACTGCGGAATTTGCAGAGCGTCCGGTATCCTTTCAGGAAAATGATCAGGAAGTTTACAGTACTACTTTGAAAGAGCTGGGCTACAGTCTCAATGAAGAAGCCCTTCTGAGTAAGCTTACAGAAATTCAGAAACAGCGGGAAGAGAGCCGGAAGCTTTTTCCAAAGGAAGAAAATATAGAACCGGAATGTCAGATCGAGGAAGATGAGGAGCAGGAAAAGCAGGCTCTCGATCTTTCAAATTTCGGTACGGAAGAAAGAAAAGCTTCTGTTGATGCAGCCATTCAGTACGATAAGGAGAAAAAAGAATTCACCCTTGTGAAACAGGTACAGGGGACGGAGATCGATCCGGATAAGCTGGAGACTACCGTGGACACAAATCTGAACGCAGCATTTGATACGGCTCTGCTTGGGGATACCATCACAGTACCGATCAACAAGCATGTGTATGTAAGCCCGACGGTCACTGTAACAGAGGATATGAAAAATAAGATTACGGACCTGAACAGCCAGCTGAAGAAATACCGCAGCAGTACAGTAACTTATACATTCGGAAGTGAAACGGCTGTTCTGGATTCCGATACGATCACATCCTGGCTGAAGGCTGAGGGGGAGACGCTGACTTTAGATGAAGAAGCCATTAAAGCCTACATCAGTGAGCTTGCCAACAAATACAATACCATTTATGTTCCCCGCACCTTTCATACATCTGCGGGAACGGATGTGACCATTGAGGGAAATGAGTACGGATACCGGATTGATCAGGACGGAGAATATGCGCAGCTTCTGGAAGACCTGAAAAGTGGTACTGCTGTAACAAGAGAGCCTGTTTACAGCAAAAAAGGATACCAGAGAAACGGAACAGACGATCTGGCAGGCAGTTACATAGAGGTCAGTCTGGATGCACAGCATTTGTGGCTGTATAAGGACGGAAGCCTTGTGACGGAAACAGATATTGTCAGCGGTAAGCCGGTGAAGGGGCGTGAAACATATCGTGGTGCATGGCCGATCGCCTACAAGGCGAGTCCCTTTAACCTTACCAGCAATGAATATGGTTACGATGTAAAGGTTAATTACTGGATGCCTTTTGTCTACGGACAGGGACTTCATGATGCGTCCTGGCAGTCATCCTTTGGCGGGAACCGTTATAAAACCAACGGAAGCCACGGCTGCATCAATCTGCCTAAGGATCAGGCAGCACTGATCTATAACACCATTGATGCAGGTTATCCGATCATTATTTACTGATAGGAGCAAAAAAGCTTCGGAGAGATCCGGAGCTTTTTTATGCCCGAAAATGAAAATTATCATGGAAGCAGGATCGTAAATGATAAGGTTTTTCAAAAGTACGTTAAAAAAAACACAAAAAATATCGAAAAAGCCTTGTCGAAACAGAAATAACGTGATATGATGATTTCGGAAATCGAGCTAATACACTTCTTAATTGCGGAGGAAGAGTGTTTTTCTCTTTTATTTGGGTGCAAATTGATAAAAAAACTCAAATAAGTGTTAGTTGAGATTTCATTTTTTTATTCATGTATCGTTAAAAAAAAGACAATATATGAACAAGAATATCTACTATAAACGTCAGATTTTAGACTAAGAAAGGATAATGAAAGGTATGAAGTACAGTTATTATCCGGGTTGCACCCTGAGAACAAAGGCCAAAGATCTGGATGAGTATGCCAGAGCCAGTGCCACAGCCCTTGGGTTTGAGCTTGAGGAGATCGAGGACTGGCAGTGTTGTGGTGGTGTTTATCCGCTTGGCACAGACGAGATCGCCACAAAGCTTTCTTCCGTCCGTGCGTTAAACCAGGCAAAAGAAAAAGGCCAGGATCTGGTGACGATCTGTTCAGCCTGTCATCATGTGATCAAGCGTGTCAATGATGATATGAAAAATGTGGAAGATATCCGGACCAGAGCCAACAATTATATGCAGTTGGAAGCTCCCTATGAAGGAGAGACAACCGTTCTCCATTATCTGGAGGTTCTCCGGGACAGAGTCGGTTTTGATAAACTGAAAGAAAAAGTAGTAAATCCTTTTACCGGAAAGAAGATCGGAGCCTATTACGGATGTCTGCTTCTGAGACCTGGAAAGATCATGGCATTTGATGATCCGGAAAATCCAAGGATCATGGAGGATTTTATCCGTGCCCTTGGCGCTGAGCCTGTGATCTATCCTTACAGAAATGAATGCTGTGGAGGATATATATCCCTGAAAGAAAAAGAAATGTCACAGAATATGTGTGAAAAGATCGAAGAAAGTGCAGCCGGATTTGGCGCAGATATGCTGATCACTGCCTGTCCACTGTGCAAATATAATCTGAATAAAAATGCCGGAAACAGACTGCCGGTTTACTATTTTACAGAGCTTCTGGCAGAAGCCCTTGGCGTCAAAGAGGAGGTGGCAAAATGAGAGATAACCATTCTGCTGCGGAAAAAATAAAGGAGATCAGTGGAACCAATCCTTTAAAATGCATGAAATGCGGCAAATGTTCCGCAACCTGCCCTTCTTTTGACGAGATGGATATCAAACCTCATCAGTTTGTATCCTATGTGATCAATGAAAATATCGAAGCACTTGTAAATTCAGCATCCCTTTGGAAATGCCTTTCCTGTTTTGCCTGTGTGGAGCGCTGTCCGAGAGACGTAAAACCCGGAAAGATCATTGACGGGGCAAGACAGCTTGTTGTCCGGGAAAAAGGTGGCAACTATCTTTCACCAGATGAGATCCCGGAACTTCTTGATCCGGATCTTCCTCAGCAGCTGCTGGTAAGTGCATTCAGAAGATACAGGAGGTGAGAACGTGCAGAGAATCGGTGTATTTGTCTGTCACTGCGGAAGTAATATTGCCGCTACGGTAGACGTAAAAAAAGTTGTGGAAGTCATAGCGAAAGAGCCGGGTGTTGTACACGCCGAGGATTACCAGTATATGTGTTCCGAGGCAGGTCAGTCCAGAATTCAGGAAGCCATCCGTGAAAAAAATCTCACAGGTGTGGTTGTCTGTTCCTGCTCCCCGCGTATGCATGAGGCAACTTTCCGCAAAGCAGCGGAAAAAGCAGGCCTGAATCCATACATGGTGGAGATCGCAAACATCCGTGAGCACTGTTCCTGGATCCACAAGGATATGCAGGAGGCTACGGAGAAGGCCGTGATCCTTGCAAGAGCAGCAGTAGCAAAAGTCAATTTAAATGCTCCTCTTCAGCCGGGAGAAAGCCAGGTTACAAAGAGAGCCCTGATCATCGGAGGCGGTATCGCCGGAATCCAGACGGCTCTTGATATTGCCGATGCAGGCTATGAAGTTGATATTGTGGAAAAAACACCAAGTATCGGCGGAAGAATGTCACAGCTTGACAAAACCTTCCCTACTCTGGATTGCTCCGCATGTATCCTTACTCCAAAAATGGTGGAGGCTGCAGCTCACGAAAAGATCAATATCTATACATACAGTGAAGTAGAAAAAGTTGCAGGTTTTGTAGGAGATTTTACTGTTGATATCCGCAAAAAAGCGCGAAGTGTCAACATGGACAAATGTACAGGCTGTGGAGTCTGCCAGGAAAAATGTCCTTCCAAAAAGATTCCAAATGAGTTCAACAGAGGGCTGAACAACCGGTCAGCTATTTATACTCCGTTTGCACAGGCGATTCCAAATGTTCCTGTGATCGACAGAGAGCATTGCCTGAAATTTAAGACAGGCAAATGTGGTGTCTGCTCCAAAGTATGTCAGGCAGGAGCCATTGATTACGATCAGCAGGATGAGATCGTAACACAGAAATACGGAGCGATCGTGGTGGCAACCGGATTTGATACCATTAAGCTTGACAAATATGATGAATACGCATACAGCCAGAGCAAGGATGTGATCACATCTCTGGAGCTGGAGCGTATCATGAATGCTGCAGGACCTACAAAAGGACATCTTGAACGTCTTTCCGATGGAAAAGCACCGAAGGAGATCGTGTTTATCCAGTGTGTGGGAAGCCGTTGCTCCGATGACCGTGGAAAGCCATACTGTTCCAAGATCTGCTGTATGTACACAGCTAAGCATGCCATGCTGATCCGTGATAAATATCCGGATACCAATGTGACGGTATTTTATATTGATGTCCGTACACCTGGTAAAAACTTCGATGAGTTTTACAGAAGAGCAGTTGAGCAGTATAACGTAAACTACATCAAAGGTCAGGTAGGAAAAGTAATCCCGCAGCCGGATGGAACACTTCTTGTTCAGGGCTCGGACCTTCTTGATAATAAGCAGATCTTCAAGAAAGCAGATATGGTAGTTCTTGCAACAGCCATTGAACCGAATCCGGATGTACGTAAGATTGCTACCATGCTTACTGCAAGTATTGACACCAACAATTTCCTTACAGAAGCCCATGCAAAGCTTCGTCCGGTAGAATCACCGACAGCAGGAATTTTCCTTTCCGGTGTATGCCAGGGGCCAAAGGATATCCCGGAGACAGTTGCCCAGGCAGGAGCTGCGGCTGTTAAGGCCATAGGACTTCTTGCAAAGGACAAGTTGACAACCAATCCATGTACGGCAAAATCCGACGAGCTTCTCTGTAACGGATGCTCTACCTGTGCAAATGTATGTCCTTACGGAGCGATTTCCTATGAGGAGAAACAGGTCAACGATCACGGTATCCGTGAGACAAGAAGAGTTGCGGTTGTCAATACAGCACTTTGCCAGGGCTGCGGTGCCTGCACAGTAGCCTGCCCGTCAGGAGCCATGGACCTTCAGGGCTTCTCCAACAGACAGATTATCGCGGAGGTGGATGCAATATGTCGATAGAAACAAAGGAAGAATTCAGACCAAAGATCGTGGCATTCTGCTGTAACTGGTGCAGTTACGCCGGAGCAGACCTTGCCGGAAGCAGCCGTTTGAGCTATCCGGCGGATGTAAAGATCATCCGTGTTCCATGTTCCTGCCGTGTCAATCCCATGTTCATCCTCCGTGCCTTTGAAAAAGGGGCCGATGGTGTGATCATGTGCGGATGCCATCCGGGAGACTGCCATTACAGTACCGGAAACTATTATGCAAGAAGACGTATGACACTTCTGTTTTCAATGCTGGATTATATTGGGGTAGAAAACGGAAGAACACGTGTTGAATGGGTATCTGCCGCAGAAGGCGTGAAATTTTCACAGACTATGAATGAGTTTGTTGAGAAGATCCATTCACTTGGTAAAAACGTGAGATTGGAGGATATAAGATGCAGGAGCTGATAAAACGTGCAAAAGAACTGCTTGCAGATGGCACGGTAGTCCGGGTTCTTGGGTGGAAAGCCGGAGATCTTGCCTTTAATCCGGAACCAGCCTATTTTGAAACACCGGAATCTCTGGAGGATTTTGTCTATGATGGATTCTGCGGTGCCAATTTAAGCAAATATATGATCGAAGCTTCCAAGCTGGAAGGAAAAACCATGGTCTGTCTGAAGCCCTGCGATACATATAGCTTTAACCAGCTTTTGAAAGAGCATCGTGTAGACAGAGAAAAAGCCTATATCGTAGGTGTTGGCTGTAAAGGAAAGCTGGATATTGAAAAGATCCGCAAAATGGGGATCAAGGGTATCCGGGGAATTTCCGGAGCAGAGATTACCGGAGATGCAGAGACATTGACTGTGGATACTGTTTACGGAGAAAAAACCTGTGCATACAAAGATGCCATGCTGGAACGCTGCCATGTATGTAAAGGAAAAGAGCATAAAATTTACGATGAACTGATCGGTGAGTCAAAGGAGACAAAGGACGCTGACCGTTTCGCAGAAGTTGAGCGGATCGAGGCAATGAGTCCGGAAGAAAAATTTGCATTCTGGCAGAGCGAGCTGAGTAAATGTATCCGCTGTAATGCCTGTCGTAATGTATGTCCGGCCTGTAGCTGCCGCAAATGCGTTTTTGACAGCAATAAGTTCGACAGCGCCCAGAAGGCAAATGTGGATTCCTTTGAGGAAAAGATGTTCCATGTGATCCGTGCCTTCCATGTAGCAGGAAGATGTACGGACTGTGGCGAGTGCAGCAGAGTCTGCCCGCAGGGAATTCCCCTTCATCTGTTTAACCGTAAGTTTATCAAGGATATTGATGCGTTTTACGGTGAGTACCAGGCTGGCGAGGATGCGGAGTCAAAGGGTCCGCTTACCAGCTTTACCTTTGAGGATGTAGAGCCAGGGATCGTGGCAGAAAGGGGATAATGTATGTATAAGATCGCAGTAGAAAATCTGCCGGCATTATTCCGGAAAATTGCCGCAGACCAGGAATTATATTTACCGGTAAAGGTAAGTGAACAGGTGAACTTCAAGGCATGGAGTGAGGATGCAGAAGTTTCCCTTGAAACACTGAAAACCGTGAAATCACCGAAGGATGCTTTCTTTCCGCAGAGTGAAAATCTCTATACCTGTAAAAAAGACGGAAAAAATATCAGCATTGAGCCTCAGGCACTGAAAGACCAGAATTTTGTCGTATTCGGAATGAGAGCCTGTGATGTACAGGGTGTGAAGGTTCTCGACAAGGTATTCCTTGGGGATCCGGTGGATACTTTTTACCAGGCAAGAAGAGAACATGGAACTATCGTAGCTCTTGCCTGTCATGAACCGGAGGAAAGCTGCTTCTGTAAAGTATTTGGCATTGATGCCGCAGATCCGGAAGCAGATGTTGCAGCCTGGATCATCGAGGGAGAACTTTTCTGGAAGCCTCTCACAGAAAAGGGAAACGCTCTGACAGAAACTGTGAAGGAGCTTTTGGCAGATGCTGATGAGACAAAGGTAGAAGAGGAGAAGAAGGCAATCCGTGGTATTATCGAGCTTCTTCCATATACACATCTTTCACTGGAAGGATGGGCGCAGGAAGAATACATGGACCGTTTCAATTCTCCTGTATGGGAGAAACTGTACAAGCCTTGTCTTGCCTGCGGAACCTGTACCTTCGTATGTCCGACCTGTCAGTGCTATGACATTAAGGATTACGACACAGGGCACGGTGTTCACCGTTACCGCTGCTGGGATTCCTGCATGTACTCTGATTTTACCATGATGGCTCACGGAAACAACCGTACCAGCCAGATGCAGAGATTCCGTCAGAGATTTATGCATAAGCTTGTTTATTATCCGTTAAATAATGACGGCATGTTCTCCTGTGTTGGCTGCGGCCGCTGCGTGGAGAAATGTCCGGAATCTTTAAATATCGTAAAAGTCATCAAGGCCTTTGAAAAACAGGGAGGTGAAAAGAATGAGTGAATGTACCTGTCATAAGAATTATACACTGGATACGCTGATCCCCAAGGTTGGCGTGATCACAGATATCCGTCAGGAGACACCGGATGTAAAAACCTTCCGTGTGGAGGCTCCGGAGGGTGGAAAGCTTTTCGAGCATATGCCAGGACAGTGTGCCATGGTCTGTGCACCAGGCGTCAGTGAAGGTATGTTTTCCATTACTTCTTCTCCGACTGTAAAGGATTATCAGGAATTCAGTATCAAAAAATGCGGATCCCTTACCGACTATCTCCATAGCCTTCAGGTTGGAGATGAGATCGCAGTCAGGGGGCCATACGGAAATCATTTTCCTGTGGAAGATAAGTTAAAGGGAAAAAATCTCCTGTTTATCGCAGGTGGAATCGGTCTGGCACCTCTTCGTTCCGTGATCAACTATGTGCTGGATAACCGTGAGGATTACGGAACAGTAGATATTCTCTATGGTTCCCGTTCAGCAGATGATCTGGTGCAGCTTAAGGAAATCCAGGAAGTATGGATGAAAACAGAAGGTGTAAATGTATATCTTACCATTGACCGCGAGCAGGAAGGCTGGGACGGTCATGTGGGATTTGTTCCGAATTATCTGAAAGAGATTGGCTTTGATACCAATAAGACCGCTCTGGTCTGCGGCCCGCCGATCATGATCAAATTCGTTCTGGCAGGACTGGAAGAACTGGGCTTCTCCAGAGATCAGGTATATACCACACTGGAGCTTCGTATGAAATGCGGTGTCGGAAAATGCGGCCGCTGCAACATCGGAGACAAATACGTCTGCAAAGACGGCCCGGTATTTAGGTGTGATGAGGTTGATGAACTGCCTAATGAGTATTGATAAGCAATGAGCAGTGCACAGACGTTGATAAAAACAGATGCGTCATGCTTGCATGTAAGCAGCTGTTTTTATCGGCGGCTGTATAGGGCGAACGCCCTCAAGCGAGATGAAGCGAAGCGGAATCGAGCTTGGCACTGCGGGGTACCGTATGTCAGGCATCATGCTTGCATGTAAGCAGCTGTTTTTATCGGCGGCTGTATAGGGCGAACGCCCTCAAGCGAGATGAAGCGAAGCGGAATCGAGCCTGGCACTGCGGCGTACGGTTTGAATAAGTAAAAGAAAGGACTGGTAATCTCAAATGGAAAATAATATGGTAAACGTATATTTTTTCGGTAAAAAATACAGCGTTCCCGGTGATCTGACCATTATGACAGCTATGGAATATGCCGGTTATACATTAAAAAGAGGATGCGGCTGCAGACACGGATTCTGCGGTGCCTGCGCGACCATCTACAGGATCAAGGGACAGAATGAGCTGAAAACCTGTCTCGCCTGTCAGACACAGGTGCAGGAGGGAATGTATGTGGCAAGTATCCCGTTCTTCCCTACAGACAAGAGACTTTATAATATAGAAGATCTTAAGCCGAACCAGCAGGTAATGATGGAGCTTTATCCGGAGATCTACAGCTGCATCGGATGCAATGCCTGCACAAAGGCCTGTACACAGGACTTAAATGTCATGCAGTATATTGCATATGCGCAGAGAGGCGAGCTTGAAAAATGTGCAGAGGAATCCTTTGACTGCGTAAGCTGCGGCTGCTGTTCCGTAAGATGTCCGGCAGGAATTTCCCATCCGATGGTAGGCCTTCTGGCAAGACGTCTCACCGGAAAATATATTGCGCCGAAAAGCGAGCATCTGGAGAAACGTGTGGAAGAGATCCACGAGGGCAAATTTGACGATATGATCGAGAAGATCATGCAGAAGCCGATCACAGAGATGCAGGAACTTTACAACAGCAGAGAAATCGAGAAGTAGGAGGGCGTAAAACATGTATGCACCATATCCAGAAAATATGATGGAATCCATCAAAAAGGTAGAGGCTACAAGAGCGGAGCGTATGGCAACAGAGCCAAGACGTCTGAGTGCAGATGAGAAAGATGCTCTTCTCAAAAAATTCCATCCGGATTATAACCCGGATGCATTTGCAGAGATCAAGGTAGGACCGAACAAGGGACAGAAAGCACCACTGGAACTGACAAAAATGCTCCATTCAGAAAGCCGTCTGCTCAACGAAAAAATCGATCTTACAAAAATCGATTATGATGTAGATGTACTGATCATCGGCGGTGGCGGAGCAGGCTCTTCCTGTGCCATCGAGGCTCACAACGCAGGTGCCAACGTTATGATCGTTACAAAGCTCCGTATCGGTGACGCCAACACCATGATGGCAGAAGGTGGGATCCAGGCAGCAGATAAAGAAAATGATTCCCCGGTACAGCATTATCTGGACTGCTTTGGAGGCGGACATTTTGCCGCAAAACCGGAGCTTGTAAAAAGACTGGTAATGGAAGCCCCGGATGCGATCAAATGGCTCAACGACCTTGGTGTTGAGTTTGATAAAGCAGAAGACGGAACCATGGTCACTACACATGGCGGCGGTACCTCCAGAAAGAGAATGCATGCTGCAAAGGATTATTCCGGATCAGAGATCATGCGTACTATCCGTGATGAGGTCTTAAATCTTAAGATCCCGGTAGTGGAATTTACATCCGCTGTAGAACTTCTGAAGGATGAAAAAGGTCAGACTGCCGGTGCAGTCCTTCTCAACATGGAAACCGGAGACTATTCCGTTGCAAGAGCAAAAACAGTTGTAATTGCAACCGGTGGTGCAGGAAGAATGCATTACCAGGGATTCCCGACCTCCAACCACTACGGAGCAACTGCTGACGGACTCGTGCTTGGCTACAGAGCAGGTGCTTCACTTCTTTACCAGGATTCTATCCAGTATCATCCAACAGGTGCGATCTATCCGTCACAGATCCTTGGTGCACTGGTAACAGAGAAGGTTCGTTCCGTTGGTGCACAGCTTGTTAACGCAAACGGAGAAGCTTATATTCATCCGCTGGAAACCCGTGACGTAAATGCTTCCGGCGTTATCCGCGAGTGTGAGGAAGGCCGTGGCGTTGAAGTTCCGGGTGGACGAAAAGGTGTATGGCTGGATACTCCGATGATTGAGATCCTGGGAGGTGAGGGAACTATCGAAAAGAGGATCCCTGCCATGTTCCGTATGTACATGAACTACGGTATTGATATGAGAAAAGTTCCGATCGTGATCTATCCGACCCTTCATTATCAGAACGGTGGTCTTGAGATCAACGGAGACGGCTTTACAAAAGAAATCCCGAACCTTCTGGTTGCAGGAGAGGCAGCAGGCGGAATCCACGGAAGAAATCGACTGATGGGCAACTCTCTTCTTGATGTAATTGTATTCGGAAGAAATGCAGGTAAAAAAGCAGCTGCCAAATGCAAAGAGGTAGAGCTTGGCACCATGAATCTGGATCATATCAGAAAATATGAAGAGGAACTGAAAAATGCAGGAGTTGATACAGGAGACGTATCTCCTATGCTTCTGCCGAAATATGCCCGCCACGAACGTTAACAATATGTTATGATAATAAAAACATATGAGATAAGCGAAAGGAGTCTATTATGAGAGAAATCGAAGTAACCAGACTTACAGAGGTTATCGAAAAACTCTGTATCGAAGCCAATGAACATCTCCCGGAAGATGTGAAGGATGCTATCAAAACCTGCCGTGCCTGCGAGGACGGTGAGATCGCAAAAGGTGTCCTTGATAACATTATCGAGAATTTTGATATCGCAGACAGTGAGAATGTTCCGATCTGTCAGGATACCGGAATGGCATGTGTATTCCTTGAAATTGGTCAGGATGTCCACTTTACAGGCGGAGATTTAAATGATGCCATCAATGAAGGTGTACGCCGCGGATACGATAAAGGTTACCTGAGAAAATCCGTTGTCAAGGATCCGGTACGCCGTGGAAACACAGGTGACAATACACCGGCTATGATCTATACAGAGATCGTTCCTGGAGATCAGGTGAAAGTAACTGTAGGACCAAAAGGCTTCGGAAGCGAGAATATGAGCCAGATCCGTATGTTCAAGCCATCTGCAGGCCTTCAGGGAATCAAGGATTTCATTCTTGAGGCTGTAGAAACTGCAGGTCCGAACCCATGTCCGCCTATGGTAGTTGGTGTTGGTATCGGAGGAACTTTTGACAAATGTGCACTTCTTGCAAAGAAAGCGCTGATGCGTCCTCTGAATACAGAGAACCCGGATCCTTACTATGCAGATCTTGAGAAAGAGATGCTGGAGAAGATCAACAAGCTTGGTATCGGACCTCAGGGCTTTGGCGGAAAGACCACAGCTATCGGTCTGAACATTGAGACTATGCCTACCCATATCGCAGGTATGCCATGTGCAGTTAACATCAACTGCCATGTAACACGTCATAAAACGGAGGTGCTTTAATATGGAAAGAAGAAAGATCACACTGCCTCTGACAAGAGAGCTGGCAAGAACCCTCCATGCAGGCGACCAGGTTTTACTGACAGGAACTATCTATACATCCCGTGATGCAGGTCACAAGAGAATGTGCGAGGCCCTTGCAAAAGGAGAAAAGATTCCTTTTGACCCTACAGACGCTACCATTTACTATGTAGGTCCGACTCCGGCAAAACCAGGCGAAGTCATCGGCTCCGCAGGCCCTACAACCAGCGGCCGTATGGATGCCTATGCACCGACTATGATGTCCGTAGGCGCCAGAGGAATGATCGGAAAAGGTGCCCGCCTTCCGGAAGTCGTAGATGCAATGAAAAAATATGACGGCGTATATTTCGGAGCCATCGGCGGTGCAGGTGCACTTCTTGCAAAATGCATCAAAAAAGCAGAGCTTATCGCTTACGAAGACCTCGGAGCAGAAGCACTCCGCAAGCTTTATGTGGAAGACATGCCGCTTGTAGTCATCATTGACAGCGAGGGAAATAACCTCTACGAAGAGGGGCGTGCAGAGTACCTGAAAGACCACGCAGAATAATCTTTTGCTCTACAATATGATATTGTGATATATTTCAAAAAAGAATAAAAAGGATAAAAGTCCGACAGTAAATGCTGAAGATCCGTGCAGAAGCATTTGTTGTTGGACTTTTTAATTTGATCCTTTTTGAAAAAACATCACGATTAACGCAAATGCTGCTGCATAAACATCCACCTCTGTAAAACATAAAATTTCAACCGGATTTACAATAAATTTAACCATAAATCCGGTTGACAAAACCCGGCCGGGAACGTTATAATGGCCGGGTTGATAAAAAAATTAAGAAAAAAAGGCAGGTGAACAGAATGGACAGTTGTGATTCTCATGGGCGAAGTTGTAGCTCTCAGAGTGAAAGATGGAAAGAACAGAGCGAGATGAGGCTGTTCCATTCTGTTTTAAGTGTACGGAATATCTGTGGGAATATTATATCTATATATCAGAAGGATATATTTGACAGGATGTATCGGTGTCATCAGAATCTGTACGGTATTATTACATTATAATTTCAGCAGGATTATAATAGATATATTTTTCATTCTTCTCATTCTGAGAATCTTACAGTAAGGCGATCATGTATAAATTCATTTCGCTTTATACTCAAATCCCAAGGAAACACAATCGAAAATCAAACAGCACATAGACATGCTTTAACATGTCTGTTTTTGGTGTGCGTGTTTTGTGCGAAACTATGTGAGGAGGATGAGAAAATGACAAAAAGAAATCAGGATTTTTCAAAAGATATTCTGAGTCTGATCCGAAGCAGTGTTTCTCCGGCAGTTTTAAGTGAAAGGCTGCAGGATTTCCACGAAAACGATCTGGCGGAAGTATTAAGAGAATTAAGCACTGCGGAGCGCAGCAGACTATACCGTATCCTGGAAAGCAGTATGCTGGCAGATGTTTTTGAATATCTGGAGGAAGAAGAAACTGTACAATATCTGGAAGAGATGGATGTAAAAAAAGCGGCAGCTATTCTTTCCAAAATGGAAACCGATGCCCTGGCAGATGTTTTAAAGCAGATCGATAAAGAAAAACGCAAGCTTCTGATCCAGCTTCTGGATGAACAGGTGCGGAAAGATATTGAAATGATCCGCTCCTTTGATGAGGATGAGATCGGAAGCAGAATGACAACGAACTGCATTGTGATTCGTGAAAATCTGACCGTAAAGCAGGCCATGAGTGAGCTGATTTCCCAGGCGGCAGATAATGATAATATTTCTACGATCTTTGCAGTGACGGACAGAGGGGAGTTTTATGGAGCCCTGGATCTGAAGGATCTGATCACAGCAAGACAGGACCACCCTATGGAAGAGCTGATCGTAACTTCCTATCCATATGTGTATGGTACTGAGCAGATCGACGACTGTATGGAACGGCTGAAGGATTATTCTGAAGATTCCATTCCTGTACTGGACGATGACAATCGTTTCCTTGGAGTGATCACATCCGCAGGGATCATCGATCTGGTAGACGATGAGATGGGAGAGGATTATGCAAAGCTGGCCGGTCTGACTGCAGAGGAAGATCTGAAAGAACCTCTTTTTGAAAGCATGAAAAAAAGAATGCCCTGGCTGATCGTTCTTCTGGGCCTTGGTATGGTGGTATCTTCTGTTGTGGGAATGTTTGAAAAAGTAGTTACCTGTCTGCCGATCATCATGTGCTTTCAGTCTCTGATCCTGGATATGGCAGGAAATGTTGGAACCCAGTCCTTGGCTGTAACCATCCGTGTACTGATGGATGAGACGCTGACGGGCAGACAGAAAGCAGAGCTTGTGCTGAAGGAAATGCGGATCGGTCTTTGCAACGGTGGTCTGCTCGGTATTCTGTCTTTTGTACTGATCGGATTGTATATTTTCTTATTCAAAGGAAAAACACTCGTATTTGCCTATGCGGTATCCGGCTGTATCGGATTATCCCTGTTGGTGGCCATGCTGGTATCCAGTGCAGTAGGAACCTGCATACCGCTGTTTTTCAAAAAGGTTGGTGTGGACCCGGCAGTAGCCTCAGGTCCTCTGATCACTACGATGAATGACCTTGTAGCCGTGATAACATACTATGGAATGAGCTGGATATTCCTGATCGAGATGTTCCACCTGGCTGGCTGAGAGTAAAATGCAGCTATGCTTATAAAAACAGACAGATATCAGAAATCTGTCGAATAACAGAAAAGTTACCAATACAAAAAAATTCCGGATCGAAAGATTCGGGATTTTTCTTTACATACAAACAGAAAGCTATTATAATGAAAGACACGCTTTGCCCGTTTAAAACGTTGCAGAAATAAATACAAACAACGGGCAGAAAAAAGAGAACAAAACGATCACATGGGGTGATTGGGGAAAGGAAACAGTAACATGATAGTAACAATGATCGAAAAGGTCTATACATTTCTGTGGGGAGATCTGGTAAAGATTCCGCTTCCGGGAGGAAGTACGCTGGGAATCTCACTTCTGATCCTGCTTCTGATTCCGACCGGTATCTATTTTACCATCAGGACAAAGCTTCTGCCGATCCGTCTTTTTCCGGATATGGTACGAGCCCTGTCAGAAAAGAAAAGTGACAAAAATAATCTTTCAGCATTTCAGACGCTGATCGTATCTACAGCTACCCGTGTGGGAATGGGAAACCTGGTCGGTGTGGTAGCTGCGATCTCGGCAGGAGGTGCAGGAGCGGTATTCTGGATGTGGATCACGGCGCTGATCGGTTCCTCCACTGCTTTTATCGAAGCGACCTTGGCACAGCTCTATAAAGAAAAGGATCCTCTATATGGTGGCTACAGGGGCGGTCCTGCCTACTATATCCACCGCTACTGGGAAGAAAAACAGGGCAGAAAACGAAAAAAGGTTCTGCTTTCCGTTCTGTTTGCCATTTCCGGCCTGATCTGCTGGTGTGGGATCAGTCAGGTTATCAGCAATTCCGTCACGGCATCTTTCAAAAATGCTTTTGATATTCCGCCGCTGTATACTACCATCGTGCTGGTAGTGATCGCAGCTGTGATCGTGCTTCGAAAGAATGCAACGGTTAAAGTTCTGGATCTTCTGGTGCCGGTGATGGCAGTGCTTTATTTTGTGATTACGCTGTTTATTATATTTACAAATCTCGGAAGTATGCCGGGAGTATTTAAGCGGATTTTTGAAGAAGCTTTCGGATTTCGTCAGGCTGTTGCCGGCGGATTTGGCGTCGTGCTGATGAACGGAGTAAAAAGAGGCCTTTTTTCCAACGAAGCGGGAAGCGGCTCCGCTCCCTGTGCAGCAGCGGCAGCAGAATGTGACAGTCCGGTAAAAGCCGGATTTGTCCAGGCCCTGGGTGTATTTGTGGATACGATCGTGATCTGCAGCTGTACAGCCATGATCATGCTTCTGGTCCCGGAAGATCTGGTACAGGGGCTTTCCGGAATGGAACTTCTTCAGACTGCCATGCATTATCATATGGGGCAGTTTGGAGTGATCTTTATTGCTGCAACACTGTTTATGTTCAGCTTTTCCACATTCCTGGGAATCCTGTTTTATGCAAGAGGCAATGTGGCTTATCTTTTTGGTGATAACTGGGGTTCACAAACAGGATATAAGGTGCTGGCACTGGTGATGCTGTTTATCGGTGGGATCGCGGCTTACACATTTGTATGGGATCTGGGAGATGTAGGAATCGGCCTGATGACGATCTTTAATATTTTCATGCTGTATCCTCTTGGGGAAAAAGCACTGAAAGAGCTGAAGATCTATGAATCGGAAAAGAAGAAAAAATAAAACTGTTTACAGACCTTGAGAGCATATGGTAATATCAGGGTAAAGCGCTAAAAGATTAAAGAGTTCTGACAGCCGGAAGAAGTCAGACTCTGTGAAATATCAACGGTAAGTTGGATCAAGAGGAGGATATGAAAGATGTATATTACATGTCTGGACGTAGAAGGTGTACTGGTACCGGAGATCTGGATCGCATTTGCAGAGGCAAGCGGAATCCCGGAGCTCAAGAGAACAACCCGTGATGAGCCGGATTATGATAAGCTGATGAACTGGAGACTTGGAATTCTGAAAGAGCATGGTCTGGGACTGAAAGAGATCCAGGAGACTATTGCAAAGATCGATCCCCTTCCGGGGGCAAAGGAATTTCTGGATGAGCTGAGATCCTTTTCCCAGGTGATACTGATCAGTGATACCTTTACACAGTTTGCAACTCCACTGATGGAGAAGCTTGGACGGCCGACACTTTTCTGTAATTCCCTGGAAGTAGCAGAGAACGGAGAGATCACAGGCTTTAAGATGCGCTGTGAGAAATCCAAGCTGACAACTGTGAAGGCACTGCAGTCCATGGGATTTGAGACTATCGCAAGCGGAGATTCCTACAATGATCTTGGAATGATCCAGGCAAGCAAAGCAGGCTTCCTTTTCCGCAGTACAGAGCAGATCCGTGCAGATCATCCGGAAATTCCGGCTTACGAAGAGTACGATGAACTTCTTGCAGCGATCAGAGAAGCAATGAAATGAAGAAGGGAAAACCGGGATGATCAACGAAAGAATTGTGATCGAAGAAAAAACGAAGGACTATAATGAGGCATGGATAGAGACCTATTTCTGGCAGGAGTCGGAAGAACTCTATCCGGGACAGAAGCGTCCGGTCATAGTGATCTGTCCGGGCGGAGCTTATGGCATGACTTCTGACAGAGAGGCAGAAGCCATTGCTGTCCGGTTTATGGGAATGGGCTATCACGCAGTGGTACTTCGTTATAGTGTGGCACCTGCCAGATATCCGGTGGCTCTCCGTCAGCTGGCAAAAACAGTAGCTTTTCTCAGAGAGAACAGCGATAAGTGGCATATTGAAAAAAATAAGATCATTGTGTCAGGTTTTTCGGCAGGTGGCCATCTGGCAGCTTCTTTGGGAGTATTCTGGAATACTGAGGAGCTGGCCGGAATCACGGGAATGGAAAACGAGAGGATCCGTCCCAATGGCATGATCCTGAATTATCCGGTGATCACTTCAGGGGAAGCTGGTCATGAAGAAAGCTTTCGAAATCTTCTGGGAGATCGTTATGAGGAGCTGAAAGATCGGATGTCTCTGGAATTTCAGGTTACGGAAGATACACCCAGAACCTTTATCTGGCATACCTTTGAGGATCAGACGGTGCTGCTGGATAATACACTTCTCTTTGTTCAGGCACTCTATAAAAAGGGCATTCCAGTGGAGTATCATGTTTTTCCGCAGGGACCCCATGGGATCGGCCTGGCAAATGAGCTGACTGCCAACGAAAACGGCAGAGGGATCGCAAGAGCCTGTGAACCATGGAGTGAGCTTGCAGGAAAATGGCTGAACCGAGAATTCCCGTGGTGGAACGGGGCAAAGATCGAAAGATAATACGAGACTGCTGTGTCGGATAAAATATCCTTTTTACCGGGAAACCGGTAGAGAGGGTATTTTTTATGATTGTGATGCTTGTGATGACTGCTGTATTTGTCGGCTGTTTTGTCTGGCTTATCTGATGATAAAAGCTTTGCAGGGCTTTGGTGTGGATCTGGATCAACATTCACATTGCAGAAAGAAAGGAATTTTGATAATTATGGATAAAAATCAGATTTTTATTACCAGTGGTACGGAATATAAAAGAATGACAAAGGAGCTTCTGGAAAAAGCGGATCTTCAGTCCCATATCGGGGACAGAAAGAAAAAGATCGGGATCAAGCCGAATCTGGTTTCTCCTTCAGAGGCTTCCTGGGGTGCAACGACTCATCCGGAAGTGGTTGCAGGAATTATCGAGTATCTGAAGGAGCATGGCTTCCGGGATATGGTGATGCTGGAGGGATCCTGGGTAGGAGATAAGACAAGGGAGGCTTTTGAGACCTGTGGCTTTGACAGGCTTGAGGAAGAGTATCGGGTGCCGTTCTGGGATATGCAGAAGGATAAGGGTATTTCTGTGGACTGCGGCGGAATGGAGCTGAATGTCTGTGAGCGGGTAAAGGAGCTTGATTTTCTGATCAATGTGCCAGTTCTGAAAGGCCATTGTCAGACAAAGATCACCTGTGCCCTTAAGAATATGAAGGGGTTGATTCCAAATAAGGAAAAGAGACGGTTTCATTCTCTGGGGCTTCATAAACCCATTGCTCATCTGAATATGGGGATACAGCAGGACTTTATTGTTGTGGATAATATCTGCGGGGATCTGGATTTTGAAGATGGCGGAAATCCTGTTGTGATGAACCGGGTGATGGCTGCCTGTGATCCGGTTCTTGTGGATGCATATGTGTGTCAGATGATGCATTATGAGGTAGCTGAGGTTCCTTATGTGAAGCTGGCAGGTGATCTTGGCGTGGGCTGTTCAGATATTTCCAAAGCAGATGTCAGATTTCTGGAGGATGGTGCGGATCAGAGGATGCCGGTATCCAGAAAGGTTGTGGAGCTTGCGGATGCCGTGGAGGAAGTGGAATCCTGCAGTGCCTGCTACGGGTATCTGATCCCGGCATTGGAGATGCTGAAGGAAGAGGGGCTTTTTGAGAAACTGGATGAAAAGATCTGCATCGGACAGGGGTATCGTGGTAAGACAGGAGTGCTTGGTGTGGGACACTGTACCTGTAAGTTTCAGAATTATGTGGAGGGGTGTCCGCCGTTGGAGGGGGATATATATGAGTTTTTGAAAGAGTATATTGGTGAACGGACGCCGGGGAAGTGACAGTCCTCCGGGCCGGACTCCGTCGGGGGATGCTGCTAAGGTTCCGTGAGCCGGCTAAAACCATTGCGGAAGGGCCCAGAACTCACCTTCGGCTCAAACAGCTGGGCCCTTCCGCAATAACGCCGTCTCCCGCAACCTAACCATCATCACCCCTTCTCCGTAGCAGCCCGGAGGACTGTCACTTCCCCGGCTGACGTTTCAGCCGGAGAGGTAGAAGCGGACGCGTGGTGTCCTGTCCTTACGTTTTGATGAGTTGAGCGTCCGCAGTTGGAGGTGTGGGAAGAATAGCGTCTGGTCAATAAATATTTTGGTGTTGCTCAATGTGTTGGAATGGTGGGAAGGATACGTCTTCTTGTTGAAAGGTGTTATGCCGATGAGATCGGCACAGCCTGGCGTTTTAAACAAACGCAAAATCCATCACCCTGTCAACAACGTAACATAACTAAAACGTACGGTTCATAGCGGGGCCTGAGGGAAGGGGTGCAGGGGAGGGGAAACGGCCTTTCGCAACTACGAGTGCTTCCCCTCCCCTGCGGTTTCACTTACGCTTCCAAAGCGTAAAAACATTTTTCAGAAAAAATTTTCAGAAAAAAAGAATCCTAAAGACATCTCTTTACAATCTCAATAATCTGCTCCATAGAAAACCGGCTGCTGTCAATACAGAGATCATACTGTGTCATATCCAGCCATTTGCTGTCTGTAAAGTATTCATAGTAAGCCTTTCTCTCTTTATCCATTTTTTTGACCAGTTTCCGTGCGCTGGCTTCTTCTCTGCCGGTACGGCGTATCACATTCTGAACTCTTTCCTCAAAAGGTGCATGGATAAAAAGTTTAAGTGATTTATCCTTCAGGATACTGGTTGCACAGCGGCCGACAATTACGCAGTCCTCTCTCTGCGGAAGGGACAGGATGATCTTTCTCTGGAGATCATAGAGCACATCGTTCATTGGTACAAAAGAGAAATTATCTGTAAACTGCAGCTCACTGTCAACGGGAAATACCCACTGACTGGCTTTTTTCTCGTCTACCTTTGCCAGGGTGTCGAAGGGGATATTGTTTTTCTTGGCAGCCATGTCGATCAGTTCTTTATCATAAAAACCGATGTCCAGGTTTTCAGCCAGAGTCTTGCCGATAAGGCGTCCGTTGCTTCCAAACATACGATTGATGGTGATAATACGTTTTGCCATAAAGATACCTCCTTTATCTCGGACCGGAAGCAGGAATATCTGATTTCCGGTAGTTTTTCTTACTTCTTTTATAACATATTTCGGTAAAAAATACCAGAAAATAATATATAATTTTTAAAATAATATTTAATATATACAAAAAATAATGGTAGCAGACAGAAAATATAATTAATTATTTGTATTTGTATATGAAAAATAGGATGCCTTTTTCACTGGGTTTTCACAGATCACACAAAGACTTTACACATTTTTTCTTTTAAATATTTTTAAAACAGAGAGAACATACACAGCATATTTGGAGGTTAAGGAAAATGAAACGACGGCGTAAAAGGCTTATGGTGATCATCCCGTTTTCTACTATGACCAGGCTTGCGGATAATGTACTGGATGTGACCATGTTTTACGCATCCGGAGCAGATGAGGATAGCCTGGAGCCGGCAGAAAATGCGTTTACAGAGCTCCTGATGGAACGCTTTGAGCAGGACGAAGACGCTTTTTCCATTGTGGATCAGTCAGAGATCATGGAAGCCATGTCTGGTGTCACCAACACCATGTCTCTGATGATCGGTGTGCTTTTTGGCCTGTATCCGGCTAACAAGGCAGCATCCAGGAAGCCTATTGATGCGCTTCGGTATTCCGGCTAAAAAGAAATTATAATAACGTGATTTGTGAGATGGATTTTTTGTCAGAACAAATCGCGTTTTTTTATCTGGAAATCCGCACATTGATAAGGTATAATCTATAACAGTTAGAGGAATATCTCTGCCGGGAGGACGGAACTGCCGGCAGGGAACTGCCGAGAAAGGGATGACAGTAAATTTGAACATCGTGGAGAAATGTGTTTCATGCTTGAATATAAAAGAATCTTATGATCTGGCCAGGCGCATGGAACAGGAAAAAACAAATCCGGTTCTGGGATACCGTACAGCAGGCTCCCTGGCAGAGCGAAAAACCGGAGATATGCTTTTGGAAGAAATGAAAAAAGCCGGTTTCACACAGGTAGAAAAAGATAAGATCCGTGTGGATGCATGGGAATTTAAAAAAGCTGTGATGCGCTGCCATGACAGAGAGGGAACCTGCCGGGAGATCCAGCTTGGCGCATATCAGACAGATTTTAAGACCAATGGCTTTCAGAGGTTTGATCTGGTATATCTTGGAAAGGGTACAGCTGACGAATATAAGGATATCGATGTGAAAGGAAAGCTGGTTCTTATCGAGATCAATCAGAGAGAAGAATGGTGGATCAACTACCCGGTGTATCAGGCACACCTGAAGGGTGCAGCAGCTCTGATCGCCGTACAGAGCAGAGGATACGCACAGATCGATGATACGGCTTTGAATGCACAGGATATCGCAGGACCTTCCTGTGCGCCTGCATTTTCCATGTCACGGGCAGATTTTCTTATGATCCGTCAGCTGATGGAGGAAAAAAATGAGAATGGGAATCGTGTTCCGGAGCTTTCCGTGGAATTTGATGCGGACACAGAGGTGATCAAAGACCAGTATACCTACAATATCGTTGGCAAAATCCCGGGAACCGATTCGGATTCCATGATCCTGTTAAGTGCTCACTATGATTCCTATTTTGAGGGATTTCAGGACGATAATGCGGCAGTGGCCATGATCATTGGAATTGCCAGGGCGCTGCTCCGTGGTGGCTATAAACCTCGCCATACTATTGTGGTATGTGCTCTTGCAGCAGAAGAATGGGGGATTTCCGACACAAAATATGACTGGTCCACAGGTGCTTACCGCCAGGTATTTGATGCGAGACCGGAGTGGCAGGGGCACGTGATCGCAGATCTGAATTTTGAGCTTCCGGCTCATGCACACAGTACCAGAGATGCAGTACGATGTACCTATGAGTATGCGGATTTTGTGCGTAGCTTCGTGGATGCTGTGCAGATGCCGGAGGGGATTTATCCGGAGGGCATGACCACGTTGTACCCCATTGAAACCTGGTCTGATGATTTTACCATGGCTATTTCCGGGATCCCGTCCATGGTCAATGATTTCAGCGGTGGTCCGTTTATGGAAAATTATTATCATTCCCAATACGATAACCAGGATGTTTATGAGGAAGAGGTATACAGATTCCATCATGAATTTTATCTGAAACTTCTTCTGGCTATTGACAGCCTTGCTCTGCCGCCAATGGATTTCGGGCGGGTACTGGACCAAAGTATTAAGACCCTGGATACGGATCTGTGTATGCAGATCGGCGCCGACAGTACACTCCTTCTGAAAAAAACAGAAGAGGCAAAAAAAGCGGCTGCCATCCTTGCAGAGCAGGTACGGCACTTCAACAGCCTTCCGGAAGAAAAACGTGACTGGAAAAAAGCCGATGCCATTACCGAAAAGCTTCTCGGTGTATTCCGGAAATCCCAGGATTATCTGGTACGTCTGGACTGGGATGACAATGTGATCTTTCCGCAGCAGGCAGTGCAGAACAATCTTTATGCACTGAAGAAAGCGATGGGATATCTGGAAAAAGGAGAGATCGCACCTGCGCTGGAGGCTTTTTACAGTATTGACAACAACTGTTATGCCTTTCAGTTTGAGCGGGAAGTCTTTTATCATTTTACGGAATATATCTTGAAGCAGTCCCCGGATCGCCTGATGTGGGGGAAGGGCAGGATCATCCACCATGAGAACCTTTATGATCTTGTGGAAAGTCTGAAGGAAAAGAAGCCGGGTGACAGTCTGGAGGCAGAAAAGCAGAGCCTCAAGGAAGCCTGGGAAAGACAGAAGCGTTATTATGCCGATGATATTGAATATCTGATCCGTGCAGTGGAAAAGCTCAGGAATCTGATCTGCGAGGTCAGTGATATGTTTGAAAAAGGAACAGAATAAAACCATACCTGGAGGAAAGAATGGAAAGCCATAATTTATACCGAGTGAAAGAAGAAGATCTGGATAAGCTGATCCGGATATTGACCGTATGTTTTTCGGAGGATCCTCTGTATCATGCACTGATCCCGGACAGGGATACCAGAGAACGGCTGATGCCGGAGCTTTTTACCTGTGATCTTACGGAGTTTTTTGAGACCTGCGAGATTTATGCAGACAGCAGTGAGTTGAACAGTATCCTGGTAGTATCCGACGGAACAGAGCATGAAGCAGCCTTACATAATCTGATGGTGGATTTTTTTGCCCTTCTGAAAACAGATGGCTATCTGATCAAAGAGGATCCAAGTCTTGCGACCCTGCGGAAATTCATCCAGGGAAAAGACTATCTGAATTCCAGCTGGACTTCCCAGCTTCATACAGCAGAAAGACTTCATGTGATCTATCTGGCAGTGGCGCCGAAGATGCAGCATCACGGTCTTGCTGAAAAGCTGATGGATGAGGTGATCGATTATGCGGACAGGCATAAGTTGATGATCTCTCTGGAAACCCATAATCCGGCAAATGTTTCTATGTATGAGAAATTCGGATTTAAATTATACGGCATTGTACAGAAAAAAGGATTTGATCTGAAGCAGTACTGCATGATCAAACAGGCATAGGAGGAATTACGATGAAACGAAAATGGTGGCATGACAAAGTGGTATATCAGATATACCCCAAGAGCTTTTATGATTCCAACGGAGACGGAATCGGAGACATCCCAGGAATCATCAGCAAGCTTGATTATCTTAAGGAACTGGGAGCAGATATCCTCTGGCTTTCCCCAATCTATAAATCTCCCCTTGCAGACCAGGGATATGACATTGCAGATTATTATGCGATTGATCCGAGGTTTGGGACCATGGAGGATATGGATCGTCTGATCGCAGAAGCAAAAAAAAGAGAAATGTACATCCTTATGGATCTGGTGGTAAATCACTGCTCCGATGAGCATGAGTGGTTTCAGCAGGCTATTAAGGATCCGGACGGAAAGTATGGAAATTTCTTTTATATCCGGGACAAAAAGTATGGCAAAGCTCCCTGCAACTGGAGAAGCTATTTCGGTGGTCCGGCATGGGAAGAGCTTCCGGGACATCCGGATAAACAGTATCTCCATGTATTCCACAAGAAGCAGCCGGATCTCAACTGGGAGAATCCTGAAGTAAGAGAGGAAGTCTACAAAAACATCCGCTGGTGGATGGAAAAAGGGCTTGGCGGATTCCGTATTGATGCCATTATCAATATCAAGAAGAAGCTTCCGTTTTCCGATTATCCTGCCGATCGTGCAGATGGGCTCTGCAGCGTCGGGAGGATGCTGGAGGAGGCAGAAGGGATTGGAGAATTTCTGGGAGAGATGGCTGAGAAGTGTTTTCATCCCTATGATGCTTTTACTGTAGGAGAGGTCTTCAATGAAAAGGAAGATGAGATCAAAGATTTTATCGGAGAAAACGGATATTTTTCATCCATGTTTGATTTTGAAGAAACCTGTTACGGAAAGAGCGAGGATGGCTGGTATGCATCCAAACCGTACCTGACTCCGGAAGAGTACAAGAAGTGTATTTTCCATACGCAGAAAAAGATTGGGGATACCGGCATGATCTCCAACATTATTGAGAATCATGATGAGCCAAGAGGTGTCTGTCACTATATTTCTCCGGAAGATCGCTGTCCGGATTCAAAGAAGCTCCTGGCAGGTGTTTATTTCCTGCTGAAGGGAATTCCGTTTATTTATCAGGGGCAGGAGATCGGTATGGAAAATATGGAGTTTACTTCTATGGCTCAGATCGATGACATCAGTACCATCGATGAATACCAGGTAGCGCTCCGTGCCGGATGCAGTGAAAAAGAAGCGCTTGATGCTGCTTCCGCATTTTCCAGAGACAATGCCAGAACTCCGGTACAGTGGAGCGCAGAGAAAAATGCGGGATTTTCAGAAGGAGAGCCGTGGCTTGGGGTCAATCCCAATTATAAGGAGATTAATATAGAGTCCCAGTTAACGGATAGTAATTCCCTCCTTTCTTTCTACAAAAAGCTGACTGCATTGAGAAAAGCTCCGGAATATAAAGAAACGCTTGTATACGGAACATTCGCTCCATATCAGGAAGAACAGAAGAATCTGATCGCATATACAAGAAACGGTGAGAAAAATCTTCTGATCCTGGGAAATATGCAGGCACAGTCACAGAAGGTATCTTTGCCGGGAGAAGTAAAAGAGGTGCTTCTGAATAATCAGAAAGCTGTGGAGATCACAGAAAAAGAGATCATTTTGAAACCGTATCAGTTTATCGTTCTGGAGACCGCTGACTGATGCGGCATCAGAACAGCAGAGAAAAAAACAATAGCTATTTAGCTGACAGTCTGTTAAAATAAATGCTCGGCTGAAAAAACAGCCGTAAAGAAAGAGAATGAGAATTCAGAAGGGAATAAAGTATGCTGAAGATAAAGAATTACGTAAAGGCAGAAAGCCTTGAACAGGCATATGAACTGAACCAGAAAAGAACAGCCTGTGTGCTGGGCGGTATGGTCTGGCTGAAAATGGGAAACAGGAACATCATGACAGCCATTGACCTGTCAGGTCTTGGGCTGGATACTATTACAGAAACAGAAGAAGCATTTGTGATCGGCTGCATGACACCACTTCATGCGCTGGAAACCCACAAAGAGCTGAATGCCTATACAAACAGTGCTATCCGTGAAAGTGTACGGCACATTGTGGGTGTGCAGTTTCGAAACTGTGCCACAGTGGGCGGAAGTATTTTCGGAAGATTCGGATTTTCCGATGTACTGACCATGTTTCTGGCACTGGATACCTGGGTGGAGCTGTACAATGGCGGAACCATTCCGCTGGCACAGTTTGCATCCATGGAAAAGGATAACGATATCCTGGTAAATATCATTGTAAAAAAACAGCCGCTGAACAGTGTGTACTTAAGTCAGCGGAACAATTCCACAGATTTTCCTGTGCTCACCTGTGCGGCCGCTCTTATTGACGGAAAAGCAAGAACTGTCATTGGGGCCAGACCCGGAAAAGCAATGATCGTGGAAGATGAAGAGGAAATCTTAAAAGATTTTGTACAGATGGATGCACAGCAGAAAAAGGATGCAGCAGCATCTTTTGCCGCATATGCGGCGGAACATGTTTCTACAGACAAGAACATGCGTGCTTCAAAAGAATACAGAAGTCTTCTTGTGAAAGTCCTTACAAGAAGAGCCTGGGAAGAGATCGGAGGGAGAGCAGAATGAATATCACTTTCTGGCTGAATGGTGTAAAACGGCAGGCCGAGGTACGTCCGGATGAACTGCTTCTGGATTTCCTGCGGAAAAACAGCTGTTACAGCGTAAAACGTGGCTGTGAGACTGCAAACTGTGGTCTCTGTACTGTGCTGATGGATGAACGTCCGGTACTGTCCTGCTCCATGCTGGCTGCCCGCGCAGACGGGAAACGGATCGTGACTCTGGAGGGAATGCAGGAGGAAGCAAAGGAATTCGGCGCTTTTATGGCAAATGAGGGAGCAGAGCAGTGCGGCTTCTGCAATCCGGGATTTATCATGAATGTATTTGCCATGTTAAAGGAACTGGAAGATCCCACAGAAGAGGATATCCTGGAGTATCTTTCCGGAAATCTGTGCCGTTGCTCGGGATTTGTGGGACAGACCAGAAGTATCCTGAAATTTCTCGACTATAAAAAAGGACAGGAGGAAGGAAAATGAAATACGTAAACAAGCCGGTGCCAAAAACAGATGCAATGTCGCTGGTAACCGGAAAACCGGTCTATACCGATGATCTTGCACCTTCTGACTGCCTGATCGTCAAGATCTTAAGAAGTCCTCATGCCAATGCCTGGGTGGAAGAGATCAAGACAGATGCTGCAAAGAAGATCGAGGGGATTGCCTGTGTTCTGACCTATGAGGATGTTTCCCACAAAAGATTTACCCTGGCCGGACAGACAGCGCCTGAGATCAGTCCATGGGATCGTTATATCATAGATAAGCATGTGCGTTTTGTAGGGGATCCGGTTGCCATCGTAGCCGGTGAGACAGAAGAGGCAGTAGATAAAGCCCTGAAGCGCATTAAGGTAAAATATCGTGTGGAGGAAGCGGTTCTGGATATCCACACAGCCAAGGATAATCCCATTCTGGTGCACCCGGAGGATGATTGGTATATGCCGATCCCGGCCGGCGGAGATAATAAGCGTAATCTCTGTTCCTCCAATGTAGAAAAAGTGGGTGATGTGGATGCCATGCTGGAAAAATGTGCGTATACAGTAGACCAGGTTTACCACACAAAGGCAAATCAGCAGACCATGATGGAGACCTTCCGTACCTACTGTTATATGGACCATTTTCAGAGACTGACGGTGGTTTCTTCCACTCAGATCCCGTTCCATATCCGAAGGATCGTAGGAAATGCGCTGAACATTCCGTCTTCCAAAGTTCGTGTGATCAAGCCTCGTATCGGCGGGGGCTTTGGTGCAAAACAGTCTTCTGTCAGTGAGGTTTTCCCGGCACTGGTAACATGGGTTACCGGGCGTCCGTCCAAGATCGTTTTTTCCAGAAAGGAATCCATGATCGCGTCTTCTCCGCGTCATGAGATGGAAGTCCATATCCGTATGGGTGCAGATGAAAACGGTATTGTAAAGGCAATCGATCTTTATACTCTTTCCAACACCGGTGCCTATGGAGAGCATGGGCCTACAACCGTAGGACTTTCAGGCCATAAATCCATTGCACTGTATCGTCATACGGAAGCCTACCGTTTTGCCTATGATGTTGTTTACACCAATATGCAGGCAGCTGGCGCTTATCGTGGCTATGGTGCCACACAGGGTATTTTTGCTGTGGAGTCCGCAGCAGATGAGCTGGCTCATAAGATGGGGATGGATCCGGTAAAATTCCGCGAGCTGAACATGCCTATGGAGGGAGAGGCACTTCCGGGATATCCGGATGTACCGATCAACGGCAGCTGTACCATGGATAAATGCCTCGCCCGTGCAAAGGAAATGATCGGATGGGATGAGAAATATCCGTTCCGTGATATGGGTAACGGCAAAGTACGGGGTGTCGGTATCGCTATGGCCATGCAGGGCTCATCTATTGCAGGAATCGATGTCGGCGGAGCAGACATTAAATTAAATGAGGATGGTTCCTATACCCTGGCACTTGGATGTTCTGATATGGGAACCGGCTGTGATACCATTCTTGCTCAGATGGCAGCAGACTGTCTGGATACAGATATGAAAAATATCGTGGTATTCAGTGTGGATACAGATATTTCTCCCTATGATTCCGGTTCTTATGCATCTTCCACAACCTATGCAACCGGAAATGCCGTGATCCAGGCCTGCGGAGAACTCAGAAAGAGAATCCACGCTTTTGGCGCACAGATGCTTGGAGTATCTGCAGAGGATTCTGATTTTGACGGAGAAAAAGTCCGCACAGAAGACGGAAAAGAGGTAACGCTGCAGCAGATTGCAGGAAGAGCGACCTGTGGAGTCTGCAGTGAGCTTCAGGTTGTAAAAGAATATTCTTCTCCGATCTCTCCGCCACCGTTTATGGTAGGTGCCGCTGAAGTGGAGGTCGATAAAGAGACCGGACAGATCGATGTCATTGATTATGTGGGCGTGATCGACTGTGGAACTCCGATCAATCCAAATCTTGCCAGAGTGCAGGCAGAAGGCGGTATCGGTCAGGGAATCGGAATGGTTCTGTATGAGGATGTGCAGTATACAGATAAGGGAAAGATCCGTAACAATTCTTTTATGCAGTATAAGATCCCCAACCGTATGG
The DNA here is from genome assembly GCF_008679485.1 of Blautia sp. LMAG:89. NCBI lineage: Bacteria > Bacillati > Bacillota > Clostridia > Lachnospirales > Lachnospiraceae > Blautia > Blautia sp. LMAG:89. The sequence goes on along the minus strand of NZ_NANC01000012.1, from coordinate 468,940 downwards.
ATATTCCGAAGGTGCGGATCGAGTTTGAGAGCAGCTACGAGAAGACAGGTCCTTTCGGTGCAAAATCCATTGGTGAGCTTGTGATCGATACACCTTGTCCGGCTATTGCCAATGCGGTTTATAATGCAACAGGTGTACGTGTCAGAGAGCTCCCGATCACTCCGGAGAAGGTTGCAATGGGAATCCTTGCCAGAGAAGCCGGAGAGAAGGTGTGAAATGCAGGAGCTGATACTGGCAATTGCCGGACTGATCCTGGAGCTGCTGGTATTTTTCTGTGCAGGAAGTCTGCTGACACGGATACTGAAAATGAAGGCGGAAGTAACCATGGAATTGGTCTTGGGATATCTTCTGTATTTTGCGGCTTTTGAGATACTTGCAGTTCCTATGACACTGAAATGGGTAAAACTGAGTACCTTTTCGTATCTGTGGATGGTGATCATGGCAGCTTGTGTACTGGCAGCATGTCTGTTTGCGCATAAACTTTGGAAGGGACAGCTGGACCGGATAGGAGAAACATTTCGGAAGCATTCACTGCTGCTGCTTTTGACCGCTGCGGCAGTGATCCTGCAGTGTTTTCTGGTGGCTGCATATCAGGATGTTACTGCAGATGCAACACATTATATTGGTGCAGTAAGCACTTCTGTGTATACAGACACTCTTGCCCGATACAGTCCGCTTACCGGTGTTATCCAGAGAAATTTTAATCTCCGCTATGATCTTTCTGCATATCCGATGAACAATGCGGTGTGGTGTGTCCTTCTGGGCATCCACCCGATCGTTCAGTCCAAGGTCGTGATGTCTGTGATCAACATGCTGATGATCAATCTTCTGATCTACCAGATCGGAAAAAGCTTTTTTCGTGGAGATGAAAAAAAAGCAGACCTGATGGTTCTTTTTGTGTGTCTGATGCAATTGTTTTCTTTTTCTATCTATACAACAGGAACCTTTGCGTTTATGCGGATTTATGAAGGGAAGGCCCTGCTGGCAAATATTTCCATTCCGGCAGCGCTTCTGGTAAGTATACGGCTCTGGCTCAACAAAGATGGCAGAAATAAAGAGAGCTGGGTACTGCTTTTCATTGCTGCAGTCAGTGCGTTGACGTTTTCAGGATCCTCCCTTATTTATCCTGCAGTAGTCAGTACGGCGATCCTTCCGGTGATGGTACTGAAGAAAAAGCTTTCCTACGCGATTCCCTATGCACTTTGTATGCTGCCGGGATTTTTGTATGCCCTGGTTTATTTTTCGGCGAAGCTTGGATGGATCGCATTTCCGGCATCATAGGAAACTGGGAAGATACTATGGATAGGAGAAGAAAATGGCGGGAGTAACGATCGAAGAACTGGGACTGCGTTTTGTGCAGATCTGTATGGAAAATTACTGGAGTGGCTGTCTGCTGCCTGTATTTTTTCTGGCAGGTATACTCTGGGATATTTTTTACCGCAGGAGAAAAGAATCCAGAGTGTTCCTGTATTATCTAGTCTTTCTGGCACTTACGGTATATAATCCGGTTCTTGTAAAATATGTGATACCAAAGGTACATTTTGAAAGTGAATATTATCGTTTTATCTGGATCCTTCCGGTGATCCCGGGTGCTGCCTATTATGCTGTACGGATCGTAGAAGCGGTAAGGTTTCGATGGCTGAAGGCTGTAACAGCGCTGATCCTTGCGGCAGTGATCGTCACTACGGGGACACCTGTTCCCGGCATTGCAAAAGATTATGTGATGGCGGAAAACATCTATAAAGTCCCGAATGAGCTGCGCTCAGTATGCGATGTGATCCATCAGGACTGCGATAAAGAACAACCCAAGGTTGTTTTTGACAATGAGCTGAATCTGGTGGCTAGACAGTATGATCCGTCACTGATCCTTGTTTTGGATCGTAATTTTATCCTGTATCGTGCAGGAAGTACTGTGGTAGGAAACTACGAAAACAGCAAGGCCTACCAGATCCAGAAAGTGATCATGGATGTGATCAGTTATCAGATGGATGTAGGGATCGATAAGTTCCGGCAGGTATTGAAAAGAACGGAAACCGATTATCTCGTTCTTCCGATAGATCTTACAAATCATGACTATATTCGTCAGGCAGGATGTACCCCTATTGCACAGACAGAAAAATATGTGGTATACAGGTTTGAAGGGTGAATGTGTTCGCCCTTCTGGCCTGGAAAAATGACTAAAGTGCGTAAAATGATACGGAGAACGGAGTGAATAGCAACCATAAAATGTATGATGAATATGTACTGTTTAAAAAAATCTTTACAATTTCATGGATTTGTGTTAAAATCATAAACAGTGTAAACCTACTTTGATAATTTCATACCTGAATTTAGAAGTTATGTTTTTCATTATGCACCTGTAGCTCAGTGGATAGAGCAGTGGTTTCCGGTACCATGTGCGGGGGTTCGATTCCCTTCAGGTGTGTTACCCGGAACAGTGGGAATTGTTCCGGCGTGTTGTTATGATAAGGAGGACAAGAACTTGGATGATTTCAGAGAATGGTTATCAGATAACCTTCGCTATTTTATGTTAGGCGGAGCCATTCTGGTGATCGTGCTTGTTCTGATCTTTGGCGTCCGCGCCTGTGTTGGAGGTAAGAAGGGGAATTCCAATAAAGATCAGACAACAGCCCAAAGTAACCAGGAAAATGATCCTTCTTCTCCGGCAAATGATGGGGAGACAGACGAGAAGAAAGACGCCAGTTCCGCGGCAGATACGGATGCGGAGACAACCATGGAAAAAGCCAGCACGGAAGTAACCGAGCTGATTCAGAGCTATTATAAAGCTTTTGGGGAAAAAGACATTGCAACACTTAAGACGATTGAGGACGGATTTACGCCGGCTGACGAGTCGCAGATTAATTCAAGGGATTATATTGATGGGTATGAGGTACAGAATGTTTACGCTAAGAAGGGACTGACGGACGATTCGTATGTCGTTTATGTAGTCTTTAATTATATCTGTACTGGAATTGAGACTCCGGTTCCGGCACTGAGCCAGTTTTATGTGGAGACGGGCAGTGACGGCAATCTGAAGATCAAAGGTGGTGCTGATGACGATGCAGATATCAGTGCCTATGTGAAAAAACTGGAATCTGAGAAGGATGTGCAGGAGCTTATCACAAAGGTAAAGACGGACTATGAAGCTGCGCAGGAGAGTGATCCCTCGCTGGCAGAATTCCTTCAGGGCCTTGGTGAAGATGCCAGTGCTTCCGCAGATGCAGGAACAATGCTTACAGTTACAGAGGATTGTAATGTTCGTGCTTCCGCAGATTCAGAGGGTGAGGTTATCGGTGGTTTTTCTGCAGGAACGGAAGTTGAAAAGAAAGGGCAGGAAGGCGACTGGATACAGGTTGATTATGATGGACAGACCGGTTATGTCTATAGTGGTCTGTTAGAATAATAAGGGTTAATAAAATGCAGGTTCCGGAAGAACCTGCATTTTTGTTGCTCTGATATAACGAAAGATCATTTTTTGAGTGAACCGTCTGCTGCCAATGTGTATTTTTTTCCATTTACGGTGATGGTTCCGGTCTGCATGATTCCGTCTTCGTCCAGATAATAACGTTTTTTGCCTAGGGTGATCCAGCCGGTCTGCATGATTCCGTCCTTATTGAAATAATATCGATGACCATCTGTGTCGGTAAGCCATCCGGTATAGGCGGTTCCGTCAACCATAAATTTCCAGTTGGTGCCATCCGGTGTCCAGACTCCGTTTTCTGCCTCCGGCGAAACCTTTTCTGTTTCGGGAATCTCTGTGGGAACAGGAGACGGTGTGGCGGAAGGTGAGGGAGCGCCGGAAGATATCGATACATCTGTATGGTGATCGCGATCTGAACTTGGTTCAATAGTCGAAATATCGCTGGTATTTATGGAAACTACGGAAGTACTGCTGCTTTCAAAAGGACCGGCCGATGACTGGGTAAAGAGAATACCGCAGATCAGACACAGGAAAACAGCGACAAAGATCAGCAGCCGGTTCATACGTGGAGTATGCTCTGACATGTTTTTCCTCCTGATATTTAAGTATATTTCTGTTTATCATACAATAATGAGAAAGAAAATACAAGAAAAATAACCGGTTGCGAACGCATGAGAAAAAATATATAATAGAACAATGGACGAAAAAATCAGAATCAATAAATATTTAAGCGATATAGGAGTCTGCTCAAGAAGAGAGGCAGACCGACTGACAGAAGCGGGGAGAGTTACTGCTAATGGAGAACTGGTTTCCACAGGAATGAAGATCCTTCCGGATGCGGAGATCTGTATTGACGGAAAGCCTGTAAAAAAACAGGAAAAAAAGATCCTACTTCTTTTTCATAAACCAAAAGGGATTGTCTGCAGCACCAAGCAGCAGCGGAATGAGATGACAGTAACAGAATATCTGGATTATCCGGTGCGGATCTATCCCATAGGACGGCTGGATAAAGATTCCGAAGGACTGCTTCTCCTTACCAATGAAGGAGATCTGGTGAACCGTATCATGAAGGCGGGGAACTACCATGAAAAGGAATATCAAGTGACCGTGAATAAACCGGTGACAGAAGAATTTATCCGTGGTATGGGCGGCGGAGTGCCGATCCTTGATACGGTCACACGTCCCTGCAAGGTTACAAAAACAGGGAAAAACAGTTTTCGTATCATCCTTACCCAGGGTCTGAACCGCCAGATCCGTCGTATGTGTGAATATTTCGGATATAAAGTCGTAACACTGAAACGTGTTCGGATCATGAATCTGTATATTGATGGCCTGGAAGAGGGGAAATATCGTGAGATCCGGCCGGAAGAACGAAAAGAACTGGAGGAGATGCTTTCCTCCGAAAAATCAGAAAAAAGGACGGGAGGAAGCCATGAACGAATCATCCATAAAAAAAATGAAAGAGCTGGGAGAAAAGCTCCGGGAAGCGTCCAGGGCCTATTATCAGGAAGACAGGGAGATCATGTCCAACGTGGAGTACGACGCCCTGTACGACACTCTGAGCGCACTGGAGAAAGAAACAGGGATCGTTCTGGCAGACAGTCCAACCGTTAATGTAGGATATGAGGCAGTGGAGCAGCTCCCAAAGGAGGAACATGAGAGACCGATGCTGTCTCTGGATAAGACCAAAGAGAGAGAAGCTTTGAGAGAGTTTATCGGGGAACATCCTACACTTTTATCCTGGAAGCTGGATGGCTTAACGATCGTGCTTACCTATGAAAACGGAGAGCTTATAAAGGCAGTTACCAGAGGAAATGGTATTGTGGGAGAGGTTATTACCAATAATGCCAGAGTATTTAAGAACATACCTCTGAAAATTTCTTTTAAAGGGAGACTGGTACTTCGCGGAGAAGCCATCATTACCTATTCGGATTTTGAAAAGATCAACGAAACCATCGGAGATGCAGATGCCAAATACAAAAATCCCAGAAATCTCTGCAGTGGTTCTGTCCGCCAGCTGAATAACGAAATTACAGCGAAGAGAAACGTACGGTTTTATGCTTTTTCTTTAGTGAGTGCGGAAGACGTGGATTTCCGGAATTCCAGGGAGGTACAGTTCCGGTGGCTGAATGAACAGGGCTTTGAGGTTGTGGAATATCGAAAAGTCACAGCGGAAACTCTGGATGAAGCGATGGATTACTTTGCGGAAGCAGTTACGACCAATGATTTTCCGTCAGATGGGCTTGTGGCATTGTATGATGATATTGCTTACGGAGAATCTCTGGGAACTACGGCCAAGTTTCCAAGGAACGCCATGGCATTTAAATGGGCCGATGAGATGCGTGATACGAGACTCCTGGAGATTGAGTGGAGCCCGTCCAGGACCGGACTGATCAATCCGGTAGCAATTTTTGAGCCGGTGGAACTGGAAGGCACCACAGTGAGCAGGGCCAGTGTGCATAACATCAGTATCATGAAGGAACTGAAGTTGGGGATCGGAGATACCATTCGTGTATACAAAGCAAATATGATCATTCCTCAGATTGCGGAAAATCTGACCGGAAGCGGTAATGCACCGATCCCGCATACCTGTCCGGCCTGCGGACAGGAAACGGTAGTAAAGAAAGAAAACGATGTGGAATGTCTTTTCTGCGTCAATCCGGGATGCCCGGCCAAGAAGATCAAATCCTTTGGGCTTTTTACAAGCAGGGATGCCATGAATATCGACGGACTTTCCGAGGCAACACTGGAGAAATTTATTGCCAGGGGATTTATCCATGACTTTGGCGATATTTTTGAGATCAGCCGGTATAAAGATGAGATCGTGGAAATGGAAGGCTTTGGGCAGAAATCCTATGATAATCTTATGGAAAGTCTGGAACGGGCGAAAGAGACTACACTTCCAAGGGTGATCTACAGTCTTGGGATCGCAAATATCGGTTTGGCTAATGCAAAGGTGATCTGCCGTCATTTTGACAATGATCTGGACAGGATACGTCATGCCAGTCTGGAAGAGGTCAGTGATATTGATACCATCGGGCCGGTCATTGCCGGAAATCTGGTAGCTTATTTTAGGGATGAGGATAATAATCGCCGCCTGGATCATCTGATGAGATTTCTTCATATTCAGGAGGATAGTCCCAAACAGGAACAGATCTTTGAAGGAATGAATTTTGTGATCACAGGAAGTCTGGTGCACTTTGGAAATCGAAGTGAGGCCAAAGAGCTGATCGAATCCCTGGGAGGCAAGGTTACCGGTTCAGTTACCAAAAAGACCAATTATCTGATCAATAACGACATCCAGTCCAATTCATCCAAAAACAAAAAGGCAAGAGAACTGGGGATTCCGATCCTTTCAGAAGAAGATTTTCGGAAACTTGCCGGAGTGCAGTAAAGGCCGTACAGACTGGAGATACTTTTTATTTGAAGAAAAAAGCCGAGCGGCTCCTTTATAAGAGACGCTTCATATATAAGGAGGGCAAACAATGCCGATCAAAACACAGGGGGATCTTCCGGTAAAGGAGATCCTGGAGAGAGAAAATATATTTGTAATGGACGAAAAACGTGCCATGCACCAGGATATCCGTCCGATCCATATTCTGATCCTGAATCTGATGCCGCTGAAAGAAGAAACAGAGCTGCAGCTTCTGCGTTCTCTTTCCAATACACCGCTGCAGGTGGATGTGACATTTATGGCTGTGGAGAGCCATGAAGCCAAGAATACATCTCTCAGCCATCTGAACAAGTTTTATGAAACATTCACCGATATAAAGAAACGTAAATTTGATGGAATGATCATCACAGGAGCACCGGTGGAGCAGATGCCTTTTGAGGAAGTGGATTACTGGAATGAGCTGACTGAGATCATGGATTGGACTGAGAAGCATGTGACTTCCACGATCTTTCTCTGTTGGGCAGCGCAGGCCAGTCTTTATCATTTTTATGGCCTGGAGAAAAAACCTCTGGATAAGAAAATGTTCGGACTTTTCCAGCACAGGGTACTGAACCGTAAGATTCCGCTGGTCCGGGGCTTTGATGATGTATTTCTTGCGCCGCATTCCAGACACACAGAAGTTCCTATTGCAGATATCCATGCATGCAAAGACCTTACGGTCCTGGCGGAAAGCGAAGAGGCTGGTCTGTTCCTTGCAATGGCAGAGGGAGGACGTAAAATCTTTGTTATGGGACATCCGGAATACGACCGCGTGACTTTGGATGGCGAATATAAGAGAGACCTTGCCAAGGGTCTGCCTATTGAAATCCCGAAGAACTATTACAAAGATGACGATCCAAACAACAAACCACTCCTCACCTGGAGGGCCCATGCCAACAACCTGTATACGAACTGGTTGAATTATTACGTATACCAGAGTACTCCGTATGACCTGTACGGGACACCGGATTTCAGGGAAATTTAAGGAATATGAAATAAGTGTTAGCATAAGCTCATAAATCATAGACAAATCTATGATTTATGGGCTTATTTTAGATTGCTGCTTACGAAGGTCTTTCCTGAAAAACATTCCTACAAAATGTAGGAATAAATGCAATGTTTATGGTATGAAATGCGGCTGGTTTTTTGCATTTATTTTGATACAATTATTACATAAAAGACATGGAACTGAAATAAGAATTTTTGGTTACTGTTCATTGGTAATATTCCGCGAGGTGATTTTTGTGAGCAAAGGTCACAGAAAACCCGGGAAATACCGCGTGAATTTATGAGATTAGCATAAATTTTGTATATCGCGAAGCGTGTTGCTGAGAACGGAGAGAACAGTAACAGTTCTTGATGCAGGCCAGAATATGTTAACGGGAGGATAAATAATATGATAATCATAGGTGAAAAAATCAATGGATCCATCCCCTCTGTGGCGGAGGCGATCGCAAACAGAGATGCAGAATTCATCAAGCAGCGGGCGCTTGCTCAGGCAAACTCAGGAGCAAGCTATATCGATTGTTGCGCATCTGTTCCGGAAGCAGAAGAAGTAGAAACCTTGAAATGGATGATCGACTGTATTCAGGAAGTGACAGATCTTCCGATTTCCGTAGACAGTCCCAGCGCAGATGTTCTTACAGAAGCTTACAAATTCTGCAGAAAACCGGGTATTTTTAACTCTGTATCCGGTGAAGGGGATAAGATCGATAAGATTTTTCCTCTTATGGCACAGCCTGAAAATAAAGGGTGGCAGGTTATCGCGCTTCTAAGCGATGATACAGGTATCCCCAAAAGTGCGGAAGACAGGCTGAAGGTATTTGACAAGATCATGGCAAAAGCGAAAGAGTACGGAATTTCACCGGATCGTATCCATATTGATCCATTGGTTGAGATGCTCTGTACATCTGAAGATGGTATTGCGATGAATGTGGAAGTAATTTCAAGTGTCCGTAAACAGTATCCAATGATCCACATTACAGCGGCAATCAGCAACATTTCCTTCAATCTGCCGGTACGTAAGCTTATCAATTTCGGATTTGTGGTACTTGCAATGAATGCCGGCCTTGACAGCGCGATCATGGATCCTACAAACAGAGATATGCTTGGACTTGTATATGCAACAGAGGCATTGCTTGGTCTGGATGATTACTGTATGGAATACATCGGAGCATACAGAGAAGGTCTGATCGGACCTGTAAAAAAATAAATAAAATACATATGCGGAATGCGGATAAAAAATAAAAAGCGGAGGTGTTTGATTATGTCAAAAATCACAGAAGTAGCAGAATTGGTAGAAAAAGGAAAAGCAAAACTTGTAGGTGCAGCTGTACAGTCAGCTCTTGATGAAGGCTGTGAGGCAACAGAGATTCTTAACAGCATGATCGATGCAATGGCTGTTGTAGGTGAAAGATTTAAGAACGGAGAAATCTTTGTTCCGGAAATGCTGGTAGCAGCCCGTGCAATGAAAAAGGGTGTTGAGGTTCTGAAACCGCATCTTGCATCCGGCGCTACAGGAAGTATGGGAAAACTTATCATCGCTACTGTAGCAGGAGATCTTCATGATATCGGAAAGAATCTTGTTGCAATGATGATCGAAAGTGCCGGCTTTGAAGTTATTGATCTCGGTGTTGATGTACCTGCATCGAAGGTTATTGAATGTTACAAAGAAAATCCGGATGTTAAGGTAATTGCACTTTCAGCGCTGCTCACAACTACAATGCCGGCTCTGAAGGATACAGTTGCAGCACTTAATGCGGAAGATTTCAGAAGCAATGTTAAGATCATGGTTGGAGGAGCACCGATCACGAAGGAATTTGCAGATGAGATCGGCGCAGATGGATATTCAGAAGATGCAGCAAGCGCAGCAGTTCTTGCAAAAGCTTTGGCAGCATAAGGGAAAATAAAACAGGCCGCTCTGTATTGTCTGTGCATGGCATAGACGGCAGAGCGGCTTTTGCTTTACAGTGACCATCGGAGGGATGAAAATGTACCGAATAAAATTTATCAGGGAGGAAAAGGAGATCCTGGTGGAACCGGGTACCAGGATCCTTGAGGCGGAAAGAAAAGCAAAGCTGGTTCCTGATGCACCTTGCGGAGGCCGGGGAAAGTGCGGGAAATGTCGTGTTAAAATAGAAGATCACATGGTGCTTGCATGTCAGACGGAAATCCACAGTGACCTTGAAGTAGATACATTGTCCGGATGCCAGGAAGAGGAGATCCTTACAGAAGGAATGCAGAGACCGGTTGCGTTCAGGCCTGATCTGAAACAGAAAAAAGTGATTCTTAAGAAACCGGAGACAGGAGACAACCGCTCTGAATGGGAGCGGCTGACAGAACAGTTGGATGTAGAAAAACCTGTTCTGCCTGATACTGAAATTGCATCGAAGCTTTACGGCTGCAGAAAAGAAGCAGAAGAATGGTATGTGATCTGTGCAGGAAATGAGATCCTGGATATCAGCAGAGAAGAGAAAAAAATCTGTTTTGCGGCTTTTGATATAGGTACAACGACGGTGGTCGGCTATCTTATGGATGCATTGACCGGGAAGCAGCTGGCTCTCAAGAGCAGAATGAACCCACAGACTCAGTATGGCGCAGATGTGATCATGCGGGCGGATCATGCTCTGGAGCATGGCGTAGAGCAGCTGACCGGCTGCATACGGAATGCGGTTGATGAAATGCTCCAGGAACTGGCAGAGGAAGCAGGAAGAAGCACATTAGATATCTGTCAGGTATCTGTGGTAGGAAATACCTGCATGCATCATCTTTTTCTTGGGATTTCTCCGGCATCGCTGGTCCATGCACCGTATAATCCGGCGATCAGTCAGGGGCTTACACTGAATGCAGAGCAATATGGGCTCCATATCCACAGAAAGGGGCAGCTGCTTATGCTGCCTGATATAGCCGGGTATGTAGGGGCAGATACCTGTGGCTGCATTTTGACGCTCAGACAGGATCAGCAGAACGAGATCAGCCTTATGATCGATATTGGAACGAACGGGGAGATGGTTCTCGGAAATAAAACGAGATTAGCCTGTTGTTCAACAGCTGCCGGTCCGGCATTTGAAGGTGCAAAGATCGAGTGCGGGATGCGTGGAGGAGCAGGAGCAGTGGATCATGTAGTATACAAACATGGAAAATGGGAATACACGACTATAGGAAATAAGGCTCCGGCAGGCTTATGCGGTTCAGGTCTGATCGATCTTGTGGCACAGCTGTACCTGGCTGGCTTTATTGATGAAAGTGGTCATCTGGAAAGCGGCCAGGAAAAGGCGGGAGTGTTTGTGCTGGTACCTCCGGAAAAGGCGGGAAATGACAGGGGCGTTTATCTGACACAGAAGGATATCGGAGAGGTACAGCTGGCAAAAGCGGCTATCGCAGCGGGAATCTTTCTTCTTATGAAAAGACTGGAGATCACAGAAAAGGATATTAAACGGGTCTATCTTGCCGGTGCATTCGGCAATTACATGAATCCGGAAAGTGCGGCAGCGATCGGGATGTTCCCGGCCGGACTGCTACCCAGTATACAGCCGGTGGGAAATGCGGCAGGCGAAGGTGCCAGGATCGCACTCCTGAATGAAGAGGAAAGAAAAGAAATGGATCGGACTGTCAAAAATATGGATTTTGTGGAGCTGGCAGCTTCGCCGGAGTTCCAGGACTGTTTTGTGGATGGCTTATGCTTTCCGTAATGCGAGGAGAATGGATATGCTTAATATAAAAGAACTGGAAGAGATGGGAAAAAAGGCAGGATTTTCTTATGTAGCACTTCTGAAGAGCGATTCGATCCAGCTTATGCCGGAGGTAAGGGAAATGTGCAAAAATAATACCTGCCATATGTATGCAAAACGCTGGAGCTGTCCTCCCGGATGCGGAGATCTTGAAGTATGCAGAAAAAAGATAGAAAAGTACAGGGAAGGCATTATTGTCCAGACAGTGGGGAAACTGGAGGATCCTCTGGACGGAGAGACGATGATGGAGACCGAAGCGGTTCATAAACAGAATTTTTATGAATTTGAAAAAGTGCTCAGAGAAAGATGGCCGGGCATGCTCCCCATAGGGGCCGGGTGCTGTACAAAATGTAAAACGTGTACATATCCGGATGCTCCATGCCGTTTCCCCGAACAGGCATTTTCTTCGATGGAAGCCTATGGAATGCTGGTAACACAGGTATGCCAGGCAAATGGTCTGGAATACTATTATGGTCCCTGTACGATCGCCTATACCAGCTGTTATCTTCTTGAATAGAACAGGAGTGAAAAAATGAATGACAGAGAACGGGAGGCATATCTGAACAGGATCGGATATGAGGGTGAATTAAGAACAGATAAAAAATGTCTGGAAAAGATAATGGACCTTCATCTTTGCAGTATTCCCTTTGAAAATCTGGAAGTTTTTGACGAGGGAAGGATTCCTTCTCTGAAGTGGGAAGATATTTATGAGAAGATTATTGTCAGAAAACGAGGTGGATATTGCTTTGAGCTGAATAAATTGTTTTATGAGCTTCTGAAAGCTTTGGATTTCCGTGTGATCCCTGTGGCGGTAAGGATATTGTGGAACCGGGAAGAGCTTCCGCCGGTCCTGCACCGGGCAACCCTTGTTATTTTTGAGGAAGGAAGCTATTACTGTGATGTAGGATACGGAGGTCCCGGTCCCAAGAAGCCGGTTCTTATGAAGGATGGTATCCACAGAGAAAAAAACGGATGGTACCGTGTTAACATGAAGCCGGGAAATACAAACGGAGAGATACTTGTTGAACGAAGGAAAGAAGAAAAATATCTGCCAATACTCAGATTTTCACAGACTCCTACAGTAGAAGCAGATTTTGAACTGCTGAATTTCTATTGTGCAAAATCTCCAGATGTATTATTTACCAGAAAAAGAGTAGTGAGCATCTGCAGACCAGAAGGAAGTGTTGCGCTGACTGGGGATGTTCTTACGATCCAGAAGGAAGATGGATCCATTGAAACGAAAATAAGTGATTCGGAAGAAACCATCAGGCTATGGATGGAACATTATTTCGGATTGGAGTTTTTACAGATATAAACAGAAAAAAGGACCAGGTTGTCAGGTGACAGTCTGGTCCTTTTCCTGCAGAAGAAAGCAGAGCTGCAGAAGAAGCCGGTCTTTCGGATTATCCAGATCAACCTTTGTGAGCTTCTGGATGCGCTCCAGACGGTAGGTCAGGGAACTTCTATGTATAAAAAGCTCACGGGCTGTCTGAAGAGAATTGCGTTCATGCTCCAGATAGACCTTGAGTGTGTGATACAGCTCAGTATTGTTTTTTCGGTCATAATTCTGCAGTGCATCCAGTCGTGAAGAGACCAGAAGCTCGGGACTGATCTGATGGCTGATCTGGGAAAGCATATATTCCAGAAGATAAGCATCAAAATGATAGCACCAGGCCATGCTCTGACTTTTTTTGCCCAGGCGCAAGGCGGAAACAGCCTGAATATAGCCCTGAGGGATCAGGAGAAAATCACGAAATTCAGAGCTTACTCCCATTTTAAAAAGCCCTTCGCGCAGGATGATCGCAAGTGAACTGATAACATCGGAAGATACAGAGTGCTTAAAGGACAGATTAACGATCACAACGATTCCCTGCTGATAGGTAAAAGCCAGACCTTCCGGGATCTGGGCTTCAATGTGTCCCAGTGTGGCGATGGAAGAGTGCATACGGTCATCCTGCTGCTGGGTTTCCAGACGAAGTACAAGATACCGGTCATGGCGATTCCAGTTCAGATACTGGATCTGATCGGTAACTGCTTGTAGTTCTGTGAGCTTTCCGGAAAGATACTCCGTGAAAAACTGCCGGGAGTCATTTCCCATTGAAATTTGGAACAGATTGTGTCGACGGATGCACAGCTCGATAAAGGAGCCAAGATACTCAAGAGCAGAAAAATGTCCGGGCTGTATCTCCGTCTGGAGCTCATCCACACAAAGCCGGCCCTGATAATTGCCGCTGACCCAGAGATTCATGTAGAGGATACGATAACCGCGGAGCTCTTCGGAATAAATATTGGCGCCGTGGGTGATAAGTGTGCGCTGGTATTCGGCGTCAAGCTTGAAATCCTGAATCAGGCTTAAAGGTGCGATGAGTCTTCCTGTACGCTGGTCATGGACCCATTCGGACATACCGGTTACGTGCCGGGGAGAAGAAAGGATATAAAAGTTGGTGTCGTGGGCAAAAACCGGATTATGAAATATATCCAGACTGGCTTCCAGCATTTCATTCAACGGATCGATACTTCCAAGTGCAAGCTGGAGTTTACTGTCCCAGTCAGAATATCTGTCAAAGGTCTGCTGTATTTGGTTGAAGACCTCAGAAAAAGAAAGGGTTCCCTTAATGTGAAGGATCCTGCAGCTTTCGGAAAAGCAGGAAAGATCACCGGAGCCCACCACTACAAATGCGATGTTCTGGTATCGCAGGAAGCTTTCGGAAAGAGAATTGCCGAAGACAAGATAAAGGTAGCATGGCTTCAGCAGGGCTCCTGCCTGATATATGCGAAGACCATCCAGCGTCAGGGGGTCTTCACGGCAGAGGATGGAAACATCCTCTTTTTTCTCCGCAAAATCGTCAGCAATGATCTGGAGATTAAGATGGAAGCCTGTATGCGGGCTATTCACGAAATGCTCTCTTTTGTTCAAAATATTTCCTCCAATTCATAAAAGCCTTGTATTTATAGGAAATTATAACATATTAGACGGAAAATAAAAAGAAAACGGAGAGAAAATTATTTGTGCATATTTACAATAATAACTATACAAAAAGTATGAAGCATTGGAGAAAGAATGAAGAAGTATGCGGATTTACGAACAAGAAAAAAACAACTATACTGTAATCATCAAAGGTAACGTGAAGTTGTGGAAATGGCCGGTCCCACAAAAAACAGCGAAGGGGGAAAGAAAATGAGTAAAAATGAAATACCGAAACAAGATCCGAAACAGAAAAAGGGTCTTACAAATGCCCTGAAATATTTCTTTGGTGTTGGTGATGCCGGATTTGTTCTTATGAGTAATATTGAGACATTTTACTTTATGACATTTCTGACGGATCTGGCTGGTTTTGCAGCTGGTGTAGCTGGTGTGATCAATTCCGTATTTACCATTGTTGATGCATGTCTGTCCTGGCTTTACGGAGGAATCATCAATGGCACAAAAGCAAAGAAATGGGGGCGTTATCGTTCCTGGCTGATCATGGTTCCGTGGATGGTGCCGTTTCTGTACGCATTCATGTTCATACGTGTCAGTGATAATGAATGGCTTTCGGCAGTGGTGATCATTGCCGCATCCATCGCATCTCATGTGGCATGGAATTTCAGCTATGTTGCCAACGCAACCCTGATCAGTGTTGTTGGTAAAACACCGGAAGACAAAGCAACGCTTGCATCCTCCAGGGCAACCTGGAATAACATAGGCGGTCTGTTGTTTTCCTATATGGGTCTTCCATTTGCAACACTTCTTGCCGGATATGTCGGTGAGAAAAATAAATTTGCAGCAGCAGCTTTCTGCCTGGGTATTCTGATGGTCGTAACCTATTTTGCCCATTTCAAGATGACGGAAGGCTATGAAGAGATTGAAACGGAAACAGCAGGAAAGAAAAATGACAAAACAAAGATCACGATCAGAGAGATGTTTGCTTCCCTGTTTCAGAATCCGCCTCTTATGGTCCTGATGCTGGCAGACCTTGCAAAATGGTGTGTGAAATTTGTAACAGCAGCATCAGCTATTTACTATTTCAGGGATGCAATGGGAAATCCGGGACTGATGACCACTTATCTTCTCTGGGTTGCCATCGGTGCCATCATCGGAGCTTTTTCCATGAGATACATTGCAAAAGCAATATCGTCCCGTACAACTATGATCATTGCTTATGCAGGAATGGCAGTATCACTGTTCCTTGTATATATTTTCTATGGAAATGCAATGACAGTGATCGCTCTTATGACACTTGCCCAGTTCTTCTACGGTATGGCTTTTGCAGCTTCACCTGCACTTTATGCGGACACTGTAGTGTATGCAACATGGAAGAGCGGAAAAGATGCATCCGGATGGATCATGGGATTACAGAATCTTCCGCTGAAGATTGCCGTATTCTTAAGAGGAACGATCCTCAGCGCCTGTCTTGTGGCGGTAGGCTGGAAATCCGGAGTTGTTCTTGAGGGAACGGCCCGTCAGGGAATGACGATTTCCTTTGCACTTGTTCCGGCTATTTTCTGTCTGGCAGGTCTTCTGCTTCTGGTGTTTGGATTTAAGATCACAAAGGAAAAGGTTCTTCAGTATCAGGCTGAGATTGACGCAAGATCATAAAGATAAGTGATCGGGTATTTTGAAAGATCACAGGATAATAAAGGAGGAAGCATTATGTTGAAAGCATCGGAGATTTTACTTGAAACGATAAAAAAGGACGGCAGGCCAGAACGACTTCTGAGACAGTATGAGGGTGCGACCTTTTACCCGCCGAACCCGGCAAATAATTATGTGCGTGGAAACCGTCACCGTGGTATGGAGCCTATGAAGGATCTTTTCGGAACTGAGATCCTCTGGCCTCAGGAACAGCTGGCTGCAATGCCACATGTAACAGAGGACAACAAGGTCATTGATGATATCACAGAATGGAAAGAGCAGCTGGTGATCCCGGATATTGTCGGTCAGTGCTCGGATCCGGCTTTATGGGAACCATTTAAACAGAAGGCACAGGAGATAAAGGATTCAGGAAGCCTTTTCATGGCATTTATGCCTACAGGTGTTTTTGAGAGGCTTCACTTCCTGATGGGATTTGAGGATATGCTGGTGAACTTCCTTCTTGAGCCGGAGGATATGATGGATCTCTGCAATGCCATTGGAGAGTACCGTTTTCAGCTTACAAAGCTGATCGTTGATAATCTCCACCCGGATATCATCCTTTCCCACGATGACTGGGGTTCCAAGCAGTCCCTGTTCATCAGTCCGGACACATGGAGAGAATTTATCAAACCACAGTATGAAAGATCCTATAAATATATGAAAGACCATGGAGTGATCGTCATGCATCACGCAGATTCCTTCATGGAACCGATCATAGAGGATATGGTTGATCTTGGGATTGACATCTGGCAGGGAACACTTCCGCAGAATGATATTCCGAAGCTCCAGAAACAGCTGAACGGAAGAATGACACTTATGGGCGGAATCGATGCTTCTATTGTAGACCGTGTGGATTCTACAGAAGAAGAGATCCGTAAGGAAGTCAGAAGAGCATGTGAGGAGTATGCACCAAACGGACATTTCATTCCATGTATTACCTATGGAGGTCCCGGTTGTCTGTTCCCTCATGTAGATTCAATTATTGATGACGAGATTGAAAAATATAATAAAGAGGTATATGGAATTCATTAAAAGCGCCAATTGAATAAAAAAGAACCTCAAGGTATGATTGAGTTGCATCTTGGCGGATGTAAACAAAACAATCAAGCACTGGAGGTTCCAAATGAATTATACACAGAATGAAAAGATTGAGCAAGTAACAGATTCAACAATGGTTGTCGGAGTTGATATCGGAAGCCAGATACATTATGCAAGAGCTTTTGATAACAGAGGACGCGAACTTACAAAACGTATTTTTTCTTTTCATAACGATCTGGAAGGGTTCAATTTTTTCAACCTTTGGGCAGAGACACTTAAGACTGAGAATAAAAAGACTGCAGTTCTGATAAGAGACCTGGTATACAGCCGTGACGGGATCATGAAGCAGCACAACATATCTGCAAACAGGATCCAGAGATGGCTTGCAATACATTTCCCGGAATATCTGGGATTATATACACGATTTGATGCAATAAGCGGCCTGGCAGTGCTTGAAAAAGCACCATTGCCAAAAGATGTGATTGCGCTTGGAGTAAATGGGATCTGAAAGATCTGGCATGATAAAAAGATGCGTGGCAGAGGAGTTACTGAAGATAGGGCAAAGACCCTGGTTGAAGCTGCGCACAACAGTGTTGGACTTGACGGAGGGATTGGAACAAAAAGTGAATTGTATATGCTGCTCAGGTTTCCAGCACGGTTTATCTTTGCGGAGAATCGAAGACAAGTACCGTCTGGGCATCTATTGATCTGAAGCAGCGGCAGCTTTTTGATCTGGATTAAATTTACATAATCTTTATTTGATTATTTGAAAAAACAGTGCTATAGTAAAGTTGGTTCCGGTAAACGGATGATTTATGGATCCCAGAAGAGGACCGGGCGGAACCAAATTACTGTTGACCGGTCAGGATCTGGATCAGGAAAGAAGGAAGAGGGAAAAAATTGCGTAAAAAATCACATATACTGTTAGGCAGATACCTGGCTGACCAGATGTCTGAGGTGTACAGTCTCCAGCAGCACAGAAAAGCGTTTTGCCTGGGCAATATCATGCCTGATCTGAAACCATCGTTTCTCACCACCAGACATGAGTTTTTCGGAACATTCGATTACCTCCAGAATAAGATGAGGGCGCTTGTCGAGAAGAACCCGGAGGAAGAGAATGCCAGAGTATACTGGAGAAGATTCGGTGAGGTCATGCATTATATGGCTGATTATTTTACTTTTCCTCATAACAAAACATACAAAGGAAATCTTGCAGCACATAATTCTTATGAAGCTGAGCTGAAAAACCGCCTGAGAGAATGTATCCTCAGCGGCGCAGCAGACAGCCAGCTGGAAGAAGCGAAGCAGTTTGAAAGCTTTGAGGAACTTGTGGAATATATCCGTGAGCGTCATGCATATTATCTGGAAAGCCCGCGGTGCATTGCCGATGACATCCGTTTTATCCTTCGGGTGTGCTATCAGGTTGTACAGGGGATTTTTCAGCTCTGTGTCAGAAAACAGTTTCATATGGGCGGACAGCCGGCAGTGACTGTCTGACAGTATATAAAAAGCCGCAGTGTGTGAGAGCACTGTGGCTTTTTTACGTTATGGTAAACTCTAAAAAATCTTACAAAAATATGAATAAAAAGTGAAAAATAGATGAATTGAAGGAGATATCCTACCAGAACAGTTGATTTCACGATTTTCGTATGCTAAAATAAATTGAATTAAACTTTAAGTTATCAAACGGTTTAAGGCAGACCTTTATTATAGGGGAAGTAAAGGGATGTTCAAGGAAAGAAGGGAGCATCTTAATAAATATGAAGAACAAGTACCTGAATAAGTTTTTTTGCATCACGATGTTATCAGCTATGGTACTGGCAGTTCCAACCGGAGTAAAAGCCGCCGAGGAAGCAGATAATATTGTTGCTGAGGAAGGTGTTTCGGGAGACGGGAGTGAGGTAAGTGAACCGGAAGTTCCGGCAGATCCGGTGCCGACAGCTGCGCCGCAACCGGAAATAACTGCTGCACCTGAACCGGAACCAACTACAGCACCGGAGCCAACTACTGCACCGGAACCAACGGAAACACCGGCGCCTGCACCGACGGAAACACCGGAGCCAACCGCAACACCTGCACCGACGGAAACACCGGAGCCTACAGCGACACCTGCACCAACGGCGACACCGGCACCGACAGCGACACCTGCACCAACTGCAACGCCGGAACCAACCGCAACACCTGCACCGACGGAAACACCGGCCAGGGATGATTCTGCAAAGGTACAGGCGGTGATCCGGAAGATCAAAGCACTGGCAGGCAGAACGATCACAGCAGCAGATAAAGCTGAGATAGAGAGCGCACGTGCAGCTTATGAGGCGCTGTCTAATACAGAAAAGGCCAAAGTTACGAATTATAAGATTCTGACGGAGGCAGA
This sequence comes from Blautia sp. LMAG:89, assembly GCF_008679485.1. Classification (NCBI taxonomy): domain Bacteria; kingdom Bacillati; phylum Bacillota; class Clostridia; order Lachnospirales; family Lachnospiraceae; genus Blautia; species Blautia sp. LMAG:89. Next base: position 449,326 of record NZ_NANC01000012.1, on the reverse strand, counting down.
AGCCAAGCTTGCAGCTGCCGACAAGAACGACAGTGATAACAAAAAAGACAACAAAAAAGATGATAACAAAGATACAGAGATCACAGATGGAAATAACGCAACAGCAACACAGATCGGAGATCCTGTTTATGTGACAAATATGGTATCCAATCTTCATGCGGGCAAGGATTTTTATCTGGATAGTCTTAAGAGCAATTATCATCTGTCCTTCTCTGATGATTTTGCTTCTGTAATGGAAGAGATCGAAAGAGAATATAAAGAGAAGAACAAGCTTACCGATACGGAGAATACACTTCTGGTAAGAAACTGGCAGGATATCCTTGCTGTTTATATTTACGAAAAGAGCAAAGCAGGAGCAACGTCATTTACATTGGATGCATCCTGCAAGGATGATCTGGCAAGGATCTTTGCGGAGATGAACCCCATCGTCAGGGACAAGCAGGATATTACCAAGATATCCTACGGAAATCGCAAGATCAACTACTACATCAAGAAGAACAATATTGCAAAGAAAGACAGAAGCGTCCTTAAGAAATATGTGGAAACAGACTGTAAGCTTCTCTGTGCGGTAGTTACCGCATCCAAAGGCTTTGTCCGTGAAAGCGTGGGAGACAATGTTTCTGAGGATCGTGTAGATGTTATCACCGCAGCGTATTCACTGGTTGGTAAGGTCGGATATTTCTGGGGCGGTAAATCTACGGTGATCGGAGAAGATCCAAGCTGGGGCTCCGTTGAGAAGGTATCTGCAGACGGCAGCAGAAGCTCCGGTACGCTCCGTGCATATGGTCTGGACTGCAGCGGCTTTGTTACCTGGGCAGTGATCAATGGATATAAGGATCAGGGAATGCAGGCAGCAGTTGGAGACGGAACCTCTGACCAGTGGGAGAAGGCCGGTGTTGTCAGCGAAGCAGATGCACAGCCAGGAGATCTGGTATTCCAGAGAGGACCGGAAGCAGGAAGCAACAACCACGTTGGTATCCTGTGCGGAAAGACGGATTCCGGCGACTGGATCGCAGTACATTGTTCCTCAAGCAAGAATGGTGTAACGGTTGGTGAGGCATACAGTGCAAGCTTCCGTTATATCAGAAAGCCATCCTTCTATCAGGATACAACGGCGGAGGAAAATGAGACCACAGCTACAGAGAATGATGTTCTGACAGAGGAGAGTGCAGAAAAGCTCCTCACGGATGTGGTTAGATCTGATGCACTGAAGGATGCACTGGCATCCGGTGATACTGTTTCCAGTGACCTTCTTGCAGATTTTAAGAATAAGGCTTTGCAGGAGGATGAGGAAGAAGATGAAGTTGAGACGCTGACTCTGGATCAGGAGACCATGGACGATGCAGTGGATACATTTGATGATGATGTAGAAACACTGGAAATGGAAAACTAAGGGACAGCGATTGAAGATAAGGGCAGTCTCCCACGGGAGGCTGCCCTTTCTTACAATCGCTGCTTCAGACATAGGACATGATATTATGAAAAAAAGAAATTTCTGCCCCATGGCAGCCGCAGTGCTTACAGCTGCAGTGATCCTTCAGCCCTTTAGCGCTTCGGCAGGGGCACTGGGTCAGATCCGCTCCATAGCAAAGAGCATTATTTCAGGCGAACCAAAGGAAGTAGAGGAACTGCGTCAGATGGAGGTTGCCCAGAGCGAAGAAGGGCATCAGGAATATTATTTCAAACAGCTTACGGAAGAAGAGCAGAGAGTATATCGGGAGCTGCTGAAAGGAATCCGTGCCCGGGAAAAGGAGTTTTATCTGACGATCTCCGATGATGACAGTATTGACAGAAGCTATCATGCAGTATTGAAAGACCACCCGGAGATATTCTGGGTCCACAATCGTGAAAAAATCTACAAAACTACGTATTCAGACAGTGATTACTGCGTTTTTACTCCGGGCTATACTTATACAGACAGCGAGATCGATGAGATACAGACGGCCATGGAGCAGAGCTTTCAGGAGGTCAGAGCCCTGATTCCGGAGGATGCCGGTGACTACGAGAAGGTACGCATTGTTTATACGTATGTTATTGACCATACCCAGTATCAGACCGGGGAGGATGATCAGAGCATAGCAGGTGTTTTCTGGAAAAAATCCGCAGTCTGTGCCGGATATGCAGGAGCTGTCCAGTATCTTCTGGAAAGGATGGATATTCCCTGTATTTATGTGGACGGAAGCACAAAAGGAAGTACAGAGGGTCATGCATGGGATATTGTAAAAATAGGCCAGGAGTATTATTATGTAGATGCTACCAATGGGGATCAGCCGGATTTTTTAAATGGAGATGCCGCACAGCTGGAAGAACATAAGACGATCATTTACGATTATCTCTGCCCTTTCCCGGAAGAATATGAAAAAACCTATACACCATCGGAAGAACTGACAGTTCCGGCATGTACTGCGAAGAATCTGGATTTTTATGTGCTGAACCAGGGGTACTTTGAAGATTACAGCTGGCAGGACATATATGATTATTGTAAGATGAGACTGGATAATGGTGCGGCTGTAGTTCGTTTCAAGTTTGGCAGTCAGGAAGCTTTTTCCGAAGCCTGTCAGGAACTGCTGGATGATGGCGTGGTACAGAATGTGGCACAGTATTATATGAAACTTCACGGACTTGGTCAGGTGGAGTATCATTATGGAGTGATGGATAATTTTTATACCATATATTTTATTTTCTGAAACATCTTCGGGAAGATTTCCGGAGGTTTTGGAAAGAGAGGAGTAAGTTATGAATATGGATATGTTGTCAAGAGGATTTGATATACTGCAGAGAGCAGGAGGTATGGAACAGATCAGCCAGCTGATGGTGATCGTATATGGAGTGCTCTGCGTTTTCGGGCTTTTGAACTGTATCCTGGGATATCGTATCCTCCGGTTCTGGATGATGATCTTTGGATTTATCATCGGAGCAGGCGCCGGCTTTGGTGTAACCTATATGTCCGGTGTTCAGGATAAAATGGTGATCGCAGGTGCCATGGCGGGACTGGGGATCGTACTGGCTGTTGTTTCGTTTCTGATCTACAGGGCCGGAATCTTTGTACTGGGATTTGGTATCGGAATAACATTGAGTATCTATCTGATTCATCCGACCAGTTCTTTTTCCTTTTTCCTGTGCATCCTTATCGGCGTGGGACTGGGAATACTTGCTATGCGTTATGCGAAAGGAGTGATCATTGTCGGAACCAGTATACTGGGTGGTGTTCTGGCAGGATTATCCATTGCAAAGATCGCAGGGCTGGCGCAGTTTCCATATGGCGTCGGTATGGCAGCGGGAATTGCGATCCTTGGTATGCTGATCCAGTTCGCCATCAACAAAGACCGATACGATGAGGAAGATGACGAAGAAGAGGATGACGACGATGGAGCTCTGCCGGAGGAGACCAGGAAGCCGGCAGGAAGGGATCGTAGAGGAAACAGCCGTGAATATACCTCTGACCGTAACAGGGACGATCACAGATATACATACGAAAACCGGGCAAACGATGACCGGGAAAGCCGGGGTGAAAGACGTTCCCGCAGACCATCTGACAGAGAAGGACGCAACTCTGACAGACGAGAAAGAAATTATGCAGACAGCCGAAAAAGATCCGGAAGCGAAAGAAACAGCAAAGGCAGTTCCACTGAAAGAAGAAGCACTTCCGGAACCTCCGGCAGAAACAGAACCTCCGACAGAAATTATGCTTCGGATGACAGAAGAGGCCGCAGATACAGCCAGAGCAGCAGCACCAGGGAACGAAGGAATGCAGGAACGGGAAGCAGATCCCGCTATGCAGATCCGGAGGATCATGAAGACTATGATCGTTTTGATGAGTCGGAAAACAGGGACAGCTATGAAGATTTTGAAAAACTGCAGCAGAAAAGACGCCGGATGGATATTGAAAATATGGCGGATTTTGATGAGCAGGAAGAATATGGAAATTACAGGAATAACCCGGATCTGATGAATGATGAGGATCTGGATGAGCTTGATGAGTGGAAAGACAACTGAGAAAAATCCGAGGAGTGACAGAAATGGGAAAAGAAGCCAAAACAAACGCGATGAGAATGCTGGATCGAAAAAAAGTAAAATATGAAGCGCTCGCATATGACTGTGGAGAGTTCATAGATGGGATCCACTGTGCAGACATTACAGGAGCCCCTCATGATCAGTCCTTTAAGACCCTGGTCATGGAAGGGAAAAGCGGCGGCTACTATGTGTTTGTAGTTCCGATCGAGAAAGAGGTGGACCGTAAGGCAGCCGCAAAGTCTGTAGGCGAAAAAACAGTAGATATGATCCATGTAAAGGATCTTACAAAGATCACGGGCTATATCCGCGGAGGCTGCAGCCCTCTTGGAATGAAAAAAAATTATCCGGTGGTGTTTGACCAGTCTGCCGAAAACTTTGATGAGATCTATGTAAGTGGTGGAAGAGTAGGCCTTACCCTGAAGGTACCGCTTAAAGATCTTCTGGATGTAACACAGGGCAAGCTTGCTCCGATCACCATGGAGTAAGCGCATATAAAACAGATAAAAAAACTCCCCTGACTGCCTGTAAAGGCGGAAGCAGGGGAGATTTTTTGTTACAGAAGCATGGGATTTAGTTATCCTGTGCGTCCTCTTCGTTAACCTGGAATACGTGACGCTTCTTGGCCATTTCGTCGCTGGCAAGATACTCGTCGTAAGTGGTGATCTTGTCTACCAGCTTGCCGTTAGGAAGGATCTCCATGATGCGGTTTGCAGTTGTCTGTACAAACTGGTGATCGTGTGAGGTGAAAAGGATCACTCCCGGGAATTTGATCAGTCCGTTGTTCAGTGCTGTGATAGACTCCATATCCAGATGGTTGGTTGGCTCATCCAGGATCAGGATATTGGCACCGGAGATCATCATCTTGGAAAGAAGACAGCGAACCTTCTCACCACCGGAAAGAACACGGACACGTTTTACACCATCCTCACCAGGGAAAAGCATACGGCCAAGGAATCCACGGACGTAGGTTGCGTCCTTGATCTCGGAGTACTGTGTCAGCCAGTCGGTGATAGTAAGGTCGTTATCGAATTCCTGTGTATTATCCTTCGGGAAATATGCCTGGGAAGTGGTAACGCCCCATTTGTAATTTCCTTCATCCGGCTCCATTTCACCTGTAAGGATCTTGAAGAAGGTTGTGATGGCCTGCTCGTTGGCGCCCACAAAGGCAACCTTATCTTCACGACCAAGAGTGAAGGAAATGTTGTCCAGAACCTTTACTCCATCAATGGTCTTGGACAGATTTTCCACCATGAGGACCTCGTTTCCGATCTCACGGTTCGGGCGGAAGTCGATGTATGGATATTTACGGCTGGAAGGACGCATGTCATCCAGCTGGATCTTTTCCAGGGCACGCTTTCTGGAAGTCGCCTGCTTGGATTTGGAAGCATTGGCGCTGAAACGGGAGATGAACTCCTGGAGCTCTTTGATCTTCTCCTCTTTCTTTTTGTTGGCCTCTTTCATCTGCTTGATCAGAAGCTGGCTGGATTCAAACCAGAAGTCGTAGTTTCCGGCATAAAGCTGGATCTTGCCATAATCGATATCAGCAGTATGTGTGCAGACCTTGTTCAGGAAATAACGGTCATGGGATACTACGATAACCGTATTGTCAAAATTGATCAGGAACTCCTCCAGCCATTCGATAGCAGGAAGATCCAGGTGGTTGGTCGGCTCATCAAGAAGAAGGATATCAGGATTTCCGAAAAGAGCCTGTGCAAGAAGAACCTTGACCTTCATACTACCGGTAAGGTCTGCCATCTGTGTATAGTGGAACTCGGTGTCGACGCCGAGACCGTTGAGAAGAGTAGCAGCATCGGACTCTGCTTCCCATCCGTTCATTTCTGCAAACTCACCCTCAAGCTCGCTGGCACGGATGCCATCTTCGTCTGTGAAATCTTCCTTTGCGTAAATGGCTTCTTTCTCTTTCATGATCTGATAGAGTCTTTCATTACCCATGATGACAGTATCCAGAACCGGATAAGCATCATATTTGAAGTGATCCTGCTGCAGGAAAGAAAGTCTCTGACCGGGGGTGATCACAATGTCGCCCTTGGTAGGCTCAAGCTGACCGGAAAGGATTTTGAGGAATGTAGATTTTCCTGCGCCGTTGGCGCCGATCAATCCATAACAGTTACCCTCTGTAAATTTGATGTTAACGTCTTCAAACAGCGCTTTTTTTCCAACGCGCAGTGTGATGTTATTTGCTGAAATCATATCATACCTCTTTTTTCATTAAATAAATATCGTTTCAATTACATACGAAAGCATTACAATCGTTTCCTATTGTACCGTAAACTGAAAAATTTGCAAGCTGTATTTTCCTTTTTTCGGCTAAATAAAGGAAAAACAGGGGATTACTATGAATCACAGGAAAATAATAACCTTTTATTATATAAAAAAATGGGTTATACTGTCGTATGTGGTAATGAAGTATTCCGGGGATATGGATATCCGGCTCTCTGGCACATCAGAAACACCCAGGAACGTGGCAGATCGGATGGAATGCGGAAACTATCATAAATCAGCAGCTTAGTTGAACAGAAGAGAGGTTAAAAATGTTTATCACCAGAGAAAGCGATTATGCGATGCGGGTTATCCGCGCATTGATGTGGGAGCCGCGTTTGAGCGTCAGCGAGATCTGTGAGAGGGAATCGATCACAGCACCCTTTGCATACAAGATACTGAAGAAGCTTCAGAATGCAGGGCTCGTGGAAGGATACCGCGGAGTTCATGGCGGTTACGCGCTGAAGAGAGATCCGGAAGAACTGTCGTTATATGAGATATACAGTGCGATCGATCCGGATATGTCCATCATTGAGTGCCTGAACGGCACATATCAGTGTCCAAGGAACGGACAGGACGGAGTTCCCTGCCATGCACATGATGAGCTTAAGGAGATCCAGGATCAGCTGTGGACAATGCTCCGTCGGAAATCCATGAAGGATCTTTTCGGAAAAGAGGAGAAGTGATTCCCGAATGTGAGTTGGGATAAGCGTATGAGATGATAAGGAGAGCAGTTTGGAGAGGAAAAATTCCGAACAGCTCTTTTTTATTTGTGAAAAAGATAACGGCGTTTGTACAGGATAATATACAAAAAACAATGAAAGAAAATGGACATAACTGGGAATCTATGATATAATAACCAATGGAATTTTAGGCCTTCATAAGCCTAAATAATATATTTTTTAACAAACCTTTAAGGAGGAAAAAACAATGGCAAGAAAGATGAAAACCATGGATGGTAACCATGCAGCCGCTCATGCATCATACGCTTTTTCTGATGTAGCTGCTATTTACCCGATTACCCCTTCATCTGTAATGGCTGAGGCTACAGACGAGTGGGCAACTCAGGGAAGAAAGAACATCTTTGGACAGGAAGTACAGGTTACAGAGATGCAGTCTGAGGCAGGTGCAGCAGGTGCCGTTCACGGTTCTCTGGCAGCAGGTGCCCTGACTACAACCTACACAGCTTCCCAGGGTCTTCTGCTTATGATCCCGAACCTTTACAAGATCGCTGGTGAGCAGCTTCCGGGAGTTATCAACGTATCTGCCCGTGCACTTGCTTCCCACGCACTTTGTATTTTCGGTGACCATTCCGACGTTATGGCCTGTCGTCAGACTGGATGTGCAATGCTTTGTGAGTCTTCTGTACAGGAGGTTATGGACCTTACACCGGTTGCTCATCTTGCAGCAATCAAAGGAAAAGTTCCATTCATCAACTTCTTCGACGGATTCCGTACATCTCATGAGATCCAGAAGATCGAGACATGGGACTATGAAGATCTGAAAGATATGGCAGATATGGACGCAATCGCAGAGTTCCGTAACCGTGCTCTGAACCCGAACCATCCATGTCAGAGAGGTTCCGCTCAGAACCCGGATATCTTCTTCCAGGCAAGAGAGGCATGTAATCCATATTATGACGCTCTTCCGGCAGTTGTTCAGGAGTACATGGACAAAGTTAACGAGAAGATCGGAACAGACTACAAACTGTTCAACTACTACGGAGCTGCTGACGCTGAGCACATCATCGTAGCTATGGGTTCCGTAAACGATACCATCGAGGAGACCATCGATTACCTTATGGCAGCTGGCAAGAAAGTCGGTGTTGTTAAAGTTCGTCTTTACAGACCATTCTGTGCACAGGCTCTTATCGATGCAATCCCGGATACAGTTAAGCAGATCTCTGTTCTTGACAGAACAAAAGAGCCAGGAGCTCTTGGCGAGCCTCTGTATCTTGATGTTGTTGCAGCTCTTCGCGACAGCAAGTTCAGCGATGTTAAGATCTTTACAGGACGTTATGGACTTGGTTCCAAAGATACAACACCTGCACAGATCGTAGCAGTATATGAGAACACTGAGAAAGAGAAATTCACAATCGGTATCGTTGATGATGTTACAAACCTTTCTCTTGAGACAGGCGCACCACTTGTTACAACACCAGAGGGAACAACAAACTGCAAGTTCTGGGGACTTGGAGCTGATGGTACTGTAGGTGCTAACAAGAACTCCATCAAGATCATCGGTGACAATACAGACATGTACGCTCAGGCTTACTTCGATTATGACTCCAAGAAGTCCGGCGGTGTTACAATGTCTCACCTTCGTTTCGGTAAGAAACCGATCAAATCCACATACCTGATCCACAAAGCAAACTTCGTTGCATGTCATAATCCGTCCTATGTTAATAAATATAACATGGTACAGGAGCTTGTTGACGGAGGTACATTCCTTCTGAACTGTGCTTGGGATATGGAAGGACTTGAGAAACATCTTCCAGGACAGGTTAAAGCTTTCATCGCTAACCACAATATCAAATTCTACACCATCGATGGTGTTAAGATTGGTATTGAGACTGGCATGGGACCAACACGTATCAACACGATCCTTCAGTCCGCATTCTTCAAACTTACAGGAATCATTCCTGAGGAGCAGGCTATCGAGCTTATGAAAGCTGCTGCTAAAGCTACTTACGGACGTAAAGGTGATGACGTTGTTAAGAAGAACTGGGCAGCTATCGATGCCGGTGCTAAACAGATCGTAGAGGTTCAGGTTCCGGAGAGCTGGAAGAACGCTGAGGACGAGGGACTCTTCATGTCTCACGCATCCCACGGTGCTCAGGAAGCTCAGGACTTCGTAAACAACATCCAGTGCAAGATCAATGCTCAGGAAGGTAACAGCCTCCCAGTATCTGCATTCAAGGATTATGTAGATGGTACAACACCATCCGGAACAGCTGCATATGAGAAACGTGGTATCGCAGTTAACGTTCCTGTATGGGTTCCGGACAACTGTATCCAGTGTAACCGCTGTGCATACGTCTGCCCGCATGCTGCAATCCGTCCGGTTGCTATGACAGCAGATGAGACAGCTAACGCTCCAGAGGGAATCAAGACACTTCCACTTACAGGAATGAAAGACTATACATTCACAATGACTGTATCCGCTCTTGACTGTACAGGATGTGGTTCCTGCGCAAATGTCTGCCCAGGAAAGAAAGGCAACAAAGCTCTTGAGATGGCTCCGCTTGAAGCTAACACAGAAGAGCAGAAATTCTTCGATTACGGTGTAACACTTCCTCAGAAGGAAGACGTTATCGCTAAATATAAAGAGACAACTGTAAAAGGCAGCCAGTTCAAACAGCCGCTCCTTGAGTTCTCCGGCGCTTGTGCAGGTTGTGGTGAGACACCATACGCTAAGCTGATCACACAGCTCTTTGGTGACAGAATGTACATTGCAAATGCTACAGGATGTTCCTCTATCTGGGGTAACTCTTCACCATCTACACCATACACAACAAACGCTAAGGGACAGGGACCTGCATGGTCAAACTCTCTGTTCGAGGATAACGCAGAGTTCGGTTATGGTATGCTTCTTGCACAGCGTGCGATCCGTGGCGGTCTGAAAGAGAAGATCGAAGACCTTGTAGCTAACGGAACAAACGAGGATGTTAAGGCAGCTGGTCAGGAATGGCTGGATACTTATGCTGTAGGCGCAACAAATGGTGCAGCTACAGAGAAACTCGTTGCAGCTCTTGAGGCTTGCGGATGTGACAAGGCTAACGAGATCCTTGCACAGAAAGACTTCCTCTCCAAGAAATCCCAGTGGATCTTCGGTGGTGACGGATGGGCTTACGATATCGGATTCGGTGGTGTTGACCACGTTCTTGCAAGCGGACGTGACATCAACGTTATGGTATTCGATACAGAGGTTTACTCCAACACAGGCGGACAGTCTTCCAAATCTACACCGACAGGTGCGATCGCTCAGTTCGCAGCAGGCGGAAAAGAGACTAAGAAGAAAGATATGGCATCTATCGCAATGAGCTATGGCTATGTATATGTAGCACAGATTTCCATGGGTGCTGACTTCAACCAGACTGTAAAAGCAATCGCAGAGGCAGAGGCATATCCGGGACCATCCCTGATCATCGCTTACGCTCCATGTATCAACCATGGTATCAAGAAAGGTATGAGCAAAGCTCAGACAGAGGAAGAGCTGGCAGTTAAGTGCGGATACTGGCACAACTTCAGATTCAACCCGGCTGCTGAGAACAAGTTCAGCCTTGATTCCAAGACACCGGATATGGAGAACTATATGGACTTCCTGAACGGTGAGGTTCGTTACAATTCTCTGCAGCGTCAGAATCCTGAGAAAGCTGCAAGACTGTTTGCTAAGAACGAGTCTGAGGCTCAGGCTAGATATGAGTATCTGCAGAAACTTATCACTCTTTACGGAGCAGATAAGAAAGAAGACTAATTATTGATCAATAGTTACTGTTTATACAGTGTGCTTGCTGATTAAGCATTAGGTGACAGGCCTGCGGTGTTTAGCGCACCGCAGGCCTTTTTTCATATACAGGAGAGACATATATGAAGAGAATTTTTTCGAAGGAGAAATCCCGGAAAGAGAAAAAAGCAGATTTTTATATTCTGTATACGATTGTTTTTGCGGCGATCTCGCTGTTTATTTACAGTTGTTTTTATTTCAATGGAAAATCCCTGATCTGGAGTCATGACGGTGTTCCGCAGCACATCAATGCATTGGCCTATTATGGAAAATATCTGCGGAATGTTCTGCAGACGCTGGTGACGGAGCATAAGCTTTCCCTTCCTATGTGGGATATGCATATCGGATACGGTTCCGATATCCTTACAACACTTCATTATTATGCGATCGGTGATCCGCTGACCTTACTGTCCGTTTTTGTACCGGAAAAAGACACAGAGATCTTATATGAGATTCTGATCTTTCTCCGCATTTATCTGGCGGGTATCACATTCAGCATTTACTGCTTTTACCGCAAGAATCCCAAACAGGCCACATTTCTTGGAAGCCTTGTTTATATTTTTGCAGGATGGACCATTTATGCGTCCATGAAGCACCCATATTTTTCCAATCCCATGATCTATCTGCCGCTGGTCCTTATGGGAATTGAAAAGATTTACAAAAAAGAAAAGCCATACCTTTTTATCTGTGCGACGGCTGTAGCGGCAATGTCTAATTTTTATTTCTTTTATATGATCAGTATCTTTATGGTGCTGTATGCAGCTTTCCGGTATTTTGGAATATTCCGCAAGCGTTCAGTAAAAGATGTATTTCAGTGGTTCCTAAAATTTGCTGGCTTTTATCTGGTCGCACTTATGATCGCTGCACTGATCTTTTTACCTGTGGTCATGACTCTGTTTGGAACAGAGCGCTTTCAGGCGCAGAATTATGTGCCGCTGTTATATGACCGCATTTACTACGAAAAATATCTCGGCTGCCTGATCGGCGAAAATATGATCCAGTGGGGAGTTGCTGGATATTCCGCAGTCGCAATGGCAGGCGTGTTTGTGATCTTTTCCAAAAAGAAAAAATATACGGGACTGAAGCTGGGCTTTGTGCTTCTGAACTTGTTTTTGCTGATCCCCTTTGCAGGTCATGTACTGAATGGATTTTCATACGTGTCCAATCGATGGATCTGGGCGTATGGAATGCTGATCGCATATATCCTGGTACAGGCATATCCGGAACTGTTTACGCTGGGCATCAGGGAAAAACGACGGATATTTGTGATGCTGCTGATATATGGCGTGCTGGCACTGTTTTCGGAATCTGCCCGTACGGAACGCAATATCATGGCACTGATGATGCTGGTCCTGGCTGTGTTTACAGTGGTTTCCTACGGAAACGTATTTACACAGGGAAAGTATCTCTGTGGAATGATCGTGGCCGTGCTTGTGACAAGCATCCTTCTGAATGTTTCATACCAGTATTCTTACGAAAAAGATTATCTGTCAGAATTTGAGGAAAAGGATCAGGCGCTGGAGAAGCTTCAGTCCGGACCGGACAAAGCAATCCGGTCAATGGACGATTCAGCGGTTACCAGATATGACCAGTACAAAACGGGCTCTTATGTAAACACTGCCATGTATATGGGAACCAACAGTACTTCCTATTATTTCAGTGTGGCCAATGGAAATATCAGCCGTTTCTTTGATGAGATGTATCTGAATACCCCCTGGGATTATCATTACAGCAGCCTGGACGGACGGAGTATCCTGGATCGTCTTGCCTCGGTGAAATATTTTGCCATCAAAAAAAGCGGATATGGGTATCTGCCATACGGCTATGACAGTGAAGCAGCAGTCACAAAAAAATACAGGATCTACGAAGACGAGGATTCCCTTCCTCTTGGTTATACCTATGATTCCTGGATCCCCAGAGAAAACTATGAAAAGCTTTCCGTGACCGAAAAGCAGCAGGCACTCCTGCAGGGGGCAGTCCTTGAGGACAGCAGTCTTTCTGAGACAGACCTCATCTTTGACGATAAGAAAGCAGATTTTACACTGGAAGCAGGAAAAGGCTGTAAGATAAAAGACGGAAAGATCATTGTGGCCAAAGAAGGAGCAACCGTACAGATCGGATATCAGGGAGAGCCGGAGGCAGAGGTTTATCTTGTGGCAAAAAATCTGGATTTTAATGCCTATTCTCCACGTGCAGTGGTCAGTGATAAAAAATGGGATTCCATGACAGAATATGAGAAGAATACCGTGCGTTATGAAGACAATAACTGGCGCTACTGGAAAGAAAGCAAGGAATCAGCAGTGGATGTTTCGCTGGGCTCCGTGGACAAGACTATCCGGATCTTTACAGATAAATACAACGGCTACAGCGGAAGACATAATTTTCTTCTGAATATGGGATATAAAAACTATTCTGCAGGAACTATGACACTGACATTCTCCATGCCAGGAGAATATACCTTTGATGATCTGTATGTGGTATGTCAGCCCATGTCTTCTGTTGAAGAACAGACAGAGGAGCTTGGAAAAGAAGCTCTTCAGAATATCAAAATGGAGACAAATTGCATTCGTGGAGATATCACAACCACTTCCGATAAGATCCTGGTATTTTCCATTCCCTACAGCGCAGGCTTTACCGCCTATGTAGATGGAGAAAAAACAGAACTTGTGAAGGCAAACAGTATGTATATGGGACTGGAATTAAAAAAAGGCAGGCATACGATCACGCTCAGATATTGTACACCGTATATTGTGCCCGGAATGATACTGACGGTGATCGGCCTTATCCTGTTTGCCGGGATCGTAATATCTTACCGGCGCCGGGGAAAACAAAAAGAAAGGGGAAAACAGGAGAAATGAGCCGATTATCGGTAGTTTTGCCTGCCTGTAACGAGGAACCGATGCTGGAGAAAACCTGCCGGACTCTCAGAGAGCTCCTGGGGCAGGCCGGGATCCTTTATGAACTGGTCCTGGTAGATGACGGTTCCTCTGACGGAACCTGGGCAGCGATAGAAAAAGTATCCGGAGAAGATAAAAATGTGACAGGTGTGCATTTTTCCAGAAATTTCGGGAAAGAAGCAGCAATTGTGGCCGGCCTTGCACAGGCATGCGGAGATGCGGTGGCTGTGATGGACTGTGACCTGCAGCATCCGCCGGAAATCCTCCTGGAAATGTACCGGCTCTGGAAGCAGGGCTACGAGGTTGTGGAGGGTATCAAGAAAAATCGTGGAAAAGAAACTCTTTTTCACAGAAAAAGTGCCGGATTTTTCTATCGGATCATGTCCCGTGCCACCGGCTTTGATATGGAAAATGCTTCCGATTTCAAGCTGCTGGACAGGAAAGCGGTGGAGAGTGTTCTCGCCATGCCTGAACGGAGCATGTTTTTCCGGGCGGCATCGTCCTGGATAGGCTTCAAAAGCATCTCCGTACCTTTTGAGGTGCAGGAGCGTGAGGCAGGAGAATCCAAATGGTCTGCAGGAACGCTGATCAGCTACGCGTTTCGGAATATCGTGGCATTTACAACACTTCCGCTGCAGTTTGTAACAGCCGGTGCTGTGGGTTGCTTTGGGTGCTCCCTGCTCCTTCTGGTCTATTCTCTGGTCCGGTATTTTTCCGGGCATGCGGTGGAAGGCTATACCACACTTCTGATCGTGATGCTCTTTATCGGAAGTGCCGTGATGATGAGCCTCGGGATCATCGGATATTATATCGCCAGGATCTATGAGGAAGTAAAACGCCGTCCGAGATATATCGTGTCAAAGATCATACGAGGAGGAGATACCAATGAAAAAGTGGATCCTTAAATTCTATGAAAATGATGTGATCCGTTATATTTTCTGGGGTGGTTGTACGACTCTTGTAAATCTGTTAAGCTTTTATATCATGAGGGCAATGAAAATCCCGCTGATGAGTGCCAACATCATATCGATCATCCTGGCGATCCTGTTTGCCTATGTTGTGAATTCCAGATTTGTATTTCATGACCGCTGTGAAACATGGAGGGATCATATACAGCCCTTTCTGAAATTTATAAGTGCCCGTCTGGTGACCATGGTCATTGAGGTAGGCGGTGTATGGCTTCTGGCGGAGATTCTGGGATTGCAGGATATGTTTGCAAAATTCTGCACACAATTTATCGTGCTGGCGTTGAATTATATTTTTAGTAAATTTATTATTTTTACCACAGGTAAAAGGATTGGAGGTAGCAAATGATGACTTTGGATGAGGCAGTGAAGAAAGTCCGCCCTCTGGATGAAAAGGCTATGGAGGGGGCGAGAAAAAGATGGGACAGTATTGCAAAGCCCCTGCATTCTCTGGGAGAACTGGAGAATATGCTGACACAGATCGCCGGCATCACAGGTACACCGGAGATACGTGTGGAGAAAAAAGCGGTGGTTGCCATGTGCGCGGATAACGGAGTTGTAGAAGAGGGTGTGACCCAGACCGGACAGGAAGTGACGGCTGTCGTGGCTGAGAATTTTCTGGAAGGGACTACTACCTGCTGTGTGATGTGTCGTCAGTGTGGAGCAGAGCTTTTTCCTGTAGATGTGGGAATGGTCACAGATACAAAGGTCCGTACAGATCTTAAGGTTGCCTATGGGACCAGAAATATGACCAGGGAGCCGGCAATGACAAGAGATCAGGCGATTCGTGGCATCGAAGCCGGAATTGCCATGGCAGAGGAGCTGAAGGAAAAAGGATATCAGGTCCTTGCAACCGGTGAAATGGGCATCGGAAATACCACCACCAGCAGTGCGGTAGCAGCTGTGCTTCTCGGAAAACCGGTGGAAGATATGACCGGACGTGGTGCCGGATTAACCAGTGAAGGGCTTGTCCGGAAGATCAATGCGATCAAAAAGGCAATTGCCCTGAATAATCCGGATCGTTCAGATGCCCTTGATGTCCTGGCAAAGGTAGGCGGACTGGATATTGCAGGAATGGCAGGAGTATTCATTGGAGGAGCAGCACTTGGAATGCCGGTTGTCATGGACGGATTTATTTCCTGCGTATCTGCACTGATCGCAATAAAGATCTGCCCGCAGGTAAGTGATCATATCCTTGCGTCTCATGTATCCAAAGAGCCTGCAGCACAGCTGATCCTGAAGGAGCTTGGCAAGGAAGCGATCATCCACGCCGGCATGTGCCTGGGCGAGGGAACCGGAGCTGTGGCACTGTTTCCGATGATGGATCTGTCCTGTGCAGTATATAATTCCATGAGTACCTTTGGTGATATCAATGTAGAACAGTACGAGGAGCTGAAATAATATGCTGGTTGTTGTAACAGGAGGCAGCGGAAGCGGAAAATCTGCTTTTGCGGAAGAAACCATACTTTCCCTTGGCGAAGCCAGAAGGATCTATATCGCCACCATGCAGGCTTTTGACGAAGAAAGCCACAGGCGCATCCGCAGACACCGGCACATGCGTGCAGGAAAAGGCTTCGAGACAATAGAAAGATATACAGAGCTTGATGAGCTGTTCATCCCGAAGGACTGTGTGGTTCTTCTGGAGTGCATGTCCAATCTGGTTGCAAATGAGATGTTCCGGGAAGACGGCTTCCACCCGGAGGTGGCGGAAAAGATCACAGAAGGAGTGAAAAATCTTCTTTCCCAGGCAAAGCATGTGGTGATCGTCACCAACGAGATCTTTTCAGACGGGATCCTCTACGAGGAAGAATCAGAACAGTACAAAAAAGAGCTGGGACAGATCAACCAGAAACTGGCAGAGATGGCAGAAGAGGTTGTGGAAGTCGTATACGGGATCCCTGTATGGCATAAAGGAGGAAAGGAAGCATGAAAAGCTTATGGAACAGTTTTAAGGCAGCCTTTGCCATGTTTTCAAAGATTCCTATGCCCATGGTGGACTGGAAGAAGGAAAACATAAAATATATGATGTGCTTTTTCCCCTTTGTGGGTACTGCCATCGGCATCCTGACCTGGCTTGCAGGAGGGGTCCTCGGTGTACACGTAGCTCTGGAGCCATTTTTTCTTGCTGTGATCCTTACTGTGATCCCGGTATTTGTTACCGGCGGCATTCATGTAGATGGGCTTCTGGACACGTCAGATGCATTAAGCTCCTGGCAGGAACGCACAAGGAGGCTGGAGATCCTGAAGGATTCCCATGCAGGTGCATTTGCCATTATCACAGCCTGTGTATATTTTATCCTCTGGCTGGGAGCCTGGGATCAGCTCCTTGGAAATTATAACGGGATCTGTATCATGAGCCTGGGCTTTATGATGTCCAGATGTCTTTCCGGGATCGGTGTGATCACATTTCCCAAGGCAAGGACAGACGGGACTGTGGCAGAATTTTCCAGAAATGCGTCAGAGATCGCAGTGCGAAATGTTCTTATCACGATGTTTGTGATCCTTGCAGCGCTGATGATATGGGTAGATCCGGTCCTGGGTGTTCTGGCAGCTGTCAGCGCACTTCTGGTATTCTGGTGGTATCACCATATGGCTTTGAAATATTTTGGAGGGACCACAGGCGATCTTTCCGGATTTTTCCTCTGCATCTGCGAGGTTGTGATGGCACTGGTGCTTGCTTTTGGCGGCGCGTTTAATCTGTAATGAAGATTTGGATGAGGTAAAAAAGATATGGAAATGATAATCGGAGGTGCATATCAGGGAAAAGCTGCCTATGCAAAAGCGCAGTTCCCGGATGTGGACTGGAAATTCGGAGGAGGGATCACAGAAGAGGAGCTTCTGAAGGCAGAGGGCGTTCTGGGATTTCAGGAATACATAAGAAAAGCTCTGAAGGCAGGAGAAGATCTCACCGGTCTGGCAGAAAAGCTGGCACAGCAGGATACGGATGTGATCCTTGTCAGTGAGGAGGTAGGCTACGGGATCGTTCCGGCGGATGCTTTTGAGCGGCAGTACCGTGAAGCTGTTGGCCGGGTGTGCACTGCACTGGCTGCAAAAAGCAGAAGGGTCACAAGAGTGGTATGCGGGATCGGGACGGTGCTGAAGGATGATTAGATTATATCTGATAAGACATGGACAGACACCCGGAAATAAGCTTCAGCGTTATATCGGAACAACGGATGAACCACTGAGCACGGAAGGAAAGGAATTTCTGGAAAAGCTGACCTATCCTATGCCGGAGGCCCTTTATGTAAGTCCGCTCTGCCGTTGTGTGGAAACTGCGGGGATCCTTTTTCCGGGAAAAAGCTTTCATATTATCGAAGAGCTTTCCGAGTGTGATTTTGGAGAGTTTGAAAATAAAAATTATAAAGAGCTTTCCGGAAATCAGGATTATCAGAGGTGGATCGACAGCAATGGAACGCTTCCTTTTCCGGGAGGAGAAAGTCGAGAAGCTTTTAAGCACCGAAGCCTTACAGGATTTCAGAAGGCCGTCACACAGTGTATCCGTAACAACATAAAGACAGCAGCTCTTGTGATACATGGCGGTACGATCATGAACATTATGGAAGAATATGCGGACAGACCCAGGGCTTTTTATGAATGGCATGTAAAAAACGGCGGTGGTTATCTGGCAGAGCTGGAGCCTGCGCTGTGGCAGAAGGGCCGGAGAGAGCTCTGTGTCCGTGAAGCATATATGGAGGGTTAAGTTATGAATGAGCAGAAGATCAGCTGGAAACGCAGTGACTTGAAATGGCGTGGAAAACAGGCATTCAAAAAAAATTACTGGTCAGCAGTGCTGGTAAGTCTGGTGCTGGCTATTGTGATGGCAACCGGTGGAAGCGGTGCGGCCACAGGCAGTGCCGGAAATGTGGCAAGTCCGGATTACGGTGTTACAACGTATCGTTTGGGTACGGATATCAATGGTGTTACTTCTTATGTCAGCCATGTATTTCGCTCCCCACTGGCAGTGCTTTTTGCGCTTCTGAGTGCCAGTGCCGTGGTAGCTGTGGCTTTGATCGGAATCCTTTTCCATTTTTTTGTGGGAAATGTTCTGGAGGTAGGCGGAAGAGATTTTTACATTGAGAACCTTTATTCTGTACCCGGGCCCGGAAAGCTCCTCAGTGTATTTCGTTCAGGGAATTACGGTAATATCGTAAAAACCATGTTTTTACGGGACCTGTATCTTGTATTGTGGACGCTGCTTTTTATTATTCCCGGGGTGGTAAAATCCTACGAATATAAGATGATACCTTATCTTCTTGCGGAATATCCGGATCTGAGCACAAAGGAAGTATTTGCAAAAAGCCGTGAGATGATGGACGGACAGAAGATGGATACCTTTATCCTGGATCTTTCCTTTATTCCCTGGTCTGTCCTTTCGGCAATTACGGCCGGGATCGCGGGACTCTTTTATGTATCCCCGTATAAGGATGCAACCTATGCGGAGCTTTATGATACTCTTGCGGCAGGAATGCCGGGAAACGGACAGCAGGTGTATGAAGATGAAAACAGCGGCATATACGGATAAAATGATCCTTGTGAGAGGTGGCGGAGATCTGGCCACAGGAGTGATTCACAAGCTTCATCAGAGTGGCTATCAGGTCCTGATCCTGGAATGTGACCGTCCAAGTGCCATCCGTCGTCATGTGGCTTTCTGTGAAGCTGTTTATGACGGAACTGCAGAGGTAGAAGGCGTTGTGTGCAGGAGGATCACGGAGAACGATATCCGGACACAGTGCAGGAAATGCTGGGCACAGGGAGAGATTCCCCTTCTGACAGATACCCATGGAAAACATATCCGCGAACTGGAGCCGGAGGCAGTGATCGATGCCATCCTTGCAAAAAAGAATCTTGGGACCAGCAGGGATATGGCACCACTGACTGTGGGACTTGGCCCGGGCTTTACCGCAGGGGAGGATGTGGATTACGTGATCGAGACCATGCGTGGCCATAACCTGGGAAGGATCATAAAAAAAGGCAGTGCCCTGCCGAATACCGGAGTGCCGGGACTGATCGCAGGGATTGGAAAGGAACGTGTGATCCATTCACCGGCAGCCGGTAACATGAAAAACATCTGTCAGATCGCAGATCTTGTTGAAAAAGACCAGGTGATCGCCGTGGTAGGTGATACGCCGGTGAAGGCTACCATTTCCGGCGTGATCCGGGGGCTGATCCGGGACGGCTACCCTGTTTTTGAGGGAATGAAGATCGCGGACATCGACCCAAGGGCAGAACAGAAGAAAAACTGTTTTACGATCTCAGACAAGGCAAGGTGTATCGCAGGGGGAGTTCTGGAGGTGCTGATTTCCTGCGGAGTGCTTCCGGGAACAGAGAAAGCTGTGAGGAATGAGAATCTGTGACCGATACAGAGCCTGGTGTCCCTGAAAAAAGTTAGAAGAAAAATGGAGTGTGTCATGAAGAAAAATGAAAAAGCGTTTACTGTGGCATTCACAGGAGGCGGCGGAAAGACCAGTCTGATCCTTGGACTGGCAGAAATATTTTCCGGACAGGGAAAACGTGTGATCGTGACCACAACCACGCATATGGCATGGGAACCGGAACGTCCTTTTGCGGAGGCAGAGGACATTCCGGGAGCATGCCGGCTTATAGAACAATACGGATACGTCATCGCGGCTCATCACAAGGCCGGGCAGCCAAAGATTTCCGGCCCCGAAAAGGAGATCCTGGAAAAGCTGCCCGGCTTTTGTGATCTTCTTCTTGTGGAAGCTGACGGATCCAGGCGCCGACCCCTTAAAGTGCCGGCTGTTCATGAGCCGGTGATCCCTTCTTTTGCAGATATGGTAGTAGGAGTGATCGGTCTTGACTGCATCGGCAAAAGGATCTGTGATACGGCACATCGTCCGGATGATGTGGCGGGATTTCTGGGAAAGCGTACAGATGAGCCTGTGACATGGATGGATGTGTGGAAGATCATCCGGTCTGAAGACGGATTGCAAAAAGGCGTGGACGGGCGAAGATTTCTTGCGTATCTGAACAAGGCAGATACTCTGGAGGATCCTTGTGTGGTGGAGAAGCTTATGGCACAAGGTCAGGAGTCTGGGATCATGGTGATCTGCGGCAGCTTGCAGAGAAGTGTAAACAGCTAGTACAGCGAAAATTAAGTTTCTGCTATATTGACGCAGGATGATTTCTTCATCTGCAAGGCGGAGGAATGAGGCGTAGCGGTGGCTACGACGATTGACGACAACGCAGCAGATGAAAAATCAGGCAAGTCAATATGGCGGTTACTTAATATTCGCTGTACTAGAATCGAAAGGAAGTGGAGCGGTGATATGAAGCTGGGACTGATTATGCTGGCAGCAGGAAACAGCCGGCGGTTTGGAAGCAATAAGCTGCTGTACGGGATAGACGGAATGCCGATGTACAGGCATATCCTCCTGGAACTGAAAAAAGTGAAAGCAGCACTGGAGGAACAGGGGCACAGGTGTGAGATCACAGTTGTCACACAGTATGAGGAGATCGCGCAGGAAGCAGAGAAGCTCGGCGCGAGGTTTCTTTATAATCTGCATCCGGATGAGGGGATATCTTCCTCATTGAAGATCGGGCTGCGGGTCAACCGGGAGATGGATGCTTGTCTGTTTACGGTGGCAGATCAGCCGTGGTTGCGGTGGGAGACGGTTTTGGGACTGGTGGATGTGTTTTTGAGAGATGGGAAAGGAATCGCCTGTGTGGAGCATGATGGGAAGACCGGGAATCCCTGTGTTTTTTCGAAGAAGTATTATGAGGAACTGATGAAGCTTTCCGGTGATGTCGGAGGGAAGAGAGTGGTTGTGGCACATCGGGAGGATGTGGCTGTGATGAAGGTGGAAGATGGACGGGAGATGGTGGATGTGGATTTTTCGGACGGACGCCGGTGAGGTACCGTCTGGTTTGTGCTGGGGCTTCGTCGGGGGCTGGCTTCTAAGGCGCCGGAAATCTGCTAAAACCGCTGAAAAAAATCCAGAACTCGCTCCTGCGTCGCTCAAACAACTGGATTTTTTCCAGCAACGCAGATTCCCACCGCCTAAGAAGCGCACCCCTCCTGCAGAGCCAGCCCAAACCAGACGGTACCTCGCCGGCTGACGTGCGAAAGGGGAGATAGGCTAGAGTGAAAGTGTGAAGTTTGTAGAAGCAGAGCATCAATGACGAAATCACCGTGTCTGAGGCAATTTTCACGCATACAAAAGCCAGCAGGGAACCGCCCTGGCGTGGCGGGATGCTCTGCAGGAGTCCTGCTGATTCTTAGGACAATAAGCGGGAATTCTCGGCAATTCAATTACCGAGATGAAAGCGCAGGATTGTGCATATCTGCACATTGAAATAATATAATAATCTCCCAATCCCTTGATATTAATGCCGTAACCGGCATATAATCAATCGAAAATATGTTCGATTTTTGCTGCGCATTTCTACTTGTTATGTTATACTATATGTATGAAAGAAAATCTAATACATTATAGGACTTGTGTGTGTAATATTAATTACCATATGGTGTGGTCGGTGAAATACCGGCGGAAGATATTAAACTCAGAAATTGAGGAATACCTAAAGGAACTGGTGCAGCAGATCGCTGAGGATAAAGGTTTTACTGTTTATTTATTTGAATGTGGTGAAGGTGATCATGTCCACTGTTTTGTATCAGCTCCACCAAAGCTGTCCATAACAGCAATCGTCAAGTATCTGAAGGGAATCACCGGCAGAAAACTGTTCGAACGTTTTCCGGAAATAAGAGACCAGCTATGGAAGGGAGAGCTGTGGAACCATTCCTATTATGTGGAAACGATCGGATCTGTATCTGAGGAGAATATCCGCCGTTATATTGAGCATCAGAGCAAGTCGTATTAAATCAAGGTGGAGTGTAGATCTCTATCTGCATAGCTGTCCAAAGGGGGAAGAGGAATGCTGCTGTCACACAGAACATCTGTAAAGATCCGGCCGGAATATTCCAATATCATAGGGCATATGTGTTATGCAGCTTCCAAACTCTGGAATGTCTGCAACTACGAACGTCATCATTATAAAGAGCTGGGACTGGAAAAGTATCCTGATTGGTATTATCAGAAAAAAGCGCATAAAGGAGATCTGTGGTACAGACAGCTTCCATCACAGACAGCACAGGAGACCTGCAAGCAGCTGGACAAAGCATGGAGATCTTTCTATGTCCTGAAAAAGACTAGAGGGATCAAAGATCCAAATCCGCCCCGTTTTAAGCAGGACAATATCCCGGTCACATACATGCAGATGGGAATCCGGCATGAGAAAGGTTCAGACCAGCTACGCCTGTCTCTGCCAAAGGATCTGAAAAGCTATATGGAAGAAACCTACGGGATCCATGAAAAATTTCTATATCTTGAAAATAAGATTTTCAGGGACATGGATCATATAAAACAATTGCAGATCTATCCGCCGGAAAACGGAAAATGTGACCTTATCGTTACCTATGAGATTGAAGGACCAGAGCAGCTTTCCCAGAATGGACATTATTTATCTATTGATCCTGGACTTCATAATCTTATGACCTGTTATGATTCCGGAAACGGCCGGACTTTTATCCTTGGAAGGAGATATCTTTCATTGGAAAGATATTTTCATAAAGGGATCGCCAGAGTGCAGTCTGTCTGGTATGCGCAGCAATCGGAAAGAGGGATAAAATATCCAAGATCATCGAAACATATCCAGAGACTTTACAGAAAAAAGCAGAATGCAGTGAAGGATTATCTTCACAAAGTAACCAGATGGATTGCAGAATACTGCAGAAAAGAAGATATCCGTTGTGTGGTTGTGGGAGATATCCGAAATATCCGTAAAGAGAAAGATATGGGGCATAAGACCAACCAGAAGTTTCACGGACTGCCATATAACAGGCTGTATATCATGCTGGGATATAAGCTGAAACTGTATGGGATCCAATTGATAAAACAGGAGGAAAGCTATACCAGCCAGTGCAGTCCATTATCACCGGAAGTATCAAAAAGATATGCAGAAGCATTAAACCGAAAAGAACGGGGTATGTATATAACTGACGGAGTAAGCTACAATGCAGATGCAGTAGGCGCATTTAATATCCTGCGGAAATATCTTTCCGTATCCGGAAAAGAGAAGACACTGTCCGTAACCGGACTAAAAAATCCAGAAATAATAAAAGTAGCTGTATAGCCGAAAGGCAAGCAGTATTGGTGTCATGGACGCACCCTGAAAAAAGGCGGTATCCCGCCGGATTTCAGATACTCTGGTAACTAAGTTGCCGAGTAGTTCACGTGGTGTGGTTTCTGCGTTATTCCAAAAAGTTCTGCTGTCTGAGCGGCTTGACGCGAGTTCAGAACTTTTTGGAATGGTTTTAGCAGAAGCCGCAGCACCTTAGAAGTCAGCGGATGACGAAGCCCTTCCCGCTACGCCAGGGCGGTTCCCTGCGTACGTTCGTTATAATTTATAATTATAAGGTAGACAAATCTCAAATAAAATGATTCTTAGCCGCTTCTTCCTCAGCCAGACGAACCGTCTCACCGGAAGGATTGGAGATTACTGCTGAAGCTACGATCTCACAAGGCGGGTTTCCTTTTACACTGTCAACGGCAGCCGTAACAGCAGAAACATCACCAGTCAGAAAAACAGTGGCATGACCACCACACTTCGTCTGCCAGGTAAGAAAAGAAACATCAGAAGTCTTCAGCATCTGGTCGATCACCAGGATCGCATTACTGCTGCCAACAACCTCAACTAAACCAAAAGCACCATAATTCATAAATCCATCGCCCCCTTTATTTATTGATCGTCATCTTCAGTGCGATCTCAGTATCCTCAGAAGGAGAAGCGATCACAGTATGAGAAACAACCTTACCAAGAGGTTTGGCTGCCTCCAGCGCAACCTCCATAGCTGCATTAACGTCAGAAACAGAACCACGCATCTTGACACAGGCGCCACTCTTCAGACGGTTACGTTCAACACTCTGGATCTTGACATTAGCTGCTTTGGAAGCAGCATCAAGAGCAACAAAACAGGCAACCAGGTTATCCAGCTCAAAAACACCTACAGCCATGCCCTTATAATTATTATCCATAAAAATACCTCCATGCGGAACAGATTCCAGTAATGTGGTTTCTTGACCGGTTTTACGTGGAATCATTACCGTTTTTATGGATTTATTATAACTTTTTTAGACAAAAATAGCAAGAAATAAATACACAGATAACAAAGTATTACTGAGAACGGAGTGAACAGTAGTTCATGAAGAGAACAGCAACGCAAAGTTTACTTTGGACGCCGGATATAGTATATTAATTAAATAAGAAATAGCAGGAAGGTGTAAAGAAATGCAGATACATCAGACAGACTTTTCAACAGGAAATGTCTATCGTAACATTATGGAAGTGGCTGTGCCGATGATCATTGCACAGATCCTGAACCTCCTTTACAACATTGTAGACCGGATCTATATCGGAAGGATTCCTGAGATCGGAGCCACTGCACTGACAGGAGTGGGACTGTGTTTTCCTATTATCACCCTGATCACCGCATTTACCTATCTTTTTGGAAATGGAGGAGCACCGCTTTGCTCCATGGAACGGGGAAGAGGAAACCGGGAAGAAGCAGAAATGCTCATGGGAAACACCTTTGTGATGCTGATCGGCACAGGAGCGATCCTGACAGCCATTGGCCTTATCTTTTACAGACCGATCCTCTATGCCTTTGGCGCCAGTGATGTAACCTTTTCCTATGCGGCAGACTACATAAGGATCTATCTTCTGGGAACCCTGTTTGTGATGATCACTCTGGGAATGAACCCGTTTATCAACAGCCAGGGATTTGGAAACACAGGGATGCTCACGATACTGATCGGTGCTGTACTGAACATTCTTCTGGATCCCCTGTTTATCTTTGGAATGCACATGGGAGTCCGGGGAGCGGCTTTGGCGACTATCATTTCCCAGTTCTGTTCCGCCATCTGGGTCTTACGCTTCCTTACAGGAAAAAAGGCGATCCTGAACCTGAAAAAAAGCGCCATGAGGATCTCCTGGAAAAGAGTTGGCAGTATCGTAAGTCTGGGTATGTCCGGTTTTTTTATGGCATTTACAAACAGTCTTGTGCAGGTGGTATGCAATGCCACACTCCAGACCTGGGGTGGTGATATCTATGTTGGTGTCATGACAGTTTTAAATTCTGTCCGTGACATTTTCACCATGCCGGTCCATGGGCTTACCACAGGTGCTTCTCCGGTCATGAGCTTCAATTATGGAGAAAAAGCTTACGACAGAGTCAAAAAAGCAATTAAATTTATTACAGTTGTCTGTGTGATCTATACCCTGGCAGGCTGGGGGATCCTGAAGGTGCTTCCTGAATTTTTTATCCGGATCTTTAACAGCGATCCCGGGCTTCTGGAAAAGGGAGTTCCCGCCCTTCATATTTACTTTTTTGGCTTCTGTTTTATGGCACTGCAGTTTACCGGACAAAGTGTGTTCGTAGCACTTGGAAAGGCAAAAAAGGCCACCTTTTTTTCCCTGTTTCGAAAGGTAGTGATCGTGGTACCGCTGACGATCCTGTTGCCTCATGTGAATGGCCTGGGAACAGACGGCGTGTTCTGGGCAGAACCGGTTTCCAACCTTGTAGGCGGCTGTGCATGCTTTTTTACCATGCTGGCGACAGTACTGCCGGAGCTGAACAGTGACCTCAAACGGGCCGGATAAAGGTTTGCGGGAAATTTTGATATGTGTTAGAATGGACAGGACGATTTTTCTGCAGACTAAGCAGAAATATTAAGAAAGGCCGGCGTATGGCCGGACAGGAATGAGAGGAAAACACAATGGCTTTATTTCAGGCATTTCGGGCAGTAAGACCTGCTTCGGAAAAAGCAGAAAAGGTGGCGGCACTTCCTTATGACGTAGTCAGCAGAAAGGAAGCGAGAGAGATCGGGGAAAAAAATCCGGAATCTTTTTTACATATAGACCGTGCAGAGATGGATCTGGATCCGGAAACAGATCTTTATGATCCGATGGTTTATCAGAAGGCAAGGGAAAATCTGGACCGTTTCCAGAAAGAAGGGATCCTGATCCAGGATGAGAAACCGAACTATTATCTGTATGAACTGATTCGTAAGGGAAAATCCCAGACAGGGATCGTAGGTGTCAGCTCCATTGATGATTACATGAATGGTGTGATCAAAAAGCATGAGCTTACAAGAGAGGATAAGGAGCAGGACCGCATCCGTCACGTGGATGTCTGTGATGCCAACACAGGCCCTATTTTTCTGGCGTGCAGATATCCGGCAGAGCTTCTTACTCTTATGGAAGAATGGAAAGATACACATGTTCCGGTGTATGATTTTACTTCCGATGACGAGATCACACATCGTGTATGGATCGTAGATGAGGAAGAAACGATTCGGACTATAGACAGCCTTTTTGGCGGTATCTCATCTATCTATATTGCAGATGGCCACCACAGAGCAGCCTCCGCAGTAAAGGTGGGACAGAAGAAAAGAGCGGAGCATCCGGACTACACAGGAAAAGAAGAATTTAACTTTTTCCTGTCAGTGGTATTTCCGTATGACCAGCTGACTATTCTTCCGTATCACAGGATCGTAAAGGACATCAAAGGCATGGAACCCAAAGCCTTTATCGGAAGTATGAAGTTTAATTTTGAGCTGATGGCAATGCCGGGCTTTCCATGTAAACCGGTAGAGAAACACTGTTTTGGGCTGTATGTAGACGGAGAATGGTTCCATCTGAAGGCATATCCGGATATCTATGCGGGAAAGGACAGCGTAGGTCAGCTGGATGTGTCTATTCTTCAGGATAAGGTCCTGGGTCCGGTTCTGGGGATCAGTGATCCGCGTACCGATGAGAGAATCCGCTTTATGGGAGGAAACCACCGGCTGAAAGATCTGGCAGCAGCTGCAGATGAGACAGGAGGAGCTGCCTTTGCCATGTATCCTACATCTATGGAGGAGCTGATGACGATCGCAGACGAGGGAAAGCTTATGCCGCCAAAGAGCACCTGGTTTGAGCCGAAGCTCCGCAGTGGTCTTTTTATCCATAAGCTTTCAGACTGATGCCGGAGACTTTATAGAATTTTAATAAAATCGTCAGGAAAATCTTAGGAAATTAATACAGATCGCTCACATTTGTCAGGTAATATACAGTATATGCTGAGCAAATGAGAAAGAGAGGTTTTCATGACAAACGAACAGTATTACGATTGCATCCAGCCATACCAGAATGCATGCCAGATCATGCGCGCCAAGCTTGAAGTGCTCAACGGAAGTCTGTATCAGAAGTCTGCCGTATCTCCGATCCACAATATCCAGGAACGGATCAAATCCAAGAGGAGCATCGAAAAAAAGCTGGAGAAGCTGGGACATTCGGACAGTGTGCAGAACGCCAAGGATCATCTCCGGGATATCGCCGGAATCCGTGTGATCTGCTACTTTATTGATGATATATATAATCTTGTAAATGCGCTGAAACGGCAGAGTGAGCTGATCTTTATCAGGGAGAAGGATTACATACAGAATCCAAAGCCCAACGGATACCGCAGCCTTCATGTGATCATCGCAGTTCCGGTATACTATCTGGATACCATGGAGTATTTTCCGGTGGAGATCCAGCTGAGGACGATGACTATGGATCTCTGGGCAAGCATGGAGCACCGTGTCTGCTACAAGAAGCTTCCGGAACACAGGGATGAGCTGGCAGAGGCTTTCTGTCAGTACGCAGATATCCTCGGAAAGATCGAGGAACAGTTTGAAGCCTACAATGAAACAGGAATGCTGGAGGAGATCACACCAGCCCCGATTGCTGAGAATCCGTCGGAGGGATAAAAATGGAGATTGAAGAGGAATTTGTATCCGGTTTCTGCCGTACCATGAACGGGGGCGAAACCGTCTGCTGTGAGTATACACGGCAGGAGGACGGCAGCAGGAAGCTGACTTTTATGGACTGCGCGCATGAGAGATGTGTAAATACAGGCGCCTGTGAGATCTTCAAACAGGCTCATGAACTGGAGCAGAAATAAAAGATCAAAGAAAAGAAAACGGCGAAAATGCATAATGATCAAAAATAATAATGATAAAAAAACAATTATAAAAAAATCACAGAAAACAGGAGGAGTAGGTATGAAGCACACAGTAGATGCGATGGGAAAGCAGTGTCCGATCCCGGTGGTGATGACCAAGAAGATTCTTGACAAGGCAGAGCAGGGAGACGAGATCTTAATACTGGTAGACAACGAAACGGCGGTAAACAACTTAAGCAGACTTGCCGGAAGTACCGGATGCAGCTTCGTATCCAGAAAAACAGAAGGTGGTTATGAGATCAATATGACAGTAAAATCAGATTCTGCTGCAAGAAGTCAGGCAGAGCCTGAGATCGTCTGCACACCGGCTGTTCCTAAGGGAGATTATACAGTTGCCATCACTTCTGATAAGATGGGAGACGGAGATCCGGAGCTTGGTGCGATCCTGATCAAGGGATTTGTGTATGCGCTGACACAGCTGGAGACACCGCCGTCAGTTATGCTGTTTTATAATGGCGGAGCCAGACTTACTGCACAGGATTCACCATGTATCGAAGACCTTAAGACCTTACAGGAACAGGGAACAGAGATCCTGACTTGCGGAACCTGTGTGAACTTCTATGGACTGAAGGAACCGGCAGTGGGAACCGTAACAAATATGTATACCATAGCGGAAAAGCTCACAAAAGCAGGAAAAGTGATCCGCCCGTAAACAGAGAAACATATAGAAACAACAAAAGTATATAGAAACTTACAGAAGCAGACAAAAACATATAGATTTTGGGAAATACAATATGTAGAAGGTGACAAATTTTGACTTGTGGACTTTAACAACTCGGTATTTTGGAGGTTATTATGGCTTTTGATTTTAAGAAAGAATTTAAAGAATTTTATATGCCTAAGAATAAACCAGAGATTGTAAATGTACCTAAGGCAAATTATATTGCAGTTAGAGGAAAAGGCAATCCAAATGAAGAAGGCGGGGCATATCAACAAGCAATCAGTATTCTATATGCTGTTGCATACACATTAAAAATGAGTTACAAGACCGATTATAAAATTAAAGGCTTTTTTGAATATGTTGTTCCGCCATTGGAAGGCTTTTGGTGGCAGGATGATGTTGTGGGTGTAGATTATACAAATAAATCTGCTTTTAACTGGGTTTCTGTTATTCGTTTGCCTGATTTCATATCTAAAGCTGATTTTGACTGGGCGATAGAAACAGCAACGAAAAAGAAGAAAATTGATTGTTCGTCAGCAGAATATCTTACGATTGATGAAGGATTATGCGTTCAAATTATGCACATAGGTTCTTTTGATAATGAGCCAGCAACCGTTGCTCTTATGGATACTTATATAGAACAAAATGGGTATCTCAATGATATTAACAAAGATAGATTGCACCACGAGATTTATATGTCTGATGCAAGAAAGATTGCTCCAGATAAATGGAAAACTGTAATTAGACATCCGATTAAGAAAGCGTAAAATCGGGATTTACTTCTACTTAGACATACAAACTGTTGACAGTAAAACTCCTATATAGTATTATTTGATAAAATACTATATAGGAGTTTTTGTATGAAAATGAATGGCGGATTTCTTGTTACCAAAATAAAACAACTTGGAGATCGAATCTTTGAGAAGATTCTCAGCGAAAAGAATATTGATGCGTTTAACGGAGCCCAGGGGCGTATTCTTTATGTACTGTGGCAGGAAGATGGAATTTCAATCAGGTCACTCTCGATTAAATGTGGATTAGCGATAACTTCTCTTACTACGATGCTGGAAAGAATGGAAAATCAAGGGCTGATAAGACGCGTTCAGTCTGAAACGGACAAAAGGAAAACACTTCTGTTTCTGACTGAAAAAGCACATGCCTTAAAGGACGAATACGATTCTGTATCTGATAAAATGGGCAGTATTTACTACAAAGGTTTTTCGGAGGAAGAAATTACCCAGTTTGAGGAATGCCTCGACCGTATCAGAAAGAATCTTGAGGAGTGGCAGAAGTCATGAGTATTTGTATCAAAGATCAGATTCAGAACATGAATATCGTCATTGGCTGCACAGTGGGGTGTACATATTGCTATGCCCGCAACAACGTGAAACGCTGGCATATGATTGATGACTTCGCTGACCCTGAATTCTTTCCGGGTAAGCTCAAGATGATGGAAAAGAAACGTCCGCAGAACTTTCTTCTTACCGGGATGAGCGATCTCTCCGGATGGAAGCCGGAATGGAGAGACGAGGTATTTGCAAAGATCCGTGAAAATCCACAGCATCAGTTCCTGTTCCTTACCAAGCGACCTGATCTGCTGGATTTTGATACAGATTTGGAAAACGCATGGTTTGGTGTTACGGTGACGAGAAAAGCAGAACTGTGGCGTATTGACGCACTACGGGAAAATGTCAGAGCAAAACACTATCATGTTACCTTTGAGCCGCTATTCGACAATCCAGGTTCAGTTGATCTTTCCGGGATCAACTGGATCGTTGTTGGCACCATGACTGGAGTTCAGAGCAGGAAGGTTCATACGGAGCCGGAGTGGGCATGGTCTCTGACAGATCAGGCGCATGTGCTTGACATTCCGGTATTTATGAAGGAAGATCTTGTCCCTATCATAGGGAATGAAAATATGATTCAGGAAATGCCGGATGAATTCAATAAAGTGTTGGAGGTACAGAGATCATGGCAGAAGTAATAAATGGAATCCTCATTAATGAGGCGGAAACAAAGAACATCATGACCAAGTCCAGTCTGCCTGTAGGCGGTTACTCGGTCAATCCATATGTAGGCTGTACACACGCCTGCAAGTATTGCTATGCTTCTTTTATGAAGCGCTTTACCGGACACAAGGAGGAATGGGGCACTTTCCTTGATGTGAAGCATTGGCCGGAAATTAAGAATCCGAAGAAATATGCCGGCCAGCGGGTGGTCATCGGTTCTGTGACAGATGGCTACAATCCACAGGAGGAGCAATTCGGGAATACCAGAAAACTTCTGGAGCAGCTGATCGGCAGTGACGCAGATATTCTGATCTGCACAAAGTCGGATCTTGTGGTACGAGATATTGATCTGCTGAAGAAGCTTGGACGAGTAACCGTTTCATGGTCGATCAACACACTAGATGAAAATTTCAAGAACGATATGGACTCTGCTTCTAGCATTGAGCGCCGTATCGCTGCTATGAAGCAGGTATATGAAGCAGGTATCCGTACAGTCTGTTTCGTATCTCCGGTATTCCCCGGTATCACGGATTTTGAAGCAATCTTTGAGCGGGTAAAGGATCAGTGCGATCTGTTCTGGCTCGAAAATCTCAATCTTCGAGGCGGTTTCAAAAAGACAATTATGGATTATATCGCCGGAAAATATCCTGATCTTGTACCACTTTACGACGAGATCTATAACAAGCATAACCGCAGCTACTTTGAAGCACTTGAAGTAAAAGCTGAGGAAATGGCTAAGAAGTATGATTGCCCATTTGTGGATAATGAAATGCCTTATGGCAGAGTCCCGCAGGGACATCCGGTGATCGTAGATTATTTCTATCATGAGGAAATCCGAGGGACAGAGAATACAGGAAAAAGAAATCGTTAATCTAAACGAAAATTAAACTGATGATGGTGGAGAGATTTATTTATCGCCATTTGAAATCGAGAAGTTCTTGTTTGAAAAATAGAGAAATTGTAAAATTGAAGAAAAAAGAAATGCACAGTTCTTAGCTTATCGAGAACTGTGCATTTTTGTAAATAAATACTTTTAATTAGCCGATTACGGCGTCCTCTGCTGTAAAATGTTCCAGAGAATTTTCTTTTACCTGAATGCAGATATAAGTAATTCCGGAAATATCGGATGCAAAAAACTGACGCTTTGCAGCAGGTGCGATTTTTAGCCAGTCTCCAGTTGAAAGGCTGATTTCTTCTCCATCAATTATGGCTTTGCCGTTACCTGAAAGAATTCCATAGATTTCCTCATTTTCTTTATGAGAATGAACAAATGGGACATTTGCTCCTGCAGGTAGTTCGTTTAAACTGATTTCTGCACCTGTTAAAGACAACTTTTCATGCAGCTCAATTCGGTTTTCCTTTCCAATAGTTGTTTTTGTGTAATTTGTCATAATAATACCTCCATAGTTGATTTGTAGTTTCTAATTACATGGCATTAGTATAGTGTGAGACACATACAAAAACAAGTACGCACCTTTTTGTAACTGTACACTCAAAATTGAATGTGTTACAATAGACTCGGAGGTGAGAATTATGCGAGCAAAAGAAGAATTACCGGAATGCCCAGTTGCAACAGCAGTATCTCTCATCGGAGGAAAATGGAAACTGCTGATTTTGCGTAACTTGAAAGAGCGCCCATGGAGATTCAATGAGCTACAACGAAGTATAGATGGTATTTCACAAAAGGTTTTGACAGATAGTTTAAGACAAATGATGAGTGATGGACTGGCATATCGCCACGATTACCATGAGCAGCCACCGAGAGTCGAATACGGATTAACGGAACTCGGAACAAAAATGCTTCCAATTGTTAATTCACTTGCTGACTTTGGTAACTACTATAAATCACTTATTGAACAGAAATAAGTACGTTAGTATTTGAAAAGCTCGAACAATCGGAATTTGAAAGTGAGATGTATTTTATAAAAAAGAAGATTATATTAACAATAGCATTTGTTATTAGTTTATTACCAATGTTATTAAACCAGTATGGTGGAATGAAAGGTGTACAAGAGATTAGTGGTTTAATTAATTTGTATAATCCAATAGGCATTATATCTGTGTTATTTTTTATTATAGGTGTATGGATTCCATTTAAAAATAAAAAAATCAATAAAGTTTTTGGTGGATTAGGAGTAGTAGGAATTGTGATTTCTGAAATATACAATTTTTTTACTTGGCACATAATGAATATAACAGGGAAAATGAGTATTCATAATAGTATCGAATTTGCTTTTCCAGAGTTTTATGTTGGATTGGTAATATCTTTAATTATGATAGCTGTTTATTTCTGCATTGATAAAATCGTAAAAGAATAACCAATTCCAGTTTTATTGACCAAGAAATTAAGGAGGATTCATAATGAGTGAGAAAACAGAGATTACTTTCATGCAAACAAGATTAATCCGGCTTGCTTCAGAAGAGTGGCATTTACCTGTTGAACAGATTATCCACTTGTAACAATTCCAAAAGAAAAAATGGATTATACAATCGACCTTCTTATCACTATGGTGACAGAAGAAATCGCAGAAGAGACGGGCAAGGACAGAAAAGAGGTATTGACAGATTTTCTATGTTCAAAGACAGGAAAAGCACTGTATGATGAGAAAACAAAGCTGTGGTGTAATGGTCCGGCATATATAGCTGAATTGTATAGGGAAGAATTAAAAAAACAGGATATCATATTTGAAATGAATGCATATCCGGATGGTGTTGAAAACTTCCACTATTGGAACACAAAGAACGTTCCCACCGGCTGATCAGTAAAATCGTTATCTCAGGACCGCAGGAGAAAGACGGAACAGAAAATTACCGCCGTACTCCTGAAACGGTCACAATGGAAATTCATCTCGAGCCA
Source organism: Blautia sp. LMAG:89 (assembly GCF_008679485.1). NCBI lineage: Bacteria > Bacillati > Bacillota > Clostridia > Lachnospirales > Lachnospiraceae > Blautia > Blautia sp. LMAG:89. The sequence goes on along the minus strand of NZ_NANC01000012.1, from coordinate 415,072 downwards.
GTATTTTCTCATAAAAGACATAAAACAGTTGATATCCGGTTATGAGCAAGCAACGAAGCGGATCGGATCGCAAATATCCGCCTGACTTAGCTCCGAACTTACAATTCTACGTCAAGTTGCTGCTCCTCAATATGATGGCGCTTTGCATAGCCGGTGAGCATCAGTGTCAGCGCACCGTCGCCGGTCACGTTGCATGCAGTTCCGAAGCTGTCCTGCAGTGCAAAGATGGTAAGCATCAGTGCAGTGCCGGAGCTGTCGAATTTCAGTATTCCGGTGATGATACCAAGGGATGCCATGACGGTTCCGCCGGGAACGCCGGGAGCTCCGATGGCAAAGATACCCAGAAGAAGGCAGAACAGAACCATGGTACCCGGTGTGGGAACGGAGCCGTACAGGATCTTTGAAATCGCCATACAGAAGAAAACCTCTGTCAGGACGGAACCACAGAGATGGATGTTTGCAAAAAGAGGAATCCCGAAGCTGACAAGATCCTTGCGGAGCGGTTTGGCTTTGGAGGCACACTGCAGTGCAACGGCCAGTGTGGCAGCAGAGGACATGGTCCCTACGGCAGTCAGATAGGCAGGACCATAATGGCGGACAACCTCCAGAGGATTTTCTCCGGAATAGATTCCTGCAAGGATGTAAAGAAGAGCCATCCAGATAAAATGCCCGGCAAGCACCAGTACGATGATCTTCAGAAAAACAGGCAGCTGTCTGGTGATGGTTCCCTCGTAGGCAAGGCTGCAGAAGGTAGTGCCGATGAACAGCGGAAGAATGGGGATGATGATCCGTGCAACCAGAGAAAGAACGATCTTCTGAAATTCATCCAGAAGTCCTGTGATCAGCTTCGCTTTTGTCCAGGTGGCGGCAAGGCCCAGCATCATTGCAAACACAAGAGCACTCATAACGGACATGATCTGCGGGATCTCCAGTTCAAAGATCACCTCCGGCAGCTGCTTCAGTCCTGCAGCATAGGAATGGATGGACAGATGTGGAATGATCAGAAAGCCGGAGGCTGTAGAAAAAAGCGCTGCGCCAACAGAGGAGCCGTAAGCGAGGACAACCGCAACTCCCAGCATCAGCGAAGCATTTTTGCCAAGCCGGGTAATGGACGGAGCGATAAATCCCAGCACGATCAGCGGTACGCAGAAGGTAATGATCTGGCCCAGAATGTACTTGATAGTAACTGTGATATTGAGAACTGCCATGGAGATTCCGTTGGTGCTGTACCGGTTCAGGATAAGCCCGGCCATGATCCCCAGGATCACAGCAACCAGCAGCTTAAATGGCAGACTGTTGAAAAAAGATGTTTTTTTCATTGGAAAAACCTCCTCGGATAGTATAAAATAAAGCCAGAGTTTATTATAAAGGCATTTGATAAAAATCACAAGGAGCAGAATGAAATGATTTATCTGGATAACGCGGCTACAAGCTTTCATAAGCCGGACTGTGTGCCGCGTGCTGTGGTGGAAGCCATGCAGCATGCAGGAAACAGCGGAAGGGGCAGCAGCGGCGAAGCAATGGCAGCCTCAAGGCTTATTTTTAATACAAGATGCCAGATCGCAGAGATGTTTGACGTATGGGGACCGGAATGTGTGGCCTTTACATCCAATGACACGGAAGCGCTCAATATCGCTCTGCAGGGAACACTCCATCCAGAGGAGGGAACTATCCATGCGATCTGTACGGAGATGGATCACAATAGTGTGCTCCGTCCACTGTACCGCCTGGAAAAAAACGGCATGAAGCTTACGATCCTGCCGGCAGACCGCAAGGGACGGATCTCCCTTACGGAGCTTGAAGCAGCCATCCGTCCGGAGACGAAGGTGATCGTCTGTACCCACGCTTCCAATCTGACAGGAAATCTCAATGATATCCACGCCATCGGTGAGATCGCACAGAAGCACCAGAAGCTTTTTATTGTGGATGCTGCCCAGACAGCAGGAGTATTTCCGATTTCCATGAAAAAAGATCATATAGATATTCTTTGCTTTTCCGGACATAAGGGCCTTATGGGACCCCAGGGCACAGGAGCCATCTGTGTCCGGCCGGGGGTATCTGTGGAGCCTCTGAAGGTAGGCGGAAGCGGCGTCCTCACCTTTCAGAGAGAGCATCCGCAGGATATGCCGGAGACACTGGAGGCAGGAACCCTGAACAGCCACGGGATCGCAGGTCTTGGTGCAGCAATCAGCTGGATCAGGGAAACCGGAACAGAACAGATCCGAAAAAGAGAGCAGCAGCTGATGTGGCGTTTTTATGACCAGATAAAGGAAATTCCGGGAATTACCCTGTACGGGGATTTTTCCAGGGAAGAACGCTCCCCTGTGGTGACTCTGAATATTGCAGAGATGGATTCGGCAGAGGTGGCCATGGTCCTTGATGAAGAGTACGGAATCAGTGTAAGAGCCGGCGGCCACTGTGCACCGCTGATGCACAAAGCACTGGGAACCGAAAAAACAGGAACTGTCCGCTTTAGCTTTTCTTATTTTAATACGGAAGAAGAGGTGGACACTGCTGCCGGGGCGGTAAAGGAGCTTGCCGCGGAATAAACCGCGAAAGACGGACAGAAAGGACACAGAGAATGTATCAGACAATATATGATGTGGTAGAAAAAAGAGGGCGTGTAAAAACAGGGATCCTTCTGAACGGAAAGGATGCCGGGCTGAAATATCTTTTGGAAGAAAGCAGCTTTTTTTATCCGAAGAGAGCAGAAAGAAATAAAGAAGCAGAAGAATTCCTGAAGGCTTCTGTGGAAGCAGCTGTGGAAACCGGCGTTGTGAAAAACGGAGACCGGGAGATATTTGTGGAAACCTACGAGAAGAATCCCAGGCTGATCATACTGGGTGGCGGCCATGTTTCTCTTCCGGTAGCAGAGATCGGCAGGATGCTGGGCTTTCATGTAACAGTCATGGATGACCGGGAGGAATTTGTGACGGAGGAAAGATTTCCCATGGCAGATGAGAGGATCTTTGGAGAGTTTGATACCCTGTCCGACAGGATCCCTCCCTATGAAAATGCCTACTATGTAGTGGTGACACGAGGCCATCTGGGGGATTCCGCCTGTGCAAGAGCGATCCTTAAGAGACCCTTTGCATATTTCGGAATGATCGGAAGCAGGACAAAGGTGCGGATCACCAGGGAAAAGCTCCTGAAAGAGGGATTTACGGAGGAACAGCTGGATCAGATCCATGCCCCCATCGGACTTCCCATCGGAGGACAGATGCCGGCTGAGATCGCCGTGAGCATCATGGCAGAGATCGTGCAGGAAAAGAACCGGCATTTCCGCACCTACTGTGATGAGGAGGTGGAGGCAGCAGTACGCCGCAGGACACCGGGAACCATGGTCACGATCATCGAGAAGAAGGGCTCCTCACCAAGAGGAACTGGGAGCAAGATGTTCGTATTCCGGGACGGAAGCACGGCAGGAAGCATCGGCGGCGGAAAAGTGGAGTTTGAAGCCGGAAAACACGCAGTAAATATCCGAAATACGGAAACAAAGGTTTACGAGCTGGGACAGGGGGCAGGAGATCTGGGGATGATCTGCGGCGGAACTGTCCGGGTGCTTTTTGAGCCGGTAAATATGTGAAAGAACCGGCCAGGACTTGCATAATATTGCAGAATCGTGTATATTGGACGCAGAGAATTTTTTACCGGCGTATAAGGAGGAATCAGATAAAATGAAGAAAAAATGTATTATGGCTTTGATAATAGGCGCGGCTTTCCTTGCACAGGGCTGTGGATATGAGGAAGGAACCGATGCAGTGGTAACAGTAGTAGATTCCACACCGACGCCGGAGCCCACAGAGAAGCCGAAGGCAACTGCAACACCTACACCGAAGGCAGCAGCAGATTCCACAGCGGACGGAGCAGCAGCGGCAGCAGACTCCACCACAGCCGGGGCAGCAGATCCCGCAGCACAGACAGCAGCTACGGAGCAGACCCCAAGCGGCATCAACGTACAGGCTCAGGATGCCACCTACTATGCAGTGGAGGGTGTGAATTTACGTTCTGACGCCAATGCAGAGGCAGAGTTTGTGGCAGGTGTCCTTTCCGGAGAATCCCTGAAGTGTACCGGTGTCTGTGACAATGGATGGATCCGTGTGGATTATAATGGCCAGACCTGCTACGCATCCGGCGATTACGTCAGCACAACACCGCCGGTAGGAGCAGTGGCAGCAGATACTACCGCAGAAGATACTACCGCAGAAGCAGCACAGTAGAGCACAGACTACAGGCTTTTGACCAGATCAGGGAAATCCTGATCCTGCTTCAATTGCAGATATCTCCTTGATATAACAAAAAACAGGCAGCTGTATCCGATGAAAGAACATCGATACAGGCAGCCTGTTTTTTTGTTTCGGCATATAGTCCAGTCCGTTCAGAACACAAGGATCATGCTAGCGGATCGTACCCGCAGATCATTCCGGATAAACAAGACGGTCCGGCTTGATATCGTAGAGAACTTCGTTCAGGAATTTCTTTGCCAGATATTTTGCCATGCCAAGGTTCATATCCAGATAATTTCCGCAGTCCTTGGGAGAAGCTCCCGGGATCTCACCCTCAAAATCGCGGATAAATTCAAACATTTCGATCATCAGCGGAACGATATCTCTGGATTCATAATCCCCGTTAAGAAGAAGATAATTTCCGGTACGGCAGCCCATAGGACCCCAGTAAATGACCTTCGGGCCAAACTCCTTATGGTTCCGCAGGAAGGTAGCCGCCAGATGCTCCATGGCATGAAGCTCGGCTGTGTTCATAACAGGCTCCTCATTGGGAGAAGTCATACGGATATCGAAGGTGGTGATCACCTGATCTCCGACCGGATCCTTACGTGAAACGTATACGCCAGGCTGAAGCTTGATATGGTCAATGGTAAAACTTGTGATCTTTTCCATGTTGATTCCTCACTTTCTTATATGTACGGAGCCCATGATAAGCTCCATACATGATTTTAGCAGAGAACCGGAAGAGATACAAGGCAAAAACAAAGGGAATCCTGCACGTTACTGAAAACGGAGTGAATAGTAACTCCTGTACCTGGTTCCGTGCAAAGTTGACTTTATGAAAAGATGATGTTAAACTGAGAAAAGCTTACAGGGGGAGAGTGAAAAGCTCACCTGAAAATGCCGGAACAGGCGTTTTCGGGATCTGATAAGGAGGACTTATAAATATGAAACGTAAGGTTTTAGCCGTATTATTTGCGACAGCTCTTACCGCAGGAATGCTTTCCGGATGCGGAAGCACAGACAGCACTTCTGACAAAGCAGACAAGAAGGAAGAATCTCTGGAGGAAGAAACCTCAGAAGGACAGACAGGCGTAGATGAAGAGACAGCAGCCAATGCAGTATCCGAGGAGGAGGCTGAGGCGGCAGGCTTTTCAGATCATGAAGAAAGCGCCGATGATCAGGAGGCTTCCGGTAATGCAGGGGACACTTCACATGAAACCGAAGCTTCTGCAGACAGTACAGAGGATACAGACAGCGCAGACGGAGAATTTTCCGATGGTTCCGAGGATGCACAAATGGCAGGAACAACTGTGATCGATACCAGCCAGCAGCTGACAGGAACCCATCATGCTGCCATCACCGTAAAGGACTATGGCGAGATCGATGTAGAGCTGGATGCAGACACTGCACCCATTACAGTCACAAACTTTGTAAAGCTGGTACAGGACAATTTTTATGACGGTCTGACCTTCCACCGGATCATTGACGGATTTATGATCCAGGGCGGAGATCCAAACGGAGACGGAACCGGCGGAGCAGAGGATACCATCAAGGGCGAATTTTCCAGCAATGGAGTGAAGAACGATATTTCTCATGTAAGAGGAACCATTTCCATGGCCCGCAGCACAGATCCGGACAGCGCAAGCTCCCAGTTCTTTATCGTACAGTCCGATTCCACACATCTGGATGGCGACTATGCCGCATTCGGGCACGTGACCTCCGGGATGGACATTGTAGATCAGATCTGCAAGGATGCCAAGCCGACAGACGGCAACGGAACTATTGCAAAGGATCAGCAGCCGGTGATCGAGAGTATCCGTATGGTTGACTGACAGGAGGGACAAGGATGCTGAAAGGGAAAACAGTGCTTCTTGGCATCACAGGAAGTATTGCTGCATACAAGATCGCATATCTGGCAAGTGCATTACATAAGCTTCATGCAGATGTCCATGTACTGATGACAGAGAATGCAACGAACTTTATCAATCCGATCACATTTGAAACACTGACCGGGAATAAATGCTTGGTGGATACCTTTGACCGGAACTTTCAGTTCCAGGTAGAGCACGTATCCATTGCCAAGAAGGCAGATGTTGTGATGATCGCACCGGCCAGTGCAAACGTGATCGGAAAGCTGGCCAACGGCCTTGCGGACGATATGCTCACCACTACGGTAATGGCCTGCAGGTGTCAGAAGATCCTTGCACCGGCCATGAATACCGCCATGTATGAGAATCCTGTGGTGCAGGACAATATCCGGAAGCTGCAAACCTACGGATATGAGGTGATCACACCGGCCAGCGGCTACCTGGCATGCGGAGACACCGGAGCCGGAAAAATGCCGGAGCCGGAAACCCTTCTGGAATATATCCTGAAGGAAGCCGCCTTCCAGAAAGACCTTGCCGGCAAAAAGCTCCTGGTAACGGCAGGACCTACCCAGGAGGCCATCGACCCGGTCCGCTGTCTCACCAACCATTCATCCGGAAAGATGGGATACGCCATTGCAAAAATGGCCATGCTCAGAGGAGCGGAGGTTACGCTGGTAAGCGGACCTACTGCCATTGAGCCGCCCCTTTTTGTGAAGGTCGTACCTGTGACATCCGCCAGAGATATGTTCGAGGCAGTCACCGGTTTAAGTGATGAACAGGATATCATCATCAAGGCTGCCGCAGTGGCAGACTACCGTCCGAAGCAGGTCAGCGAAGACAAGGTTAAGAAAAAAGACGATCAGGCTTCCATAGAGCTCGAGAGGACAGACGACATTCTGAAATATCTGGGCCAGCACAAGAAGCAGGGTCAGTTCCTCTGCGGATTTTCCATGGAGACCAAAGACATGCTCCGTAATTCCAGAGCCAAGCTTGAGAAGAAAAACCTGGATATGGTGGCAGCCAACAACCTGAAGGTAGAAGGCGCCGGATTCCAGGGAGATACCAACGTCCTGACTCTGATCACACAGGACGAAGAAGTGTCACTCCCGCTTATGAGCAAGGAGGATGCAGCGTTAAAGATCCTGGATAAGATCCTTCTGCTTACCACAAAGGCAGAAGCATAGCTACAGAACCGGTCAGATAGCCGGTTTTAACAACGAAAAGCGGAACAAAAAGATCACCGCTTTCCATCACCGTATTGTATCCGCAGAAAACGCCGGAAAATGCTGTATTTCCGGAAATATTCACAGAGCGGAACGGTAACAAGGAGGAGAAGAAATGAAAAACAACAGATTTACAACAGCGCAGCTTACGTTACTGGGCCTGATGGCAGCAATCCTTCTGCTGATGGCCTACACACCACTGGGATATCTGAACATCGGGCCACTGGCCATTTCCTTTAATGTGATCCCGGTAGCCATCAGTGCAGTCGTCCTTGGACCCGTAGGAGGAGCCGTGGCAGGTGCGATCTTCGGCCTGACCAGCTTTCTCCAGTGCATAGGAGTAGGCGGCTCCAGTGCAATGGGAGTTGTGCTTTTCGGTATCAATCCGGTATTTGCCTTTATCCAGCGCTTCATCCCACGTCTTCTGGACGGTATCTGCCTCGGATATATTTTTAAAGGCATGCGAAAGGTCAGCAATACCTATGTGGCATGTGCAGTAACCGGATTCTTTTCCGCATTCCTGAATACACTGTTCTTCATGGCAGCACTTGTAGGACTGTTCGGAAATACCGATTATGTAAAAAATCTGATGGGCGGTCATAACATCATCATCGGCTGCTGTCTCATGGTAGGAATCAACGCAGTATGCGAAATGATTTCCTCCACAGTGATCACAGGAGCAGTGGGAGCTGCACTTTCCAAGGCACATCTGATCCCATCCGCACAGATCAGCCGTGAGAAGACAAAAGCATAAAGACAGGGAAAATAAAATTATGATATTAGCAATTGATATTGGAAATACCAACATAGTCGTGGGCTGCATCGATGATCAGAAAACATACTTCATCGAGAGACTTGCTACCGTAAGAACAAAAACAGAACTGGAATATGCCGTAGACCTGAAAACCTTACTGGAAATCTACCACATCAAAAAGGCAGACATAGAAGGCTGTATCATTTCATCTGTAGTCCCGCAGATCACCAACATTGCCAAGCTGGCAGCAGAAAAGATCCTCAAAAAAGAAGTCATGGTCCTGGGACCAGGAGTAAAAACAGGTCTGAACATCATGATGGACAATCCCGGACAGCTGGGCGCGGATCTTGTGGCAGACGCTGTGGCAGGATTAAATGAATATCCGGTTCCGTTTATTGTGATCGATATGGGAACCGCCACTACAGTTTCGGTTGTCAACAGAAAAAAACAATACATTGGCGGAATGATCCTTCCTGGCATCGGAATATCCCTGGATGCACTGACAGCCAGGGCATCCCAGCTCAGCGGGATCAGCATCGATGCCCCGAAGCATGTGATCGGGCGCAACACCATCGAATGCATGAAAAGCGGCGTGCTCTACAGCAACGCAGCAGCTATCGACGGGATCATTGACCGGGTGGAAGAAGAACTTGGTGAGAAAACAACCGTGATCGCAACAGGCGGTCTTGCAAAAAAGATCATTTCTCACTGTAAGAAAGAAATCATTCTGGATGAGGACCTTCTGCTCAAGGGACTCCTTGTGATCTACAAAAAAAATAAATGAAAACAATAAAAAAATCAGCTGCCGGTGCAGGAAACACCTACCGGACAGCTGATTTTTTTACTGCGCAAATGCTTTGCGGAAATCCTCAGGCACAGGTGCCAGGAAACACATAGGCTCCCCGGTGATGGGGTGTGCAAATTCCAGCTGGAAGGAATGCAGGGCCTGGCGTCCGATCCGGTCAAAAACCGGATGATACAGAAAATCCCCCGGCAGCGGACAGCCGATATACTTCATATGCACCCGGATCTGATGAGTCCGCCCCGTATCCAGATGCAGCTCCACAAGAGCATATCCATTGCTGACTGCAAGACGCTCATAATGAGTCACGGCAGCCTCCCCACGCTCAAAATTAACCTCCCTTGTGATCACAGAAGCATCCATTCTCGCAACAGGAGCGGAGATCGTCCCCCTTTCCGGCGGGATCCCGTCAGTAAGGGCAAGATAGGTACGCCGGATCTGGCGCTGCTTCATCTGGGCGGAGAGAAGAGCCCCGCTCAGAGGATTCTTGGCCAGCACCAGCACCCCGGTGGTATCCCTGTCCAGCCGGTTGATGCAGCGGTAGACAAAAGCCTTCCCCTGCTGCTTATAATACCAGGCAACACCGTTGGCAAGAGTATTCTCATAGTTCCCGGCAGAGGGATGCACAGGCATATCAGCAGGCTTGTTCAGCACAAGGATATCCTCATCCTCATACAGGATATCCAGATGCAGCGGCACCGGAATGATAGAGGAATCTGACTCATTGACCTCTTCCGGAACAAGGATCCGAAGAACATCCCCCTCTTTTAGAACTGTCCTGCCAAAAGCCGGCTCCCCATTCAACAGGATCGCATGCTCCGCCCGCTTCATAGTAGTCAATATATGTTTGGAAAACCCCTTCTTCCGAAGAAATCCAAGAACATTTTCCCCGGACTCCCCGGTTGAGATCGTATAGGTAATAATTCTCTCCATAGAAAAAAATCCTTTTCTGAAATTTAGCAGGCCAAAAGCCAGAACGCGCGGCCTGCGGGTATAGTATAGCATTTGGGCATGGAAATGTCGATTAGACATAAAAAAAGAGCTGGTACAAGAGAAAATATACTTGGACAGCTCGTGGATTATGGGAAATGTGTCGCTTATTATCTTCATTAGTCACAGACCAAAAAAGATATATTTTACAGCCATATGTAAGGATACCATTGATATTTTCCTTTGTCAAGGCGTGCCAAAGACATGAAGCATGCTAATAATGTCGTTTTTTAAGCATCATATGCAGTCGTTTTCTATCAAAAAGTGAATAAACAGTCTGATAATCATCGAAATCTAACATTAGTGGTCACAAAAAGTGGTCACTTTTTTCTTGCGTAAATCCGCATAAAATCAATACTTTTCAAGCTTTTTTCCTTTTTCTTTCCAATTATTAGTGGTCAAAATCGTGGTCAACTGTGCCGAAAAAAGCAGCATTTAACAGTGTTTCAAGCTCTTTTTCGCTAATGAAGATATTAAGCGATACCTGACAGCAGAAAGAGATGCCATGAAAACAGGATACAGTATCAAAACATGGAAAATGCGGCTCTTTTGTCCGGAAAAGCAGATGATCGAAATAACCGAAGCCCTGTATCGGGAAGCCGTAGCATTTTACTATGAGCTCCTGAAAGAAAGCGAAGAGCTCTGGGCCGAAAATCTGCTGACCATCCAGGGACATCTGGAAAAACTCACTGTTCCCGGAAGAGACGGAAGAGAACCAAAGTACATCCCGCCAGGCGGAAAGCTCCCCGTTTACTTTCGGAGATCTGCCATGAACAAAGCTGCAATGGCAGTAAAGACCGCAGCAAGCGCAGAAAGCTTCCCCGAAAAGATCGATGCCAACATCACCTTTTTCAAGGGAATGTACAGAGACCTGACAGACACCTCCGTAGTGCTGAAGCTCTGGAACGGAAAGAAATGGATCTGGGTACCCTGCGGACTTACAGGACGCCCTTTCCCCAAGGAAGCAACGATCCTCTCACCGACGCTGGTTCATGAGGAAAAATGGCTCATGTTCCATGTACCTGTCAAGCAGGAGAACTTCGATGCCCGGACAGCAAAGGAACGAATGCAGGAAGGCGCCAGAGTATGCAGCGTCCGCTTTACCAATACGGACAGCTTTGCAGTATGCACAGTTCTGGACGAAGGATCCAGCCAGCTGGCTGTAAAAAACTGCAGAGGCGGAAATGCATACCGACATCATTGCAAAGCTTTGCTGAAAAAAGTAGAAGCATCCAGGGCATTTACCGATAAAGACAACGTCAGTCAGCCAAACAGGAAATATTACATGCATCTCAAGCACCTGAATGAACATTATGCACATCAGGTCAGCAAGGAGATCATAGATTTCTGCAAAGAAAAACACACCGGGATACTGGTACTGCCGGAGTATGATGAAGATTTTTCCAGGATATCCATGTACAGAAGCGGCAATTATTCGCCCCTTCACTTAAGTATCCGCATCCGGAATTATCTGAAATATAAAGCCTGGGCAGAAGGAATCCTGGTACTTGAGCTGCGCGCCGACGGAACAGAAAAGCAATGTTCCATCTGCGGAGCCACCGGAAAAAAACAGGGCAGCATGTTCATCTGCCAGAACGGCCATCAGGTCAACCGCTTCCTGAACGGCGCCCGAAACCTGGGCCGTAAATGTCAGGAAAGCTTCCGGAAAAACAACAAACCAAGTTAATAAGCGGCAGAAATGCCTCTTATATATAAATGCTGAGTGATCAGCAAGAGAGGAAGCGCCAATGACGCCTCCTTTCCGGTTGAATACCGCCAGGCGGCCCAACGCAGGCGTCGCCGAAGAACTGTGCCCTTATGGTGCGGGGTGTATTCGAAGTTATAAGAATGTGAATATATAGGATTGATTAAAAATACTAGTAAGAAGATGCGGGCATCTTCTGTAAGGATGGAAAGTATTGAGAAGAAAAAAGATTAAAGAGCCGCTGCGGATAGCGATGTTTGGGCATAAGAGAATACCCAGTCGGGAAGGTGGCGTGGAAATTGTTGTGGAAGAACTGTGTACCCGTCTGGTGAGAGACGGACATACAGTTGTTTGTTACAACAGAGCCGGTCATCATGTAAGCGGCGCAGAATATGATGCAAAAATTAAAAACGAATATAAGGGGATAAAACTGAAGACAGTTCCCACTATTGAAAAAAAGGGACTGGCAGCAGTTAGTTCTTCTTTTTTTGCGGCTCTATGCTGTGCATTTGGAAGATACGACGTAGTACATATTCATGCTGAAGGACCAGCATTTTTTGCGTGGTTGCCCAAATTATTCGGAAAAAAAGTTGTAGTAACCATACATGGAATCGATTGGCAAAGAGAAAAATGGAAAAATGGATTTGGTTCAAAATTTATCCGCCAGGGAGAACGAAATGCAGTGAAATATGCTGATGAAATAATCGTTCTGAGCAAAGGTGTTCAGAATTATTTTCAGGAAACATATGGTAGAAAAACACATTTTATTCCTAATGGAGTGAATCGTCCAGCTATTAAAAACGCAGAAATCATTACAGAAAAATATGGTCTTACAAAAGATTCATATTTTCTCTTTCTTGGCCGGTTGGTACCTGAGAAGGGGATTCGGTATCTGATTGAAGCATTTAAGGATGTTAAGACAGATAAAAAACTGGTTATCGCTGGTGGTTCCAGTGACACAGATTCTTTTATGAAAGAATTGAACGAGTTGGCAAGAGACGATGAAAGGATTATCTTTACTGGATTTGTTCAGGGGCGGATGTTGGATGAGTTGTACAGCAATGCCTATATTTACACGTTACCTTCCGATTTGGAAGGAATGCCTTTAAGTCTGTTGGAAGCCATGAGTTATGGAAATTGCTGTTTGGTTTCAGACATTCCAGAGTGTGCAGAGGTTGTAGAAGATAAAGCTTTGGTCTTCAATAAATCGGATGTAAATGACCTTAGAAAAAAAATACAAGATGCCAGTGACCATTCTGAAAAGGTTATAAAGATGAAGCTGAAGGCAACTGACTTTATCTGTGAGAAATACAACTGGAATGATGTTGTAGAAGAAACGATGAAGTTGTATAGGAGAGAGTAATTGATGAAAGTATTGATAATAAATAACCTCCTCTAACCGAACGCAGGTAGTGAGATGTACATAGTGAAAACACCGGAAAAATGGCGTATTTACGGCATTTTTTGAGAGATGGGTGGAGCTGCGAGAGCAGTTTTTATCTCGCTACCTAGGTTCAGTAACAGCAGATGATTTTATCATAAGAACTTTCAGTATCACTACCTGTGTTTGTATGGAGCACTCTGGTTTATGAACAACACATTGGAAGTGCTTCATCTGAACAGAGGTAGTGAAATAGAACATAGAATTAAGGAGAAATACAACGTGAGGACGCTGATTTTGAATAAATTTCTGCACCGAAACGGCGGAAGTGAGACGTATATATTCAAATTGGGTGAGGCACTGGAGCAGCACGGACACGAGGTTCAGTACTTCGGTATGGAGCACGAAGGCCGCTGCGTGGGTAACCGTGTCAATGCTTATACATCTGATATGGACTTCCACGGTGGCAGCAAACTGAGCAAACTGACCTACCCGATCAAAACTATCTACAGCAAGGAAACAAGAGAAAAATTAAGACTAGTACTAGATGACTTCAAGCCGGATGTTTGTCACCTGAACAATTTTAACTACCAGCTGACACCTTCCATCATTCTGGAAATCGTGAAGTGGCGTAAGGAGACCGGAAGAGATTGTAAAATCATCTTCACGGCACATGACTACCAGCTGGTCTGCCCGAACCACATGCTGAACAATCCGAATACTCACCAGAACTGTGAGAAGTGCCTCGGCGGCCATTTCGTGAACTGTATGAAAGACAAGTGCATCCACGGCTCAACGGCGAAGTCAGCCATCGGCATGATGGAAGCGGAGTTCTGGAAGTGGAAAGGTACCTATAAGTACATTGACACCATGATCTGTTGCTCCGAGTTCATGAAGAGCAAGATGGACAGCAACCCGCTGTTTGCAACAAAGACCGTGGCAATGCACAACTTCATCGATAAGGTGGAGTGGAAAGAGACTCCGAAGAAGGATTACGTCCTCTACTTCGGCCGCTTCTCGGAGGAGAAGGGTATCGGCACGCTCATCAAGGTCTGTAAAGAACTGCCGGATGTGCAGTTTATCTTCGCCGGCATCGGTCCTCTGGAAGAGACGGTAAATGGTATTAAGAACATCAAGAATGTTGGCTTCCAGAAAGGCGAGGCACTGGAAAAGCTTATCCGTGAGGCACGCTTCTCTATCTACCCGTCCGAGTGGTATGAGAACTGTCCGTTCTCCGTAATGGAATCCCAGATGTATGGCACACCGGTGCTGGGTGCGAACATTGGTGGCATCCCGGAGTTGATTCAGGTTGGCAAGACTGGTGAGCTGTTTGAAAGCGGAAATGCTGAAGATCTGAAGAAGAAGATCGAGAAGCTCTGGGGTGATAAGAAGCGGTGTGCGGAGTACAGTGCGAACTGTAAGGACATCAGCTTCGATACCATTGATGAGTATTACGAGAAAATTATGAAGGTGTATCAGTAAGTTACAGGAGGGAGAACGATGATTGTAACAGTGCTGACCCCCACATTTAATCGGGGGGGGTCACTGAATAACCTATATCAGTCATTACAGAAGCAGACTATAAAGGATTTTGAATGGCTTCTGGTTGACGATGGAAGTACAGATGACACTAAAAAAATAGCAGAGGAGATGCGGAAAAAAGCCGAATTTCCGATGCGGTACATATACAAAGAAAACGGTGGCAAGCACACGGCACTGAATGTTGGTGTGAAACAGATAACCTCGGAACTGACCTTTATTGTTGATTCTGATGATACGCTTGTGCCGGACGCAATCGAAACGACTCTTCAGTACCACAAAAAATATAAGGAGAGAAAAGACCTGTGTGGTTATTCCTTCCTGAGAAGATTCCCGGACGGAAACATCAATGGAAAGCCATTTGAGCCGGATGAGAAAGTGGGAACATACATTGAATGTCGAATCAACGCGGACGATACGCAGGCAGACAAGGCAGAAGTCTTTTATACAAGATGTCTGAAAGAGTTTCCGTTTCCAGAGTACAGAAATGAAAAGTTTCTGGGAGAGGATCTCGTGTGGATTCGGATGGCCATGAAATACCAGATGGTTCATATAAATCGAGCAATCTATGTAGGCAACTACTTGGAGGACGGACTGACGAAGAACAGAAGAAAAAACAATATTCGCTCACCATACGGCTGTATGGAACGAGCAAAGGAGTTCATGCGGCCTAAACTGAAGCTGAAATACCGATTGAAGGGTGCGGTTCAATACCTTGTTTATGGAAAATTTGCAGGAGAAAAGCAACTTATAGCAAAGGCTCCATACAAGGGATTGGCTGTGTGTGCAGCATTGCCCAGTATGCTTGTTTATCACAGATGGTCAAAAAGTGTCTGACGATCTGAGAGGATAAGTGGTCATGTCGTTTTCTTTGGAAACAGAGGAACGATATGGCGATTTATATGTTATTCGATAACCCAGCGGATAAACAGAATATGACATTTCTGAACGGCTATGAAACAGCCGAGATTCGGCAGATTTATCCTCCACAGAAATGTAATTCCACCAAAGAAATGCTGGCAGCTTGCAAGGATATGATCAAGCAGTCGACGGAGGGTGACACTATCATATGCTGGTACGACTTCATGGCAGTTTTGTGCTGGTGTTTGTGTAAAGTACAGTTCAAAAATAGAAAGATTATTGCGCTAAATATCCTGCTCAAAGATAAAGCAACTGCAAAAAATAAGCTGGCAAAGTTTTTATATAAGCCAATGCTGAAATCGAGAAAGGTTCAGGCAACTGTGACTTCCAAGAAGTACGGTGAGCATTTGAATGAAATGCTCGGAATCCATAAGAGGTACACGCTGCTGCATGACACCTATCATGGTGGTTATAGCATTGAATATGAAGGAAAAGTTAATCCGAATACCGTGTTCTGCGACGGCCAGAACGGTCGCGACTGGGAGTTTTTGATTAGAATTGCACAGGCGATGCCGGAAGTTACATTCAACTGTGTTATGCCGAAGGATAAGTATGAAGAGTACAAAGAGAACTTTGGCAAAAATATGGTGGTGAAGTCTGATATTCCTGAGCAGGAATTCCTTGAGTTCATGTGTCAGTCACAGTTGGTAGTTACACCGTTGGATACGGAAGCACCGGCTGGATTGATTGCTTTTTATCAGGCAGCCGCCAATGGGAAAATGGCGATTACGTCGGATACGGTAACTACACAGGAGTATTTCGCCGATGGCAGAGGTGCTTTGTGTGGAAGGGATATTGAAGATTGGAAAAATAAAATCCAGTACTATTTGCAGAATAGAGAAGAAGCTGATGTTAGTGCGGCAAAGTTTAAGAGTTTCCTTGAAAGTGAGTGTTCAGAGGAAAAATATGCAAAGACATTGAGGGGGATGCTTGCGGGATGAAAGAAAGATATGAAGGAATAGATGGTCTGAAGGCATATGCCATATTAGGAATTGCACTGATGCACATTTTGGCAAATGGCAAGTTCGGATTGAACGGGTTTGTGTTTCAGAAACTGATACCATCTTTCACAAACCTCGTTTTCCTTTTTATGATGGTCAGCGGTTTTGGTATGTGCTGTGGCTATTACCAGAAATTCAAGGATCAGGAAATCGGTGTGGCGGATTTTTACAAAAAACGGTACAGCAAGATCTGGCCATATTTCGCATTGCTCTGTGTGCTGGACTTCGTAATGTCACCTAGTAAAAGTGCGCTGTATGAGGTTTTTGTAAACCTGACACTCTGTCAAGGACTCTTGCCGAATATGAATATATCGGTTATAGGTGTGAGTTGGACGCTGGCAGTGATTTTTGCGTTTTACTTGCTGTTTCCATTTTTCTGCTTCCTGCTGGAAAACAAGAAACGCGCATAGTTGGCATTTATCTGCGCTGCAATCTATAACTTTGTGTGCAGTACATATTTCTTTGATGAAAGCCACATTGCAGATAGAGTGGCAGTGAATTTTAGTGCAAGGACAAACATTCTGTACTGTGCAATCTATTTTATCGCCGGGGGCCTGATTTTCCTCTATCGGAAGAAACTGGCCAAGTTTGCATCAAAGTACAAGGTCATCGCCGGAGCAATTCTGCTAATTGCCACAGTTGCGTATTTTACATTAGGTGGTTCTACGCTCACAATATTGTTCTTCTGTGTGGTAGCACTGGTCTATACCCTCGGATGCAATCGGGGGGTACTGGTCAATCCAGTCGCCAAGTTCCTCGGTGGTATCTGCTTCGAGATTTACCTGTGCCACATGGTAATTTATCGTGTGCTTGAAAAATTGCACCTTGTTCATCTATTTGGAAACGGTCTGCTCGCATATATTTTCACAGCTGTTGCAGTCATCTGCGGTTCAGTTGTGTTCTCGGTATGTGCCAAGTGGTTCTTAAATAAAGTCGAAACATTCTTAAAAGAGAGAGTAAACAATAGGAGAGTTAATCATGTCTGAAGAAAAGAAATTAAATGGTACTGTCATCGTCACTTACCGTTGCAACGCTCGTTGCTCTATGTGCAACCGATATAAAGCACCTTCCAAGCCGGAAGAGGAAATCAGCATCGAGACCATCAAGAAACTGCCGAAGATGTATTTCACCAATATTACCGGTGGCGAGCCGTTCATCCGTACCGACCTGAAGGATATCGTGCGCGAACTGTACAAGAAGTCTGACCGTATCGTTATTTCGACCAACGGTTTCTTCACTGACCGTATCGTTGACCTGTGCAAAGAGTTCCCTCAGATCGGTATTCGTATCTCTATCGAAGGTCTGGAGCAGACCAACAACGAGATTCGCGGCCTGCAGAATGGCTACCAGCGTGGTTATGGCACGCTGAAGAAACTGTGTGAGATGGGCATGAAGGATGTCGGTTTCGGTATGACCGTTCAAGACAAGAATGCTCCTGACCTTGTTCCTCTGTACAAGATCTCCGACGAGATGGGCATGGAGTTTGCTACCGCCTCTCTGCACAACAGCTTCTACTTTGTTGAGGCTAAGAATATCATCCACGATCGTCCGATGGTTGCAAAAAACTTTGAGAATCTGGTCAATGAATTGCTCCGCAGCAACAGCCCGAAGAAATGGTTCCGTGCCTACTTTAACCACGGTCTAATCAACTACATCTATGGCCAGAAGCGTCTGCTGCCTTGCGATATGAGTTTTGATACCTTCTTCATTGACCCGTATGGCGATGTCATGCCTTGCAATGGCACCAAGGATAAAGAGGTCATGGGCAACCTAAACAATCAGTCTTGGGATGAACTGTGGAATAGCCCGGAAGCAGAGAAGGTTCGTGCAAAGGTTCGTTGCTGCGACCGTGACTGCTGGATGATTGGTTCTGTCAGCCCGGCTATGCACAAGTATATCTGGAAGCCCGCCACTTGGGTTTTGGTTCACAAGTTCAAGGCGCTGTTTACCAAGCATCCATACAGTATGTACGAGCTGAAGATCTGTCGTGACTACCGGGATGGCAAAGTCACCAAAGAGGATCTGGACAAGTGCAGCACCTGCGATATGAACTGCGTGATCAACAATGGCCTGAGTGAAGCATCCAAAGAGCAGCTGAAGCATAAGACCGGCGAGGAAATCGTGGATGCTGATATTGCACAGCAGATGGAGACGAAGTAATGATAAAAGCGGCAGTAAAAGGTTTACTTGGAAAAATACAAGCAAAGCGATTTTAAGTCCAAGCAGGGAAAAACATCTACATCGGAAAGAATTGCACTTTAAAAGGAAAAAGTAATATTGTATTAGAAGATGGTGTGACCGTACGACCTTTTGCCCAAATCTGGTCGGGGGGACGGTAAGAATCGGCAAGGGCTCTGAAATCGGTGAACGATGCAGAATTTCCATTGCCAACTCCTTGGAAATTGGGGAAAAAGTTCTCCTGTCGCCAAATGTGTACATAACTGATTGTGATCATGAATACCGCAACATAAAGATTCCGGTGATTGATCAAGGAATTGTACAAAGAGGTCAGAGAGTTTCCATTGGAGAAGGTTCTTACATTGGAATCAATGCAGTGATAGTAGGCAATGTGAAAATTGGGAAGTATTGCGTTATTGGGGCCAATTCAGTGGTTACTAAAGATGTGCCGGACTATTGCGTAGCGGTTGGGAGTCCGACGAGGGTGATAAAAAACATAGCGAAAACAGAGTGAGGAAAAACGATGAAGGAGATACCGCACATTATTCATTACTGTTGGTTCGGTGGAAAACCGTTGCCGGAACAGTATAAAAAATATGTTGAAACATGGAAGAAAAATTTTCCGGATTATAAAGTGATGAAATGGGATGAAAGTAACTTCCCGATTGATCAGTACAGTTACGCAAAAGAAGCTATACAGGCTGGCAAGATGGCTTTTGTAAGCGATGTTGCTCGAATCCATGCTTTATATGAATGTGGGGGGGTGTATCTCGACACTGATGTCGAAGTGATAAAAGATTTTACATCTCTATTAAAAGGAAAGTCGGCAATTCTTGGCGTTGAAGACGAATATAAAACGATAGGAACGGGATTTCTTGCATTTGCGCCGAAACATGAAATCTGTTATGAGATGTTGGAATATTATCAGAATAACAGCTTCTCATCTCAAAGTGCAAGTATGTCTAATACGCAGATTTTGGCCGATCTCATAAAGAAAAAGTATAATATTGAGTTGGCAGATAAGGTACAGGCAATTGGTGATTTGACTATATATCCGTCTTGGTATTTTACGGCATACAATGGATATACAGGAAAAACTGAAATTGTGAGTGAGACATGTTGTGTTCATCATTTTTCGGCATCGTGGCATAGCCCATCTAGGAAATTTAAGGATGCGATAAAAAAGAAACTACATCGAATCATAGTTTTGTTTCACTGAAGTAGCAACTGTAACCTTTCTGCAAAAAGGAAGGTTAACATGATACCTAAAGTGATTCATTATTGCTGGTTTGGTGGCAATGAACTCCCAGAGTATGTGGAAAGATGTATTCAAAGTTGGAAGGAATTTTGCCCAGATTACCAAATAAAACGGTGGGATGAGAGTAACTATAATTTTGAAAAGTATCCTTTTTGCCGTGAGGCATACGAAAAGAAGAAATGGGCATTTGTGTCAGACGTTGCACGTTTGGACATTGTGTATTCTGAAGGCGGAATCTATTTGGATACAGATGTCGAACTTGTAAAAAGTCTTGATGATTTATTAATAGAACATGCTTTTAAGGGGTTTGAAAGAGGTCGTCTTGTGGCAACAGGACTTGGATTTGGTGGAGAAAAAGGAAATCCGGTTATTAAAGCAAATCTTGAAAGTTATTTGACGCGACAATTTACTAATGAGGATGAAACGTTAGATCTTACGCCTTGTCCGGTAATTACGACAGATGTTTTGGAAATGTTTGGGCTTAAGAGAGTGGATCAAACTCAAGATTTGGGAGATGTAAAGATTTTTTCTTCAGATTACTTTTGCCCTATGTTGCTGAGCGATGGAACAGCAGAGACAAAGAAAAATACATATTCAATTCATCATTACGCCGGAAGCTGGACAACTGAGGCTGAAAAAAAAGCAAGTTCAGAAAAGAATGAATATTTATACGAAATGTGGAAAATATGGCTTGAAAGTCTATGATGCATGGATTGTGTTGAAAGAAGAGGGCATAGGTGCATTTATGAAAAGAATGCTTGAAGCAGGTAAGCGCATATTGAACCTATAAGACCTTTAAGGAAAAGTAGAAAAGGAGAGGCATTGCATGGAGGAAGAATTAATTACAGTGGTTGTTCCGATATACAGAGTGGAAAAATACCTTGTGAAATGCATAGATAGCATAATAGAACAATCATATAAAAATATAGAATTAATTTTGGTAGATGATGGATCTCCAGACAAATGCTCACAGATTTGTGATAAATATAAAAATAAAGATTCAAGAATAAAAGTAATTCATAAACAAAATGGTGGATTATCTGACGCTCGAAATGAAGGATTAAAAATCGCAACAGGCGAATGGATAACCTTTATAGATTCCGACGATTATGTGGGGATTAACTTTCTTGAGAAGCTCTATTCATCGGCGACAAGTGTGGGAGCAGATATTAGTATTTGTGATTACAAAGCCGTGATTGATGATACAGGCATAGAAAAGGAAGAAACAAATATAGAAGTGTTTGATAATGTAAAATGTCTTGAGGAAATGTATCATCCACAAAAACACGGCATGGAATTCGTTGCCTGGGGAAAGCTGTATCGAACAGCATTATTTAAGGAGAA
Source organism: Blautia sp. LMAG:89 (assembly GCF_008679485.1). NCBI lineage: Bacteria > Bacillati > Bacillota > Clostridia > Lachnospirales > Lachnospiraceae > Blautia > Blautia sp. LMAG:89. The sequence continues at coordinate 393,879 of NZ_NANC01000012.1, read as the reverse complement.
TAAGATTGAATATCCGGTTGGAAAGATTCATGAAGATACGTTTACAACCTACAAACTGATATACGCAGCCCCCAAAATTGTATTCTGTAACGCAAGTGAATACTTCTATAGGCAACGAGAAGCAAGCATAATGACAAGTTCGTTTAATATAAAAAGACTTGTAATGATAGATGCGACGCGAGAGGCCTGTCATTTTTTTGAGAAGGTCGGAGAAACCCATTTGTTTGAGTTGGCTATAAATGCGCACTTTAGAAATTATGTGATTATGTATAGCGAAATGGAAAAAAATAGAAATACCTTTGAAAACTACAAAATTGAGAGGAAAAAAATTATTCGGAATTTCCGAAGAGATTACAAACGCTATAATAAGAATGCAAATCTGGGAACAAAAAAACGTGTTTTTTACACTTTGTTCTATCTAATTCCTGCTGCAAGCTATTCTAGTTTTTTATGAAGAAAGGAGGTTGGATATTAAGCAATGAAAATACAGATTAATCGAAGCAAAATAATTTTTGTGATTTACATGATTTTTGTTCTGAATGTTACACACAGCATATTCTATTCTAATTCGGCACGAGCATTACAAATCCCCTTGGCTATGCTGGGATTATTCTATATGTTTGTGGCTGACAAAGGATTTGGAAAAATAAGAGTTAAATCAATAAATGAGTTTAATGCTTTTTGTACGCCGATGATTGTTATTACTATGATTTCGGTGTACACATCCATTGCAGTATATCATACAACAAACCCGAGCGATTGGAAACAATCTATCATGAGGTGTTTTTATTATGTGGTTCCTTTTTTGACAGCCTATTATTCAGTCAGAAAGTTTAGAAATGATACACCAAGATTGTTAATTATAAGTGGCCTAATTTCGTATTCAACCGTTTTTATTAGATATATTTATTATGGCGGATTTGGAATCCTTTTGCATTTTTCTAACAATAAAGTAAATGGCATATCTCTGGAAGTACATAATTTAACATATTGTATGGGATTGTTTTTCCTATACTACTTACTGAGTGATAAGTATGACAAGAAATTTAAAACTAAAATTTGTTTGATCTTAATGCTTGGTATCTTTTTTGGCGATAAACGGGCACTATATCTTGGACTGGCAGTTACGTTGTTGGTATATTTTCTTTTCCACAAATTTAAGGAAAAAAGACTGACTTTATTAAAAATCATTTTTTCCTTTTATATTGCTGCGGCTTTTGGATATTTGATATTGATTAAGACTGGTGTTTTTGAAGCACTATTGTATAAATATGGGATCAATGATATGTCTCGTCTTACTTTTTGGAATTACTTTTCGAGTACATATGAAATAAGTCCTTTCTACTGGGGAAGAGGAATTGCATATACGGATAATATTATGAGTGCAACGAAAACAATGCGTGAGATGCATGTCACAGCTGCGACAAATATCCACAATGATATCCTTAGAGCTTATATTGGTTGGGGATGCCTTCCGATGCTTTATTATCTTGTTAATTTTTTCTTACTTCGTGTAAATCGTTTTATTAAAGATAAAAATGAGGAAAATGGTTGGCGGTATTTTGCAATAGCAAGCCTATACTTATTTATTAATTTTTTTGACAATATGTTATCTGCAGAAAACTTCAATTTATGCTTCTTTGTTGTATATTTGTTGCTGGTTAATGACCTAGAATCTAAAAATGATTCTGCAGAGATTAGTGCTTGAATTTTCATATACTAATTTGGTGGAGATTAAATGGAAGTAAAAGATAGAGAAAAATCACTGATAAAAAATACAGGTATATTAGCAATTGGCACGTTGGCATCTAAAGTCTTTTCGTTTTTTCTGCTGCCATTGTATACCGCAGTTCTTACGACGGAGGATTATGGCACAGTAGATGTATTGCAAACGGTAGCACTTTTTGCCATGCCATTTGTTACATTACAGCTTTGTTCTGCAGTATTTCGATTTATTATTGAGAAGAAGGAAGATTTAGAAAAAACTACTGTAATTACAACAGGAATTTTCGTTGAATCTGTAAATGTTATTCTATTTTCATTTGTTGTATGGATTTTAAATTTTAAATTTAATATTCAGTATTGTGAACTGTTTATATTAAACTTTGCATCTTCGGCTTTATTAGAAATCGTTCAAAACATTATAAGAGGATTCGGCAATAATGGAACCTATTCAATCATGAGTTTTATCATGACAGTAGTTTCGCTTATCTCTAATGTTGTCATGATTCTTTTTATGGGAATGAAAGGCGATTCCATTTTAATTGCATCGACGATAGCCGCCTTAATTGCTGCCGTATTTGGAATTTGCAAACAAAAATTATGGAGGTACCTGAAACTTTCGACATTTTCACTTCAAGAACTAAAGAAAATGTTAAAGTACAGCCTTCCGTTGATTCCCAATGCGATATCCTGGTGGATTGCGAATACATCTGATCGTCTGTTGATTCGTTATTTTATTGGTGCAAGCGGAAATGGAATTTATGCGGCAGCAAATAAAATTCCATCTATATATACAACAATATTTAACGTATATAACATTGCGTGGATTGAATCGTTGTCAAGAAGTGTTGGTGATAAGAAACAGGATGAGTTTATAAATAGTATGTTCGAGAAGAGCATTCGTTTATTTGCGTGCATATGCATTGGAATTATATGCTGTATGAGCCTCTTTTTCAATATACTAATTGGTGAAGCGTACCATTCTGCATATGCACACGTATATATTCTTCTTATTGCTATTTTCTTTAATTCGATTTGTTCATTGTTGGGCGGAATATTCACCGCATACAAAGAATCTGGAATAATTGGAAAAACAACGGTAATTGGTGCGGTTGTTAATTTTATAGTGAATTTTGTGTTTATTAAATTTATTGGGCTCTATGCGGCATCAATGTCTACACTTATCTCTTATGTTGTTATTGTCTGCGTAAGAACAAAGAATGTAAAGAAATTTATGAAGCTGGTATACCCGAAAGAATTTCTTATTCAGGCGAGTATAGCTCTTATTGTGGTATCTATAGGATATTATATGAGAGGAATGTGGGTTAATATTTTGATCCTATTTTTCCTATTTTTGTGGTGTGCCTACAGTAACAAAGAACTAGCAAAAACAATTGTTGAACCAATTTTAAATAGGCTTGGAAGAAAATATGAAAAATAAAGTAATAATTAAGATTAAGAAAAAACTATATAATGTGGTTGCACTCCCGGCTTTAAAAAATTTATTTAGAATTTTACCAATAGCAAAGAATAAAATTGTATTTGATAACTTTTGTGGAAAAGGCTATGGAGGAAATCCCAAATATATTGCGGAAGCCATTTCGGTGTCTAATGTTAAAGGTCTTGATATGATTTGGCTTGTTGATAATTTCATGCCTGATGAAGAAAGAAAGCTATTTCCCAATAATATTAGGCTGGTTGATAATGAGTCAATTAGAGGATTGTTTGAACGTGCTACCGCGCAAATTTGGGTTGATAATGTTAGACACTATCATCCAATCAAGAAAAGAACTGAGCAGATTTATCTGCAAACATGGCATGGAAGTATGGGAGCTAAAAGAATAGAAAAGGATGCAGAAAATCTACTTCCAAAAGAATATGTTAAAGAGGCAAAGTATGATGGTTCGATTACAGACGCAATTATTGCGGATAATTATTTGCAAGAGCAGATATATTTGCGTGCATTTTGGTTAAATCCTGATACTGAAATCTTGCGATTTGGTTTTCCCCAAAATGATGTAATAGAAAGAGATAAAAATAATTCGTCTAAAATTGACTGCTTAAAGAATACACTTTTTATCAATAGTCAGATTTATTATGTGCTTTATGCACCCACTTTTAGGGATGATTTTTCAACGGAAGGCTATAATATCGATTTTGAAAGAGTTATTAAAGCGTTTGAAATTAGAATGAAGAAAAAAACGAAAATAATTATTAGACTTCATCCTAATGTAGCATTTCAAAAGGAAAAAATTCGTTTTTCAGAAAATATTTTAGATGGTACTGATTATCCTAATATGCAGGATTTGGCTTTGGTTTGTGATGCTGTTATTTCTGATTATTCTTCGACATTGTTTGATTTTTCAATGCTTGATAAACCAGCTTTTGTGTGTGCATTGGACTACAAGGAGTACGAAGAGAAAAGGGGATTCATTCCAGAGTTTTATGAGTTTCCATTTCCATTTGCAACAAGTAATAATGAATTGATCAATGTGATTCAGAAATATGATGAAAAAGAATATAAAGACAATATTAGCTCTTTTTATTCCAAATATCCAACATATTGTGATGGCCATTCGTCAAAGCGTGTATGTGATTGGATACTAAATCATATGGTTTAACAACTATGAGGTACTGCTGTGTATTCAGTGTATCTATTTTTATATAATTGAAAGGAAGAAATATGTCTATTATTGCAATCTTAACAGCTGGTGGTACAGGAACGAGAACACACCAAGATTTACCCAAACAGTTCATTACAGTGGAGAATAAGCCTATAATCATTTATACATTAGAAGCATTTCAGCAACATCCCAGTATTGATGAAATATATGTTTCTTGTCTTGATGGATGGAGTGCTGTGCTGGAAGCATATGCAAAACAGTTTAATATTACTAAACTCAAAAGGATTGTAACAGGCGGAGCGACTGGTCAAGAGTCGATATACAATGGATTAAAGGCAATTAAGCAGGATAATGAATCAACAGATGACATTGTAGTGATTATCCATGATGGAAATAGACCGATGCTTCCTCAAGATGTCATTACGGATAATCTTGTTAAACAAGAAAAGTATGGGTCTGCAGTTACAGTTATTCCAACCACAGAAGTTGTATTTGTATCCAAGGATGGTATTGAATCTAATGCAGCACTAAATAGAGATGAATTGTGGAGAACTCAAACACCGCACTCTTATAGATTTAATGAACTTTGGGATACACACAAAAGAGCTATTGCTGATGGCGTTAGTAATATGGCGGCATCGTGCTCATTGATGCAAAAGTACGGTTACACTACTTATTTTTCTAAAGGATCAGAAAAAAATATTAAGATTACTACAGTTGAGGATATTGAAATTTTTAAGGCATTGCTGAGCGCAAAGAATGATGACTGGATTAAAAAGTAAGGGAGAGACAAATGAGACTTTTAGAATCCAAGAGGTATAGAGATGATTTAAAAAAAGCAATTTCAAATACAGATATAAGTGAATTGAATAATAAAAGTATTTTTATTACTGGAGGACTTGGCTTAATTTGCTCTGCGATTGTTGATGTGCTACTTATTGGGTGTAATGCAACAATTTATGTGGGTGCGAGAAGTGAACAACATTTTGGGGAAAGGTTTGGTGGTATCGACGCAGTAAAATATGTTCATTACGATGCTCTTTCTGATTTCGACTTTTCATTTAATCCAGATTATATAATTCATGGTGCAGGACTTGCTAGCCCTGATCTTTATACTTCGATGCCAGTAGAAACACTTTTATCTAACCTTAATGGTGTTCAGGTCTTGCTTAAATATCTAAAAGGCAGAAATTCTGGTAGATTGCTTTATGTTTCATCAAGTGAAGTATATGGTAAAAAAAGGACAGAAAAACCTTTTGTAGAGGGAATATATGGCGAAGTAGATATAGATAGCATACGATCCTCTTATGTAATTGCAAAAAGAGCAGCAGAAATGATGTGTAAAGCATACTCCTCTGAGTATAATGTTGATACAATAATTGTAAGACCGGGTCATATATATGGGCCTTCGGCCAAAAGAAATGATCGGAGAATTTCATCAGATTTTGCTTTTAAAGCGGCGCATGGTGAAAAACTTGAAATGAAAAGCAGTGGATTACAAAAAAGATCATACTGCTACTCGGTAGATTGTGCCATTCAGATTTTGACTGCTTTGATGAAGGGTGAAAAAGGCCAAGCATATAATGTTGGACATGATGATGTCATAACAATTAAGAAGATGGCAGAAATATATGCAGATGCAGGCTCGGTTACTTTGACCGCAACTGAGCCAACTGAAGATGAAGTGAAGGCTTTCAACCCTATGAGGAATTCAGCATTAGATAATAGTAAATTGAAAAAATTGGGATACAAAGATACTTTTTCTGTAGATGAAGGATTAAGACATACCGTTGAAATTCTCAAAGAAATAGCATGGGACCACGATTAAAAATTATCCACTTAATGTGGAATAATTGCAGTTGACTATAGACATGAGTGAGGACATAATCTTGAGAGCAGAGCAGAGCAGAGCAGAGCAGAGCAGAGCAGAGCAGAGCAGAGCAGAGCAGAGCAGAGCAGAGCAGAGCAGAGCAGAGCAGAGACTTATATGCAATAGATGTGATGAAATATATAATGGCATTTTGTGTTATAGCGATTCATACGACTCCTTTAAAGGGTATTGATAACAACATTATTTACATATTGTATGAAGTAGCTGTTTCTATTGCAGTACCTTTCTTTTTTCTCTCAACTGGTTACTTGATTGGAAGAAAAATTCAAAACAAAAAAGAATTTGATGATGTGTTAGTAGAAAGACAACAGAAGAAAGTAATAAGATATTATGTTATCTGGACGATTGTATATTTGCCATTGACGATTTTGGGATTCTACAAGGCCGGAGATGGATTTGTAAAATCATTTGTTCAGTTTATTAGAAATGTGTTTTTTCAAGGAGAAAATTATTATTCATGGCCTTTATGGTACCTTTTGTCGGCAGTATATGGCTTAACAATTCTCAAATTATTGGTGGAAAGTCAAAAAGAAACAAAGAAATTTAATTTTTATAGTATTATTATTATTTTCTTTTGTGTGTTTATGCACTTTGCTACAGATTATATAGTTAATCTCAATACGACTAATAATGTGGTTGTGACATTTTCTTTATTGGTTGGGAAGACCATAAGAAAAGGACGCATTTTCTCAGGCGTATATTATATTTTATTGGGTAATCTAATTGCTAAAAGCGAATATCATATTGGTAGAATTTATTTATTAGCCATATTTATTGCATCGTACTTGATAGTAGCATTTACTTCTTTTCTCCCGATAAAAATGATTATGTGCATAACGTTTTTCTTACTTGTTATTTCGGTTAAGGCCACCGGAAATGGAATTTATTTTAGACGCACAAGTACGATTATGTATTATACACATATGATTGTTTTCTTCGTACTTAATATCACAGTAAATAAGGAAATGTACGGATGGGTAGGCTTTGCTTTTTGTTGTATTGTGACAAATATATTAGCTTATGTTTTGAATACAGGAAAATTCAAGAACTGTAAATTGTTAAGAACATTATTTGGGCCAATGGCAACATGAATGTGTGAATGGAGTAAAAATTATGAAAACAACATTACTTATCATGGCTGCTGGTATCGGTAGCCGCTTCGGAACAGGAATCAAGCAGTTGGAGCCGGTGGATGATGCTGGCCATATCATTATGGACTACTCAATCCATGATGCGATTGAGGCAGGCTTCGATCATGTAGTATTTATCATCCGCAAGGATATCGAGAAAGAGTTCAAAGAGGTAATCGGTGATCGCATTGCCTCCATTTGCTCTTCTCATAATGTAACTGTTGACTATGCTTTCCAAGATATCAATGATATCCCGAGAACTCTGCCGGCAGGCAGGACAAAGCCGTGGGGAACCGGTCAGGCCGTGCTTGCTGCTAAAAATATGATTGATACCCCGTTCATCGTGATTAATGCAGATGATTACTATGGCAAAGAAGGCTTCAAGACCGTCCATGAGTATCTGGTGAATGGCGGCAAGTCCTGTATGGCAGGTTTTGTGCTGAAGAACACTTTGTCTGATAATGGCGGTGTGACTCGTGGTATCTGCAAGATGGACGACCAGAATAATCTGACTGAGGTTGTGGAAACAAAGAATATCGTGAAGACTGCAACTGGGGCAGAAGCAGACGGAAAAGTGATTGATGTGAATTCTCTGGTCTCCATGAATATGTGGGGCTTGACTCTTGATTTTCTGGATGTGCTGGAAAATGGTTTCAAGGAGTTCTTCGAGAAGGAAGTACCGGGCAATCCTCTGAAAGCAGAGTATCTGATCCCAATCTTCATCGGTGAACTGCTGGAGCAGGGCAAGATGTCTGTGAAGGTTCTAAAGACCAACGATACCTGGTATGGTATGACCTATCACGAAGATGTCGCAGCAGTAAAGGACAGCTTTAAGAAGATGTTGGAGAACGGCGTGTACAAGGCTGACTTGTTCAGTGATCTGTAAACTGCGATGAAAGAAACGATTGATTTACTCGGAAAGATCATCACAAACATCCTGACTGCTCTCTATGAGCCGTTTGGATTCTCACTCCTTCTTTCTTTCCTAGCTATGTTTTTCTATCTATATGCTTATGAATCTATTGGAGCAGGAAAAGGCTGGAAGAGTGCCGTGGTGACCTGGTATCAGAAATTTAAGGAGAGTGTGTTCTTTCGGAAGCTGTTTTTCTTAGCTTTTGTGACCTCACTTATTCTGTTCCGAACCCTGTTAAACCGTCAGCTGTGGATGAATCCTTTATCCGATGTCATGGGTGGCTGGGGCATCTGGGAGACAGTGAACGGTGAACAGAAGCTGACCACCGAGTGCATCGAGAACGTAATCATGATGATGCCATTTTCTGTTGTAGTAATGTGGACATTCGGAGAGAAGATTGGAAACAGCTGGAAGAAGATTTTATGGCAAAGTTGGAAAATTGCATTTATCTTTTCGATAAGCATTGAGATGCTACAGTTATTGCTTCGCTTGGGAACGTTCCAGCTATCAGACATCTTCTATAACACAGTCGGCGGAGTGATCGGCGGATTGATGTATTGTGCGGTGATGAAGGCAAGAAAGTGTCTGTAAAAAGAGTTGAAATTGTGATATACTGGGAGCGGAAGTTCCCTACGCTGCTCGTAATAATCACACACCTCTTCGTGGTGAGCAGCAGGCAACGATCTATTATGATTGGCGAAGATGTGAAGAATAAATTTGTCGCTTATTGTTTTATTTGGAACTTGGCTGAGTTGCATGAAGTTAAAATTCGAAACCAAAGGATTTGTCAAAGACATTGAGATTGATGGAGGTGCTGTGATGAACAGTCTGATTGTAACGTATATGTGGGTTCAGATGGGATTCCCTACGGGTGTATTTGGGGTTCGTAGCCAACACTTACATGAACAAAACAGCTAAGCGAAGAATAAAGCGCTAATAAACGAAACTACACCTAGAGGCCGTACCTCTGGACCCCGCTAATAGATTATTACAAGGATGTTTACATATATAGGAGAAGATTAATGGCAGATGATTTCAAATTTGGAACCCCACTTACGCCTGACATGATTTCAAAATTTAATGCTAGTATACAACCGCAAAGAATGATTGCAGAAAGTATTGCAGCAGAACAGGACCGTATGATGCGTCAGGCTCAAGAAGTGGGCGAGCAAGCATATCAGAATAGAAAACGGATGCAAGAAGCAATGGAGCGCACAGCACATAATACAGATGTGACTAATGAACGTTTGGAAAAGATGATTGACCAGCAATCGTCACATATTGAATTGCTGGAAAAAGCAAATGAAACATTGCAAAAACAATTGGAAACCGGTCAAAAACAGCTAGAAATACTGCAGGATATTTTTGCTTCTGGCGAGGATGGAGTTCAGGTTGAAAAAGAACTGATGAACTTGATAAAGAAAGAGATAGACGAGACACATCCTCTTTGGGAATATGTTAAAGATAAGGGCGGAGATATTGCGGTGGCTGGTGCGACAGCTGGAATTCCTGTATTGTATGGTGCTTTTAAGGCATATCTTCTGTCTAAAGGAATTATACTGCCATAAGATTGCTCCTATACTCAACACTGTGCTATACTTAAACAACTACAAAAGGAAAGAGGTCATCACCTATGCCCAGAACGAAAGGCAGCAAAAACCGTCCCAAAACCAATATCACCAAAGACTATGCATCTCAAATTGCAGAGAAGCAGGAGACTATTGCGTCTCTGAATACCGAGATCGCATCCATCCAGAAAGCGATTGAAGAGCAGAAGAACACACTGAAAGAGAAGAAGACTGCTCTGAAGAAGGCCGAAAAAGAAGTGGCATCCCTGGAATCGAAGAAGGCCAAGGCAGATGCTAAGGCCGCTGAAGAAGCTAAGAAGGCTGAAGCTGAGAGTGTGGTTAAGAGATTATTAGCCAGCGGCATGAGCGCGGACGAGATCCTCGAAAAACTGAAATAAAACCATAAAGCTATAAAACACACACGACCGTGTGGGAAAGGAAAGAATTAAATGGAAGAGATTGTAAAGTTCTTAAAAGAAGCTGAAACATATTACTTGGCAACGGTCGAAGGCGACCAGCCGAGAGTGCGTCCGTTTGGCACGGCACATATTTTTGATGGTAAGCTGTATATTCAGACTGGCAAGAAGAAGGATGTTTCCAAGCAGCTGCATGCCAATCCGAAAGCAGAGTTGTGTGCATTCAAAGGCGGCGAGTGGATTCGCGTTGCCGGAGAACTGGTAGAGGATGACCGCATTGAGGCGAGAGAATCTATGCTGGATGCTTATCCGGCACTGAAGAAGATGTATGCCGCAGATGATGGAAACACTGAGGTGTTCTACTTCAAGAATGGTGTGGCTACCATTAGTTCTTTCACTCATGAGCCGAAAGTGATCAAGTTTTGATGATATGCCGTGTGGACAAACTGAACTCCAGAAGTTCACACGGTAATTTTTGAAGGTTGATGTATAGTTTGTAACGGAAATAAAAGAAATGGAGCGTGAGAAAAATGAACTTATCCAAAATACATCATATTGCAATCATCGTATCTGACTACGAAACCGCCAAGGATTTCTACGTAAACAAGCTTGGCTTCTCCGTTATCAGAGAAAACTACCGTCCGGAGCGCAGGGACTGGAAGCTGGATCTGTGTGTCGATGAACACACGGAGCTGGAGATTTTTGCAGAACCAAATCCACCGAAGCGGGTGAGCCGTCCGGAGGCTTGTGGTCTGCGTCATCTTGCTTTCTGTGTGGAGAGTGTGGAGCAGACGGTGAAAGAGCTGGCGGAGGTCGGAATCGAATGTGAGCCGATCCGTGTGGATGATTTTACCGGCAAGAAGATGACATTTTTTCATGACCCGGACGGACTGCCGCTGGAGCTGCATGAGTAAGAGGAAATGGAGCAAATGATATTTCGTAAGGCAGTAAAAGATGATTTTGACAATATTAAATCTCTGTACTGGGAGCTAATCGATCAGGAGCAGGATGATCCATCGTTTCCACATTGGAAGAAGGGTATCCATCCTTCTGATGAAATGCTGCATAACAGTATTGATAAGAAGGAACTGTATGTTCTGACAGATGGCGGCGAGATGACCTTCAAAATGTATGAGCTGGTTTTGTGATCTATGGGTGAGAAAAGAGCGTATAAACCAAGAAAGCCTGGCGGTGGCCGCAGGAAATCTAAGCCGGAGTATGATGCCGGGAAGATTCTTAAGGAGCTGATGAATCCGGCTGTTGTGCTTTATGATGCCGGGATGTCTTTGCAGGCCATTGCAGATGAGCTGGGGCTGAATCCGATCAAGGTTCGGAAGCTGCTTATCACGGCCGGTGTGTATGTATCGGATGTGGCGGAGAAGGTGCAGGAGACCTTTGATGATTTCAGAAAAACACAGGATTATAAAGCTGCTGTCCTTTCAACTGCAAATGCTCTTGGCCTGTCCAGGTCCTCTGTTACCTCATATCTTCCGTACAAAAAGGGTGTGTATTTTCCAGGTACAGCACCGGCAGATAAGATCAGTGTTGGAGCTGAACGGCAGCGGAGGTACAGAGCGATGAAGCGGTGGAGGAATGCCACAACAGAAGAAGGATCAGCAGATGTTCGTATAACAGCGAGATCAAAATGAAATAATGGTTGACAGAACCGGGAAAGAGCGTACTGTTCGAGTGGGATTTGCATATGTTGCACAAAGTAAAACAGCCATCAACTTGTTATTTGCTCTATGAAATGATAAAATCAAAATAAAACAGGTGAGTTGTAACCTCGTGCTTGAGGAACAGCTTCAGAAAGGAGTCTGAATAGCATGGGAAGATTTGTGAACCCGGACAACAGTGCATTTCAGGTTGCTCTTAACTCCAGAATATATGTGGATAAGACTGGCCTGATCGAGTACACAAACAGTGTTCTTGATACAACAAATGCTTATATCTGCAATAGTCGGCCGCGCCGGTTCGGAAAATCTTATGCAGCTAATATGTTGGCTGCGTATTATAGCAAAGGCGCAGATTCTGAGCAGATGTTTTCTGGATTGCAGATAAGCAGGGAGGCCGACTTCAAAAAGCATCTTAACAAGTATGATGTGATCCATATCGATATTCAGTGGTTTCTGGCAAACTGTGATGATGCGGATAATATAGTGAAGCATGTCACGGAGGCGGTTCTGGATGAATTGCGGGAAGTTTATCCGGATGTTCTGCCACTTGAAGTATCTGGCTTGCCGGATGCACTTTCAAGAATCAAAGATAAGGTGGGACAGAAGTTTGTTGTTATCATTGATGAATGGGATGTACTGATTCGTGATGAGGCGGCCAATAAAAAAGCACAGGAAGATTATATAAATTTCCTGCGAGGAATGTTCAAAGGAATAGAACCTACAAAGTATATTCAACTGGCGTACCTTACAGGTATTCTTCCCATAAAGAAGGAAAAAACACAGTCAGCTCTGAATAATTTTGATGAGTTTTCTATGCTGAGCCCAGGCAGTCTCGCGCCGTATGTTGGTTTTACTGAGAATGAAGTGCAGAAACTGGCAGAAGAATATCATCAGGATTTCGATGAGGTAAAGCGTTGGTATGATGGATATCTGCTGAATGGTCATCAGGTTTATAATCCACGAGCAGTTGTCGGCGTGATGCTTCGAGGTGAATTTAAGAGCTATTGGTCAGAAACAGCTTCTTATGATGCCATTGTTCCGCTGATCAACATGAATTATGGTGGTTTGAAAACAGCTATTATTGAAATGATCTCTGGTGCAGAGGTTAAAGTAAACACAGCAACCTTTAAGAACGATACGGTAAGCATCAAAAGTAAGGATGATGTGTTAACCTACATGATTCACCTGGGCTATTTTGGATATAACCCTAAATTAAAGACTGCCTTTGTGCCGAACGAAGAGATTCGACAAGAACTTACAGCTGCTGTTGGAAGTAAGCAGTGGAATGAGATGTTGGAATTCCAGAAAAATTCAGAACATTTACTTGATGCTACGTTGGACATGGATGGAGTAGAAGTTGCTGCTCAGATTGAAAAAATCCACAACGAGTATGCGTCTTCCATTCAATATAACAATGAGAACTCGTTGAGCAGTGTTTTGGCAATTGCATATTTAAGTGCAATGCAGTACTATTTTAAACCTGTCCGGGAATTGCCGACAGGCCGTGGATTTGCTGATTTCGTGTTTATCCCGAAGATAGAGTACTGTTCTTCTTATCCGGCGTTGATCGTAGAGCTGAAGTGGAATCAAAATGCCCAGACTGCCGTGAGGCAGATTAAAGATAAAAAATATCCTTCTTCAATTCTGGATTACACAGGTGAAATCCTGCTTGTTGGGATTAACTATGATAAAACCAGCAAGGAACATCAATGTTTAATTGAAAAATATGAAAAAGAGTGACTTTGGAACATAATTGTATAATAAAAAAACACAAAATACAAAGACTGCCGCAGGTTTCGCGCCTGCGGCATTTTGCAGTTTGTACAAAAAACACAGAAAATATATTGGAAAAAGAGCGGGAAAAGGGTATAATGTCAGAGAAAGTGTGATTGATAAAATACAGACGTTTTTTTCTGCTTTGTCAGGTCATAAATAAGTGAGGCGGAGGATGTAACAATGGAACAGCAGCATATGTTTACCAACCGGATGATCCGTAATCTTCTGGTGCCGGTAGTGCTGGAACAGATTTTGAATTCGATAATGGGAACCGCAGATACCATGATGGTCAGCAATGTGGGATCTGCGGCTCTTTCTGCGGTATCGCTGGTGGATTCCATCAATGTGCTTCTGATCCAGGCTTTTTCGGCGCTGGCAGCGGGAGGCGCCATTGTCTGCGCCCAGTATATCGGACAGAGGAATTATGAGAAGGCGAACATGTCTGCCAGGCAGGTGCTTTTTATCATCACAGCGATCTCTGTAGTGGTGTCTGCAGTCTGTCTGATTTTTCAGAAGCCGCTTTTGAGGCTGATCTTTGGTGCGGTGGATGCGGATGTTATGCGTGCATCGGAAATTTATTTCTTTTTCACGGCACTGTCATTCCCCTTTATTGCGGCTTATGATTCTGCGGCTTCGATCTTTCGTGCCCAGGAGAATACCAAGGGGCCTATGACCATCTCCATGATCTCCAATATCATGAACATTGGCGGAAATGCGGTTCTGATCTGGGTTTTCCACCTTGGTGTTGCAGGAGCGGCGATCTCCACACTGGTTTCCCGTATTTTCTGTGCAGTGGTTGTTCTCTGGCAGCTGCGTAAGGATCGTCAGCCTGTCGTTGTGAGGGATTACCTGAAGATCCGCCCGGACTGGAGTATGATCGGACGTATCCTGGGACTTGGGATCCCTTCGGGAATTGAGAACAGTATGTTTCAGCTTGGAAAGCTTGCCATCCAGTCTACGGTTTCCACACTGGGAACAGCAGCCATCGCAGCGCAGGCAATGACCAATATCCTTGAGAACCTGAATGGTATCGCGGCCATCGGAGTAGGTGTGGGTCTGATGACCATCGTAGGCCAGTGTCTTGGTGCCGGCCGCAAGGATGAGGCGGTCTATTACATAAAAAAACTCTGCGTCATTGCAGAGGTAGTTATTATCGTAAGCTGTCTGATTGTGTATGTTTTGGTCAGACCGGTAACGATCCTTGGCGGAATGGAGAGTACCAGTGCGGAAATGTGCATCCACATGATCACATGGATCACCATCGTAAAGCCTGTGGTATGGACAATGGCGTTCGTGCCGGGGTATGGTCTTCGTGCAGCCGGTGATGTGAAGTTTTCCATGATCACCTCCTGCTGTACCATGTGGGCATGCAGGTTCTGTCTCTGTGTTTTCCTGATCCGTGTCCTGGGCTTCGGGCCTATGGGTGTCTGGATCGGAATGTTTGCAGACTGGACTGTTCGTGGGATTATTTTTACCTGGCGTTTCCACAGCCGCAAATGGCTGGAGCACAAGGTGATTTAAAAAGGAGGGCGTCGTATATATGAAGAACGGACTGGAAGATCAGTATGTCATAAAAAACAACAAGCGCCTCCGTTACGGTTACACAACAGGCTCCTGTGCAGCTGGGGCAGCCAGGGGTGCAGTCCGGATGCTGCTTTCGGGAGAGACTCTTTCCGAGGTAGAGCTTGATACCCCAAAGGGGATCACTCTCACATTACAGCTTCACGATATTACCCGGGGCGAAACCTATGTCTCCTGTGCTGTGCAGAAGGATGCAGGTGATGATCCGGATACCACCAACGGGATCCTGGTCTATGTAAAAGCGGAGAAGTTTTCTATTTCAGCGTCAGAACAGGCCGGGCAGCAGCGGAAAACAGAGAAATCCCGGCCTCAGATCATCCTGGACGGAGGGATCGGGGTAGGTCGTGTCACCAAACCGGGACTTTCCCAGAAAGTGGGCGAGGCGGCCATCAATCCGGTTCCCAGAGCCATGATCCTGCGGGAAGCCGAAGAGGCGGCCCAGGAATATGACTACGAGGGCGGTCTGAAGCTTACCGTATCCGTCCCCCAGGGGGAGGAGATCGCGAAGAAAACCTTTAATCCCCGTCTTGGCATTCTTGGCGGGATCTCCATACTTGGAACCAGCGGGATCGTAGAGCCCATGAGTGAGAAGGCTCTGATCGAAAGCATCCATGTGGAGATGAAGCAGCATTTCTGCCAGGGAGAAGATTTTATCCTGGTGACACCGGGGAATTACGGTGCGGATTATCTCAGGGAGCATATGTCCATTCCCTTTGAGAACAATATCAAGTGCAGCAATTATGTAGGAGAGACCATTGACATGGCCATTGATATGGGCGTAAAAGGCATTCTTTTTGTGGCTCATATCGGTAAGTTTGTAAAAGTTGCCGCCGGGATCATGAATACCCATTCCCACTGTGCTGACGGAAGGATGGAGGTTCTCTGTGCAAGTGCCATCCGTGCAGGGGGCTCTCTGGAATGTGCCAGAGAGATCCTGGAGGCGGGGACTACCGATGAGGCGCTGGCTGTTCTTGACAGCTATGGTATCCTGAAAGAGACTATGGCTGTGGTCATGGAGAAGATCCAGTTTTATCTGGACCACAGATCCTATGAGCAGATCCTTCTGGGTGCTGTGGTGTTTTCCAATGTATACGGACTGCTGGGGCAGACCCGGGATGCAGAGGAGCTGATCCATAAGATACAGGAGCAGGCAGTCGGGGTGGATGATATTTCATGACAGGAAACCCCAGTCCGGATGGAATTTTTTTAATTTCAGGACAAAATTTGATATAAATAACAGACAGGTTTTATCCTGTCTGGAAAATATAGTTAGGAGGAAAGAAATATGGCAGGTAAATTATATGGTGTAGGTGTAGGACCGGGAGATCCGGAGCTTCTTACCTTAAAAGCACTTCGTCTTGTAAAGGAGGCAGAGGTGATCGCACTTCCGGGACAGGTTCCGGAGGATACGGTAGCGTTTAAGATCGTGGAGGGGGCTTATCCGGAGCTTGGAAAGAAGGAGCTTCTTGCAGTTCCTTTTCCAATGTCCAAGGATCCGGAGGTGCTGAAGAGCTATCACGATGCAGGAGCAGATAAAGTCAAGGCTGTCCTGGACCAGGGGAAAGATGTGGTATTTCTCACACTGGGAGATCCTACCGTGTATTCCACATATCTCTATATCCATCACAGACTTGTGGCTCAGGGATATGAGACGGAGATCGTCTGTGGCATCACATCCTTCTGTGCAGTTTCCGCCCGTCTGAACACCGGACTTGTGGAGAAGGCAGAGCCTCTTCACGTGATCCCGGCTTCCTATCAGATCGAGGATGCGCTGAAGCTTTCCGGTACCAAGGTCCTTATGAAGGCCGGAAAGAAGATGAAGGATGTGAAGGCGGAGCTTCTTTCCCAGGGGGCAGAGGCCATGATGATCGAAAACTGCGGAATGCCGGATGAAAAGATCTACCGGACCGTGGAGGAGATCCCTGAGGATGCAGGATATTATTCCCTGATCATTATCAAAGAAAACAAAGACAGAAGAGAGGAATAGATTATGGTACATTTTGTAGGAGCAGGTCCGGGAGCACCGGATCTTATCACAGTAAGAGGTAAACAGTATCTGGAAGAGGCAGATGTGATCATCTATGCGGGATCTCTTGTAAATCCCCAACTTCTGGAGTATTCCAAGGATGTGTGCACCATCCATAACAGTGCAAAGATGACCCTTGAGGAAGTGATCTCTGTTATGGAGAGAGCAGAGGCTGAGGGTAAGATGACCGTTCGTCTCCACACCGGCGATCCATGTATCTATGGTGCGATCCGTGAGCAGATGGATATCCTGGATGAAAAGGGGATCGCCTATGATTCCTGCCCGGGTGTCAGTGCCTTCTGCGGAGCTGCATCTGCACTGAACCTGGAGTATACACTTCCGGATATTTCCCAGAGTGTGATCATCACAAGAATGGAAGGAAGGACACCGGTGCCGGCAAAAGAGAGCATTCAGTCCTTTGCCGCTCATAATGCGACTATGGTTATTTTCCTCAGTACAGGTATGCTGGAGGAGCTGAGCCGCAGACTGGTGGAGGGCGGATATCGTGAGGATACACCGGCTGCCATCGTCTACAAGGCAACCTGGCCCGATGAGAAGAAGTTTATCTGTACAGTGGGTACTCTGGCCCAGACAGCAAAAGAGAACAAGATCACAAAAACAGCGCTTATGCTGGTAGGTGATGCGGTCAATGCTGCAAGCTATGACAGATCCAAGCTGTATGATCCGGGCTTTACCACAGAGTTCCGTGAGGCTACGAAATAAAATATGAACATTTCCATCATTTGCTTCAGTATGACAGGGCTGGAGACAGGGGAAAGGCTTCAGAGGGCTCTGGAAAAGGAGGGTGAGAGTGTCACCCTTGCAAAAAAGAGCCGGTACCTTCCGGATCCGATCTCTGTTTCCACCTCCCAGTGGGCAGGGGAACAGTTCCGGACAGGAAAAGAGGGCGTGATCTTTGTTGGTGCCTGCGGGATCGCAGTGCGCAGTATCGCACCTTACATTGCCGGAAAAAAGACGGATCCGGCTGTGCTGGTGATCGATGAATGCGGAAAATTTGTCATTGCTCTTCTTTCCGGACATCTGGGCGGAGCCAATGAGCTGGCTCTTCGCTGTGCCGGATATCTTAAGGCGGTGCCGGTTGTGACAACAGCCACAGATCTTCACAGCCGTTTTGCAGTGGATGTTTTTGCAAAAAAGAATGGCTGTGCTATTTTTCATATGAAGGCTGCAAAGGAGGCTTCTGCGGCCCTTCTTGCAGGAGAGAGCGTTGGCTTTTACAGTGAGTTTCCATGGGATGGAGAGCTGCCGGAGGGTCTGGTGCTTTGCGGGAAAGACGGAAGGCCCTCAGCTGCAGTGGATCCGGAGGAGGGTGAGACAGCCGGGGAGGCACCGGAAACAGGTATTGCGGTGACGATCCACAGAGGTTGCCTGCCCTTTAAAAATACAGTCCATGTGGTGCCGCCTGCTGCAGTTCTGGGAATGGGCTGCCGCAGGGGAAAGGATGCAGCCTCTATCCAGAAGGCGGCAGAGGAATGTCTGAAGGAATCGGATGTTTACAGAGAATCACTGAGAGCTATTGCCAGTATCGATCTGAAGAAGGAAGAGGTGGGACTTCTTTCTCTGGCAGAAGCCTGGCAACTTCCGTTTCTGACCTTTACAGAGGAAGAGCTGAAGGCAGTGCAGGGTGAATTTACCCCGTCACAATTTGTAAAAAAGATAACAGGTGTAGAGAATGTCTGTGAGAGAAGCGCGGTTCTGGGTTGCGGACAGGGTACACTGATCAGAAAAAAAACAGGCCGGGACGGTGTGACCACCGCCCTTGCAGCCGGAAATCGGAGGATACGTTTTGAGTAAGATTTATGTTGTAGGAATTGGCCCGGGTGCGTATGACCAGATGACTGGAAGAGCGATCCGTGCATTAAATGAAAGTGATGTGATCATCGGTTACACGGTGTATGTGGATCTTGTAAAGGAGTATTTTGCAGGCAAAGAGTTCATGACCACACCGATGAAAAAAGAGGTAGACCGCTGTGTACTTGCTTTTGACGAGGCAAAAAAAGGAAAAAACGTTTCCATGATCTGCAGTGGTGACGCCGGTGTCTATGGCATGGCAGGTCTGATGTATGAGGTGGGAGAAAACTATCCGGATGTGGAGCTGACCATTATCCCAGGTGTGACAGCAGCCACAGGCGGCGCCGCAGTGCTGGGTGCACCGCTGATCCATGACTTCTGCCTGATCAGCTTAAGTGATCTTCTGACTCCGTGGGAGAAGATCGAGGCAAGGCTTCTGGCAGCAGCACAGGCGGATTTTGTGGTATGCCTTTACAATCCGTCCAGCAGAAAACGTAAGGATTATCTTCAGAAGGCTTGTGATCTGATGATGAAATACAAGTCCCCGGATACTGTCTGCGGCACGGTTGCCCAGATCGCACGTGACGGCGAGACTGCACAGGTTATGACACTGAAGGAACTCCGTGATACAGAAGTGGATATGTTTACTACCGTATTTGTGGGAAATTCACAGACTAAGAATGTAAACGGCAAGATGGTAACACCAAGGGGATATAAGAATGTATAAAGCCATTGTTTTTGCAGGAACCACCGAGGGCTATGCACTCTGTGAGTTCCTTGCGGAAAATCATGTTCCGGTCTATGCCTGTGCAGCCACGGAATATGGCGGCTCCCTTCTGAAGGAAAATGAATTTCTCCATGTTAGCGCCGGAAGGCTGAAAACCGAAGATATGGAGGAGCTTTTCCAAAGGGAAGCGCCGGAGATCGTTCTGGACGCCACTCATCCCTATGCAGCAGAGGTGACAAAAAATATCCGGACTGCCTGTGAGAACGGAAGCATTCGCTATCAGCGTGTCCTTCGCCCGGAGGGGGAGAAGAACAGGGAAGCCATCTATGTGGAAAGCACGGAGAAGGCGGCAGAGCTTCTTTCCGGTACAGAGGGGAACATTTTTCTTACCACAGGAAGCAAGGAGCTGTCTAAATTTACAGTGATCCCGGATTACCAGGAGAGGCTTTTTGCCCGGGTGCTGTCCATCCCTTCCGTGATCAGCTCCTGTGCGGAGCTGGGGATCGAAGGAAAGCATCTCATCGGTATGCAGGGGCCATTTTCTACAGAGATCAACGAAGCCATGCTTCGACAGTTTCAGTGCAGCTATCTGGTCACCAAGGATACCGGTCTGGCTGGTGGATTCCCGGAAAAGATGGAGGCTTGTCAGCGCTGCGGCGTCACACCTGTGATTATCGGAAGACCATTGCAGGAGGAGGGGCTGTCCCTGCCGGAAGCAAGGGTATTTCTGGCAAAGCTGTTCGGCCTTACCCTGTCACAGAGGGTTTCTCTTGTAGGCATCGGCATGGGTGCGGAAAAAACCTTGACTTTGGAAGGAAAGAAGGCCTTTGATGAGGCGGAGCTTCTGATCGGTGCAAAGCGTATGACAGATGCCGTACAGAGGCCGGGGCAGATGATTCTCCATGAGTACCGCAGTGATAAGATCGTGGAGTATATCAAGGCACATCCGCAGTACCGTACCGTTGCCATTGCCCTTTCCGGAGATGTGGGCTTCTACAGCGGCGCAAGGAAGCTGATGGATCTTCTGGATGGCGATGTCCAGGTGATCTGTGGGATTTCTTCTGTTGTTTATTTTATGGCGAAGATCGGTCTTTCCTGGGATGATGCCAGGATCGTCAGCGCTCATGGAAGAGACTGCAATCTGATCTCACTGATCCGACATAACCCCAAGGTTTTTTCCATTCTGGGAACAGAGGATGGGGTAGCCCGGCTGGCTTCCAGACTGGTTGCGTATGGAATGGGTGATGTGACCCTTTATGTGGGCGAAAATCTTTCCTACGAAAATGAAAAGATCTTTCATGCCAGGGCAGCAGATCTTACAGAATACCGGGGAGATGCATTAAGCGTGGTAACTGCGTGCAATGAAAAGGCAGTACCTTTGCCCGCAGTTCACGGGATCTGTGATGAGGAATTTCTCCGTGGAAAGGCGCCTATGACAAAGGAAGAGGTGCGTACGGTTTCTCTGTCCAAGCTTCGTCTTCAGGAGGATTCTGTCTGCTATGATGTGGGAGCGGGCACAGGCTCGGTTTCCGTTGAGATGGCGCTGCGTGCCTGGAAGGGGCAGGTCTATGCCGTCGAGAAAAAGGAGGATGCCCTTGCTCTTCTTAAGGAGAACAAGCGGAAATTTGCCGCAGATAATCTGGAGATCGTACCGGGTACTGCACCGGAAGCTATGGTGGAGCTGCCTGTTCCGACACATGCTTTTATCGGCGGGTCTTCCGGAAATATGAATGAGATCATCCGGCTTCTTCTGGACAAAAATCCGGAAGTACGGATCGTGATCAACTGTATCACTCTGGAGACCGTGACGGAAGCCATGAATGCCATACGAGATTTCAGCCTGACAGATGTGGATATCGTACAGCTGTCTGCGGCAAGATCAAAATCTATCGGAAGGTATCATATGATGATGGGTGAGAATCCGATCTATATCATTTCCTGCAGCGGAAGAGGGGAGGAGATTTAGGTGAAGATCCCGAGAATACTTCTTGCGGCAGGTGCCAGCGGAAGCGGAAAAACCCTGATTACCTGCGGGCTTCTTCAGGCGCTGGTGAACCGTGGCCTTAAGGTAGCTTCTTTTAAATGTGGCCCGGATTACATAGATCCCATGTTCCACAGCCGTGTGATCGGTACAAGATCCCGAAACCTGGATACGTTTTTTACAGATGGAGACAGGACCCGGTATCTTCTGGCAAAGAACGCATCGGACTGTGAGATCGCAGTGATGGAGGGAGTCATGGGGTACTATGACGGTGTAGGAGGGATCACCTCCAGAGCCAGCGCCTATGATCTGGCCTCCACCACAGATACACCAGTGATCCTGATCGTAAACAGCCGTGGCATGAGTGTTTCCCTGGCTGCCTATGTAAAGGGCTTTCTGGAATACAAAAAGGACAGCCATATCTGCGGCGTGATCTTTAATCAGATGTCTCCCATGCTGTATCCCAGAATGAAAAAGCTTCTGGAAGAGGAGCTTTCCGTAAAGGTACTGGGGTATGTTCCGAAGGTGGAGGACTGTGTGATCGAAAGCCGTCATCTGGGGCTGGTGCTTCCGGAGGAGATCCCGGAGCTGAAAAGCCGTCTGCAGAAGCTTTCCGAGGTACTGGAGAAAACCCTGGATATCGATGGGATCCTGGAGCTTGCAGGGGAAGCACCGGAGCTTGCGGCACCGGAGACGGAAATGCTGATACAGAAGGATACTGCCTTCGGATACCGTACAGAGGAAAAGGTGCGGATCGGTGTGGCGGATGATGAAGCCTTCTGCTTTTTCTATGCGGATAATTTAAATCTTCTGGAGCAGATGGGAGCGGAGCTGGTACGTTTTTCCCCCATTCATGACAGAGAGCTTCCGGAGGATCTGGACGGGCTTCTTTTAAGCGGCGGTTACCCGGAATTAAACGGGGAGGCGCTGGAAGAAAATCAGGAAATGTGCACCCGGATCCGGGAAGTTATCCTGGACGGAATGCCCTGTCTGGCAGAATGTGGCGGATTCATGTATCTTCATCAGGAGATGGAGGATATGGAAGGAAAGCAGCGCAGAGTCTGCGGGGTGATCCCTGGAAGGGCTTACCGCACACCGAAGCTGAACCGGTTCGGCTATATCACCCTTACGGAAAAACAGGATACCGGACTTGGTGAGATCCCGGCTCATGAATTCCATTATTTTGATTCCACAGATTGCGGAGAGGATTTTCATGCGGCAAAGCCGGCATCTAAAAGAGGATGGGATTGTATCCATGACCGGGGCAGGCTGATGGCAGGATTTCCGCATCTTTATTATTACGGAAATCCCAGGGTTCCGGCACGCTTTCTGAAGAACGCACTGGAATATAAGAAAGAACGGAGGCAGAAAAAAGATGCTGAAATATAGTCTTCCTGCACTGGTCATAGGATTTGTGCTGGATCTTCTGATCGGAGATCCCAGATGGCTTTATCATCCGATCTGTGTCATCGGCAATCTGATTGCAGTGCTGGAAAAGGTGATCCGGAAGATTTTTCCGAAAAATCACGGCGGTGAGCTGACAGGAGGCTTTCTGATCGTAGTGCTTGTCTGTCTGTTCAGCGGCGGGGTGCCGCTTCTGGTGCTTTATTATCTTTACCGGTATCTGCCGGTGGCCGGATTTGTGCTGGAGGTTTTCTGGTGCTATCAGCTTCTTGCCACCCGTTCCCTGAAGGATGAGAGTATGAAGGTTTATGACCGGCTGAAAAACGGGACTCTGGACGAGGCACGCTATGCGGTGTCCATGATCGTAGGCCGTGATACCAGAGAGCTTACGGAAACCGGCGTGACAAAGGCTGCCGTGGAAACCGTTGCGGAAAATGCATCCGACGGCGTGATCGCCCCCATGTTTTATATGGCTATCGGCGGAGTGCCGCTGATGTTTTTGTACAAGGGTATCAATACCATGGATTCCATGCTTGGATATAAAAATGACAAATATCTTTATTTCGGCCGTATTGCGGCAAAGCTGGATGATGTGGCCAATTATATCCCTGCCAGGATCTCCGGATGGCTGATGGTGGCAGGAACTGTTTTTACAGGAATGGATACAAAAAATGCGGCAAAGATCTACAAACGTGACCGGAGAAATCATGCAAGCCCCAACTCTGCTCAGACAGAGGCTGCCATGGCCGGAGCGCTGGATGTACAGCTTGCGGGAAATGCATATTATTTCGGGAAATTATATGAAAAACCCACGATCGGGGATCCGATCCGCCCGGTGGAGCCGGAGGATATCAAAAGGGCTAACCGGCTGATGTACGCGGCATCCATACTGGGTGTGGTTGTATTTGGACTGCTCAGTGCGGGGGTCCGGTTCGGGTTATTAAGGTAACAATAAATACAGACAGGAGAATGACCAATGACAAAACACATACATGGAGGAGACGTATATAAACATAAAGACTGCCTGGATTTTTCGGCAAATCTGAATCCTTTGGGAACACCGGAAAGTGTGAAGCAGGCCATTATCCACAGTCTGGATCATATTGCACAGTATCCCCAGGTGGGATGCGGCGTTCTCAGGGAAAGGATCGCAGAATCGGAAGGGGTAAAAGCGGAAGAGGTAATATGCGGTAACGGAGCAGCAGAAGTGATCTTTACGCTCTGTCACGCAGTAAAGCCAAAGCGGGCTCTGATCCCGGCGCCTACTTTTGCGGAATACGGACAGGCTCTGGCCAGTACTGGCTGTGAGCTGGAATATTACATGCTGACGGAAAATGACGGTTTTGTGCTCAGTGAAGCCTATCTGGATATCCTCCATAAGGGACTGGATATGGCTTTCTTATGTAACCCCAACAATCCTACCGGCATGCTGATCCCCCATAGGCTTCTGAAAAGGATCCTGGAAAAATGCAGAAAGCTGGATATCCTGCTGGTGGTAGATGAATGTTTCCTCGATTTTGTAAAGGAACCGGAAGAGTATTCTCTGAAGCATTCTCTTTCCGGGTTCAATAATCTTTTTATCCTGAAGGCATTTACAAAAAGATATGCCATGGCCGGTGTGCGGCTGGGCTATGGCCTCTGTTCTGACAGAAAGCTGATGGAAAGGATGGAGCTCTGCGTTCAGCCATGGAATGTTTCCACCATGGCCCAGGCAGCCGGGCTCCAGGCACTTACAGAGACGGAATATGTAGAGGAGGGAAGACAGCTTGTTTTTCGGGAGGCACAGTGGCTGAAGGATGAGCTGGTCCGCATTGGGTATAAAGTATTTCCGTCGGAAGCAAATTATATTTTCTTTAAAGGACCGGAGGAGCTCTTTGACTTCTGTCTGCGGAAGCGGATCCTGATCCGTGACTGCAGCAATTATCCGGGACTTACAAAGGAGTATTACCGGATCGCGGTAAAGCGCCATGAAGAAAATGTAAAACTGATCGAAGTACTTGAGGGAGGTATATTATGGCAAAAGCAATAATGGTGCAGGGAACCATGTCCAATGCCGGAAAAAGCCTGCTGGCTGCGGGACTTTGCAGGATCTTTAAGCAGGATGGATATCGTGTGGCTCCTTTTAAATCACAAAATATGGCACTGAATTCCTTTATTACAGAGGATGGTCTTGAGATGGGGCGGGCCCAGGTCATGCAGGCAGAGGCAGCCGGGATCAGGCCGTCTGTCCTGATGAATCCGATTCTTCTGAAGCCTACCAATGATGTAGGCTCCCAGGTGATCGTAAACGGAGAAGTTCTTGGAACCATGAGTGCCAGGGATTATTTCAAATATAAGAAGACCCTGGTTCCGGATGTGATGAAGGCATACAACGCTCTTGCAGCGGAAAACGATATCATTGTCATCGAAGGTGCGGGAAGCCCTGCCGAGATCAATCTCAAGGACGAGGATATTGTAAATATGGGTATGGCAAAGATGGCCAAGGCACCGGTCCTTCTTGTGGGTGATATTGACCGTGGAGGTGTTTTTGCCCAGCTGATCGGTACAGTGGAGCTTCTGGAGGACGATGAGAAGGCTATGGTAAAGGGTCTGATCATCAACAAATTCCGCGGAGATAAGACTATTCTGGACCCTGGTGTTGTTATGCTTGAGGAAAGAAGCGGGATCCCGGTGGTGGGTGTGGCGCCTTATCTGGATATCCAGGTGGAGGATGAGGACAGCCTGACGGAGCGTTTTGACCGGAAGCAGGAAGCCGGTGTCATTGATATCGCGGTGATCCGTACACCAAGGATTTCCAACTTTACGGATTTTAATCCTTTTGAGAGCATTCCCGGAGTTTCTCTCCGCTATGTAAAACACCCGAGAGATCTTCACTCTCCGGACATGATCATCCTTCCTGGAACCAAGAACACTATGAGTGATCTGATCTGGATGCGGGAAAGCGGAATGGAGGCAGCGGTTCTCAAGGAAGCCTCCAGAGGCAAGCTGATCTTTGGTGTCTGCGGCGGCTATCAGATGCTGGGCGAGACCTTAAGCGATCCTCATGGAGTTGAAAATGGCGGTTCCATGAAAGGAATGGGACTTCTTCCCATGGAAACGGTATTTGCCGAAAAGAAAACCAGGACCAGGGTGCAGGGGCATTTCGGTCAGCTGTCCGGTGTGTTTGCTCCTCTTTCCGGTGCGGAGATCGAGGGCTATGAGATCCATATGGGCGAAAGCATCCTGAAGGAGAATGCAGGAACAGCCACGAAGATCACAGACAGCGTCAGCGGTAAGAAAAAAGAAGAGGGTGCTTTTGCGGGAAATGTGTGCGGAACCTATATCCACGGTGTTTTCGATAAGGAAGCATCTGCAGAGGCGATCATCCGCGTGATCGGCGAGAAAAAAGGTATTGATGTGGAAAATATGACAGGCGTGGATTTTGCGGCATTTAAGGAACAGCAGTATGATATCCTGGCTGCAGAGCTGCGGAAGCATCTGGATATGAAAAAAATCTATGAGATACTGGAAAACGGGATTACGGAGGAAGAATAGAAATGAAAGTTGAGCTTGAAAATGTAAAACCCATGGAGATCGAAAAAAGAAGCTTTGAGATCATCACAGAAGAGCTGGGGGATACTCCCCTGATCCCGGGAACAGAGCTGATCGTAAAACGCTGCATCCACACAAGCGCAGATTTTGATTATGCAAAAAATCTCTGCTTCTCGGAGGGGGCAGTGGAGATGGCCATGGACGCCATCCGCAACGGTGCCTGCATCGTCACAGATACCCAGATGGCAAAGGCCGGGATCAACAAGCGTGCACTTGCCCGCTACGGCGGTGAGGCTTACTGCTTCATGTCCGATGAGGATGTGGCTGCCCTTGCAAAAAAGAACGGGACTACCAGAGCCACAGCCAGCATGGACAAGGCCGCAGAGATGGATAAAAAGCTGATCTTTGCCATTGGAAACGCACCTACCGCACTGGTACGTCTTTATGAGCTTATTGAGAACGGAAAGCTTTCTCCTGAGCTGATCATCGGTGTGCCGGTAGGCTTTGTGAATGTTGTGCAGTCCAAGGAGCTGATCATGCACGCAGATGTGCCTTATATTGTGGCAAAAGGACGCAAGGGTGGAAGCAACATTGCTGCGTGCATTGTAAATGCCCTGCTCTACATGATCGATAACCGGAGAGATTAGGAGCCGGTAACCTCCTTCAGAAGCTGACAGGCAGGCAGAAAATCCTTGGATGGAATGGAGGAGCAGGAGAGGACCAGGGTGACCTCGGCTCCGTTTTCTCTGAGAACCTCCAGTCCCAGACCACGGTTCCGGGCTCTGTCTGTCAGTTCACTGCCTGTGAGAGAACAGGGAAGAGTAAGGGCAAGGCTGGTTCCTGCGGCTCCTGTTTGGATCTGGCAGTCCTGGCCGAAGGTTTCCCGGACAGCCTGGGAAAGAGCCTTCAGCTTCTGGGAATAAAGGCGGCGGAGCTTTCTTGTCTGGGAAGCCAGATGCCCGTCGCGGATAAACTGGCAGAGCGCGATCTGTTCTGCCTTGGAAGCAGTCTGATTATAAAAGGCTGCTTTTTTTGTATATTTTTCCCGGAGAGAGCGCGGCAGTACCATGAAGCTGACACGGATGGAGGGCAGCAGCAGCCTGGAAAAGGAACCGATATAGACAACGTTTTCACCACCTGCAAGACCGAAAAGTGAAGGCGTCGGCTTCTGGAAATAAACAAATTCGTTTTCGAAATCATCCTCAATGATCAGATGGTCATTGATCTCTGCATGACGGATCAGCTCCAGGCGTCGTTTTACCGGCATGATCTCGCCCCATTTCGTCATGTGAGCAGGAGAAACATAGATCACATCGCAGCTTTTGTCCCGGTAATGGACATCAAAGCCGTAATCCTGAAAGATGGTGCTGCATGTGGTGAAGGACGGTGTGGGGAACGAAACGGTTTTCCGTTCATGGATCAGAGGGCAGAGGATCTGGAGAAGGGGCTGGAGACCGGCCCCTACTACAATGTCATCCGGGGAGCAGATCACATTTCTGCGTTCCCGGATATAGTCTGCGAGAACCTCCCGGAAATCGCTTTCGCCCTGGGGTTCGCCATAAGAAAGCATACGGTCGCCCTGGCGGAGGGCACTTTTGATGTAACGCTGCCACAGATCAAAACGGAAGCTTTCCCGGTCAACACCGGAAGAAGCAAAATCATAAAGGCAGGGCGTGATATCCTTATCCTGTTTTTCGGGGGTGAGCAGATGCTGCTTGGAAGCAATGCCGGTGACATAATAGCCGCTTTGTGCCCTAGCGATGATATAGCCGTCTGCTGCCAGCAGAAGATAGGCATTTTCGATGGTGGTACGGCTCAGCTTCAGCTCCTGGGCGCATTTGCGAAGGGAGGGCATTTTGCTTCCGGGAAGGAGACGGCCTTCCAGGATCAGCTTCCGGTAATAGTGATAAACCTCCAGATAAAGGTGTTCTTTTTTGTGTTCTGCAGATATATTTAACATAAGTATGATGATTTCCTTCCAAAAATGATTGCGTAAACCTGACAGTTCATTCTATAATATTACAGAAAAAAACTCAAGACTGGAGAATTACCATGAAAAAAATAGCAGTGATCAATGATCTTTCCGGGCTGGGGAAATGTTCACTGACAGCAGCGATCCCGGTGATCTCGGTGATGGGAGTCCAGGCGTGTCCACTTCCCACCGCTGTTTTAAGCAACCAGACCGGTTATGAAAGTTATTTCTGTGAGGATTTCACAGAGCATATGGAACCATATATGGAGCAGTGGAAAAAAAGAGGATTTTTCCCGGATGGGATCTATACAGGATTTCTTTCTGATGATAAGCAGGCAGACAGGATTCTGAAATTTATGGACGCGTTTGCAGGAAAGGATACTCTGATCCTTACAGATCCGGTGATGGGGGATGACGGCGCGGTTTATCCGATCTATACAGAAGAGCTCCGCAGCCGGTTCTGCGAACTGACACGCCGTTCCTATGTGATCACACCGAACCTTACGGAAGCCCTCCTTCTTCTCTACGGAAAAGAAAAAATGGAGGAGATCTGGAATAAACTGCAAAAGGTATCAGAGGCCCGGCGGATGGAAGAGATCCGGGAGATCGGGTGCGGACTTGCCCGGAAATTTTCACTTCCTGCCGTTGTGATCACCGGAGTGGATCACAGGGAGGAGGGGCAGCCTCTGAAAATGGGGAATCTTGTCCTGGAAAACGGAAACAGCTCCTGGGTATTTGCAGAGAAATCCGGCGGAAGCTATTCCGGGACAGGAGATCTTTTTGCATCCGTGCTCAGTGCAGGGCTGGTAAAAAGATATTCCATGAAAACCTGTGCAGAGCTGGCCGTGGATTTTATCTCGGCATCGATCCGGGATGCGGTGGAGGAAGGAACAGACCGTAACGATGGTGTATGCTTTGAACAGCATCTCGGCATGCTGCTTCCATAAAAACATAAGGGGATAAAAAAGAGCTGACCGTCAGGCCAGCTCTTCCCATTTTTCATAAAGCTCTTCCAGTTCTTCAGCGATGGCTGCTTTTTCGCGGCTCAGCTTTGTACATTCCGCTACATTGGTGCAGACATCCGGAAGGACCATGGTTTCGTCGATCTCGCTGTCTCTTGTTTCCAGCTCTTCGATACGGGCTTCGACTTTTTTCAGCTCGGCTTCCCGTTTTCGTTTCTTTGCCTGTTCTTCCTTCATCTGCTGCCAGGAAAGCTTGTTCTCGGAAACCGATTTTTCTTCGGCAGGTGACTCCGGAGAAGTGCTTCCCGGTGCATAGGTACTGGTCAGCTCCTCCTTCTTTTCCAGATAGTAATCATAATCACCGATGTAATTTACCACTGCCTGGTTTGTCAGCTCCATGATCCTGGTCGCAGTCTGATTGATAAAGTAACGGTCATGGGATACATAAAGGACTGTGCCGGTGTAGCTGACCAGTGCTTCCTCCAGGATCTCCTTGGAGGCAATATCCAGATGGTTGGTAGGCTCGTCAAGGATCAGGAAGTTGGCTTCGGAAAGCATCAGCTTTGCAAGGGAAACACGGCCTCTTTCTCCACCGGAAAGTGCGGAGATCTCCTTGAAAACATCATCTCCGGTAAAGAGAAATGCGGCAAGCATATTTCGGATCTCGGTCTCTGTGAGAGTCGGATAAGTATCGGAGATCTCCTGGAAAATTGTCTTGTCCATATGCAGAACATGATGTTCCTGATCGTAATAACCGATCTGCACCTTGGAACCAAGGGAAAATTTGCCGGCATCTGCCTCAATAAGACCGTTGATGATCTTCAGCATGGTGGTCTTTCCGGTTCCGTTGTTTCCGATCAGTGCCACACGCTCGCCGCGTTTGATATCAAAGGAGATATCGGAGAACAGGGTCTGTCCCGGAAAGGCCTTGGAAAGCGCTTCCACGTGGAGCACATCGTTTCCGCTTAACACCCGTGGTTCCAGCGAGATACGCATCCGGTCCTGGAGCTCAAGAGGCTTTTCGATCCTCTGTACACGGTCCAGCATTTTTTCACGGCTTTCCGCACGCTTGATGGATTTTTCACGGTTAAAGGATTTCAGCTTGGCGATAACGGCTTCCTGATGCTTGATATCCCGCTGCTGATTTAAGTATGCCTTGTACTGTGCGTCACGAAGCTGAGCCTTCTTGAGAGCATAGGCAGAGTAGTTGCCGCTGTATACGCGGGTCTGTCCGGCTTCGATCTCAATGACCTTGGTGACCACCTTATCCAGAAAATAACGGTCATGGGAGACGATAAAAACAGCTCCCGGATAATTCAGAAGATAAGTTTCCAGCCAGGAGATGCTTTCCATATCCAGGTGATTGGTTGGCTCATCCAGAAGCAGGATATCCGGCTTGGAAAGAAGCATCTTGCCCAGCGCCACGCGTGTTTTCTGACCGCCGGAAAGAGTTTCGATCTGCTTGTCATAATCTTCCTCCGTGAAGCCGAGACCCTTTAAGACACCGGTCAGCTCACTTTTGTAAGCGTATCCGTTCTCCAGCTCAAACTGATGGGTCAGGCGGGTATAGGTTTCCATCAGACGGTTCAGCTCATCACCGGTCACCGTGTTCATTTCCTGTTCCATATTGCGGATACGGCGTTCCATATCGATGATGTGCTGCTTTGTGGTAAGAAGCTCCTCGTAGATGGTATGATGTCCGTGGATATCTTGGTACTGGGCAAGATAGCCGATATTTTTATCCCGGGCAAGCACCACGGTACCGGAATCAGCAGAAAGCTCCTGCATGATGATCCGCAGCAGTGTGGTCTTTCCTGCACCGTTGCATCCGATCAGAGCAGCCTTTTCACGATCTTCAATGTGAAAGGATGCATCATTTAAAATTACTTTTTCGCCAAAGGCCTTGCATATATTCTGACATGATAAAATCATAAAAACTGTCCTCCTGTATAAAGAATCACCCCTGTTTATGCCTGAACAGGGAAAAATCCTCCACCTATTATAACGGAAACTGCCGGGATTTCAAAGAAAAAATCAATTATTAGAAAAATTATAAAGAAATTTGTACAGAATAGACAACTTTAATTGACAGGAAAATGTCAATTCGTTATAATTAACCTAGTGTAAGGTAAGGAGGAAAACTATCGTGGAGACAAAACAAATCTCGAAAGCGGTGATTAAGCGTCTGCCACGCTATTACCGCTACTTAGGAGAGCTGATGGAAGACAATGTAGAACGTATTTCTTCCAATGAGTTAAGTAAGAAGATGCATACCACAGCTTCTCAGATCCGTCAGGATCTTAATAATTTCGGCGGTTTTGGGCAGCAGGGGTATGGCTATAATGTACATTATCTTTATACAGAGATCGGTAAGATCCTGGGACTGGATACCGTTCATCCGATGATCATCCTGGGTGCTGGTAATCTGGGACAGGCACTTGCCAATTATGTGGATTTTGAGAAGCGTGGCTTCAGGCTGGTTGGTATCTTTGACGTAAATCCTGTGCTTGAGGGCATCGCAGTCCGTGGACTTGAGATCCAGATGCTCAGTGAGCTTCCGTTTTTCCTGAGAGAGAATAACGTGGAGATCGCGATTCTGACACTTCCCAAGAATAAAGCCAAGGAAATGGCAGATATCCTGGTGGAGAACGGGATCAAGGCAATCTGGAATTTTGCACATCTCGATCTTGAGACACCGGATGATGTGATCGTAGAGAACGTTCATCTTTCCGAGAGTCTGATGACACTGTCTTATAATCTCAGTAAATACAGGCAGGAACATGTGGATAAGTAAGAATTGTTAAGCTGCCGGAAACGGCAGCTTTCTCTATGATAGAGGGGAGGCAGAAGACAGAATGAAGAAGCTTGTTACCTGCAAAGAAATGAAGGATCTGGACTCCACAACGATCCGTGAGATCGGAGTTCCCTCCGAGGTTCTGATGGAGCGGGCAGCACTGAAGGTGGTAGAGGAAACAGAAAAGTATCTCCAGAAGGACGAAAGGATCCTGGTAGTTTGCGGAAGCGGAAATAATGGCGGTGACGGTATCGCTGTTGCCAGATTGTTCCATCTGAAGGGAATCCGGGTAGAGTTTTATATGGTCGGAAACAAAGATAAAATGACCAGAGAGACAGCTCTTCAGTATAAGATCGCTTCCGGTTATCGTGTCCCGGAGGTGAATAACCCGCAGTGGAGTGAATATACTACTATAGTAGATGCCGTGTTTGGGGTAGGCCTGACGCGTCCGATCGAGGGGCATTATGCTGATATCATCCATGAGATGAACAGTGCGAGGGCCAAAAAGATCGCAGTTGACATCCCGTCAGGAGTGAACGGAGATACTGGCCTGGAAATGGGAATTGCCTTCAGCGCCGATCTGACTGTCACATTTGCCTACCGGAAAAGAGGCCTTTGCTTTTATCCGGGAAGACTGTATGCAGGAAGGATCGTTACCGCCGATATCGGGATCTATGAGCAGGAAGCTGTGACTGCATCTGCCGCCTGTCTGGAAAATAAAGATCTGAAGCTGTTTCCGGAACGTGATCCCGGCGGAAACAAGGGTACCTTCGGAAAAGTGCTCTTTGTGACCGGAAGTGAGGGAATGTGCGGAGCCGCTTATTTAAGCGCCAGTGCAGCACTTCGTGCCGGTGCGGGAATGGTAAAGATCCAGACTGTGGAAGCCAACAGGATCCCACTGCAGATACTCCTTCCGGAGGCTATGGTCTGCAGCCGCTTTGATCAGGAATCCAATGAACAGCTTCTATCCTGGTGTGATATGATCGTGATCGGACCGGGACTTGGAACATCAGTGGCCAGCCGTGAGAGAGAACAGTGGTTTCTCACGGCGGCTGCCCGGGAGAAAAAGCCGCTGATCCTGGATGCGGACGGCCTGAACCTTCTGGCTGCACATCCACAGTGGTATCAGTATCTGGGAGAGCATGTAGTCCTGACACCGCATATCGGAGAAATGAGCCGGCTCAGTGGCAGAACGATCCAGGAGATCCAGCATGAGATCGCAGATACTGCACTGAAATGTGCTGCGAAAACAGGCTCTGTGTGCGTATTGAAGGATGCATGTACGGTGATCGCAGATGAGAAAGGCCAGATGTATCTGAATCTTTCCGGTAATTCCGGAATGGCAACTGCAGGAAGCGGAGATGTGCTTTCCGGGATCCTGGCAGCAGTGTTATGTATGTATCTGAAAACGGAGGAACAGCCTCCCATGGTTTTAAAGGCCGCGTTAGGTGTTTATCTTCACGGACTTTGCGGTGATCTTGCAGCCGCTGAAAAAGGAATGCGCAGTATGCTGGCAGGAGATATCATAGAATATCTGCCCAAGGCATTAGCTATAGGTGAAGAGGAGTCGGGATTATGAAAAAATACGAGAGAGTAAAAGCACTGGTATCACTGGATGCCATTGCCCACAATTTTGAGGAAATGCATAAAAATGTCAAAGAAGGGACAAAGATCATCGCTGTGATCAAGGCAGACGGTTATGGTCATGGTGCCAGAGCTATTGCCCGTCTGATCCAGGACTATGACTATATCTGGGGATTTGCAACAGCTACTGCAGAGGAGGCACTGGAGCTTCGGCATGCAGGGATCACCAAGCCTGTCCTGATCCTTGGCCTTGTATTTGAGGAATATTATGAGGAGCTTGCAGCCAATGATATCCGGATCACCATATCGGATCTTAATACAGCAGCAGAATATGCAAAAGCAGGTGCACGCATTGGAAAAAATGTACATATTCATCTGGCTCTGGATACGGGAATGACAAGGATCGGATATGCGGATATTCCGGAAAATGCGATAAAGATCGAAAAAATCTCAAAAATCCCGAATCTGGTGATCGAGGGAATGTTTACCCATTTTGCCAGGGCGGATGAGACCGACCGTTCTCCTGCACTGGTGCAGCTGGACCGTTATCTCCGTTTTGCAGAGCTTCTGGAAAAAAGAGGTGTTCATATTCCGGTACGTCACTGCTCCAACAGTGCAGGTATCATCCGTGTTCCGGAAGCAAATCTCAATGTCGTTCGTGCCGGTATCACCATTTACGGTATTTATCCGTCAGAGGAGGTAGAACGTGATATTGTGAAGCTGACACCTGCAATGGAGCTGAAAAGTCATGTATCCTATGTGAAAAATGTGGAACGTGGAACAGCGGTAAGCTATGGAGGAACGTTTGTTACAGAACGCTTTACCAGAATGGCAACGATCCCCGTAGGTTATGCAGATGGCTATCCGAGACAGCTTTCCAATAAGGGCTGGGTCCTGATCCGGGGCAAAAAAGCTCCGATCCTCGGACGGGTCTGCATGGATCAGTTTATGGTTGATGTCACAGATATCCCGGAGGTGAAGGCCGGGGACGAGGTCACCCTGATGGGAAGAGATGGAGAGGAATTTATCAGTGTGGAAACACTGGGAGATCTTTCTGGAAGATTTTCCTATGAATTTGTCTGCGGGATCAGTAAACGTGTTCCGCGGGTTTATATCAAAGACGGTAAGGAATGCGGAGAAGAGGAGAGCTTTTTCCAGTAGATCCGTAAATACCCGGATCCGGAAAACGCCGGGTCAGACATAAGGCCGGTAAAAAAGTACCACGCATGGTATACACAAAGAAATTGTGGAAATACTTATCTGTAAAAAGGAATACGGCTTGCAAATAAGCCGGACCAGAATCGGAGTGTGAATTGTGTGGTTATAAAAAGAGGGGATATTTTTTACGCGGACTTAAGACCTGTAGTGGGCAGTGAACAGGGCGGCATCCGTCCGGTGCTGATCATCCAGAACGATGTGGGCAACCGTCACAGTCCCACAGTAATCTGTGCGGCAATTACATCAAAAATGAATAAGGCAAAGCTGCCGACACATATTGAGATCGATGCATCCGCCTACGGGATCGAAAAGGATTCCGTGATCCTTCTGGAACAGCTCCGCACCATCGACAAGCGGCGTCTGAAGGATAAGGTGTGTCATCTGGACAGTGCTATGCTTGATAAGGTGAATCATGCGCTTGAGATCAGTCTGGAACTGACTTTTTAGGGGAACATGAGGAATTTTGACCGGTTTGTTTTCTGATTCTTGACGAAATCTTTTATAAGTGCTATATTAAACCGAGTTGCAATTATGTAAAACGGTACCCAAAATGAGCAGGGCACGAAAGAAAATATACGGTAACAAGGAGAGGAAGATACCATGTCAGGACATTCAAAATTTGCCAACATCAAACATAAGAAAGAGAAAAATGATGCCAAGAAGGGTAAGATCTTCACAGTCATCGGCCGTGAGATCGTTATGGCAGTAAAGGCCGGCGGCCCGGATCCTGCAAACAACAGCAAGCTTCGTGATGTCATCGCAAAAGCAAAAGCGAACAACATGCCGAACGATACGATCGATCGTGGAATCAAGAAGGCAGCAGGTGCGGATTCTGCAGACAGCTACGAGAAGGCTGTATATGAGGGATATGGTCCGAACGGTGTTGCTATTATCGTAGAGACTCTTACAGATAACAAGAACCGTACTGCAGGTAATGTACGTAACGCGTTTACCAAGGGTAACGGAAGCATCGGAACACAGGGATGCGTATCCTTTATGTTCGACCAGAAGGGCCAGATCATCATCGATAAGGAAGAGCTTGAGGATGAGTGCGGCGAGATGGATGCGGACGAGCTGATGATGACAGCTCTGGATGCAGGTGCTGAGGACTTCAACGAGGAAGAGGACAGCTTTGAGATCATCACAGCACCGGACGATTTCAGTGCTGTACGTGAGGCTCTTGAGAAAGCCGGAATCCCGCTTGTAGAAGCACAGATCGCCATGATCCCGCAGACCTATGTGGAGCTGACGGATGATCAGGCTATCAAGGATCTTCACAGAACACTGGATCTTCTTGATGATGACGACGACGTTACTGACGTATGGACAAACTGGGACGAATGATCTCTGAATAGAAAGTAATATTTTGCATATAATACCTCCAGAATTTCAGATTCCGGAGGTATTTTTTTATGGAAAAACAGAGCGAAGAGAGAAAACAGAAGGAACTGGACCGGGAAGCGAGCCAGAACGAACAGATCCGGGAAACCGGGCAGGCAGTGCTCGATGGAAATTCCCGGAAGCATAAAGTGGAGCTTCTGACGGTGATCGGGGAAATCGAAGGTCATGAATCCGCGCCGTCTCACAGCAAAACAACCAAGTATGAGCATGTACTGCCAAAGCTGGCTCTCATTGAGGACGATGAGGAGATCGAGGGGCTTCTGATCCTTTTAAATACGGTAGGAGGAGATGTGGAGGCAGGGCTTGCCATTGCGGAGATGATCGCGTCTCTGAGTATCCCTACGGTTTCCCTGGTGCTGGGCGGGGGACATTCCATAGGTGTACCCATGGCGGTATCAGCAGATTATTCCTTTATCGTGCCAAGTGCTACCATGGTGGTCCATCCGGTGCGCCAGAACGGAATGTTCATCGGTGTGGCGCAGTCCTACCGCAATATGGAAAAGATCCAGGACCGGATCATTGCCTTTGTATCCGGACATTCACATATCACGGCAGAACGGATGGAGGAGCTGATGCTGGATACCTCTCAGCTTGTAAAAGATGTGGGGACTATGCTGGAGGGTGAGGAAGCGGTAAAGGAAGGACTCATCGATGAAGTAGGAGGGATCCGGGAGGCACTGGACCGATTGTATACTCTTATCGAAAGGAAAAAAACACAGAAATAACCAGTTTTGTATGTGGCTTTTGATGATGCTAGTTGCATAAGACTAACATGGTTGCGCTGTGCTGTGGTAAAGAAATTTGACAGAAATTGTAAATCTACTCTTGTCATATGCTGATTTTTAGCGTATTATTAATAAAGGTTTATAATTTGCGCGAGGAGGAAGACCATGTATAAGGTTTTAAAAGCTGAAACGCTGGCAGCTAAGATCCATCTTATGGTTGTGCATGCACCACGTGTGGCAAGCCACTGTCTGCCAGGACAATTTATCATTGTGAAACTTGACGAAAAGGGAGAGAGGATCCCGCTTACCATCTGCGATTACGATCGCGAGGCCGGTACAGTTACCATCGTATTCCAGGAGATCGGAGCATCTACCATTAAGATGTCCGCACTGAAGGCGGGAGATTCATTCCGTGATTTCGTAGGACCTCTGGGATGTCCGTCTGAGTTCGTTCATGAGGATATCGAAGAACTTAAGAAGAAAAAAATGGTATTCGTAGCCGGTGGTGTCGGTACCGCACCTGTTTATCCGCAGGTTAAATGGCTCCATGAGCACGGCATCACAGCGGATGTTATCCTTGGTTCCAAGACTAAGGATATGGTTATCCTTGAGAAAGAGCTTGGCGCTGTTTCCAATCTTTATGTTACAACAGATGACGGTTCCTATGGCCGTTCCGGTATGGTAACAAAGACTCTTGAGGATCTTGTGACAAACGAGGGCAAGCATTATGACGTCTGTGTAGCGATCGGACCGATGATTATGATGAAATTTGTCTGTCTTCTTACCAAGAAGCTTGGTATCCACACAATTGTCAGCATGAACCCGATCATGGTTGACGGAACCGGTATGTGCGGCGCTTGTCGTCTCCAGGTCGGTGATGAGATCAAATTTGCCTGCGTAGACGGACCGGAGTTCGACGGACATCTCGTTGATTTCGATCAGGCTATGAAGAGAAGCCAGATGTATAAGACCCAGGAGGGCCGTGCATTACTGAAGCTTCAGGAAGGCGATACCCACCACGGTGGATGCGGACATTGCGGAGGTGACAACTAATGGCAGATGCAAAAATGTTAAAAAAAGTTCCTGTAAGAGAGCAGGATCCGAAGGTACGTGCGACAAACTTCGAGGAAGTATGTCTTGGATATAATCAGGAAGAAGCAATGGAAGAGGCACAGAGATGCCTTGGCTGTAAGAAACCGAAATGTGTAGAGGGATGTCCGGTATCCATCAATATTCCGGGATTTATCGAGCACATCAAAGAAGGCAACATGGAAGAGGCTTACAAGGTGATCGGTTTATCTTCCGCACTTCCGGCTATCTGTGGTCGTGTATGTCCGCAGGAATCCCAGTGTGAGGGACAGTGTATCCGCGGTAAGAAGGGCGAGGCTGTTTCTATCGGTAAGCTGGAGAGATTCGTTGCAGACTATGCTCTGGAGCATGATATCAAACCTGCAGGAGCAGAGGTTAAGAACGGACATAAGGTTGCAGTGATTGGTTCCGGTCCATCCGGACTTACCTGTGCAGGTGACCTTGCAAAGGCAGGATACGATGTCACTGTATTCGAGGCTCTTCATGAGCTTGGCGGTGTTCTTGTTTACGGTATTCCGGAGTTCCGTCTTCCGAAGCAGAAGGTTGTTAAGAAAGAGATCGAGAAGGTCAAAGAGCTTGGCGTTAAATTCGAGACAAACGTTGTCATCGGTAAATCCACTACCATCGATCAGCTGATCGAGGATGAGGGCTTTGAGGCTGTATTCATCGGTTCCGGTGCAGGACTTCCGATGTTCATGGGTATCCCGGGTGAGAATGCAAGCGGTGTATTCTCTGCAAACGAGTACCTGACAAGAAGCAACCTCATGAAAGCATTCGATGATTCCTATGATACACCGATCGCAGCAGGCAAAAAGGTTGCAGTTGTCGGCGGTGGTAACGTTGCCATGGATGCTGCAAGAACAGCGCTGAGACTTGGTGCTGAGGTACATATCGTATACAGAAGAAGTGAGGCAGAGCTTCCTGCACGAGCAGAGGAAGTTCATCACGCTAAGGAAGAGGGCATCATCTTTGATCTTCTTACAAATCCGAAGGAGATCCTCGTTGATGAGAACGGCCACGTAAACGGTATGAAGGTTGTCAAGATGGAGCTTGGTGAGCCGGATGCATCCGGAAGAAGACGTCCGGTAGAGATTCCTGGTTCCGAGTATGATATGGATGTAGATACTGTCATCATGTCTCTTGGTACTTCACCGAACCCGCTGATCTCTTCCACAACCAAGGGCCTTGACATCAACAAGAGAAGATGTATCGTTGCCGAGGAAGAAACCGGTAAGACATCCAAGGACGGCGTATATGCCGGTGGTGATGCCGTTACAGGTGCAGCTACCGTAATCCTTGCCATGGGTGCAGGTAAAGCTGGTGCAAAAGGTATCGACGAATATCTGAAAAATAAATAAGCAGAAAGTCTGTTTATAAACAGATCCTCCGACTGTGTTTTCTGATGCAGCCGGAGGATCTTTTTTCTTGCAGATCAAAAAAGAACATTTGTTTGAAACTTTTGCCAAGTGAAGATTGTAAGTTTTACTCAGTTATGCTATAATGTGTTGGAAAAAATTTAAGAAAAGGAAATATCATTATGTCAGTGATACATGCGATTATATTGGGAATCATTCAGGGAATCACCGAATTTCTGCCGGTGAGCAGCTTCGGACATCTCTGTGGAGTGCAGGATCTTTTGGGCGGTACCAGAGGCTCCGGTGTGCTTTTTGAAGTGATGCTCCATCTGGGGACTATGATAGCTCTGATCCTTGTTTTTCTGAAGGACATCAAGAAGATCGGGATCGAGCTGATCGGAATGATACTGGATCTGATCGGAAATGCCAATATTTTTCTCTATAACCGTAGGACTGGGAAAGAGCTTACCTACGCAAAGATCATAAGCGGAACTTACCGGAAGCTTACTGCCCTGATCATGGTATCCACTATTCCTACAGTCCTGATCGGATATCAGTGCAAACGACTTGTTGTGCGAAGCGCATCCTCACACATGTTTTCCGGGATCGGAATCCTTCTTACAGGGGTGATCCTCCTTGTTGTGGACTACAGTAATGTCAATGGCAGCAAGGGAACAAAAGAAACCAGCTTCGGAGATGCTATGTGGATGGGTATCTGCCAGGGTCTTTCTGTGTTTCCGGGACTTTCCAGGCTTGGACTTACCATGAGCGCAGGACTTTTCTGCGGCCTCGGACGGAAGTTTGCAGTGAAATATTCGCTGCTGATGAGCATTCCGGCTGTGGTGGGAGCTTTTTTTGTGGAGATGGGAGAGTTCACTTCTGTTCATATGACTGTTGGCCAGGGATTTACTTATGTTCTTGGAATGATCGTGGCCGGGATCACAGGCTATCTGGTGATCCGTTTTATGCTTAAGCTTTCGAATCAGGTCAGACTGCGTTATTTTGCATTTTATTCTTTTGCAGCCGGAATCCTTATTCTGGCAGCGAATTATATTTGATATCAACTGGGAGGAGTCTGACAATGGCAGCTTCAAAAACGACAAAAAAAAGAAAAAGAAAACCTGCGGCGAAGCAGCAGCCTGTCGGTAACCGCTTTCAGACAGAGATCCTGATCCTTGTGATGTTTGCGGCCTGCCTGATCCTGATGATCAGTGCATTTGGTATGGGAGGGATCGTAGGAAATGCCATCAGTGCCGTATGCTTTGGCATCATGGGACTTTGTGCATATATTTTCCCAATCCTGCTTTTTGCTGGAGTTACGT
Source organism: Blautia sp. LMAG:89 (assembly GCF_008679485.1). Lineage (NCBI taxonomy): Bacteria > Bacillati > Bacillota > Clostridia > Lachnospirales > Lachnospiraceae > Blautia > Blautia sp. LMAG:89. The sequence goes on along the minus strand of NZ_NANC01000012.1, from coordinate 352,679 downwards.
TCCTGATCGTGAACAATACCAACCGCCTTGCCTACAAAAAGGTACTGGCGGGCGTGGTATTTTTTGTGTTCCTCTGCGGCTTTCTTCAGCTGATCACAGAGGGCTATACGCCAAGTACCACGTTTTCGGATTATTATTCACTGAGTTCGGAATACCGTACCGGCGGTGGAGTATTCGGTGGTGCAGTATGTATTTCCACAGCATCCGCTTTTGGCGTTGTGGGCGGAACTGTGATCATCGTTCTGGTGCTTCTTGTGTCTCTGATCATCATAACACAGAGATCCTTCTTCGGATTTATGAATAAGATCCTGGACTTTTTTACAGATGCAGCAAGAGAGGGCAGAGAAGCTTATCTTGAGGGACAGCCGGACAGAGAAAAGCAGAAGGAGCTTCGCAGAAAGATCCGTGCGGAAAAAAGAGCGGAGAAGATCCGCCGGCTGGAAGAAGAGCTGGAGGAAGAAGAACTTGCCCTTACAGAGAAAGATCCGGAAAATATCTCAAAAAAACAAAAGAAAAAAACAAGAAGATCGCAGAAAGAAAGACAGGCTGCGGTGAAGGCGAACCGGGAAGGAGAATTTAATCTTCCTTCTTTCCTTGATGAACAAAAGGCTGTACTTCCGGCAGATACAGATCTGACAGAAGAGGATCCAGGGCTTGATGAGAAACCGGAGGAGCATGCTCAGCCGCTGGAATTCCAGATCCATCGTTCACAGTCCCAACCGGCCCGGGAAGAGTCGGAGGAGCCGGATTTCGAAAGAGAAATGCAGGAAGCCGAAGAGGAGGATGCTTATGCCGGCTACGAGGATGTGGATATTCCCGAGATGCAGCAGGTCCTGCCGTCAAAAACTGAGACAGCAGTAAAAGCTTCCCGGGAAACAGGAAAGGCAGCCGCTCCCGCTGAGATAAAAGAGGATCCTCAGCCGGAAGCTGAACAGAAGGCATCCCATCAGCCCTCCAGAAACCCGAAGTCATCTCAGACAGAGATCGAGCATGGGATCAGAAATATCCAGCATGAGATCAGCCAGGGAGAAGCTCCGGAGAAGAAACCATATCAGTATCCGCCGCTGAAGCTTCTGAAGCGCGGAGATGGCAGATCTCAGGGAGATTCCGATGCACATCTGCGCAAAACAGCGCAGAAGCTTCAGGAAACCCTGCATAATTTCGGCGTCAATGTAACCGTTACCAATGTGAGCTGCGGACCTACCGTTACCCGCTATGAGCTGCAGCCGGAAATGGGTGTGAAGGTCAGCAAGATCGTTGGTCTTTCCGATGATATCAAGCTGAATCTTGCTACACCGGATATCCGCATCGAAGCACCGATACCGGGAAAGGCAGCCGTGGGGATCGAGGTTCCGAACAAGGAGAACAGCCCGGTCATGCTGAGGGATCTTCTTCAGTCAGAGGAGTTTAAAAATGCAAAATCTAAGCTGTCCTTTGCAGCAGGTAAGGATATTGCAGGAAAACCGGTAGTGGCAGATATTGCTAAGATGCCGCATCTTCTTATCGCCGGAGCAACAGGCTCCGGAAAATCTGTCTGCATCAATACGCTGATCATCAGCATCCTTTATAAGGCTACACCGGATGAGGTGCGTCTGATCATGATCGATCCGAAGGTGGTGGAGCTCAGTGTATATAATGGGATCCCGCACCTGTTCATTCCGGTGGTCACAGATCCGAAGAAAGCGGCCGGTGCGCTGAACTGGGCTGTTTCCGAGATGACCAGTCGTTACAATGCCTTTGCGGAATATGGGGTACGTAATCTTGGAGAATATAACAAAAAGGTTGCTAATATGCGGGTCCCGGAGGGAGAAAAGGCACCTGAGAAGATGCCGCAGATCGTGATCATCGTGGACGAGCTTGCGGATCTTATGATGGTTGCGCCGGGAGAAGTTGAGGATGCGATCTGCCGTCTGGCCCAGCTGGCACGTGCAGCAGGTATCCATCTGATCATTGCTACCCAGAGGCCATCGGTCAATGTCATCACAGGTCTGATCAAGGCCAATATGCCGTCCAGGATCGCATTTTCCGTATCCTCCGGTGTGGATTCCAGGACGATCCTAGATATGAACGGTGCCGAGAAGCTTCTTGGCAAGGGCGATATGCTGTTTTATCCTCAGGGATATCAGAAGCCGGCCAGACTGCAGGGCGCTTTTGTTTCAGATGAGGAGGTCAGTGCAGTCGTAGAATATGTTTCTGACAAAAATCAGGGTGCTGTTTATGATACCTCCATCGAGAAGCAGGTCAATACAGCCGGTGTCCCGGGAGGAGCCGGCGGCGGTGACAGAGATGTCTATTTTACAGAAGCCGGTAAATTTATCATTGAGAAGGAAAAGGCCTCCATCGGTATGCTCCAGCGTATGTTCAAGATCGGATTTAACCGTGCGGCAAGGATCATGGATCAGCTTTGTGACGCAGGAGTGGTAGGTCCGGAGGAAGGAACCAAGCCAAGGAAGGTTTTGATGTCAGCAGAAGAATTTGAGAATTATCTGGAGGAGAACGGCGGATGAAAATAAGTATCCTGACAGTAGGGAAGATCAAGGAAAAATATCTGCGGGATGCCATTGCGGAGTATTCCAAGCGCCTCGGGCGTTACTGCAAGCTGGAGATCATAGAAGTGTCCGACGAAAAAACGCCGGATAATGCCAGCGAAACAGTAGAAGATGCCATTCGGAACAAGGAAGGGGAGCGTCTTCTTAAATATATCCGGGATGATGCGTTTGTGATCACTCTAGAGATCGGAGGCGAACAGCTGACCTCTGAGAACTTCGCACGGAAGATCAACGAGCTGGGAATACGTGGGACCAGCCATATCCAGTTTGTGATCGGCGGCTCTATCGGTCTTGGAAAAGAAGTACTGAAGAGATCAGACTATGCTTTAAGCTTTTCGAAGATGACATTTCCTCATCAGCTGATGCGTGTGATTCTTCTGGAACAGATCTACCGCAGCTATCGTATCATCAGCGGAGAGCCCTATCATAAATAATATCATACTACATATCCGCAAATATCTTGACAATTTTCGGATATGTAGTATGATAAAAAAAGAGTAGCACTCGGAGCTTAAGAGTGCTAATAATCACAGAAAGAAGGAAATGAATATGGCATTAAAACCAGTTGCAGACAGAGTTATCGTAAAATATTTTGAGACAGAAGACAAAACCGCATCCGGCATCGTACTTCCGGAAAGCTCCAAGGAGAAAACCCAGCAGGCAGAGGTTATCGCAGTAGGTGGCGGTAAGGTCGTAGACGGTAAAGAAGTACCGGTACAGGTAAAGCCAGGTGACCGTGTGATCTACGGAAAATACACAGGAACTGAGATCAAATATGAGGGTGAGAAATATCTGGTGATCAACGCAGATGATATCATTGCCATCGTAAAAGATTGATGACGAATTTTTATCGTAATTTTCTGAAATTATGCTCCATGTTGGTGTTGCAGAATGTAGTGACCTTAAGCGTCAATCTTGCTGACAACATTATGCTTGGAGCCTTCAGTGAAACTGCATTATCCGGTGTGACTACCGTAAATCAGGTACAGTTCGTCTTTCAGCAGCTGCTTATGGCGCTGGGAGACGGACTTGTCATATTCGGAAGTCAGTACTGGGGAAAGAAAGAGACAGAGCCGGTAAGAAAGATCAGTGCCTGGGCCATGCGCACAGGCTTTTTTATTGCCCTTGTGCTGTTTATCCTGGCCAGTCTTTTTCCAACACAGCTGCTGGGGCTTTTTACAACAGACCAGGCGATTATTGAAGCCGGTCTTTCCTACCTGGCGATCATCCGGTTTACTTACTTTTTCTTTGCAGTGACGCAGATCCTGCTTGCTACACTGCGCTGTGTGGAAATTGCAGGGGTTGCCTTCGGGCTTTCGGTAATGACTTAAGTGTAGTAATGGTAGGAATGTCCTATCAGATGCCGACAAACGGTGGTATCATCCGGGGAAGCGGAAGCATTGCTTATTCCATGAAGGTGGACCTGATCAGTACCTGGTGGATCGTGATCCCTCTGTCCATGTTTATGGCATTTGTAGTCAAGGCATCTCCGGCAGTGGTGGTATGCTGCCTGAATGCAGATCAGATCTTTAAATGCGTGCCTGCATTTTTGAAGTGCAATTACGGACACTGGATCAAAAATATGACGAATTAAGGAAATATATATATAGCAGAGGCAAGATACAGAAAATTTATCTTGACGCCTGTGTGATCTGTATGTAGAATAAATACAAGCTTTAACGAAATGCAGTAAAAAAATCTCTGAAGAGCCAGGGACAGCTTGACAAAGGTAATATGGTATAGTATTATCTTACCTATATCATATTAAACTGGTGGGAAAAGAGGAATACTCACTGAAACACAGGAGGAACAGGAAATGAGAAAAAAAGTACTGGCAGCGCTTCTGGCAGCTGCAGTGGCAGGAACAACTGTTATGTCAGGAATGACTGTTTTTGCAGCAGAAACAGAAGGAACCACGGCGGAAGGCGGAAATATTACCATTGCAGAAACAGCAGATCCGCAGAACATCAATCCGCTTTATGTTGTGGATCAGACAAGCTTCGATATGATGCAGGCACTGTACAGCCCGTTTTTTGAGATCGTGAACGGAGAGATGTATTACGGAAACGGACTTTGCGAAAGTGTAACAGCCAATGATGATGCCAGCGAATTCACACTGAAGCTCAAAGACGGACTGAAATGGCATGATGGTCAGCCGATCACAGCCGATGATGTGGTATTCACCATGCAGGTGCTGGTAGATGAGAAGCAGAATGTTCCGTACTCTTCTTACGGATACGTTAATGACAAGGCAGTAGAGGCAGAGAAGGTTGATGACCTTACAGTCAAGCTTTCCCTTGGATCATCTTCCGCAGGATTTCTTGGCGGACTGAGCCAGGTTTACTGTATTCCGAAGCATATTTATGATGGCGTGGAGAATATCGGAGAAAGTGATCTCAACAATGAACCGGTGGGAAGTGGCCCTTTTAAGTTCGAGGAATACAAATCCGGAGAGTATTATAAAGTAACAAAATTCGATGACTATTTTGATGATGTAAATCTGGATTCCATCACCTTCAAGATCGTAAAGGATTCCAGCTCCGCCAATGCGGCACTTGCAAGCGGAGATCTGGATGCACGTCTGATCAGCGCGGATGATTACGATACCGTCAGTGCTTACGATAACGTAAACATCAATACCTATAATTCCGGACGTGTCAACGCCATGTTCATGAATGAGCTGAACGAAGATCTTCAGGATGTAAAGGTACGTCAGGCGATTGCATACGCACTGAATAAAGAGGAGTTCTGTCAGTTTGCTTTCCTTTCCGAGGATTATGCAGAGCCTGCAGATTCTATTTTTACACCGGATACACTCTACTATACAAAACCGGACAATACCTACGACAATGATCCGGCTAAAGCACAGGAGCTCCTTTCCGAAGCAGGAAAGACAAATCTTTCTCTGAACTTGATGTATATCTCCACAGATAAGACAATGGAGAGTGAGGCTCTGTATGTACAGTCTGCCCTTGCCAATGTAGGAATCACCATCAATCTTCTTCCTACAGATGAGTCTACCTTCAAGAATAAGACAAAGGATACGGAGTGCACAGATTATGATCTGGTACTGAGCTTCTATACTCTGGGAGAAGAGCCGAGCCTTTATGCAGACATGAGTTCTTCCGTCAGCCGTTCCAACTATTCCAGGATCAAGGATACAGATCTGGATGCATTGTGGGAAGAGGGCAACAGCACTGCAGATGAGACAAAACGTGGCGAGATTTATAAGGAGATCCAGAATACGATCAATGATAACATGTATATCTATCCGATCGCTTATTCCAATGGTTTCTATGCGGTAAGTAAAGATTTCGGAGGCTTTGATGAATGTCTGTTAAAAACTATTTATTATGATTATTCCAAGATCTACACATTGGAGAAATAAATAATTTTATAGCGGATGAATACCGGAAACAGAAAGAGGCTGACGCGTTTTTGCGCCAGCCGATTTCCTGTTTTCGGGGAAAATAAAGGAGGTACATTTTGAAGAAGATCGTAAACCGACTGATACAGTGTATTCTGACACTGTTTATTGTCTCTGTTCTCTGCTTTGCACTGACAAAAGCAGCGCCCGGAGATCCTGTCCTGACTTATGTGGAACCAAATATGAGTGAAGAATATATCCAGAACCTGAGAGAAAGCCTGGGACTTACAAAGCCTGTCTATGAGCAGTACTTTCTGTGGTTGGGAAGGATCCTTCACGGGAATTTCGGAAATTCCCTGATGAATAACCGACCGGTCCTGACACAGATGCTGGAGAGGCTTCCCGCAACCGTGATCCTCATGGGAACCAGCATGCTGCTTGGTTTTCTCATTGCCATTGTACTGGGCCTGTATTCCGGAAAGAATAAGAATGGTGTTCTGGATAAGATCACCAGCATGTTCTGTTATGTAGGTATCTCCATTCCTACGTTCTGGTTCGGTATCATGCTGATCTATCTCTTCAGTGTGCATCTCCATATCCTGCCAAGTATCGGTATGCATTCAGACGGCAACCGTTCCTTAGGAGATCTGATCCTGCATATGGTCATGCCCTGCGCAGTTCTGACCTTTGCAAATGCTTCACAGTACATCCGGTATTTAAGAAGCAGTACCATTACGGAAATGTCCTCCGATTATGTTATGGTGCAGAAGGCTTATGGAATGAAAGAGTCTGGAATCCTTTTCCGGCATGTACTGAAAAATGCCATGCTTCCTATGATCACAGTTCTCGGAATGAGCCTTCAGTCTCTGGTTTCTGGTGCCATTATCACCGAGCAGGTTTTTGCATGGCCGGGAATCGGTCAGCTGGCAGTGACCGCTGTTATGCAGTATGATTATCCCCTGATCATGGGAATCACCATGTTTACCGCGCTTCTCGTGGTGCTCGGAAATCTTCTGGCAGATATCCTGTATGCTGTCTTTGATCCGAGGATCCGCAAAGCAGGATGTTAGGAGGTAAAGGGACATGAGAGAAAATATCTGGAAAAATATCAAACTTGGTTTTAAGACAAATAAACTTGCAGTGGCAGGTGCAGCAGCGATCATCCTGCTGGCACTGATCTCCATTTTTGCCTTTTTGTATCCGGTAGATCCCAATGCCATCAGCGCCACAGAGCGACTGAATGCTCCATCCATGGCACACCTTTTCGGTACGGATGATATGGGACGGGATTATCTGGCTCGCTGTATTTACGGAGGAAGAGCATCCCTTCTGGTGGGCTTCCTTTCCATGGTGCTTTCTACAGCCCTTGGTGTGATCATCGGTTCCATCAGCGGTTTTGTGGGAGGAACGGTGGATGCAGTGCTGATGCGTCTGGTGGATGCGCTGATGAGCCTTCCGACATTCCTGATCATGATCGTTATGAATGCCTTCCTGAAACCGGGACTTCAGAACATTGTCCTGATCATCGGCTTTCTGACCTGGATGAATATTGCCAGGATCGTCCGTGGCGAGACCATTTCCCTGAACGAGAGAGAGTATGTCATCTATGCAAAGATCTCCGGACAGAAGAAATTCTCCACCATTGTACATCATATCCTGCCTAACATCATGCCTACCATTATCGTGGCTGCAACCATGAACATTGCCAATGCCATCCTGATGGAATCTGCACTGAGCTTTTTCGGCCTGGGTATCCAGCCGCCTACGGCTTCCTGGGGAAGTATGCTGAGCAATGCACAGCGCTATATCCAGCAGGCACCGTATCTGGCTATTTTCCCCGGAATCCTGATCCTGATCACGGTCGTCAGCTTCAATTATCTGGGAGAAGTATTAAGAAAAGTATTCGAGCCCAAGTAAGGAGGACATTTACATATGGAAAAATTACTGGAAGTAAAAGATCTGAAGGTGTCTTTCTTTACAGACCTTGGAGAGACACAGGCAGTAAAAGGTGCAGGCTTTGCCATCGGTGAGGGGGATTTTTTCGGGATCGTAGGAGAGTCCGGAAGCGGAAAGAGCGTGACCACCAAATCCATTCTCCGTCTCGGACCATCCAACTGTAAGATCATGGGTGGTGAGATCCTGTTCCGGGGAGAAGATATCCTGAAGAAAAATGAAGCAGAGCTCCGTGGGATTCGCGGTGGTGAGATCGCCATGATCTTTCAGGATTCTCTTTCCGCACTGAATCCGGTTTACACTGTTGGCAATAAGATGGTAGAGCTGATCCGGCGCCATACCAATATGAACAAAAAAGAAGCAAAGGCCCGGGTGCTGGAGCTTCTCACAGCCGTTGGCATCACAGACCCGGAAAAGGCTATGAACAGATATCCTCACGAGCTTTCCGGCGGTATGCGCCAGCGTGTGATGATCGCCATGGCCATGAGCAGTGACCCGAAGATCCTGATCGCAGATGAGCCGACCACAGCCCTGGACGTTACGATCCAGGCTCAGATCCTTCATCTGCTTCTGGAACTTCAGAAAAAAAACAATATGAGCATCATCCTGATCACCCATGATCTGGGCGTTGTAGCGCAGACCTGTAAACGGGTAGCTGTCATGTGTGGTGGCTACGTGGTGGAAGAGGGAACTGTAGAAGAGATCTTTCTTCATCCGGGACATCCCTATACACAGGCACTGATCGCAAGCATGCCGCGGGTGGGAGGTACCTTTGAACAGTTTCTGGAGAGAGATCTTTCGGACGGAAATGGTGATCTGTGTCCCTTCCTGAATCGCTGTAAATATGCGGACAAAACCTGTGAAGCCTGTCTTCCGAAATATTATGAGGCTTCAGAGGGACACAGGATATTCTGTCACAGAAGGGAGGAGAAGAGATGAGCAAGCCCTTAATTGAAGTAAAAGATCTGAAAGTATATTTTAAACAGAAATCTCCGAAGCTTCTGTCCTTTAAGCCGGGCATACTGAAGGCTGTGGATCAGGTAAGCTTTTCGATTGAAAAGGGGAAAACCTTCGGTCTGGTAGGAGAATCCGGAAGCGGAAAATCTACCATCGGAAAGGCAATCCTACGTTATCATAAACCCACAGGCGGTGAGATTTTTTATGAAGGAACAGAGATCGGAGCCATGGGTGAAAAAGAACTGCTTCCATACCGCAAAAAAATGCAGTCCGTTTTTCAGGATCCCTATTCCTCTCTGGACCCAAGCCATACAGTGCAGGATATCATCTGTGAGCCTATGGCGATCCATAAAATGTGCACGCAGAAAGAACGTAAGGAGCGTGCAAAAGAACTGATCCGCGTGGTTGGCCTTAAAGAGCAGGATCTTCTGAAGTATCCTCATGAGTTCTCCGGCGGACAGCGTCAGAGGATTTCCATTGCAAGAGCACTTTCCGTACAGCCGGAATTTGTAGTCTGCGATGAGCCCATTTCTGCGCTGGATGTTTCCCTGCAGGCCCAGATCGTCCAGATGCTTCAGGATCTTCAGGAAAAATACGGGCTGACCTATCTGTTCATCAGCCATCAGCTGCAGGTGGTCCAGAAGATCTGTGATGAGATCGGGGTGCTTTATCTTGGAAATCTCATGGAGATCGCAGATGCAGATAAGCTCTATTCCAATCCGCTGCATCCTTATACAGAAATGCTGATCTCCTCGATTCCGGTTCCGGACCCGAGAGTCAAAACTCTGGATCAGATCGTTACGGATACCGGAGTACAGTCCAGATCTATCGGGGGCTGTCGCTTCCATAACCGCTGTCCGTGGTGTGAGGAACGCTGCAGACAGGAAACCCCGGCACTTCGTCAGGTGGAGCCGGGACATATGGTAGCATGTCATAAATATCAGGAAAAGAAATAATCATAAAATACGGGAAGGTAAATAAAAAAGTGGACAAAAATATATATAAAAACTATCTGGCAATCCTCCGTGAGGAGATGATCCCGGCTATGGGATGTACAGAACCGATCGCTCTGGCCTATGGTGCGGCAAGAGCAAGAGAGATCCTTGGGAAAGAGCCGGAGCGTATCGTAGCAAAATGTTCCGGAAATATCATCAAAAATGTGCGTTGTGTGATCATTCCCAATTCAGGAGGCTTAAAGGGGATTCCTGCAGGTGTGATCCTTGGGGCGGTGGCAGGAGATGCCTCACTGAATATGGAAGTTCTTTCCAAAGTCGATGAAAAGGGCAGGGCACGCTGCCGGGAACTTCTGGAGGCAGATATCTGTAAGGTGGAGCTTCTGGACACGCCGGTAGTCCTTCACATTATCATCGAAATGTATGCCGGTGAAGATGCTGTCAGCCTGGAGATCAAATACGACCATATTAACGTGACCAGGATCAGCAAAAACGGAGAGATCCTCCTTGATGCAGATAAAGCAGTGGAAGAAAAGGAAGAGACGGACCGCGGCCTGTTAAATCTGGAGGATATTCGGGAATTTGCAGATACCGTAGAGCTTTCCGATGTAAAGGAGCTTCTGGATGCGCAGATCAGAAGCAATATGGCCATTGCTCATGAGGGAATGACCGGAAAATACGGCCTGGGTATCGGGCGCGTGATCCGTGAAAATTATTCTCACGATATGCTCACCAGAATGAGAAGTCTTACTGCAGCGGCTTCTGAGGCACGTATGGGTGGCTGTGATATGCCGGTTGTCATCAATTCCGGAAGCGGAAATCAGGGAATTGCATGCTCTGTTCCGCTGATCGTCTATGCAAGAGAGATGGAGCTACCGGATTACAGCCTCTACAGGGCTCTGGTGTTTTCCAATCTCCTCACAGTTTATCAGAAGCAATATATAGGGAAGCTGTCTGCCTTCTGCGGTGCGGTATCGGCCTCCTGTGCAGCCGGAGCTGCCATTACCTATATGGTAGGCGGAGATATTTCCCTGATCAAAAAAACGATCGAGAATACCCTTGCCAATATTCCGGGAATCATCTGTGATGGGGCCAAGATCTCCTGTGCTGCAAAGATCGCAGCCTGTCTTGATGCAGCCTTCCTGGCGCATCATCTTGCTATGAACGGTCAGTCTTATGCACCTTATACAGGAATTCTCCAGGAAGAAACCGCAGAGACCATCAGCTGTGTGGGACAGATCGGAAAAGACGGTATGAAGGAAACAGACAGAGAGATCCTCAAGATCATGCTGGAGCATTGATCCGCATCGGAGACGGCACAGATTAAACAGAAAAGGTTGGATTTATGGACAACGAATTAAGAATTGCAATACTGATCGATGCAGATAATGTATCAGACAAATACATCAAGATCATCGTGGATGAAGTGGCAAACATCGGCATAGCCACCTACAAACGGATCTATGGAGACTGGACCAGTGCACGGCTTTCCTCCTGGAAAAATGTCCTCCTGGAGGATTCCATCATCCCTATCCAGCAGTACAGCTATACCACCGGAAAAAACGCCACCGATTCAGCGATGATCATTGATGCCATGGATATTCTGTATTCCGGAAATGTGGATGGATATTGTATTGTTTCTTCGGACAGTGATTTCACCCGTCTGGCAGCAAGGCTCCGGGAATCCGGAATGCTGGTCCTGGGTATGGGTGAGGAGAAGACGCCGAAGCCGTTTATTTCCGCATGCAACCAGTTTAAATATCTGGATCTTCTCTATCGCAACCAACAGGAGGAAGAGAAGAAGGAAGATCTGGCTACTGCAGCAGAAGCTAAAAAATCCGGAAACAGCAGCAAACAGAGCAGCTCCGGCTCTAGGAAGAACAAAGATCTCAAGCGGGTGCGCAAGGCCATTAATGCCATCATCGAGAAATTTTCTGACGAAGAGGGATGGCTTTCCTCCGGACAGCTGGGCGACCAGCTTGGGAAACGACTTCCGGATTTTGATGTGCGTAATTACGGATATTCCAAGCTGACCCCCTTTATCAAATCTCTGGGAAATTATGAGACAGGCAGGATCCCCACGGGAAGCGGAGGGAGAAAGCAGATCTATTTCCGCATGAAGGAGGATAAACAATGAAGAATTATCTGGCACCTATGGAGGGCGTAACCAACTGGGTCTATCGAAATGCATATCATGACTGTTTTTATCCCATGGATAAATACTTTACTCCCTTCATCACTGCCAAGCCCAATAAACGTCTCAGCAGCAAGGAGATCAAAGAGGTATCACCGGAAACCAACGGAGATCTTCCGGTGATTCCCCAGATCCTGACCAACAATGCGGAGGATTTTGTGAAAACAGCGCATATCTTTCGGGATGAATACGGACACAGGGAAGTGAATCTCAATCTGGGATGCCCCTCGGGAACTGTCACAGCCAAGGGAAAGGGTGCCGGTTTCCTGGGCGAGCCGGATAAGCTGGAACGTTTTCTGGATGAGATCTTCGAAAAGACCGGGATGGAGATCTCCATAAAAACAAGAGTGGGAACGGATTATGAGGAAGACTGGGAACGGCTTCTTGAGATCTACGGCAGATATCCGCTGAAGGAGCTGATCATCCATCCACGCCTTCTGAAGGATCATTATAAGGGAGTTCCCAGATATGGACTGTATGAGGAGGCAAGGGAAAAGCTGAAGGTTCCCCTAGGATATAACGGGGATATTTTTTCAGTGGAGGCTTATCAGGAAATCCGGGAGAAATTTCCGGATGCAGACAGCGTCATGTACGGAAGAGGCCTGATCGCAAGGCCCTATCTTCTGGATGCCATTATGCAAAAAGAAGACGGAGAGGATCACCGGGAAGAATACCGAAAAAAGTTGCGGCAGTTCCATGACCGTCTTTACCGGGATTATCAGGAATATCTTTCAGGAGAACGAAATGTACTTTTCCGCATGAAGGAATTGTGGAGTTATATGGCACCGGGCTTTACCAATTATGCCAGATATCTGAAAAAGATCAAAAAATCCCAGCATTTTGGTGACTATGAGGCAGCAGTTATGAGCCTTTTTGGAGAACAGGAGATCTTAAAGGTATGAACAGTATAAAAGAAAAATTTGATGAGTTTATTTCCCAGTATCCCATTTTTGAGTATCGTGTGCTGGATACCGGGGATATTAAAGTACAGTCACGTGTGCGTACGATCTGTAAACAGGAATGTGAACGTTATGGGAGCACATGGGCCTGTCCTCCGGCAGTGGGAGAGCTGTCAGAATGCGAAAAGAAGATCCGGAGCTATCCGAAAGCAGTTTTCTTTTCCAGCGTTGCGGAGGTATCGGATATCATGAACATGAAGGAGATGCTTTCCACAAGAATGGAACACGAAGCGCTTACAGAGAAGGTACGTGATTTTCTGGAGGGAGAGGGCTATGAGACCTTTACGCTTTCCACGGAATCCTGTGACTTCTGTGAACGCTGTGCCTATCTGGACGGAAAACCATGCCGTTTTCCGGAGCATATGCATCCATGTCTGGAAAGCTATGGCGTGGTAGTCAGTGAGATCGTAGAAAAGGAAGCTATGGAATACAATCTGGGTGGAAATACCATTCTCTGGTTTTCTATGGTGCTGATCCGCAGATAAAAGACAAAAAGCAGATACAGCGAAAGATACATAAGAAGAAATCCTCCGGCATAGATTAATGATAAAAGCCGGAGGATTTTTTTAATGAGAAAAATGTCAGCTTTTCTGGAGCTTCCCGGGGAACCGGCATTTCGGGAGGTGCAGGTGATACTTACGGGAAAACGCCGGGCAGTGATCGAAAATTACCGGAATATCCAGAGCTATACAAGGGAGGAGATCCTGATACTGACACCTTCCGGCAGACTTGTGATCCGTGGGAAAAACCTTGTGATCCCCTGCTACACAACCCTTGAACTATGTATCCGCGGGCAGATCGAAAGCATTACGCTGGAGGAGGGAAATAAGTAATGATCCCAGGTTTTGTGCGGGTTTCTGTTAAGGGGCAGCAGTGCCAGCGGTTTGTGAATCTGTGCAGAGGCAGGGAAATGGATCTGAAAAGGATCATCCGTACCGGTGAGACGGAGCTTCAGCTGACTATGAAGGTAGCGGATTTTCTGCAGATCTCGCCACTGCGGAGAAAAACAGGGGTACATATCCACATCCTGAAAAAAAGAGGACCTTTGTTTTTTCTGCTTTTCTGTAAAAGAAGAAAAATGATCCCTGCAGGGTTTCTGGCAGTTTTCTGCCTCCTTTTTTTTCTGTCAGGCAGAGTGTGGAACGTTGAGATCCGGGGAAATATTTTAAATCCCACTCCCCAGCTGATGAGCTTTCTGAAAGAGCAGGGGGTCTGTTTCGGAGTATCCAGAAAGAAGATCAGCTGCAGTGCACTTGCAGCTTCCCTGCGAAGAGAATTTCCGGAGATCACCTGGGTGTCTGCCGGATTTTCGGGAACGGGCCTGCGTTTTGAGATCCGGGAGGGAACTGCCGGAGAAAAAGCAGAGCCGGAAGAAAAATCCTGCAGTCTGTTTTCAACTCTGGACGGTGTGATCGATTCCATGGTCACACGGCAGGGAACTCCTCTTGTCAGGGCCGGGGATGAAATAAAAAAAGGCCAGGAACTGGTTTCCGGGATCGTGGACATCACCGATGACAGCCAGGAGGTCATCCGCTATGCATATGTTCAGTCAGATGCGGATATTTACATCCGACATACCATTGCCTATTACGATACCTTTCCGTTGGACATAGAGAAAAAGGTACGGTCCGGTAAAAAGAAAACAAGGCTTTTTTTTCAGCTGGGAAGCTGGTTTCTGGACTTTTCCTCTCCTCTGAAACAAAATGAGGAACGCCTCGTCAGCCGGGAACCTCTTTTCAGTATCGGGATTTTTCGTTCTCCTGTTACCCTGGGGATCGCTGCGATCGGAAAGTACGAAGTACAGAAAGAGCAGCTGACAGAGGATGCCGCAAAAAAACAGGCCATACAAAGGCTTTATGCCTATGAAGAAAAATTAATAGAAAAAGGGGTTCAAATATCTGAAAATAATGTTAAAATAGAAATAAATCACCAGGACTGCGTCAGCAGAGGCACTCTTACCGTCATTGAACGGACCGGAAGAGAAGCCCCCACAGAAAAAAAGATGCAGCCAAAAGAAAGGACACCAGAGGATGGCTAGCAGCATTATCGAATTATATGTGGATGTGCCGGCAGACCGCCAGGCGAATATTTTCGGACAGTTTGACGAGCATCTGAAGCTGATCGAACGTACTCTGAACGTAACCATGATCTTCCGTGACGGTTCTCTTAAGATCCTGGGAAGCCAGGAGGGAGCCACACAGGCCAGGGCGATCGTGGAGGAACTGAACACACTTGCGGGCAGAGGCAATACCATCACACAGCAGAATGTGAATTACGCACTTTCCCTTGCCATGGAGAAGATCGGCTCCGTGATGGAGGAGATCGACAAGGATTTTATCTGTAATACCATACAGGGCAGACCCATCAAGCCCAAGACTCTCGGACAGAAGGACTATGTGGAACAGATCCGTAAGAAGATGATCGTGTTCGGCGTGGGACCTGCCGGAACCGGCAAAACCTATCTTGCCATGGCTATGGCAGTAACTGCTTTTCGCAATGAGGAGGTTTCCAGGATCATTCTTACCAGACCGGCCATTGAGGCAGGCGAGAAGCTGGGATTCCTTCCTGGCGATCTCCAGAGCAAGGTCGATCCCTATCTGCGTCCTCTTTATGACGCATTGTATCAGATCATGGGCGCAGACAGCTTTGCCAAAAACATGGAGAAGGGGCTCATCGAGGTTGCCCCTCTTGCCTATATGAGGGGACGTACACTGGATAATGCCTTCATCATCCTGGATGAGGCACAGAATACCACACCTGCCCAGATGAAGATGTTCCTGACCAGGATCGGCTTCGGTTCCAAGGTGATCATCACAGGAGATGCATCCCAGAAGGACCTTCCCAGGGATGCCACGTCTGGTCTGGATGTAGCGATGAAGGTGCTGAAGAAGATTGATGACATCGGATTCTGTCAGCTGACCAGCAAGGATGTTGTACGTCATCCACTTGTACAGCAGATCGTACAGGCCTATGACGATTATGAAAAAAAACAGAAGCCTGCCAAATCCAGGAAGGATGACAGGTATGCTGTAAAAAATAAGGAGTACAGAAGATGACCATAAATATCGAATATGAGACAGATCAGGAGTTAGGCATTGACTATGCTGCCCTTGCATCCCAGGTTGCGGACAAGGTTCTTGAAATGGAGAAATGCCCCTATGACGGACAGGTCAATCTTGTCCTGACAGACAACGAGGAGATCAAGAGGGTAAATACGGAATTCCGGAATATCCAGGCTCCTACAGATGTGCTGTCATTTCCTATGATCCCCTTTGAGACACCGGCGGATTATTCCGTTGTGGAAGAGGATGAGTCCTATTTTGATCTGGACAGTGATGAACTCCTTCTTGGAGATATCATGATCTCCGTGCCTAAGGTTTTTGCCCAGGCAGAGGAATACGGACATAGTGTGACAAGGGAATTCTGTTTCCTGGTGGCACATAGTATGCTGCATCTTCTGGGCTATGATCATATGACAGAGGATGAGGCAAAGGTCATGGAAGCCAAGCAGGCAGCAGCACTGAAGGAACTGGGGATCAACCGCTAGTACAGCGAATGACCACGTGCTGTCCCACAGAAAAGCTAAGCGGAAAGCTCTTCCGCTTTAAGAAAAGGAGGTAATATATGAGAATGAAAAAGACAGGTATCCTGGCAGGTATCACAGTTGCATGCATCTGCATTGCCCAGACTGTTCCCGCTTTTGGAGCCGGGCAGGATCTGGTAGGTTTTGTTCCCAATGAGGAGAAACAGGAAGAAACCCAGGTAAAGAGTTATCTCACCGGCGAAAATGTTCCGGAGAGCATTGGACGGAGAAGACCGGTTGCCGTGATGATGGGCAACAACAGTGTCGGAGCTCCCCAGAGTGGTATCGGACATGCCGGTGTTGTCTACGAAGCGCCGGTGGAAGGTAATATTACCCGTCTTATGGGCATTCTCGAAGATTACGATGAGCTGGAACGGATCGGTTCCGTTCGCAGCTGCCGTGACTATTATCTCTTTTATGCCAACGAATTTAATGCGATCTATGCTCACTACGGACAGGCTGCCTATGCACTGCCTTATCTGGAGCAGCATGTGATCGATAACCTTAACGGGATCCAGATCGGCAAGCTGGCTTTTTTCCGCACAACAGACAGGAAGGCACCTCACAATGCCTATACAGATGCCAGCCATCTTCAGGCAGGCATAGATGCTATGGGATACAGCCAGGAATATAAAGAAGAATATACCGGACATTATCTTTTTGCAGAAGATGGTACAGAGACTGTACCGGATGGGATCACAGCCAGCCTTGTGAAGCTGGATAATTTTACTGACAATCATCCCTGGTATGAATACGATGAGGAGACAAAGGAATATAAGAGATTCCAGTTTGGCAAGGAACATGTGGATCAGCTGGATAATGAACCGCTTACCTGCGACAATATCATCCTTCAGTATTCATCCTGCCCGGCCTACGATGGAAACGGCTATCTGAATATTGATGCCATTTCCGGCGGAGAGGGCAAGTTTATTACCAGAGGCAAAGCCATCGATATCCGTTGGGAGAAGGATTCTCCATGGGGGATTACGCATTATTACGACGGAAATGAACAGGAGATCCGCCTGAATCCGGGTACGACCTGGGTGGAGATCGTACAGAATGACAGGATCGATTCCGTTACTTATCAGTAAGACTAATATACAGGTATCAGGAGAAACAAAAAACATGAACGCAAATTACAGGGAACGACTGAAAGACAAGAAACGCATTGTTATCAAGATCGGATCATCATCACTGATCCACGCAGAAACAGGAAGACTGGATTTCCGTAAGCTGGAGATCCTGGCCAGAGAGCTCAGCGACCTTCACAATCAGGGGAAAGACGTAGTGCTGGTATCCTCCGGAGCCATTGCGGTAGGTGCAGCTGCACTGGGGATGCAGGGAAAGCCGGCAGAGCTTGAGAAAAAGCAGGCCTGTGCAGCTGTGGGACAGGCCAGGCTAATGACCATTTATCAGAAGCTTTTCGGGGAATACAATCAGATGGTGGCACAGATCCTGATGACCAAGAATACCATGGTCAACAATACCAACCGCAGGAATGCCCAGAATACCTTCCAGCAGCTTCTGGCAGAAAAGGTGATCCCTATTGTAAATGAGAACGACTCGGTATCCTCCTACGAATTCCAGAACCTGGTAAAATTCGGAGACAACGATACCCTTTCCTCTGTGGTTGCTGCACTGATCGATGCGGATCTTCTGATCCTCATGTCCGATATTGATGGTCTTTTTACAGACGATCCCAATTCCAATCCGGATGCACAGTTTATCGACATTGTAGAAAACATGGATGACAATATGCGTAAGCTTGGCAAATCCTCCACAGGAAGCAATGTCGGCACCGGCGGAATGGCGACCAAGCTTACCGCTGCGATCATCGCCACTGCGGCAGGGGCCGACATGGTCATTGCCAACGGAAACGACTTCCACAACATCCACAGGATCGTGGAAGGCAGGAGCTGCGGAACATTATTTGTAGGAAACAAGAAGGAAGAATTCTTCCTCATTGATTATATCGAAAAACTGCTTTAAGGAGAATAACATTATGATGGACAATATCAAGATCGACAGGATCAACGCACTGGCACATAAACAGAAAAGTGTAGGTCTTACCGAGGAAGAAAAGGTGGAACAGGCGAAGCTTCGGAGAGAATATCTGGATGCAGTGAAAGGAAATCTCCGTGCGCATCTGAATAATATCGATATCAAAGAAAAGGATGGCAGCATCACCAATCTTGGAGAAAAATATGGAAGAAAAAAAGGAAATTAGAAAAAAGATCTTCAAAGCCAGAAAAGAACATACCGATGCCTGGATCCGGGAAAACAGTCTCCGGATCACAGAAGCCCTGACAGAGCTTCCGGAATACCGGAATGCAGAACGCATCATGGCATACGCAGATTATAACCATGAAGTGATCACACGCTACATCATCGAGCAGGCCTGGAAAGACGGCAAGGAAGTGGCAGTGCCAAAGGTTTTCGGAAAGGATATGGTATTTTACAGACTGACCGATTTCAGTCAGCTGGAATCCGGCTACTTCGGGATCCCTGAGCCAAAGGAAGACGGAGAAACGGTTTCCTGGGAAGAAGCCATGATGGTCATGCCCGGGGTGGCTTTTGACGTGAATTGCAACCGGGTAGGCTATGGTGGCGGTTTTTATGACCGCTTTCTGGAAAAACATCCGGAGGTCTGCCGCGTTGCAGTAGGATTTTCCTTCCAGATCCTTCCGGAGGTTCCCACAGAGCCTACGGATATCCGTCCGCAGGTCATTGTGACGGAAGAGAATATATACCGCGATGCACAGTAAGATATTGCTGTAAAGACAGAAAGAAAGGCAGGAATATTTGGAAATGAATGAAATGCTTGAAAAATTGGGACAGAATGCGAAAGATGCGGAGACAGTCCTTCGAAATCTTTCTACAAATGACAAAAATAAAACCCTGGAAGCTGTGGCAAAGGCTCTTGTCGCTCATACCGATGAGATCCTGAAGGCCAATGCCCTGGATGTGGAAAACGGCAAAAAGAATCAGATGCCGGAAGGACTGATCGACCGTCTGATGCTGACACCGGAGCGGATCGAAGGAATGGCAGACGGACTTCGTCAGCTTACCGGTCTTGAAGATCCCATCGGGGAAGTTACCGGTATGAAAAAACGTCCCAACGGACTTCTGATCGGACAGAAACGTGTTCCCTTAGGTGTGATCGGCATCATTTACGAAGCACGTCCCAATGTTACCTCAGATGCATTCGGTCTCTGCTTCAAAACCGGAAATGTCGTGATCCTGAAGGGTGGAAGCGACGCAATTCATTCCAATACTGCCATTGTCAACTGTATCCGTGAGGCATTAAAAGCCTGCGGCATTACCGAGGATGCTATCCAGCTGATCCAGGATACCTCCAGAGAAACGGCTGCGGAATTTATGAAGCTGAACCGGTATGTGGATGTACTGATCCCACGTGGCGGAAGAGGACTGATCAAAGCAGTGGTAAACCAGAGTACGATCCCTGTCATCGAGACCGGAACCGGAAACTGCCATATCTATGTGGACGAGACTGCAGATCTTCAGATGGCAGCGGATATTGTGATCAATGCAAAGACCCAGCGTGTGGGCGTATGCAATGCATGCGAGTCCCTTCTTGTAAACCGTAAGGTGAAGGACGATTTCCTGCCGGTACTGGCCGGACGCCTTAAGGAGAAGCATGTGGAGGTCCGTGCAGATGAAGCGGCAAAGGCTCTGATGCCGGGATCAGTTCCTGCAACAGAAGAGGACTGGGGAACGGAATATCTTGACTATATCCTTTCTGTAAAGGTAGTGGATTCCGTGGAGGAAGCCATTGCACATATCAATAAATATAATACAAAGCATTCGGAGGCCATCATTACCAATGATTATACCCATGCCCAGAAATTCCTGGATGAGGTAGATGCAGCGGCAGTTTATGTGAACGCTTCTACCAGATTCACCGATGGAAACGAATTTGGATTCGGTGCGGAGATCGGGATCAGCACCCAGAAGCTCCATGCAAGAGGCCCAATGGGACTCCTTGCACTGACCACCACCAAGTATATCATTTATGGTAATGGACAGGTACGTCCGTAACACAAATAAAGTAAAGCGGGTTTTTGGGTCCGCTTTACTTTTTTGAAGTGTTGTGCTATACTTCTTTGTAATTGGATTTAAAAAGACTAACTCATAACAGGAGGACTTATAAATGAAAAAAAAGCAGCTTTTTGCAGTCCTGCTTGCAGGTTCCATGACTGTTGGAATGGCACCTGCCGCAGCGTTTGCCGCTGAGGATACCGGTGCGGTAACAGAGGCAGAAGCACCGACTGCAGACGAGAATACAGAAACACCAGATGATGGAGCAGCTGTGGATGACCAGTCACAGAGTGAAGCCGACGCTCAGGCAGCAGCAGAAGCCCAGGCAGCAGCTCAGGCCCAGGCGGAAGCAGAAGCTCAGGCAGCAGCCCAGGCCCAGGCGGAAGCAGAGGCCCAGGCAGAAGCAGAGGCACAAGCAGCAGCTCAGGCCCAGGCGGAAGAGGCGCAGCAGGAGCAGACGGAAACATCTGCAGAATCAGCAAATGTCGTTGTAAAAACAGCAGAAGATCTTAAGAATGCGATTAATGGGGCTCCGGATTTTACAGGTTCTATTGATGATACGAAAGAGAATCTTTATGATTCTTCTTATAAGATCCTGCTCGGTGAATCTTTTGCTCTTACAGAGCCGATTACGGTTCCTGAGAATAAGAATATTGCAATTTTCAGTGTGCAGGGAAGTGAAACCACAGTCAGCCGTGGAACAGTAACTGGTGATATGTTTAAAGTAAGTCCTGGTAGTATTTTGTCCATGACTAAGAATGATGGAGATGGCACTACAACAATTGGTAAACTTCTTATCGATGGAGCCAAAGCTGATGGAACACAGGCAGAAGGTTCTATTATTTCTGTAGATGCAAATGCAAAATTTGTAATGACTACAGGTGTTACTCTTGCTAATAATTCATCCACATCAGCCGGTGCGGCAATAAAGAACAGTGGTAAGCTTATCATTACCGGTGGAGAGATCAAAGATAATGTATCTACAGGTGGAGCTGTTTACAGCACAGGTACGATTTCCCTGGAACAAGGAACGAATGCTGCAGCAGACGAACCGAAGATCATCGAGAACTATACAAGCGGAGATAAGAGCGTAAAATCCAATATCGTATTAGGACAGCAGGATCAGAGTGCTGGAAGTATCATCATTGCCGGCGCATTTGAGAATCAGAATATTGGATATTCCGTAGAGAATCCGGTAGTTGACTATACAGTTTTCCAGAAACCTGAATCTTTAGCTGCGGATGCATTTGAAAAAGCAGTTAATGCGATGAGCTATGAAGGCGACCAGAGCTATGGAATAAATACAGCTACAGGTCAGCTTGTTTCTAACAAACCAACGGTTACTATTGATAGTGCTACAAGTGAAGAAGCAAATACTGTTTCTGTAACCTTCACATCTGATAAAGCAGGTACATATTTCTATAAATATGTTGCAAAAGGTGCGGAAGCTCCGACTATCGAGAAAGCTATAGAAGGTGGAACGGTTAAGGCAGGAGAAACCACTTCCCTGAAACTTACCAATGTCACAGACAAGACTATTGACCTTTATATATGGGTAAAAGAAAGTGAAAGTGGTAACAACATTGTTGGTGAAGGTGTAAAGAAGGAGATTGCAGTAACCCAGGCACAGAATCCAGACAATCCGAAACCGGTAGCACCAAAGGTTACTAAAATCAGCGCAAAGAGAAAAACTGCAACAACTGCAGAAGTAGTTCTTCAGTCCGATAAGAGTGGTACATGCTATTATAAATGGGTGGCAAAGGGAGAGGATAAACCTTCCATTAGCACAACTAAAGACAGCAAGATTGAGATCACTGAAAACAAAGATTTTAAGATTGATCTGAAAAATCTGAAAGGTGATGCGATTGATCTCTATGTACAGGTAGTAGCGAAAGATGGATCAGAGTCAGCAGTAACAAAGATTGCAACTGTTACTTTGAAAGAAACAGCGAAAACACCTGCGAAGATTTCCAACGTAAGCTCCAAATGGGAAGGTCATACATCTGCTACTGTAACTATGCGTTCTGATAAAGCAGGTGTGTACTATTATGAATGGGTAAAACGTGGTTCCAAAGCTCCGTCAGCTGATAAAATGAGCAAGGGAAAAAATGTTTCTGCAAATAAGGATTTCACGATCAGTTTGAAAGATTTGGATGCAAACAATGCAATTGATGTTTATGTGAGCATCAAAGGAACTGATGGAACTGTAAGTACACCAAAGAAGATTGCATTGGATGAAGCTAAGCGTCCGGCAAATGTCAGATGGGTTAGCTTTTCATGGATTAACCATACATCTGCGAGTGTTACTCTTATTTCTAATAAGAGCGGTACCTGTTATTATGAATGGGTTTCTCGTAACAGTGATGGTAAGTCTGACGCTCCGAAAGATCTTACATCTACCGGAAAACAGATAACGTTTACTGCTGATAAGAAATTTAATATCGGTCTTGAGGATTTAGATCCTGACAACCCAATTGATCTTTATTTCAAGATCAAAGATAAGAATGGTGTTTTGACGAAGAATTTGAAAATACAATTTAATGAAGATTCCAGACCGAAAGCTGCAGATCCAACCCCGACTAACACTCCGAATGCATACATCCCGGATGTAAAAGAGAGCATAGTACAGGGACTGGATGAGGCAATTCAGTTCTATCCGAATCAGTTCTATGAATTTACTGTGATCGGTGCAGGAACAACCAATCAGGATCCAAATGAGGGTGATGTGAAGTGGGTTCCGGTTTACTGGAGTACAGCTGCAAACCCAACCCAAAGCCAGATGCATACAGCATGGAAGATTGGTTCCGCCAAGGGAATCAACAAAGACGCTACATACAACCTGTATGTATTCTTCCAGAAATACATCTACACCGGTGGTCAGTGGCAGCAGACAGATACTATTGAATCTGCGGTATATCAGTTTAAATCTGCAAAACTGACACCTACCGGAACTCCGGGAGCAGATGGTTCATATGGCGGCGGTCAGACAGGCTCTAATCCGGACGCAACAATAACAGGAGAGGCATCCGCAACATCCTCCAATGGAGGCAACGGAACTAGATCTAAGAATGCAGTATCAACAGCCGATAACTCACCGATCGGAACCATGTCCGCACTGGCAGTGGCATCCCTTCTTGCAGGTGGATATGTGATCGTGAGAAGAAGAAAAAAGGACATCTAAACGCACAATAGCCAAAATAGCATAACAAATAAAAAAATCACCGGTTTTCCGAAAGAACAGGAAAGCCGGTGTTTTTTTGTAAAGATAAATTTACAGATTTTTTTTCTTATAGATAAACCAGGAAGCTGCAATGCTGAATGCAATGAGATAGACTGTCAGGATCAGGACACTGAGGTAATTGACTCCACCGCCGGAAGCAATGGTACGGATCAGATGACTGGTCTGTGACAGTGGAAGAGCAGCTACAAAATTCCCAAGAAAGCCCGGGATCTTCTCTGTAGAGAAGAAGGTGTTGCACAAAAAAGCCATTGGCATAATGATATAGTTGGAAAAACGAGGTACATCCGCATGGTTTTTGGCAAGGAAAGAAACCACAACACCGATGGCTGAAAATACAGCACCGTTGAGGAACATCACCAGCAATGACCATCCGTTGAACACAAGACCGGTTCCGATCGGCATGGTCAGAAGAAGGATGATCCCTCCTGCATAAAGCCCGCGGAGACTGCCTCCGATGATCTGTCCGGCAATAAACTGCCACAGAGGTGTCGGAGATATCATAACCTGGTCAAAGGCTTTCTCGTAAAGACGCTGCACATTCAGATTCTGTGCGATAGCATTAAAGCTTCCGTTCATTGTAGTCAGTGAAACCACACCCGGGATCAGGAAATTCAGATAAGGCTCTCCGTGTGAGGAGGTCTGGATCCCCATTCCAAAAACGATCAGATACATCAGCGGCGCGATCATGGCCGCCAGCGTGATCTTATAGAAATCCCTTCGGAACTCCACCCATTTTTCCCATAAAATAGTAAGTATTCCCATGATAATTCATCGTCCATTCTGTTAAATTATAAGATAACTGTGGCTGACGCCGGCTTATCGCTGCATCAGATGCCTGCCTGCGCGCTCCACAAAAACATCCTCCAGAGTTGTCTCCCGAAGGGTGCACTGTCCGTCCAGAGAGGACAGAAAAGAGATGGCCTCTTCCCGACTGTGGAAGTAGTGGCTTTTTGCCCCTTCCGGTGTTTCCTGATCTACGGTGTATTTGCCCAGGCCGTCGATCAGGCCCGATGGAGTATTGATCTCCTCCAGCTTTCCGTGATCCATAAGTGCTACCCGGTTGCAGAGAGACTGTGCCTCTTCCATATAGTGGGTTGTCAGAAGAATGGTCAGATTTTTTCCGTTCAGCTGACGGAGAAGATTCCACATCTGTCGTCTGGATAGCGCGTCCATGCCTGCAGTGGGCTCGTCCAGAAGAAGGATCTCCGGACTTGTGAGAAGTGCCCGGCATACCATAAGCTTTCGTTTCATACCACCGGAAAGCTTCCTTACAGTCCGCTTGCGGAAGGGAAGAAGTCCACAGAAATCCAGAAGCTCTTCAGTTTTCCGTTTGATCTCTTTTCGTGGCATGAAATAAAGACGGCCCTGATATTCCATGATCTCGTCCATGTTCATATCCTGGCGCATGGAATATTCCTGCGTGATCACGCTGATCTTGCGCTTCAGATCCGGTCGGTTGCGTCCAAGTGTCTGCCCGTCAATGAGGATTTCGCCCTCTGTGGGCAGAAGCAGAGTGGAAAGCAGACTGATCGTGGTAGTCTTTCCGGCACCGTTGGGTCCCAGCAGACCGAAAAATTCGCCGGTTTCTATGCGAAGATCCAGAGAATCCACAGCAGTAAAACTGTCGAATTTTTTTGTGAGATTTTTTGTTTCGATCATCTCTGTTCATTTCCTTTCGTTTGTATGCAAATTTCACTCTATTATACTGGAAAAGAAGAGACATTTCAACAATTCTGAGATGTTCTTTACAGAAAAGCAAAAAGGCGCAGCGGTAGATGATGGAAAATTTTATGGAAACGCTGCAGTCCCTGCCGGAGCAGGTCGAGATTTTTGACGAGGGAGCATGGTACGCACTCTGCGATTACATCACGGTCTACAGTAAAGATGATGTTCGGGTGACATTCCAGAACGGAACGGAAATCAAGGTGTGAAAAACATAAGAGATTAAGAACGCGCTCCGCAGAAAAATGTGGAGTGCTTTTTCAGGCCTTGTTTTTGAAAGGTTAGGAAAAATAAAAAGGTATCTGTAAAAATAAAATTGTATCAAAGACAGCGAGAAGATAGAACCTTTCCTCTGACCAGAAAACTGCGAAATGTAGTTATCAGTGAATATCTGGGGTGTATTTGCTGCAAAGCAGCAAATACAGACACCTGCTTCCGGGATTACTTTTTCCCGGAAGCAGGTGTTTTTTGGAAGTGTGAATCATACATATTTCGGAATTCTGTGGGAGTGCACAGGTTTAATTGTTTGAACATCCGTAAAAAGGCGGACAGGCTGGAAAAGCCTGATTGTACTGCCACTTCGGTAACAGCAAGCTCCGGATCCAGCAAAAGAGATTTTGCGTATTCAATTCTTTTCTGGTTCAGAAATTTGTAGAAGGAGGAATTAGTATATTGTTTAAAAAGGCGGGCAAAGTGATATTTGCTGAACCCTGCCAGACTGGCAACCTCCTCCAGAGTAAGGTTTTCAGAAAAGTGGTTGCTGATATAATCGGTGATAAACAGAAATTTCTCCATATATTCTTTCTGATGGTGAATATCACGGTCTCCGTCCTGCTGATGAAAAGCTTTGTGATTTCTGCCAATATACACAAGGATTTCCAGGAATTTTGCAATGATGGAAATTTCAGAATAGGTGGTAAAATTCATATATTCATCCTTGATTTCCAGCATAAGACGGTGGATGTGTTCATAGACCTGTGGATATTCTTCCTTGGTGACCAGAATGGCAGGACTGAGGAGTGGTGTGATCAGATCTAGCTCTTTTAGCTTGATGTGGTTCAGGCCGGGCTGAAAAATAATCCTTTCTCCTGTATCCGGAGCAAAGAGCTCGTGAAGCATACAGGGACATATAACAAGAATTTCTCCTTCTTTGATAAGATAATCGTTATGACCGCAGACAACCCGGTAGTCGTTAATAACAGGCATGATCACTTCGAATGAGGGATGCCAGTGAGGCGGATAGTTTTCGGCTTCCTCATTGTAATAAAGACAGATCTGGGTATCTGCTTTGTAATCAACGGTTTCATGAATTCCCTGTAAATTTCGGATCATATGGACTCCTTTCACACCTAATTACTGCTTTTGATAGCAAATGTTGCTTTTTGATGTTTGTGTATATAATGTATCAAAAACATGTGTAAATGGCAATATATAACATTGGAAAAATTGAAATAATAAAAACATATGTCAAAATACACAAAAAAGAATATAAAAATCTATTAAAATTGACATATTGAAGAAAATAGTAGCAGATAAATAGCAAGAATTGATAGCAACATGACAAGAATTATGGAGCCAATCACAGGCCATTCTGATATAGTAGAACCATCAAGAAACGAGGTAATGAATCAAAAGGAGGATTAAAAAAATGAACAAGAAGAGATTACTTTCAGTATTACTTTCAGCAGCTATGGTAGCGGGAACCATGGCAGTAGCAGTGCCTGTATATGCAGATGACACAGAGGAAATCAAATGGATGTTCTGGGATGACCTGGAAGCTACAGAGGATCTGGTTTCCAAAGGATACAAAGATGTTATTGATCGCTTCAATACAGAATATGAAGGGAAATACCATGTAACACCGATCACAACAAATCTGGAAGAATATGACGGAAAATTAAATGCCCTGATCGCAGCAGGACAGACACCGGATGTATACATTTGTAACCCGGGACCCAACATGGATGTATATGTAAATGCAGGAGCAGCAGCAGACCTGACAGATATTCTTGAGAATCAGGAAAAAGACTGGTACGCAACATTTACAGATGGAATCTTTGACAGACTGACTTATGATGGAAAGATTATGGCAGTTCCTACAAACTTCGCAGCTGCCTGTGTATACTATAACACAGAGCTTTTTGAGAAGGCCGGAGTAGAAGTTCCGACTACCTATGATGAACTGATCGATGTATGTAAGAAACTGCAGGATGCTGGTATTACACCAATCTCCTGTTCCGCAGGAACTTCATGGTGCCTGTCAATGATCGCAGGTTATCTTTGTGACCGTTCAGGTGTAGATCTTCAGGCAATCGCAGATCATAAAGCAAACTGGACAGACGATAACTGTATTGCTGCAGGTGAGAAATTAAAAGAGTTATCTCAGTATTTCCAGGAAACAGCAGCTGGTGACTCCAATGATCAGGCTACAGCAAACTTCTACAATGGAGATGCAGCAATGCTGGTACAGGGATCATGGGCTATGGCTCAGATCAATGGCAATAATCCTGATTTCCAGAGCAAATGCGGTGTATTCCAGTTCCCTGGAATCGACGGAGCGAATGATCCGAACCGTATGATCGTTAAAACAGACAACTTAATGATGAGCTCTACAACAGAGCATCAGGATGCAGCAATTGCGCTGATGAAGATGTTTACAGATGAAGAAGCACAGAAATATACAGCAGAAATAGGAGGAAAATTCCCGGTCATCAAAGATCTTGACATTGACTATGACAAAGCTCCTGCACAGCTGAAATATGTTCAGGATATTATGGACAAAGCAACTGGTACTTTTGGATTCTACAATGAATCTCTGGCATCTGTAGAAGCAGGTGACTGCTTCGACAATGCAATGGTTGATATATTCCTTGGAAACCAGACTCCGGAAGAAGCCTTCCAGACAGTACAGGATTTCTATGAAGAAAACGTCTGGAAATAATTGTGGATAGATAGTACAGAATTTACATGGCTGCTGCGGAAGAAAAAAGTTCCGTAGCAGTTTTTAAATGGAGGCAATTATGGATAAAATTTTACGTAATAAGAAGGCTATTTTCATATTTATCGCACCGGCACTGATCATGTTTGTCCTGGTACTGGTTATCCCTATGGTGCAGATGGTTTATTATTCTTTATGCGATTATGCGGCATTGACACCGCCCAAATTTACCGGACTTGCAAACTATAAAAATCTATTTTTTAAAGATTCTACATTTAAAATTGCGTTAAAGAACTCTATTTTCTTTATGATCTTTTCTGCTATCACTCAGCAGGTGATCGGCCTTGGTCTTGCAGTTATGCTTACCAATATTAAGAAAGGCAGAAACCTTTTCAAAAATATTTATTATCTTCCATCCGTTCTTTCCTCAGCAGCCTTAGGTCTTTTATGGGCATTTATGTTTAACCCAAAGATCGGTATCAATAATCTGCTGGCACAGTTCGGAATCAAAGGCCCTCTTTGGCTGATGGATTCCAAAGGTTTTATTGTACTTCCCATGTGGGTGATTGCGTTTGTTGCCTTATGGCAGTATGTTGGACAGAATATGATGCTTTATATGGCTCAGATCACAGGAATTTCCAGAGACATATATGAAGCTTCTTATATAGACGGCGCATCAAAGACACAGTCATTCCGTTACATTACACTTCCGTTGATTAAACCAATGATGGTAACTTCACTTTCATTGAACTGTATCGGTTCTCTTAAATTCTTTGACCTTGTGTATAACATGACTCAGGGTGGACCAAACCACAGAACCGAGGTGCTTGCGACAGAACTTTATGCGGAAGGTTTTAACTATTTTAAATATGGTTATGCCAGTGCGATTTCTGTAGTCTTACTGGTTATGTGTCTGATCGTAACATTATTGGTTAAAAAAGTAATTAAAGTTGAAACTTACGAGGGCTAGGAGGTAACAGAGATGCAGACAAAAAAATCAAGAAAACCGGTAAAGCCTGTTACAGTAATTCTTTATATATTTCTTATTGCACTTGCTGTGATTTATGTGGCTCCGCTGTTATGGATGTTATGTGTTTCATTAAAAGATAATGCAGGCGTAATGGCAGCTCCATTTGCCCTGCCGGAAGTATTTCACTGGGAAAATTACCAGCAGGCATGGACAATGGGTAAGCTTGGAATTGCACTTGTAAACTCAGTACTGGTCTGTGGGATCACACTTGTAGTCAGTC
This sequence comes from Blautia sp. LMAG:89, assembly GCF_008679485.1. Lineage (NCBI taxonomy): Bacteria > Bacillati > Bacillota > Clostridia > Lachnospirales > Lachnospiraceae > Blautia > Blautia sp. LMAG:89. The sequence continues at coordinate 322,954 of NZ_NANC01000012.1, read as the reverse complement.
TGTTTTTTGGAGCAATGGCAGCATTTGCCATTGCAAGAATGCATTGGAAATTATCAGAAGCAGCACACACATTTTTCCTGATCGGAATGATGGTTCCGGTACATTGTATCCTGATTCCGCTGTTCGTACGTTTTGCAGGGCTGGGATTGACTAACTCAAGAGTAGGTCTGATGATCCCGTATATTACCTTTTCCCTTCCGATGACTATTTTCCTTCTGACAGGATTTTTCAAATCTATGCCTGGAGAATTATTTGAGGCAGCAGCCATTGACGGATGTGGAATTTATGGATGCTTTTTCAGAATCGCACTTCCCCTTTGCAGAACAGGATTCTTTGTTTCAGGTCTTATGACATTCGTAGGTAACTGGAATGAGCTGCTGATGGCTATGGTATTTGTCTCAGATCCGGCAAAGAAAACACTGCCTGTAACACTTACATATTTCGTAGGACCATATGCCACAAACTATGTACAGATGTTCGCAGCAATTATTATCGCAATCGCACCTACCGTTATTGTATACTGCCTGTTCAGTAATCAGATTGTAGAAGGTCTGACTACAGGTGCTGTAAAAGGATGATGTATGAAAGGAATGTGTAAAAGGAGGCTTGTATGAACAGAGACGAGGCAAGAAAGAAAGCACAGGAACTGGTATCCAAAATGACACTGGAAGAAAAAGCCAGTCAGTTAAGATATGATGCGCCGGCTATAAAGAGACTTGGTGTCCCTGCTTATAATTGGTGGAATGAAGGACTTCACGGGGTAGCCAGGGCAGGACAGGCAACTGTATTTCCGCAGGCAATTGGCATGGCTGCCACATTTGACAGAGATTGCGTAGCTGAAATGGCAGATATTGTAGCAACAGAAGGACGTGCAAAATACAATGCATATTCCAGTGAAGAAGACAGAGATATTTATAAAGGACTGACATTCTGGTCCCCCAATGTAAATATTTTCCGTGATCCGAGATGGGGCAGAGGCCATGAAACTTACGGGGAAGATCCGTATCTTACCAAAGAGCTTGGAGTAGCTTTTGTAAAAGCTCTTCAGGGTAATGGAGAAACTATGAAAGCTGCGGCATGTGCAAAGCATTTTGCAGTGCATTCCGGACCGGAAGCGATCAGACATGAGTTTGATGCAAAGGCATCTGCAAAAGATATGGAAGAAACGTATCTGCCTGCATTTGAAAGCCTGGTAGAGGAGGCTGATGTAGAGGCAGTTATGGGAGCATATAACCGCACAAATGGAGAACCCTGCTGTGGAAGCCCTGCTCTGCAGAAAAAACTGAGAGATGACTGGAAGTTCCAGGGACATTTTGTATCAGACTGCTGGGCGATTAGAGATTTCCATGAACATCATATGGTGACTAATACGGCTTATGAGTCTGCAGCACTTGCCATTAATAATGGCTGCGATCTGAACTGTGGAAATACATATCTTCATATTATGAAAGCATATGAAAAGGGGCTTGTCACAGAGGAAAGGATTACAGAATCAGCAGTAAGACTTTTTACTACCAGATATCTTCTTGGGCTATTTGATGGCAGTGAATATGATGATATTTCCTATAGGGAAGTAGAATCAGCAGAACATCTGGCAGCAGCAGAGAAAGCAGCAGCGAAGAGTTTTGTACTTTTGAAGAATAATGGAATTCTTCCATTAAAAAAAGAGGATATCAAAACAATCGGAATTGTGGGACCTAATGCAGACAGCAGAAAGGCTTTGATTGGAAATTATCATGGAACTGCATCCAGATATATTACAATCCAGGAGGGAATCCAGGATTATGTAGGTGAGGATGTGAGAATTCTTAGTTCTGTAGGAAGCGAGTTGTTTAGAGACAGAACAGAACCTCTGGCATTCAGCAGAGATCGTCTTGCGGAAGCTAAGATCGTTGCAGAAAACAGTGATGTGGTGATTCTTTGTGTAGGTCTGGATGAGACACTGGAGGGTGAAGAAGGAGATACCGGAAACAGCTATGCATCCGGAGATAAAGAGAGCCTGAAGCTTCCTCAGTCCCAGATTGATTTAATGGAAGCAATGGCTGGTTCCGGAAAACCGGTGGTTCTTTGTCTGATGGCAGGAAGTGATATTGATATGAGCTATGCAGCAGAGAAATTTGATGCAGTTATGGTTCTGTGGTATCCGGGAAGTCAGGGCGGAAAAGCGGCAGCAAAAATTCTGTTTGGGGAAAACTCCCCATCCGGCAAACTTCCGGTTACCTTTTACGAGAGCCTTGAAGAACTTCCGGAATTTACAGATTATTCCATGAAAGGCAGAACCTATCGTTATATGGAAGGAAAAGCACAGTTCCCCTTTGGATATGGACTTACCTACAGCAATGTAAAAGTAGAAAATGCAGAGGTAAGACAGTGCGGACGGAAGATAACAGTAGAGGCAGAAGTATATAATAAGGGTAATGCAGATACTGAGGAAGTTGTTCAGGTTTATGTAAAAAATCTTGACAGTAAAAATGCAATTCCAAATCCTGCACTGGGAGGATTCCAGAGAATTTTTATAAAAGCAGGAGAACGCAGAAAAGTTATGGTTCCTGTCTGGGAAAAGGCATTTACAGTGGTAGATGAAAATGGAGAACGCATAGAGGATGGCAGGAAATATGAGATTTTTGCAGGCTGTAGCCAACCAGATGAAAGAAGTATAGAGCTTACCGGAACAGAACCTGTAAAGATAATCTGGGAGAAAGAAGACTGAGCTTATGAAATTTGACTTGTTTTATCCGCAGTGGAAAGACCGGGCAGTTACATTCAGCTATGATGATGGCCAGATTTTTGATAGAAGACTGGTTGATATTTTTAATAAATATAATCTGAAAGCAACATTTCATCTGAACTCAGGGACTTTGGATACAGAAGGATTTATAAAAACACAAGAACTGAAAAGCTTATATCAGGGACATGAAATTGCCTGTCATGGTGTTGCACATGAGTATCCCACACATCTTTCGCAGGAAAGACTGGTTCAGGAATTTTATCAGGACAGATGCAGTCTGGAGAGAGAAACGGGAAGGATTATCAGAGGATGTTCTTATGCATTTGGAGAATATGACGAAAGGGTCATCAATACCCTGAAGAATCTTGGGTTTGCATACAGCAGGACTGTGGAGTCTACAGAAAATTTCCGCATTCCGGAGGATTTTATGAGGTGGACTCCGTCCTGTCATCACAATGATGCATTCAGGGGAATTGCAGAAAAGTTTTTGCACAAACCAGATTATCAGAAGCTTCCTCTTCTCTATGTATGGGGACACAGCTTTGAGTTTGAACGGGAACAGACATGGGAGCAAATGGAAAGCTTCTGCAGAAAGATTTCAAACCATGAAAATGTGTGGTATACCACTAATATGGATTATGTGAATTATATGAATGCAGCCAGAAATCTGATATTCAATGCAGAATGTACCTCTGTAGAAAATTTATCAAAAATAAAAATATATTGTAAAATAAATGGAGAGTGCCAGATCTTATAATCTGGCATTCACTGATATAGGGTTTGCTGAAAAGCATATAAGAGAGTCTACAGATTTCATATTTGATTTACGGGAGGAAATGATCAATGATAACTTGTAAAAATCCGATTTTAAGTGGCTTTTATCCGGATCCGTCCATATGCAGGGTGGGAGAGTGGTTTTATCTGGTTACATCTACTTTTGCATATTTTCCGGGAATTCCTGTATTTCGCAGCAGAAATCTGGCACAATGGGAGCAGATCGGCAATATATTGACACGGGAGAGCCAGATGCCCTTACAGGACTGTGAACATAATGAGGGGATTTATGCTCCTACACTTCGGTGGCATAAGGGAACTTTTTATCTGATTACTACCAATGTATCTGGCGGCGGAAATTTTATAGTAACTGCAAAAAATCCCCAGGGTCCATGGTCAGAATCTCATTTTTTGGAAAATGCCAGGGGAATTGACCCGAGCTTATTCTTTGATGAGGATGGAACCTGTTATTATATCGGGCAGAGAGAAAATTCCCGTGGCGGCAGGTACAATGGTGATTGCGAAATATGGATACAGAAGCTGGATTTGCAGACTTTCAGGCTAGAAGGGGAGGCGCATCCTGTTTTATATGGATTCCAGAGAAATGCAATCTGGCCGGAGGGTCCTCATCTTTATAAAAGAAATGGTTATTACTATATTTTTCATGCAGAAGGTGGAACAGAGGAGCATCACAGTGAAATGGTGGCCAGGAGTAAAAATATTTTTGGCCCCTATGAATATGCAGGGACAAATCCGATCCTGACACACAGACATTTGGGAAAAAATGCGGAGATTACCTGTGTAGGACATTGCGATCTGACTGAGGATGAACAGGGAAACTGGTTTATGGTTGTTCTGGGCTGCAGACCTGTGGACGGAAAGACATTTCTGGGAAGAGAGACTTTTCTGGCAAAGGTAGAGTGGGAGGATGACTGGCCGGTGGTAAACCCGGGAGTAGGAATGCTGGAAAAGGAAATCTGTCTTCCTGGTGAGAAGGATAACTCTATGCCCGGAGAACTGAATGAAGTCAGAAATTACAGTTTCAAAAATATGACAGATAAAAAGCTTTCACCGGATTTTATGATGCTCAGAAATCCCCAGCCGAATGCTTATACAATAGATGAACAGGAAGAATGTTTAGAACTTCCTGCAAAAGCTGTGGCAATTGGGGATAATGGGAGTCCTTCGTATGTTGCGGTGAGACAAAAGCACCATAGATTTCAGGCAGAGACGGAGTTTTTGTTAAAAGCAGGAGAAAAGGGTGACAGAGCCGGAATTGCCTATCTTCAGAATTCTCAGAATTATCTTCTGGCAGAATATGGAGAAGTGGGGGCAGACGGCTATATCTATGTCACAGTATGTATCAATGGAACAGAGAAGATACTTGCAGAAAAGAAAACAGAGAAAAGAGGTATGCAGACCCTGAGATTGAGCGTAGACCAAAGCTTGGCACAGGTATGGCTGATTCGGCCTGAGACAGAAGAAAAATCACAATGTATAATCAGGGATGTGGATATCAGCCATATGTGTACAGAAGCGGCAGGCGGTTTTACCGGCTGTACAGTGGGAATGTATGTACACTCTGAACAGAAACAGAGTACAGGCTGTGCGCAGTTTTGCAGATTTACGGTAAAGTAACAATCATTCTGATGATTCCGGCAATTGGTTGTTCTGCCTTTGCGTTTGTGTTAAGATCCCGTCTTTGACAGTTGTAAGGTGACAAAACGGCTACAAACCCAGTAAATATGGGGGTTGTGGCCGTTTTTCTTTTTGCAGCGATATGTACTATATTATCCTTGCTTTGATTTTATCTGTTTTGTATTCTTGATGAGGGTCCGCATATCTGCTTTAGTAATGAATTCATGATCCGTTCTAAAATCAAATATTTTATGTAAGGCATCGGTTAGTTCGGTTCTTGTATAAGAGGGGATATATCCGCTCGCTGTGTTCAGCAGAGCCATTTGCATAGAGCGTAATGTTTCCAATATCTGGTCTGCTGTATAAAGATTCCCAAGTTTCTTTTCCAGTAGACGGTAGAGTAAAAGGCTGATATAACAAGTCATGAAATGGGCTTTTATCCGATCTTCTCTTCTGATATAGATTGGTCTTGCTTCGAATTCTGTCTTCATGATCCGGAAGTTTTCTTCGATTTCCCAACGTTGTTTATTGATCCTTATGATCTATGAAACATCACCTTCCAGGTTTGTGATAACTGCATAAAACCCATCATACATTTCTTCTTTCTGGATCTGTTCTTCATCAAGATCATAAGTTTCTTGGATCAACTGTCAAACTCCCGAGACATTTCAACAACTCAGAGATGTTCTTTACAGAAAAGGAGGGTTGTGCTATAGTGATACGAAGGAAAAATAAAAAACGGAGAGAAAACCATGAAACACAGGATGAGAACAATAATGCTGCTTCTTCTGACTATGTTGCTGCTATGCCCGATACAGGTTCTGGCTGCAGGTGGAGAGAACGCAGTGAAGACAGATCTGGAGGACGGAGAATATTCCATACAGGTGGAGCTGGAAGGCGGAAGCGGAAAGGCCAGCGTTTCTTCCCCCACATTGATGCTGGTAAAGGATGGGAAGATGTATGCACGGCTCCAGTGGAGCAGCTCCAACTATGATTATATGATCGTAGATGGGGAAAAATATCTCAATGAGAGCGAGGAAGGCAGAAATTCTGTTTTTACTGTCCCGGTAACTGTCCTGGATGATAAGATGGAAGTGATTGCAGATACACTGGCCATGGGTGCTCCTCATGAGATCGATTATACACTGACCTTTTATGAGGCTTCCATTGGCTCCAAGGGCCAGCTTCCTCAGGAGGCAGCGAAAAGAGTGGTTGCAGTTGCGCTGGTGATCATCATCGGCGGCGGTATCCTGAATTATTTTGTAAACAAAAGGAATCGGTGTTAAACCGGTTCTTTTTTTATGCTCTTTCGCATAATATACATAATAATGAACATGTATAAAGACGGAAGGAAGGGAACATCATGGATACAGTACAGGATAAAACCTACGAAGCAATTTATTATTCACTGTGGGAGGCAGCCAGGCGTTACAGCAGCTTTACGCAGTTTCGGGTGATCGGAAAAAGCCACGATGACCGGATGATCCCTATGCTGGAGATCGGACAGGGAGATGCCTGTATTTTCTGTGTGGCCGGTTTTTCCGGAACGGATGGACAGATGACGGACAGGCTTACCAGGATGGCACTGGAGCTTTGCAGAATATATGAATGCAACTGGACCGTGGACGAGCTTTATGAGGTAAAAAAGCTCCTGGATCAGACCAGGCTTTGCATCATACCGGTGGTCAATCCGGATGGATATGAGATCTGCCGGAAGGGCTACAATACTGTGCGAAATCCCATTTTCCGTCAGATGCTGAAAATGCAGGATGTTCCCTGTGATGAATTCGAGGGAAATGCAAGAGGAATGGATACTGCACGGAATTTTCCTACTACCTTCTGCAGCAGAAAAAAGATCCATCAGCAGCCTGCCAGTGAAAATGAGACACGTGCACTGATCCGGATCTTTCAGGAATACGGAGGACGTGGCCTGCTGGTTTTCTGCGGATATGGAAAAAAGGTGGTTTATTATCGGCGGGATCAGAATTTTTCCACTGGTCAGAGATGCTACCGTCTTGCACGCCACCTGAAAAAATGTACCAGGGGAAAGCTGGAGCAGCTTGCAATAGAACGAGAAGCGCAGAACGGGCGAAGGAGCACAGGCAGGCCGGAACAGTATTACGGAGAAATGATCCGCCAGCCGGCTTTCCGGATTGAATTGCCGGTAAATTCCGGAAATAAAGAAGAGGAAGAACGGGAAATCCGTGATCTGATGCTGCTTCCATTGGAATATATTTACTCTCTGGTACAGCTGTAAAAAAATCTGGCGTTGCACGGATGCAGGGTCTGTCAGCTTATGAAATATAGGGTGGCAGACATACCCACATACCCGCTGAGAAACCAGTGTCGAATCCTGTCGGACGAATTTGATTGACTTCCGGATCTGTGGACCCTATAATAATATCATCTGAAACAAATCTTTTTTAACAAATGTCGCAGGAATCCTTCACCTCTGTAAGTAATGAGAGGAACTGCACATCTGAGCATATCTGCTCGAATAATTTCCATTCAGTATTTTTGCTGTATTATTATTTTGATCATGCTTGTCCTCACTTCAAAATCTGTGCGTTTAAGTGATGGGAGCATGTTGTGAATTTCCATATTGACTGCTATACAGGGAGGACTTTTTTATGGCTCAATTTATGTGGGGCAGGTCTCCGCCGGAATTTTCCTGATATCCGAACAATGTTTCTTTCCCTGCAGAGGGAAGTGATCATCAAATATCGTATGTAGAACAGAATACAGGAATGAAAATATTTTTTCGATGTATCGGCAACACAGTTCTGGGACTGATGCTGGTGATGGCATTGGTGCTTCTTATTCCCGGACTTTTCGGGATCCGGCCCTATGTGGTCTATTCCGGATCCATGGAACCTGAGATCCCAACCGGAGCTGTGGTTTTTACAAAGGAAGGAGAGTTTTCTCCGAAAAAGGGAGATATCATTACTTTTCATAACGGAGATACCGTTGTCACCCATAGAGTGGTTAAAAAAGAAAAGGATATCTTTATCACAAAAGGTGACGCCAACAAGACAGAAGATCCTGTTCCCGCAGAGGCGTCACAGATCATCGGGCGGGTAGTCTTTCACCTGCCTTATCTGGGCTACGTGATCCATTTTCTGAAAGCCCGGATCCCTTTTGCCGCAGTTTGCATAGCGGCATGTCTGTCAGTACTCTTTGATCTGGCATATACCCCAAAAAAGAAAAAAATACAGGGAGGAATTTAATCATGATGAAAAACAGAAAACTGGTAAAAGGAATCGCACTTGCTGCTGTGATCACTGCACTGGCAGCCGGAGGAACAGCTGCATATCTCACGGATTTTGAAACGGCAACCAACAGCTTTACCGTAGGAAAAGTGGATATCGACCTGGATGAGCCTAACTGGAAACCGGAGGACAATACAGATCTGGTTCCTACTCAGGTGATCCGGAAGGACCCCTATGTAGCAAATAAAGGAGTAAATGAAGCATTTGTCTATCTGGAAGTTTCTGTTCCGGTCCGAAATGTGATCACGGTAGCCAAGGATGGCACCAGAAATGCACTTGCAAAAACAGAGCTGTTCAGCTTCACCAAAAACAAGGACTGGACACAGCTGGAGCGGACTGAAGTGGGGCAGAATATGGTCTACACCTATGCATATAACCACATCCTGAAGCCGGGAACAAAGACTACAACTCTTTTTGATACAGTAACCTTTGCCAATATCATCGAAGGTCAGCTAGATACACAGCAGATCGATATGCCGGTACGGGCTTATGCGATCCAGGCTACCAATACCGGGGATGACAAGACTACGGTTTTGGAGCAGGCAACTGCTGCTTACCAGAAATATGTAAATCAGAATAAAGGACAGGCCGGTGGTGTCACGAAATGAATAAATTAAAAAGACCCGTTTTCCTTCTCCTGACAACAGGGCTCCTGTGCGCAACAGGGACTGCGGCGTATTTTTCAGACTTCGAAAAAAAGATAAATTCTGCTGCAGTGGGGTATGTGACAACGGAGATCGAGGAAGATTTTCCGGATCCTACACCTACGCCTATGGAGAATGGTCCGTCCTACAGAAAAGAGATCCGGATCGGAAATTTTTCCGGCAGTGTGAAAGGGTTCCAGGCAGACTGCTATGTGAGGATGTCCCTTTCCTACTCCAATGACGATATCGGCAGAGGCGTGAAATTAACAGGTTTGGATACGGCAAACTGGGTGTATAACAGTCAGGACGGCTATTATTACTACCGGAAAAAAATATCCGAGGGAGAAAAAACAACTCCTCTGTGTACCGGATTTCAGATCGATCCCCAAAAGATCGATGATACTTATGGGGACAGCATTAAAGATTTTGAGATCAATGTTTATGAGGAAGCTGTACAGGCAGAAGGATTTTCAGATTATGAAAGTGCGTGGAGGTATTTTTCAGATCCGGTTTCTGCTCAGGCAGAAAGGAGGGGGAATGCTTGAAAAAACACCTTAAAGCCCTGCTGGCAGGTGCTGCTGTGGCAGGCAGTATCCTGGCGTGTACGGCTGCTTATGCCAGATTTTCAGATTCCGTGACAGTGACCAATCACATAGCAGTGGGGGATATCAATATTTCTCTTCGGGAACTGGAAAAAAAGGACGGCCGAGAAATGAAATATCAGGATCGCCGGATCGTTCTTCCGGGAGATGAGATATCCAAGATCCCCAGGATCACCAATCACTCAGAGCCATGCTGGGTAAGGGTGAAGATCTCTTATACAGATGATCTGGAAGGTTTGGATGGTCTGGATGACAGGAATCTTACAGGAATGTCACCGAGATGGATCCGGAAGGGAGAGTATTTTTATTATACCAGGAAGCTGGAACAGGGAGACAGCGTGGATATTTTTACCGGTGTGACTGTACCATCCCAATGGGATGAATCCTACCAGGATAAAAATCTGGGGATCACTATCGTGGCGGATGCTGTCCAGGCGGCAAATTTTGCACCGGATTTCCGTGCCATGTCACCCTGGGGAAATCAGAAGATCTTAAGATGTATCCACGATACCGATGGGCTTGTGGTTCAGAAAAAAAGTCCGGTGGATCTGAAGGTGGAGTTTGAAGGAAATGCGCACAAACTGATCGCGGCTCCGGAAGACTTTTTTTCCGGATTTTCCACAGCAATGCCGGGAGATGTTTTTCATGATTCTGTAGAGATCCGTAATACAACGGAGCATGCAGCAGAGATCTTCTTCCGCACATCACCGGAATGTAAATCGGTAAAGGATCAGGAATTTCTGAAAAAGCTGAAGTTGGTGATCACCATGAATGATAAAAAGCTGTATTCCGGGGATCTTCTGGCTGCATCTCTCAATAAGGCCGTGTCCCTGGGGGAATTTTCCAGCGGAGAAAAAGGAAACATGAGATTTGAGGTTACGGTTCCGGCAGAGCTGGATAATTTATATGCTCTTCGGGCAGCAGACGTGAAATGGATCTTTTCTGTGGAGGAGGATCAGGAGACGGCAGATACCAGCCCTGTTCCACGGCGGAATGGCAGGAAAGAAGCCACAGAAAGAGCTTCCGGAAATAACAGTTCTTCGGTAAGGACAACACCAGTGAAGACCGGAGATGAATCTCCTGTGATCCTGTTTGCACTGATGGCTGGTATGGCGCTGCTTACCTGCAGTCTGACGCTATGGAAAGGAGGACGAAAAAATTGAAAAGAAGAATGATCGGTGCATGGATGGCATTGATGATCACAGCTTCTTCTCTTGTGGTTTCGGCCAGTCCTGCAGCAGATATGAGTTCGGTATCAGCAGATCCGCAGCAGGAACAGACAGAACCGGAGGAAGAAGAGGAGGCCCCGGATATTCCGGTAACAGATCAGCCTGGGGAGGCTGAGATGCCGGTTCCGACAGCCTTGCCTGAACCGGAAACGGTGGAGGAAGCTTTTGAAGAAGGTAAAGATAATACTGAAAATACGGACAGTGATGAGCTGATCGAACCGGAAGAAGAACCGGAAGCTGTTTCAAAAGAAGGAGAAAATATAGCTCTAACAGAGATACCGGAGCAGACAGAGGATCCGGGATTTACTGTATTCACGGAAGAAAACGCGGAAATCCTTACAGGAGAAAGTGAAGAGGATCAGGAACTGATCCAGGATATCGAAAACGGAGAGATCATTGCTCTTTCTGCAGCACTTCCCGGGGAGTTCCGGGAAGCTGGCAGTGCGGAAGTAATCTCAGAAGGAGAGGATGCTATCGCAGCTACAGCACTTTCCCCGTCCCAGTATTATCTGGACAGCTGGACCAGGGTTTACTGCGATGAGATCTGGACAGCTGCCAATGATTTTCTTGGTCCCGGAAATAAAACCCGTATGGGATGTACGTATCGTTCTGTACATTATATCGATGATACAGGAGAGGAAAAGGTTTCACCTCTGTATTGCCTGAAAGCAACTCAGGATGGACTGGACAGTATGACACTGAAGAATGAGGCAGTAAAAGCACTGACTAATTCTGTGATCCAGAAGCTTTTGTACTTTGGTTACGGAGGACCGGGGGATCTGGGAACCGGATACGACCCCTCCTGCAGTCACATAGACTGGTCAAAATGGCAGAACCGTTATGTATTTACTCATATTGCGCTGTCAAAGGTATATTTTAATGACTGTGGATATGCCACAGCAGCAGAAGTAGAACATACAGGGATAAACCGCCTGATCGATAAGATCCAGACATTGACGATCCCTGCAAGAAACAAGGCAGCCGTTTATGTTTCCGAAGACGGTTCTTGGGCAGCAGCATCCGGAAAGACGATCCCGTTAAGTGTATTCCGAAGCAGACCTGCAGGTTTTCCCTTTGTTCCGGACAGTATGAAAGACGGATTTCAGATGAGTACTCTTATGAAAGTAACAGATGGAGCAAAAGCAGGAAACGGGATCACCATAACAAGAGGAGCCGCAGAAAAATGGCAGCTGGCCTACTGGACGAGCGCAGCGGATTATAATTCTCACAAAACCAATCCCAAACTGATGTCGGGAACAAGCCTGAACCTGAAGGATGGAGCATACTTTTTTCTGATCTTCCCGTTAAATGCATCTGCAACAAAGAAGTTTTCCTGTAAAATGCTGCTTCAGCCGGTTTCCTATATCCTGGTTGACGGAAGTGCCCAGGCAGGAAAAGATGGAGTACAGGATTTTGGCGCTTACGTATACCAGGGAACAAGAGGAAGCCTTTCGTTTTCAGTAAAGCCATCGGTTTACGGCAATGCAAAGCTGGTCAAGAAGGAACCCAACACGGGAAAACTGATCCAGGGAGCGCAGTACGGACTGTTTGCAGCAGAAGCTCTGACCTCCGGATACCGGACTATGTACAGTAAGGATCAGAAGGTTTCAACCGGAACAACAAACGCCAGTGGAGAGATCCTTTTTTCAAAACTGGTTCCCGGAAAATATTATGTGAAAGAAACGAAAACTGCTGCCGGATACAAGCTGAACACCGTTATCAAAAATCTTATAGTAACCGGTGGAAAGACAACAACCGTCAACGTAACGGATATCATGGATATCAGCGGAACAGTATCCATCAGAAAGAAAGACGGAAATACCGGTGATCCACTGGCAGGAGCTGAATTCACCCTGTATCAGTGGAGTAAAAAAAGCAAAAGCTATGTAACCTTAAAAAAACTGACTTATGATGGACAGAAACGTACCTATAATTCCGGGAAATTTAATTATACCGAAGACAATCAGGGAAAATTCCGTGTGCGTGAGACAAAAGCTCCTCCCAATTACACCGGAAACTGGCAGAAGAATTTTACGCTGGAAAAGCCGGGAGAAAAGCAGGAATTCCTGTTTGAAGCAGTGAACTACCAGAACGAAAAACGAAGGATAGAGGTTCGTAAGATCGATGCGAAGACCGGTGAGGTCCTGAAGGGTGCGGAATTTACACTTTATGAATACAGTGCAGCCAAAAAGGCCTATAAAGAAAAAGGAACTCTTCTGGATTATGATAGCTCAAGTGAGCTTTATGTAAGCGTTGAACTTTTAAAGACTTCGGATAATGAGGGAAAATATAAGATCGTGGAAACAAAGACTCCGCCCGGATATACAGGAAGCTGGGAAGAAGCGGTGGATATCACAGACAAGGATGCACGCCTTTCCTTTGAAGTTGTCAATGAAAAGGAAAAGGAATATAAAGGGGTGATCCGTCTGAGAAAAACAGACATCTATACAGGGGAAGTTCTGGAAGATGCGGAATTTACCGTGCTTCAGTGGAATAGAGGGAAGCAGACTTACCAGAATAACCTGGGCGGGCAGAGCATCCTGAAGTTTGACGGAGAAACCGGATGGTACTCTACCGAAGAGCTGGTGCTCACAGATGACAATCAGGGAAGGTTCAAAGTAGTGGAAACAAAAAATCCGGAAAACTATACAGGCAAATACGAAAAGGAGGTAATCTTCCAGAAAAAAGAAAATACAGATACGGATACTGTGGATCTGAAAGCAGAGAATACTCCGGTAACACTTCCGCTGGGAAATATCACCATCATAAAAAAGATCAAAGAGGAGGATATTACCTGGGCTCATGGAAATCCAACCTTTTCCTTTGTGGCAGAAGGTACGGATCTATCCGGAAATCCTCACAGATATGAAGATTATGTGACCTTTACCAGAGGAAGCTATGAAATCGATAAAAATGGCTATGCAACATTATCGGTCACTCTCAGGAATATCCCGCTGGGGCAGTATACGGTCTGGGAAAAACCGGTACTACGCTACTATCTGAAAGATGTACGGGCAAATACAGAGAATGTCCGCATCATAAAAGGCGCTGCACCTGCATATGGTACAGATCCCCGGAAGATTGCTTCCGGTACGGCTGCTCTGACAATGCAAAACAAAAATGCATCGCTGACTTTTGTAAATGAGAAATCCAGATATGATCGATATTCCCATAATGACAGCATAAAAAATACCATACCCGTATCATTTTCCTGAAAAAAATACAGAGGGGCAGGAGTAATCCTGCCCTTAGCTGCGTATTTTATATAGTAAAAAACAAACTGTAAAAAGAAATAAAAAAACTACATATATACCCAAAGATATGGTATACTTTTTTACAAATACTGTGAACTCAAGAACTCTCTGGGAGGTCGATGATGAAAACAGACGAAAAAAATCCCGTTTTTGATATTCGGGATACATTGGAAAAATACGCTTGCATTTATCGAAATACTACACTGAAGCTTTTTCAGTACTGTCAGGAGACGGACATATATGAACGTTTGGATGAATACCTGAGACCTGTAAAAAATATTACGGATTTTAAGACCAGTGGACAGAAATACAGCAATGTTTATAAAGACGACTGGAAGTACCTGACGGATTTTCTGACATCCCGGGAAGGCGGGACGATAGAAGTGCGGTGTATCAATAAAGACGGTAATGCGAGTCTTCTGACAGTACGGGGATTTATAGCACAGGATAAAAATACCGGATATCATTATTTCATAGGAAGCTCCAGAGATATCACCAGGGAGAAGCTGCAGGAAGAATTTCTTGAGGAACGTGCCCAGAAAGATCCTCTGACCGGAGTGTATAACCGCTTTTTCGGAAAAGAACTGATCGATGAATACCTTGCATCTAGAAATCCCTATGCAGGATGTGGGATGATGGTGCTTGATGTAGATTATTTTAAAAATGTAAATGATACTTACGGACATATGTTCGGTGATGAAGTCCTGAAACGTTTTGCGGAGCTGTTTGTGGCTTTGTTCGACATTAATGATGTGATCATGCGTCTGGGTGGCGATGAATTTGTGATCCTTTTGAAGGATATCAGCCATGCAGCAATCATGAAAAAGGCAGGAAAACTGATACGGGAAGTGCAGAAACTTAAATTTCCGGGAACCACGTATCTGGCAACCTGCAGTGTGGGGATCTGCTTTCTTCCGGAAAATGTTTCCGGATATACATATCAGCAGCTCTTTGAAAATGCAGACTGGGCACTTTACCAGGCAAAGAAAAATGGAAAAAACCGCTATGCTTTCTGTGATAATCTGAGACGTTTTGAGGATAAGACAGAGGAAAAGCAGGAATTATACGAGGGTGTTGAGATAGATGCCAGATATCTTCATAATGATATTGTTTCTACTGCATTTGAAATATTTGAAAAAATGAGCAGCTTTCAGGCAGCGATTGAACTTCTGATGAAAGTGATCGGTCTGAAATTCCGGCTTAACCGGATCACAGTCCTGCATACCAAGGTGGCAGAGCAGAAAATAAACAGGGTTTTTCAATGGGTTTCGGAAGAAGAATACAGGCTTTTGATAGATGAGATACATTTCTCAAAAAGTGATTTTATCACATTGTTTCGCCACAATGATGAATATGGTACTGTGGTGATTCAGGAGAATGATCTGGCTGAATATTCGGAACAGAGAAGAAAGAATGTGTTACAGTGCGGAGCAAAAACCGTAGTCTGTGCTGCCATGTACTGTGAGGGAAGCTATACAGGGGCCATTGCATACGTGACCTGCCAGGAAAAAAGGCTCTGGTCCAGAGAAGATCGTAAGCTATTGGGAGAAGTGACCAAGATCATTTCCGCGCATTATGCCAAGAACCAAGCATTTAACAGTGCTTATCGTAGCATTGCTGCAGAATCCGGACGGGATCAGCTTACCGGATTGTCTTCTTTTTCAAGATTTCGCGAAAATGTGGAGAAAATGCTGATCGGAGGTTACGGGCCGGGACATGCAGTGATATATACCGATTTTGAAAAATTTAAACGTATTAATGCAAAATACGGATATCGTGTGGGAGATCAGATCCTGCGGCAGTTTTCCGAGTATGTGATAGGCGTTCTAAAAACAGATATGGATGTATATTTTACCAGGGCGATCTCTGATCATTTTATCCTTTTCACTCCATGTGATATGGATGTTGATCCGGAAACATCTGTTTTAAAGACCAATCAGGAGTTCTTACGGCAGATGAAAGAGAAATATCCGGATATGGAGCTCTGTGTCCGCACTGGGATTTATCTGATCACCAAAGAATGTAACAATGCATCTGAGGCGATCGATGCAGCGAATTATGCAAGAAAATATGCTGCTGGAAATTGTGAAACAGGTGTTAAGCTGTATGACGAAGAACTGAAAAAGCAAAGCGATGCAGAGTGAAAGATACAGGAATACGGACCGGAATCTATACTTTTTCAGAATTTCAGGAATAATCTTTCAGGAAAGCTTTTACAATAGAACAGAGATGTTTGCGGCAGGAGTGAGCTTATGAACAGAAGTGTTCCGGAAAGTCTTTTAATCTGTATTTTAGTCTTATGCCTGGCTCTGACACCCGTTGGTGTCAGGGGAGAAACGGAAGATAGTGGAAAAGCACAGAAGCTGATCGAAGCGCCGGGTGCAGTCCTTATGGAAAAAGAAACCGGTACCGTGATCTATTCTAAGGATCCTGACACCCGAAGAAGCCCGGCCAGTATTACAAAGATCATGACATTGATCCTGATCTTTGATGCTATCCGTGAGGGAACCCTGCATCTGGAGGATAGCATTACCACCAGTGCTTATGCCAGATCCATGGGAGGGTCTCAGGTATTTCTGGAAGAAGGAGAAAAGCAGACTGCAGAAACCATGATCAAATGTATTGTGATCGCTTCCGGAAATGATGCCAGCGTAGCTATGGCGGAGCATGTTGCGGGAACAGAACAAGCCTTTGTGGAGAAGATGAACGAGAAGGCGAAGGATCTTGGAATGAAAAACACTCATTTTGTGGATTGCTGCGGGCTGACGGAATCACAGGAGCATTATACAACTCCCTATGACATTGCACTTATGAGCAGGGAGCTCATCAGCAGATATCCGGAAGTTCTTACATATTCATCTGTCTGGATGGAGGATATCACACACGTTACCAGAAAAGGATCCTCGAAATTTACACTGACCAACACAAATAAACTGCTGCGTAGCTATGAGGGGTGTATGGGACTTAAAACAGGCAGCACCAGTATTGCAAAATACTGTCTCAGTGCTGTGGCAGAACGAAATGGGATCACACTGATCGCCTCAGTAATGGCCGCACCGGACCCGAAAACAAGATTCCGGGATGCAGCAGCTCTTTTAAATTACGGCTTTTCTAAATGCACATTGTATCTGGATGATGCTCTGGAGCCACTGAAACCTCTGAAGCTCCGCAAAGGAGTCAAAGAGCAGGTTTCGCTTGTATATAGAGGGAAATTCCGATATATCAGCACAGATGGAACGAAACCTGACAATGTTAAGAAAAAGTTGATCCTCCCCAAAGAACAAAGTGCGCCGGTGAAAAAAGGGCAGAAAGCAGGGGCACAGGAATACTATCAGGATGGGAAAAAGATCGGTAGTCTGGATATCCTGTACGGGGAAACAATAAAAAAGGCCGGATACCATGACTGGCTGGAAAGAACCTGTCAGGCATTTCTTTTGTGATGCCTGCAACATATTTTGACAAAAAGGGCAGACTGGATGTATAATACAACGGATTGAAGAAATAGCAGAACAGGGAAGGGATTTTGGATGAAAGAGATCAGAACAGAAGATGCAGTGGGACACATTCTGTGCCATGATATCACGCAGATCATAAAAGATGAGAAAAAAGGCGTTCTTTTCAAAAAGGGGCATGTAGTGAAAGAAGAGGATATACCACTGCTGCTCTCTGTAGGAAAAGAACACCTTTTTGTGTGGGAGAAAAAACCGGGGATTCTTCACGAAAATGAAGCTGCAGAGATCCTTTACAAAATCTGTGCCGGAAACTCTTCCAAAGTACATGGAACTGAGATCAAAGAAGGTAAGATCGAGGTGGTATCAAAGATCGATGGTATTCTGAAAATACGTCGAGATGCACTTGTGGCTGTGAATTCTCTGGGAGAAATGATGATTGCTTCCAGACATGGCGATTTTCCGATAAAAAAAGGTGATAAGGTTGCAGGAACCAGGATCATTCCGCTTGTGATCGAGAAAGAGAAAATGGATGCAGCAGAGAAGGCAGCAGGAAATCTTCCGATCTTTGACATTCTCCCTTACCAGCAGAAAAAAGTAGGGATCGTCACAACCGGAAGTGAGATCAAAAAAGGACTGATCCAGGATACCTTCACACCGGTACTCCGGGAAAAGCTTTCCGGGTTTCCGACCGAAGTGACAGGCCAGGTGATGCCGGGAGATGATAAGAAAGAGATCACAAAGGCAATTCTTTCTTTCGCAGATGCAGGAGCAGATCTGATCATCTGTACCGGCGGAATGAGTGTAGATCCCGATGATCGTACTCCGGGCGGGATCCGGGATACCGGAGCAAAGATCGTAACCTATGGAGCACCTGTACTTCCGGGAGCTATGCTGCTTGTGGCATATCTTGAGAGGAACGGAAGATCCATACCGGTACTTGGACTTCCGGGCTGCGTCATGTACGCAAAAAGAACAGTATTTGATCTGATCCTGCCCAGAGTGATGGCAGATGATGAGATCAAGGCAGAGGAGATTGCCGCGCTGGGAGAAGGCGGACTATGTCTGAACTGTCCGGTTTGTACTTTCCCGAACTGCGGATTTGGAAAATAATATGAAAAAATTCAGAATCAAACAATATGAGATCCATATGGACAAGATCCATGCTCCACAGGGCGTGCGGATGATCCTTCTTGCGGATCTTCACGGGATATCCTACGGAAAAGACAATATACGGCTGACAGAGACGATCCGAAAACTTGCCCCGGACGTGATCCTTTCTGCCGGCGACATGGCTGTACGCACAGAAACGAATACTCTGGTAACTGCATGTAAGCTGCTGACAGAGCTTGCCGGAGATTTTCCCGTGTATTATGCACTTGGCAATCATGAATATAAAATGTTCCTTTCCGAAGAATACCGGCCATATTATGCAAAATACGAAAGAGCACTGAAAAAAGCCGGTGTGCATATTTTAAGGAACGGACGTGAAGATATGGTCCTGCAGGGAGAACACTTCTGTTTCTGGGGATTGGAGCTTCCCATCGAATATTATCACAAACCAAGATCACCGAAGCTGAAAAAAGAAGTGATGGAAGAAATGGTCGGAAAACCTGAAGATAAAGGGATGCAGATCCTGCTGGCACATAATCCAAAATACGGAAAAACCTATTTTGAATGGGGCGCGGATCTGATCCTGTCCGGACATTATCACGGAGGCGTTGTCCGTCTCAGCGAACATTACGGCCTTTCATCTCCTCAATATCTGTTTCTCCCGCCGTTTTGCTGCGGAGACTTTCACAAAGGGGATCAGCATATGATCGTCAGTGCCGGACTTGGAGAACATACCATCCCCCTTCGGATCCATAATCCAAGGGAACTGCTGGTGATCGATATAAAACCTTCCGAAAAAATGAAATGAGGAAACCCTATGGCATTATCTGTTAAGCTGAATGTATTTGAAGGCCCTCTGGATCTTCTGCTTCACCTGATCGACAAAAACAAGATCGATATCTATGATATTCCTATTGTGGAAATCACAGATCAGTATATGGAATATCTGCATTCCATGGAAAAAGAAGATCTGGGGATCATGAGTGAATTTCTTGTCATGGCAGCTACTCTTCTGGATATCAAATGTAAAATGCTTCTTCCGAAAGAAGTGAATGAGGAAGGAGAAGAGGAGGACCCCAGAGCAGAGCTTGTGCAGAAGCTGCTGGAATATAAGATGTACAAATATATGTCCTATGAATTACGGGACAGGCTTGGAGATGCGGCAGGGGTTTATTACCGAAAACAGGATCTTCCGGAAGAAGTGCTGCAGTATACTCCACCGTCTGATCCCCAGGAACTTCTCCGGGGTCTGACACTGGAGCGGATGAGTGCGATCTATCAGGCTTTGATCCGCAGACAGGAAAATAAGATCGACCCGATCCGAAGTAAATTCGGAAGGATCGAAAAAGAGGAAATATCACTTTCTGATAAATTGCTGGAAATGAAGGAATATGCAAAAGCTCACCGGAAATTCAGCTTTCGCAGGTTGATGGAAAACCAGCATTCCAAAATACAGCTGATCGTGACATTTCTGGCAATTCTGGAATTGATGAAAATGGGGCATGTTCATGCAGAACAGGAAGATCTTTTTGATGATATTCATGTGGAAGTTATCACGGATCCGGACACATGGAAGAATCTGACAGAGTTCGCAGATGAATAATATAGTAGGAATGAGGACAATAAGTGGAAATCAAACGAATTGAAGGAGAAATCGAAGCCATCCTGTTTGCAATGGGAGAAGCAGTGGAATTACCCCGTATTGCCAGAGCGATCCGTCAGGATCCGACAACAACGGAAAATATCATTCGAAATATGATGATCCGTTATCAGGAAGAAGAGCGGGGGATCCAGATCATAGAGCTCGAAAACTCCTTTCAGCTTTGTACAAAAAAAGAATACTATGATTCTCTTATCCGGATCGCAGCGCAGCCAAAGAAACCCACGCTGACAGACGTTATGCTTGAAACCCTTTCGATCATTGCCTACAAACAGCCCGTTACAAAAGCAGAGATTGAAAAGATTCGAGGGGTAAAATGTGATCATGCCATCAATAAACTGATGGATTATGATCTGGTGAGAGAACTTGGACGTCTGGATGCTCCGGGTCGCCCGATCCTCCTGGGAACCACCGAAGAATTTCTGCGCTGCTTTGGTGTCCAGGGGCTGGAAGACCTTCCGGAAATGGATCCGGTCCAGCTGGAGGATTTCAAGGCGGAAGCAGAGGAAGAGATCCAGCTGAAGCTGGACGTATAACAAATAACACGGACAGATGCCGGTTTACGGGACCTGCCGGACAGATCAGAAAACAGAAGAGGAGTGACGAAAATGCCCACAACATACGCACATGATCTTTTTGGAAAAAGGGTTTACCGGAAACTTTCCGCAAAATTACAGCATCTGATCCGAAGCAACGGAAATTTGTACCGGAACGGACAGCATGGTCCGGATATCCTGTTTTATTATTTTATATCCAAAAATCCGGTGACACAGTACGGAGTGCAGATGCATGGACGGAAAGCAAGAGAATTCTTTGAAAAGGGCATGGCGAAGGTCCGGGAGGAAAAAAATCCTGCACTGATGGCTTACCTGCTGGGTTTCGGATGTCATTATATCCTGGATTCTACCTGTCATCCTTACGTCAATCAGGTAGCTGCCGAGGGGAAAATCTCACATACGCTCTTTGAGAAGGAATTTGACCGTATGCTGATGTATGAAACCGGCAAAGATCCATTGCGTTTTTATCCGTCGCATGGGATCCGTGCCAGTTTTCTCAGTGCATGGACGATACACCAGGTACTGCCGGCGATCCGTACCTGGAACATTTATCTGTCATTGAAAATGATGAAGATATTCACCTGTATTTTGGTATGTGATGATGGAGGAAGGAAGAGACGCCTTTCGGAACATGCCCTTTCCCCCGTAGGAAAAAAAAGATCTGCGTTTATTACCGAATTTTTTATGAGCCCGGAGCCGGAGATCGACTGTAAGGAGGAGCTTCTTAAGCTGGACAGTCTGATGGAAGAGGCACTTGCCAAGGCGCCGGATATGCTGGAAGAGCTTGCTGCACTTGCAGTCAGGCCAGGACATCTTTCTGATAGATGGGATCTGACCTTTAACGGATGATCGATCCCGGCAGACAATAGATACAAGTGATATCTGAATGCTATCCCCGCATAAAATTAAATATAACAGTTACTGTAAACAGTTATATGAACAGTGTACGGGGTGATGCATTATGAGCAAACGGCGTATGGCCGCTGTCGTGCTGGTGACAGCGGTCCTTATTATTTGTCAGATCTTTCCGGTAAAGGCGGCAGATGACGAAAATCTATATGCACTTTCTGCAGTTCTTATGGATGGGGAGACTGGCCGTGTGCTGTACGGAAAAGAAGCATACAAAGGACGGCCGAATGCCAGCACCACAAAGGTAATGACCTGTATTCTTGCTCTGGAGCTGGCAAAGGGAGATGATTACGTACAAGTTTCCGGGAATGCGGCATCTCAGCCACAGACACGTCTTGGCATGCGGGAGGGACAGCAGTTTTATCTGGAGGATCTTCTCTATTCACTGATGCTGAAAAGCCATAATGATTCCGCAGTGGCCATCGCGGAACATATCGGCGGCTCCGTAGAAGGTTTTGCAGAGAAGATGAATGAAAAAGCAAAAGAGCTGGGATGTAAGGACACACATTTTGTTACACCCAATGGTCTGGATGGAGAAGATGAAGGCGGTATCCATCATACAACAGCCCGGGATCTTGCCTTGATCATGGCGTATGCAATAAAAAATGCAACATTTGTCCATATTACCCAGACTAGAGATTATACTTTCACGGATATCTCAGGAAAAAAGCATTATTCGGTACATAATACCAATGCTTTCCTGGATATGGAAACAGGAGTGATCTCAGGAAAAACAGGATTTACAGGAAATGCCGGATATTGTTATGTCTGCGCAGTCCGACAGGACGAGCGATTATTTATCGTGGCTCTTCTGGGATGCGGATGGCCCGGAAATAAAAATTATAAATGGAGCGATACTAAGAAGCTTCTTTCCTATGGCAGGGAAAATTATCAGTATGTGATGCTGCCGGAGCTTCCGCAGCTGCCTGAGATCCCGGTAACAGAAGCAGCACCGGGAAAAGAAGATCCATATCCGCAAAAGTCCGATCGTTCCGGATATCCTCCCAAACAGGTTATGCTGAAAATACACGCAGTACTTTCTGAAAAAGATCGTGAGAAAAGATATCTTCTGAAAAAAACAGAAACGATCACATGGGAAACGGAGCTTCCGGATAAGCTACCGGCACCAATACAGAAAAACCAGAAGATCGGTACACTCCATGCAAAGCTCAACGGAAAAGAACTCCTTTCCTGCCTTGCAACCGCCGATGACAAAATCGACAGAATTACCTATAAATGGTATGTGGATAAAGTATTTAAGGATTATTTCCATTAATTTAGCGACCCCTGGCATATGTCAGGGGTTAATTTTTTAACGTTCGTGACGAAAAGTATTGAATTTTCTGCAAAAAAAAGGTACAATTATACTCGGCTGAATTTTTGGTTATATTAATAAAAAAATGGAGGGCATAGTATAATGAGTAATGCGACACAAAGCGTAGCGGCTGCAAGGATCGATTCCCTGCTTGACGCCAACAGTTTTGTTGAGATCGGACAGGCTGTCACAGCCAGAGCTACAGATTTCAACATGACTGAAAAAAAAGCACCTTCAGACGGTGTGATCACCGGATATGGTGTGATTGACGGCAGTCTGGTGTATGTATACAGCCAGGATGCATCTGTACTGAACGGAACAGTTGGTGAGATGCATGCCAAAAAGATCGCCAAAATTTATGATCTCGCTCTGAAAGTTGGAGCACCTGTTATCGGTCTTGTAGACTGTGCGGGACTTCGTCTTCAGGAGGCTACCGATGCACTTGAGGCATTTGGTGAGATCTATCTGAAACAGACACTGGCATCCGGTGTTATTCCACAGATCACTGCTGTTTTCGGAACATGCGGCGGTGGAATGGCAGTTGTACCGGCTCTTACAGACTTTACATTTGTAGAGGAGAAGAAGGGCAGACTGTTTGTAAACACTCCAAATGCACTGGAAGGAAACAGAGTGGAAAAATGCGATTCAGCTTCCGCACAGTTCCAGAGTGAGGAGACAGGACTTGTTGACGGCATCGGAACAGAAGAGGAGATCCTTGGACAGATCCGTACACTGGTCAGCATGCTTCCGGAGAATAATGAAGACAATGACAGCTTCAAGGAATGCACAGATGACCTGAACAGAGTATGTGATGATATTGCAGGCTGCACAGGCGACACAGCTATTGCACTTTCAAGAATCGCTGATAATGGTGAGTTTTTTGAAACAAAGGCAGCTTACGGCCAGGATGTCGTAACAGGCTTCCTTCGTCTGAACGGAGCTACCGTTGGCGCTGTTGCAAACAGAAGCGAATCTTACGATGCTGATGGCAATAAGACAGAGATTTCCGACGGAACTCTTTCTGCAAGAGGTGCAAGAAAAGCAGCAGACTTCGTAAAATTCTGTGATGCTTTTGAGATTCCGGTACTTACTCTTACTAATGTAACAGGATTTAAAGCTACACTCTGCAATGAGAAGATGATGGCTAAATCTGTAGGTGAGATGGTACATGCTTTTGCATCTGCGACTGTACCGAAGGTAAATGTTGTAATTGGTAAAGCATACGGAACTGCATACGTTGCCATGAACAGCAAATCTGTCGGAGCAGATATGGTTTATGCATGGGATACAGCTGAGATCGGTATGATGGATGCTTCCCTTGCAGCAAAGATCATGTATGAGGGAGCTGACGCTTCTACACTGAATGAGAAGGCAGCTGAGTACAAAGAACTCCAGAACGGTATCGCATCTGCAGCAGCAAGAGGATATGTGGATACTGTGATCAAAGCAGAAGATACAAGAAAATATGTAATCGGTGCTTTTGAGATGCTGTTCACAAAAAGGGAAGACCGTCCATCCAAAAAGCATGGAACAGTCTAAGTGAGGTGAGCGTATGAGACAGTTTTATAAAAAGATCTCTTCTGTCTGCATGGCACTTCTTTGCGTAGCTGCACTTCTGATCGGATGCACAGCTACTGCATGGGCTGCTGATGAGATTGATGATTCTGTAAAGAGTCAGCTTGTCACAACAACCAAGGGCCTGACGGATGCGATCATCGCAATGTCCGAGGATGATATCCAGGGATATCTGGAATCAGAGGATGCTTTCACACAGAGTGCTGCAAGTGCATGGGATGGCTCCAGAGAAGAGCTTGGTGAGAAAAAAGGTGATATCAATGAGAAAGATATCACAGTAGAGTATTCCGATGATCAGTATACCGTTGTTGTTCCGGTATCCTTCGAGAAAAACAAAGCGAATTTCACTTATGTATTTGATAAATCAGGAACCCCGACTTCTCTTACAGTTGATGTGAATTATACACTGGCACAGAACATGGAGAAGGCAGCGATGAATACAGTGATGGGTCTCGGAACTGTATTTGTGATCCTGATATTCCTGATCTTCGTGATCTCTCTTTTCAAATATATTCCCGTACTTGTGGAAGGAAAGAAAAAAGAGAGCACACCGGCTCCGGCAGCCGCAGCACCGGCTCCGGTTGCAGCACCAGTTGCTGAGCCTGCTGTTGAGGATGCGACAGATGATGGTGAGCTTATTGCCGTGATCGCCGCAGCGATCGCTGCTTCTGAAGGCAAAACAAGCACAGACGGATTCGTAGTACGTTCCATCCGCAAAGTCAACCGCAGAAAAAGATAATCATTATTTAGGAGGATTTTAAAATGAAGAGTTATACAATTACTGTTAACGGAACAGCATATGAAGTTACTGTAGAAGAGAACGGAAACGCAGCAGCTCCAGTTGCAGCAGCACCAAAAGCAGCAGCTCCTGCTCCTAAGGCAGCTCCGGCAGCAGCTCCTAAGGCAGCAGCTCCGGCAGCAGGCGCAGGTTCTGTTAAAGTTTCCGCAGCCGTTCCTGGAAAAGTTGTAAAAATCGTTGCATCTGTTGGACAGAGCGTAAAAGCCGGTGACAGCGTAGTGATCGTTGAGTCCATGAAGATGGAGATCCCGGTTGTTGCTCCTCAGGACGGAACGATCGCCAGCATCGATGTTGCAGAGGGTGCTGCCGTTGAAAATGGAGATACTCTTGCAACAATGAACTAAACAGGAGGTAGACAAATGTCTTATGTAACAAATACCCTGTCAAACCTGATCCATCAGACAGCATTTTTCAACCTTACCTGGGGAAACTACCTGATGATCGCAGTGGCATGTGTGTTCTTATATCTTGCCATTAAACATGGTTTTGAGCCGCTGCTGTTGGTTCCGATCGCTTTTGGTATGCTTCTGGTAAATATTTATCCGGACATTATGCTGAGCATTGAGGATTCATCCAATGGCGTTGGCGGACTTCTTCATTATTTTTACTTAATGGATGAGTGGAGTATTCTTCCTTCACTGATCTTCCTGGGTGTCGGTGCGATGACAGACTTCGGTCCGCTGATCGCAAACCCGATCAGCTTCCTGATGGGAGCAGCTGCACAGCTTGGTATTTACCTTGCATACTTCCTTGCAATTTTCCTTGGATTTAATGGTAAAGCAGCAGCAGCGATCTCTATCATTGGTGGTGCTGACGGCCCGACTTCCATTTTCCTTGCAGGTAAGCTTGGACAGTCTTCTCTTATGGGACCGATCGCAGTGGCAGCATATTCCTATATGTCCCTGGTACCGATCATCCAGCCTCCGATCATGAAGGCATTCACAACAGAGAAAGAGCGTAAGATCAAAATGGCGCAGCTCCGTCCTGTTACAAAACTTGAGAAGATCCTTTTCCCGATCGTTATCACAATCGTTGTTTGCCTGATCCTTCCGACAACAGCTCCCCTTGTTGGTATGCTGATGCTCGGAAACCTGTTCCGTGAGTCCGGAGTTGTTAAACAGCTTTCTGAAACAGCTTCCAACGCTCTTATGTACATCGTAGTAATCCTTCTCGGAACATCTGTAGGTGCTTCCACAAGTGCTGAGGCGTTCCTGAACGTAGATACACTGAAGATCGTAGTTCTTGGTCTTGTTGCCTTTGCCTGCGGTACTTTTGGTGGTGTTATGCTTGGTAAGCTTCTCTGCAAGGTTACTCACGGAAAGATCAATCCTCTGATCGGATCAGCCGGTGTTTCTGCCGTTCCTATGGCAGCCCGTGTATCCCAGAAGGTTGGTGCTGAGGCAGATCCTACAAACTTCCTGCTGATGCATGCGATGGGACCGAACGTTGCTGGTGTTATCGGTACAGCGGTTGCTGCCGGTACATTCATGGCGATCTTTGGTGTCTAACCCATTGTCTTATAAAAATTTGTAAGGAGAATAATTATGGCAGAAATAGAGAAAAAACCTGTGAAAGTTGTGGAAACGATCCTGCGTGACGCTCATCAGTCCCTGATCGCTACACGTATGAGCACAGAGCAGATGCTTCCGATCATTGAGAAGCTTGACAAAGTCGGCTACTATGCAGTAGAGTGCTGGGGCGGTGCTACTTTCGATGCTTCCTTACGTTTCCTGAAAGAGGATCCGTGGGAAAGACTTCGTAAACTTCGTGACGGTTTCAAAAACACAAAGCTTCAGATGCTGTTCCGTGGACAGAACATCCTTGGATATCGTCCATATGCAGATGATGTAGTAGAGTATTTTGTACAGAAATCCGCAGCTAACGGTATCGATATCATCCGTATCTTTGACTGTATGAATGACCTTCGTAACCTTCAGACAGCTGTAAAAGCAGCAAACAAGGAGAAAGCACATGCACAGGTTGCAATGGCTTACACACTTGGTGATGCTTACACACTTGATTACTGGACAGATCTTGCAAAACGTATCGAGGATATGGGGGCAGATTCCATCTGTATCAAAGATATGGCAGGGCTTCTTGTTCCGTACAAAGCTACAGAGCTTGTTCAGGCTCTCAAAGAGACTGTTAAGATCCCGATCGATCTTCATTCTCACTATACATCCGGTGTTGCTTCCATGACATATATGAAGGCAGTAGAGGCAGGTGTTGATATCATCGACACAGCAATGTCTCCGTTTGCTCTTGGAACATCCCAGCCGGCAACAGAGGTTATGGTTGAGACCTTCAAGGGAACACCATATGATACAGGATTTGATCAGCAGCTTCTCGCTGAGATCGCTGACTACTTCCGCCCGATGCGTGATGAGGCTCTTGATACAGGTCTTCTCAATCCGAAGAACCTTGGTGTAAACATCAAGACTCTTCTGTATCAGGTACCAGGCGGAATGCTTTCCAACCTGACATCACAGCTGAAAGAGCAGCATGCCGAGGATAAATTCTACGAAGTACTTGAGGAAGTTCCGCGTGTACGTAAAGACCTTGGTGAGCCACCGCTTGTTACACCGTCCTCTCAGATCGTTGGTACACAGGCTGTATTTAACGTGATCATGGGCGAGCGTTACAAGGTTGTCACAAAAGAGACAAAAGACGTGTTAAGCGGTAAGTATGGCGCAACAGCCAGACCGTTCAATCCGGAAGTACAGAAAAAATGTATCGGAGATATTGAACCGATCACATGCCGTCCGGCAGATCTTCTGGAGGATGAGCTTGATAAGCTTGAGAGCGAGATGGCACAGTACAAGGAGCAGGATGAGGATGTTCTCACATATGCACTGTTCCCGCAGGTTGCCATGGACTTCTTTAAATATCGCCAGGCTCAGAAGACAAAAGTTGATGAGACTGTAGCAGATACCAAGAACGGCGCATACCCGGTATAAAGCACACATAGAAATGCAGATGCATTTCAAAACAGGAAAAGGAGCTTGCTGTATGCAGGCTCCTTTGTGCATAAAAAAGATAAAAAAGGCAGGATAACAGGTAATGTCCAAAGTTGCGATCATAGGCGGCGGTGCCGCCGGAATGCTCTGCGGTGTATATGCTGCGCGCAGAGGACACCAGGTTCACATACTGGAAAAAAATGAGAAACTCGGAAAAAAGCTTTTCATCACCGGAAAGGGACGGTGCAACGTCACCAATGATTCAGATACCGAAGAACTTTTTCCGGCAGTGATGTCAAACCGCAAATTTCTTTACAGTGCTTTCTACACCTATGGAAGCAGAGATGTGATGGAATTTTTTGAGAAGGCAGGAGTGCCGCTGAAAACAGAGCGTGGAAACCGGGTTTTTCCGGTATCGGATCATTCATCAGATATTATCCGTGCGCTTGAGCGGGAACTGAAAAAAGCCGGAGCGCAGATCCATCTTCATACAGAGGTAAAGGAAGTTTGTACACAGGATGAAAAAGTTACCGGTGTATTACTTTCGGACGGTACCTTTTTTGAAGCGGATACTGTGGTAGTTGCCACAGGAGGGCTTTCCTACCCGTCCACAGGTTCCACAGGAGATGGATATCGTTTTGCTGCTGAGACGGGACATAAAGTTGTTTCCCAGTCACCATCACTGGTACCACTGGTGGCAAAAGAAGATTATGTTTCCAAACTTCAGGGCCTTTCCCTTCGGAATGTGGAGCTTACAGTAAAATCCGGCAAAAAAGTTCTCTATAAAGATTTCGGCGAGATGATGTTTACTCATTTCGGAGTGACAGGACCGCTGATCCTTTCCGCCAGTGCCCAGATTGGCAAAAAGCTGGAAAAGGAGCCTTTGGAGGCTTTCCTGGATCTGAAGCCGGCGCTTGATGCAGAACAGCTTGATGCCCGGATCCTGCGTGAATTTGATGCAAATCATAACAAGCAGTTTAAAAATGTGATCGGTGTTCTTTTTCCGTCTTCTCTGACTCCGATCATGATCGAAATTGGCGGTATCCCCGGGGAAAAACCGGTACATGAGATCTCCAGGGAAGAGCGTCAGGCTTTTGGCCGTCTGATCAAGGCTTTTCCGTTTACGATCACGGGAATGGGAGAGTTTA
The DNA here is from genome assembly GCF_008679485.1 of Blautia sp. LMAG:89. NCBI lineage: Bacteria > Bacillati > Bacillota > Clostridia > Lachnospirales > Lachnospiraceae > Blautia > Blautia sp. LMAG:89. The sequence goes on along the minus strand of NZ_NANC01000012.1, from coordinate 293,334 downwards.
AGGAAGCGATCATCACAAGAGGCGGTGTGTCAGTAAAAGAGATACAGCCATCCACAATGGAATCCAAAAAAATAAAAAATCTGTATTTTACAGGTGAAGTACTGGATCTGGATGCAGTGACCGGTGGCTATAATCTTCAGATCGCATGGTCTACAGCGTATGCGGCAGCTCAGGCGATCGAATAACAGAAAAGAGGAAGGGAGCATTTGATTATGGGTATTAATATTGCAATTGACGGACCGGCAGGTGCAGGAAAAAGCACAATTGCAAAAAAAGTGGCAAAGGAGCTGTCCTTTATTTATGTAGATACAGGGGCAATGTATCGTGCCATGGCACTTTATCTTCTGGAAAAAGGGATCAGCGGTGACGAAAAAATCTCTGAAGCCTGTCACGATGCGGATATCTCTATCCGTTATGAGAATGGTGAGCAGCAGGTGATCCTTAACGGAAAGAATGTAACTGCGTTCCTCCGTAAGGAAGAGGTAGGAAATATGGCATCTGTAAGCTCTGCAAATCCGGAGGTGCGTGCACATCTTCTGAAGCTGCAACGCAATCTTGCAGCCGAGAATAATGTAGTTATGGACGGAAGAGATATCGGAACCACCATTCTTCCCAATGCGGAAGTGAAGATCTTTCTGACTGCAAGTGCAAAGACCCGTGCCAGCAGACGATACCTGGAGCTTACAGAGAAGGGTGAAGCTTGCGATATGGATGAGATTCTGAAAGATATCGTTGACAGAGATGAGAGAGATATGAACCGCGCGGTTTCTCCGCTTAAAAAAGCAGAGGATGCTGTTCTTGTTGATTCATCTGAGATGGGAATTGACGAAGTGGTTGAGAGTATCCTTTCCGTATACAGAAAAAGGGTGAACGGATGAATGTAAAAGTTGCAGAAACTGCCGGCTTCTGTTTCGGCGTACAAAGAGCAGTTGACCGTGTTTATGAGCTGATCGGTTCCGATGCAGCACCGATTTATACACTAGGCCCGATCATCCATAATGAGGAGGTTGTCTCAGATCTCGAAAAAAAAGGTGTGGCTGTGATCTGTGAGAAGGATCTTTGCAGCCTGAAGGGCGGCACTGTTGTGATCCGTTCCCATGGAGTAGGCCGCAAGGTTTATAACACGATCAAAAAATATGGTCTCGGATATGTAGATGTTACCTGTCCTTTTGTGCTGAAGATCCACAAGATCGTTGAGAAAGAAAGCTCCAGAGGTGCCCATATTGTGATCATCGGTGATCCGGGCCATCCGGAAGTACAGGGGATCTGCGGATGGTGTCAGGGACCATATACAGTGATCAGAAATGCTGAGGATGCTGAAAAATTCAATATTTCTCCGGAAAAAGAAGTATGTGTAGTGTCCCAGACGACATTTAATTACAACAAATTTCAAGAATTAGTTGAAATTCTCCGCAAAAAGAGTTATGATAATAATGTTTTAAATATTTTAAATATTTTAAACACTATTTGTAATGCTACCGAAGAACGGCAGAAAGAAGCTAAAGCGATAGCCGGAGAGGTAGACACTATGCTGGTCGTAGGTGGCCGACATAGCTCCAATACTCAAAAGCTGTTTGAAATATGTAAAAAGGAATGTGGAAATACTTACTATATACAAACACCTGTAGACTTGGATTCTGAAATGTTCCAATGCAGTAGTTGTGTAGGTATTACAGCAGGGGCTTCCACCCCAAAGAAAATTATTGAGGAGGTTCAAGAACATGTCAGAGTTAAGTTTTGAACAGATGCTGGAAGATTCCGTAAAAACAATCAGAAATGGAGAGATCGTACAGGGTACCGTCATCGATGTTAAAGATGATGAGATCATCCTGAATATCGGCTATAAAGCAGACGGTATCATCACAAAGAACGAGTACACAAACGATTCAAGCGTTGTGCTTACAGACGTTGTTAAACCTGGCGATACCATGGAAGCAAAGGTTCTCAAAGTAAACGACGGAGAAGGACAGGTTACACTTACCTACAAACGTCTTGCAGCAGAGAAAGGCAACAAACGTCTTGAGGAGGCATTCGAGAACCAGGAGGTTCTGAAGGCTCCTGTAACACAGGTACTTGACGGTGGTCTTTGTGTCAATGTTGAGGAAGCAAGAGTATTCATTCCTGCAAGCCTTGTATCTGACACATATGAGAAAGATCTTTCCAAATATGCAGATCAGGAGATCGAGTTCGTTATCACAGAGTTCAACCCAAGAAGACGCCGTATCATCGGTAACCGCAAACAGCTTCTTCTTGCTGAGAAAGCTGAGAAACAGAAAGAGCTTCTTGCTAAGATCAACGTAGGCGATAAAGTTGAGGGTGTTGTTAAGAATGTTACAGATTTCGGTGCATTCATCGACCTCGGCGGAGCAGACGGACTTCTTCACATCTCTGAGATGTCCTGGGGCAGAGTAGAGAACCCGAAGAAGGTATTCAACGTAGGTGATAAAGTTACAGTTCTTATCAAAGATATCAACGGAGACAAGATCGCACTTTCCCTTAAATTCCCGGAGGAGAACCCATGGCTTACAGCTGCTGAGGACTTCGCAGTAGGAAACGTAGTAAAGGGCAAAGTTGCACGCATGACAGATTTCGGTGCATTTGTTGAGCTTGCACCTGGAGTAGATGCTCTTCTTCATGTATCTCAGATCTCCAGAGAGCACGTTGCGAAACCATCTGATGTACTTTCCATCGGTCAGGAGATCGAGGCTAAGGTTGTTGATTTCAATGGCGAAGACAGAAAGATCAGCCTCAGCATGAAAGCACTCGAGGATAATTCTGCAGAGCAGACAGAGGAGTAATTTCTCAGAAGCTGTACAGCAGATGAATATTTTGAATTTCAGAGGCCGTCACATTTATTGTGACGGCCTTTTTTTGATTGGAATTGCGTAACAGAGATATTATTTAAGAACAGAAAGATAATATGGCAGGCAGTGTTTCAGATAGATTTTCTGTTTTAAAGGATCATGCAGAAAAGCTTCTGTTACAGGAAACCAGGTATAACAGTTGTCCCTTTTGGCAGGCCTTCGGAGCTTTTTATCCATGCAGGCACTTAAGGCTTTTGGTATGGCAGTGTCTTCGGAAGGGATGTAATCGTAATCCTTATAATTGGAGTAGTATTGCTTTAAACGTCCATTTTGAGACTTTACAAGAAGACGGACACAGTTATTCTGTCCAATTATGTAGAATTCTTCACTATGATTTGAAAATTTAACAGGCAGATCGTAATTAGTTTTAATGGTAAAGGCCAATTGATCGTCTTGGATTTCACAATTTAGTGATTCGTAATCTTCATTGAAAAGAGCAAGATAGGATAGCATGGAGAAAATTTTTCCAAGTCCCAGAAGATCTTCCCGGTTATGTCCCATAACGATCTCTGCCGCTTCCGGTTTCTTTCCGGAAGCGAATTGTTTGTAAAGACGGATGCAGGCACCTCCATCACAGTAGTTCCGTTCAGTGATACCGAGAAATGATTCCATAGAAGGCTGATTCATCCGTGAAAGCTTCAAAAGTCCCTTGAGCGGCTTTAGTTCCCGGTAAAGGTCCAGAGAAGGCAGCTTTGCAAAAGGGGAAGAGAGTCCGTGGATCTGATATCGTGCATCCAGATAAGGCTGGTCAAAGCTGTCACCGTTATATTGGATCGTACATGAAAAATCCTGAAGGAATTCAGAAAATGTTTTCAGAAGTTCAGGTTCTTCCTCTTCGTTTTCAATCATCCACTGGTACATCTGCCAGTTGTTTTCTTCGTAGGCTACAGCACCGATCAGATACAGAAAAGTGGAATTTCGTGATAGTCCTGTAGTTTCAATATCATAGAAAAGCGGTACAAAACGCTCTGAAAATCCATGATTTTTAGTCAATTTTTTAACAGTCTCAAAGTCTGGAAACCCTTGTAAAATCGGCATTTTTTTAACGATCATGTTAATTTTCTCCTTTATGGATTGTATCTGATTATACACAAAAAAATTGCTTTTCAATAGTGCAATTTAAAGTGAAATGAGTTATAGTTATTAGTAGAGTTGATGATAAAAAACAGGAAATGGTACTGGATTTATGTGGGGATTGACAGTGAAAAAATGACTATTATCGCTTCATAAATTACAGCTTTTTTATGAGCTGGTGAATATCTTCTACCGAAGTATATCACAGGATCGTGTCTGGATTCAATCTTTCATACATATCCTGCTCAAAGCAGAAGCTATTTTGTTACTGTTCGCTGGTAATGTTTCGCGAAATGATTTATGGGAGCGAAATAGATCTTGTTTGTCTTGGATGAAATAAGAAAAGGAAAATCAGAAACATAGAATCAACTTTAAAAAAGAGTATATGCGCAACGCAGAAATACCATGTACATGTACTTGCAAAAATAAAGGAGGAGATGAGATCTATGGCATTTTTAACCTTCAGGGGTGGTATCCATCCTTATGACGGCAAAGATTTGTCAAAAAACTGTCCTGTCGAGAAGTATCTGCCGAAGGGAGATCTGGCAATTCTTGTTTCTCAGCACATCGGAGCTCCGGCCAAGCCGATCGTAAAAAAAGGTGATCATGTGCTTGCAGGACAGAAAATCGCAGAAGCAGGAGGATTTGTTTCCGCACCGATACACTCGTCTGTATCAGGAACCGTAAAGGGAATCGAGAAACGTCTGACCGCAGTAGGCGCCATGGGTGATGCGATCATCATTGAGAATGACGGTCTGTACGAATCTGTGGAATATGCACCTGCAAAGCTTTCGGATCTTTCCAAGGAGGATATCCTGAAAAGGATTCAGGAAGGCGGAGTTGTTGGTCAGGGTGGTGCAGGTTTCCCGACACATGTAAAGCTTTCACCAAAGGAACCCGACAAGATCGATCATATCCTGGTCAACGGTGCGGAATGTGAGCCTTATATCACCAGTGACTACCGAAGGATGATGGAAGAACCGGAAAGTATTGTTGGTGGTCTGGAAGTAATCCTGAAAGCTTTCCCGAAGGCAGTGGGATGTATCTGTATCGAGGACAACAAACCGGATTGTATTGCCAGGATGAAAGAAGCCATCAAAGGCAAAGAGCGTATGGAAGTAAAAGAGCTTAAGACCAAATACCCTCAGGGTGGTGAGCGTACACTGATCTATGCGGTAACAGGCAGAGAGATCAATTCCACTATGCTTCCGGCAGACGTAGGATGCGTGGTTGATAACGTAGAGACCGTCACTTCTGTTTATAAGGCAGTGATCCTTGGACAGCCGGTCATCAGCCGTAATGTAACGGTTACCGGAGACGGAATCCGCACACCGAAGAACTTTTCCGTTCTTACAGGCACAGATCTGTCTGAACTGGTAGATGCTGCAGGCGGACTGAAGGAAAAGATCGCAAAAGCAATCTCCGGCGGACCGATGATGGGATTTGCGCTGTATGATCTTCATATTCCATGTACGAAGACAACTTCTTCCCTGCTTTTCCTGGAGCGTGACGCAGTTTCCGAGGCGAAGCAGATCCAGACTGCATGTATCAATTGCGGACGTTGTGTAAGCGTCTGTCCGGGCCATGTGGTTCCGGCCCGCCTTGCAACTCTTGCAGAACACGGTGATATGGCAGGCTTCGAAAAAATGGATGGTATGGAATGCTGCGAGTGCGGCTGCTGCAGTTACATCTGTCCGGCCAAACGACCTCTGACTCAGAGTATTAAATCTATGAGAAAAATGGTTCTTGCAGAGCGCAAGAAAAAGAAATAGGGGGAGGAATAACAATGGAACAAATGTATAACGTATCATCTAATCCCCATATCAGGGATAAAATGACCACCAGCCGTATTATGCAGCTGGTAGTGATCGCACTTCTGCCGACAACACTTTTCGGTATCTGGAACTTTGGAGTGCATGCACTCCTTGTAGTGCTGGCGACGGTTGCATCCAGTGTGTTTTTTGAATGGCTGTATGACCGACTGATGCATAAAAAGAATACAACTACTGATTTCAGTGCAGTTGTAACAGGACTTCTGCTTGCACTGAACATGCCGCCCCAGATCCCGATCTGGATGCCGATCCTTGGCAGTGCTTTTGCGATCATTGTTGTAAAACAGCTGTTCGGTGGACTTGGACAGAACTTTATGAACCCGGCTCTTGCAGGAAGATGTTTCCTTATGATCTCTTTTGCCGGAAAAATGACCAACTTTGCAGTTTCCAAAAGCTCCCATGCTGTTGTAGATGCGGTTACACAGGCAACACCTCTGGCAGCGCTTAAAAGCCAGGGATTCATTGAGGGGACTTCTATTCCTGTAAAGAATCTGTTCCTTGGTAATATCCAGGGTACCATCGGTGAGACTTCTGCCCTGGCGATCCTCATCGGTGCAGTGATCCTTCTCGCATTTAAGATCATCGATCTGAAGGTACCTCTTACATATATTGGAAGTTTTGCAGTATTTGTCATTTTCTATATGTTGGGAACAGGCAAAGGCTTTGATGTAAACTATCTTTTCAGTCATATCTTTGGAGGCGGTCTGATGCTTGGTGCCTGGTTTATGGCAACCGATTATGTGACGACTCCGATCACTCCGAAAGGTCAGCTGGTATATGGCTGCTGCCTCGGTATCGTGACAGCGGTATTCCGTCTCTTTGGTGGTTCCGCAGAGGGCGTTTCCTATGCGATCATTTTCTGCAATCTTCTGGTTCCGCTTATTGAAAAAGTAACAAAACCGGTTGCTTTTGGAAAAGGAGGCAAGAAATAATGGGTAAGATTATCAGAAATACATTGATCCTTACGATCATTACAGTAGTTGCCGGCCTTGGCCTTGGACTGGTTTACGAAGTTACCAAAGAACCCATTGCAAGAACCGAGGAACAGGCAAAAAAAGAAGCATGGCAGACTGTATTCAGTGATGTAAGCCTGGAAGATTTTAAAGCTGTAGATGTAGACAAGGAAGCAGCAGATAAAACAGCTGCAGATCTTGGAATCAAAGCAACCGTAGATGAAGTCTGTGAAGCAGCAGATGAAGGCTATGTGGTAACTGTAACCGATAAAGAGGGTTACGGCGGTGATATCCAGATCACAGTTGGTGTAACAAAAGACGGTACCGTCAGCGGCGTTTCCATTCTTTCCATCAGTGAGACTGCCGGACTTGGAATGCGTGCTACAGAATCGAAGTTCCAGGAACAGTATGTTGGAAAGAATACCGATAAATTCTATGTATCCAAGGACGGCGGCGAAGGTGAGCCTATTGATGCTATCAGTGGTGCGACCATCACATCCAGAGCTTTTACCGGTGCAGTCAATACAGCTATCGGCTATTGCAAAAACGCATTTTAGGAGGGTAGTTGAATATGAATAATTGTGGTGAAAGATTAAAAAACGGCATTATAACCGAAAATCCGATTTTCGTCCTGATGCTTGGTATGTGTCCTACCCTTGCGGTAACGACTTCTGCGATCAATGGTATTGGTATGGGACTTTCCACAACCGTAGTTCTGGTTATGTCAAACATGCTCATCTCCATGCTGCGTAAGGTTATTCCAGACTCCGTCAGAATGCCGGCCTTTATCGTAGTTGTAGCATCTTTTGTAACTATCGTACAGTTTCTGATGGAAGGCTTTACTCCTTCTCTTTATGAGTCACTTGGAATTTACATTCCACTGATCGTTGTTAACTGTATCATTCTGGGACGTGCAGAGAGTTATGCTTCCAAGAACCCTGTCCTTCCGTCTATCTTTGACGGACTTGGAATGGGTCTTGGCTTTACAGTGGGCCTGGTTGCCATTGGTCTTGTAAGAGAGCTCCTTGGTTCTGGAAAGGCTTTCGGAGCACAGATCATTCCGGTTGCTGATGCAGCTACCGGTGTTGCCGGCTATACCCCGATCACTATCTTTATCCTTGCACCTGGAGCATTTCTGGTTCTTGCCGGACTTGCAGCGATCCAGAACAAAGTAAAGATCAACATGGCAAAGAAGGGCAAAGATGTTTCTAAGATCCAGTCCGGCTGCGGCTCCAATTGTGCGACCTGCGGCGGATGTCCTTCCGACAAAGAATAAAAAGGGGGAATAGAAAATGGCAAGCTTGATGTTGATCGCAATTGGTTCTGCGCTTTGCAGTAACGTTGTATTAAGTCAGTTCCTGGGAATCTGTTCTTTCCTTGGAGTATCCAAGAAGACAGAAACTGCAGCCGGCATGGGTGGTGCGGTTGTATTCGTTATTACCATTGCATCCTTTGTTGCAGGACTGCTTTATAAATTTATCCTGGTACCGACCCATTTTGAGTATCTGAAAACGATCGTATTTATCCTGGTTATCGCGGCACTGGTACAGATCGTAGAAATGTTTCTCAAGAAATTTGTACCATCCCTTTACAAAGCACTTGGTGTATACCTTCCTCTGATCACAACAAACTGTGCAGTTCTTGGTGTAGCACTGAACAACGTTAAATATGAATACAGCATTCTTGAAAGTGTTGTCAACGGATTTGCCACAGGTGTAGGTTACCTGATCGCAATTGTATTACTTGCGGGAATCCGTGAAAAAATGGAATACAACGATATTCCGGAATCCTTCCAGGGTATGCCGATCGTTCTGCTCACGGCAGCACTGATGGCTATTGCATTCTTTGGATTCTCCGGAATCGTATAGGAGGAAGAAGAGCATGAGTATAACAGGAATTATTATGGCTGCAGTCATTGTCGGCGGTACTGGTTTATTCATTGGTATCTTCCTCGGACTTGCAGACAAGAAATTAACCGTTAAGGTAGATGAAAAGGAAGAAGCCATTCTCGGCGTTCTTCCAGGAAATAACTGTGGTGGTTGTGGATATCCGGGATGTTCCGGACTCGCTGCCGCAATTGCAAAGGGAGAAGCTCCTGTAGATCAGTGTCCGGTTGGCGGTGCTCCTGTTGCAGCCAAGATTGGCGCGATCATGGGACAGGAAGTAAAAGAAACCGCACGTCAGGTTGCTTTTGTAAAATGTGCGGGAACCTGTGATAAGACGACTGTGAAATATGAGTACACAGGTGTGGAAGACTGCGAGATGATGGCTTTCATCCCTGGCAGCGGTGCAAAAAACTGTACATTTGGATGTATGGGCTTCGGAAGCTGTGTAAAGGCATGTCCATTTGATGCGATCCATATAGTGAATGGTATTGCGGTCGTAGATCAGGAAGCATGTAAAGCCTGTGGCAAATGTGTTGCCAAATGTCCGCGTCACCTGATCGAGCTGGTACCATATGACAAACAGACACGTGTAGCCTGCAGCTCCCACGCAAAAGGTAAGGCAGTTACAGCTGCCTGCGAGCTTGGCTGTATCGGCTGTAAAAAATGTGAGAAGAACTGTCCGTCCGAGGCGATCACAGTTACCGATTTCTGTGCACACATCGATTACGATAAGTGTACAGGCTGCGGTAAATGTAAGGAAGTTTGCCCAAGACATGTGATTCTGTAAAACAAAAAGGACTGCCTGTCACGGAAGTTTTCCGCGTGATATGGCAGTTCTTTTTTTGGAATAAAGCATGTTGTGCCCGATAATGCATAAATAAATACATACAAGCTTTTGGTTATATTTCAATGAAAAATTGCAGTTTCCGGTTAAAAATATTTGACCGGTGAATTTCAAGGGGCTATAATAGGATATAAATATTCAGTATACTTCAAGGAGAACGAAATTCATGAGTAAGATTATTTTAACTGGCGACCGCCCGACGGGACGCCTTCATGTAGGTCATTATGTTGGATCTCTGGCAGAGCGTGTGAAGCTGCAGAATTCCGGCTTATATGATGAGATTTATATTATGATCGCAGATGCCCAGGCACTTACAGATAATGCAGAGCATCCGGAGAAAGTACGTCATAACATTCTTCAGGTTGCTCTGGACTATCTGGCATGCGGGCTTGATCCGGAGAAATCCAATATTTTTATCCAGTCCATGGTTCCGGAGCTGACAGAACTTACCTTTTATTATATGAATCTGGTTACGGTAGCACGAGTACAGCGTAATCCTACCGTTAAATCCGAGATTAAGATGCGTAATTTTGAAGCTAGCATCCCGGTAGGCTTTTTCTGCTATCCGATCAGTCAGGCTGCTGATATTACTGCCTTTCGTGCAACACATGTACCGGTAGGTGAAGATCAGCTTCCGATGCTTGAGCAGTGCAAGGAGATCGTCCATAAATTCAATACCGTTTACGGTGACACACTGACAGATCCGGAAATTGTTCTTTCTTCCAATAAAGCATGCTTACGTCTTCCGGGAATTGACGGAAAGGCTAAGATGAGTAAATCTCTCGGAAACTGCATCTATCTGTCTGATGAAGAAGATGTTGTAAAGAAAAAGATCATGTCCATGTTTACAGATCCGAACCATCTTCGTGTTCAGGATCCTGGTCGTGTAGAGGGAAATCCGGTATTTATCTATCTGGATGCCTTCAGCCGCCCGGAACATTTTGCTGAATTTCTGCCAGAGTATCAGAATCTGGATGAACTTAAGGCTCACTATCAGAGAGGTGGCCTTGGTGATGTGAAAGTCAAGAAGTTCCTGAATAATGTTATGCAGGCAGAGCTTGGACCGATCCGTGAAAGAAGGAAAATGTGGGAGCAGCGAACCGAAGATGTGTTCGATATCCTGAAAGCCGGTACAGAGGTTGCCAGAGAAAAAGCTGCCGCAACGCTTCATGATGTCCGTTCTTCTATGCGGATCAATTATTTTGAGGATCAGGATTTCCTTAATCAGTGATAGAAAACAGCGAGAGGAATCACAGGCTTGTATACAGGATCAACCCGGAGATTGTATTCCGGGTTGATTTTTTTTGAAAATTATGTTACTATTGCGTTCATATGGGAAACAGATGTTCAGCTGTTTCAGGGAAGGAGCCTTGAGATTTGATTTCTTTTGTAAAAGGTACCGTAGCAGATATCGGTGAAAATTGTCTGGTTGTGGAAAATGGCGGAATTGGTTATGAGATTTATATGACAGGACAGGATCTTGGGAAAGCACGGATAGGCGATGAAAAGAAGATCCATACCTTTCTCTATGTGCGGGAGGATATTCTGCAGCTATATGGTTTTTTTTCGAAGGATGATCTTGGCATGTTCAAGCTTCTGATCGGTGTCAACGGAGTCGGACCTAAAGGCGCTCTGGGTATCCTTTCCGGGATCAGTGCAGACGAGCTTCGTTTTGCAGTGCTTTCCGATGATGTAAAAACAATCTCCAAGGCCCCTGGAATCGGGAAAAAGACAGCCCAGAAAATGATCCTGGAGCTGAAAGACAAGCTGAAGCTGGAAGATGCTTTTGAGATGAAACTGGCGCATCAGCAGGAAGAAGCAGCTGAGGGAGCATCTGATCTGAGGGATAGTCGTCAGGAAGCGGTGGAGGCGCTTGTCGCATTAGGATACAGTTCTGCAGATGCCCTTCGTGCAGTACGAAAGGTACCGGAAGATGTGCCGGCAGATGATGTAGAAGCAATTCTTCGGGCTGCACTGAAAAATTTTTAACAAATGTAGCAAGAATTTTCCCACCTCTTCAGATGGTGAGATGAATTGCACATCTGAGCATATCTGCTCAAAAAAATCTCTATAGTATAAAAGAAACACTTGTTCTCCTTTCCCTGATGTAGTATACTGAAAAAGAACAATTAGTTCATAAATACATATCCGTCGATATAAGAAAAAGGATGATAAATATAATGGAGTTAGACCATGAAAGATGCATTCTGGAGTCAGATCTTCTGTCTGCTCAGTGCAGGCGGAGCAACGATTGAAACGATACGGCAGTATATAGAAAGCCAGGGTGAGAAGAATGAACCGCGCCGTAAAAATAAGGATCTATCCAAATAAAGAGCAGAGAGTTCAGATAGAGCAAACAATCGGCTGCAGCCGCTTTATCTATAACCAGATGCTTGCAGATAAGATCAGCTATTACCAGAAAGAAAAAAAGATGCTCCGGAACACACCGGCCGGATATAAAAAGGAATATCCATGGCTGAAAGAGGTGGATTCTCTTGCCCTGGCGAATGCGCAGCTGCATCTGGAAAGTGCGTTCCGGAAGTTTTTTCGGGAACCAGCCTGCGGATTTCCACGTTATAAATCAAAGAAGCATGCAAGAAATTCATATACGACCAATGCACTAAACGGAAATATCCTTTTGCAGGATACCTATCTGAAGCTTCCAAAGATGTCCGTCATAAGGATAAAACTTCACCGTCAGATTCCATCAGACTGGAAACTGAAGTCTGTAACTGTGAGCCGTGAGCCATCCGGGAAATATTTAGCCAGCCTTTTGTTCTGCTGTGAAAACCAAACAGTGGAAAAAAGACCGGCAGAGAGATTTCTTGGGATCGATTTTGCCATGCAGGGAATGTGTGTATTTTCTACAGGAGAAAGAGCCGGGTACCCTATGTTTTACAGAAAAGCAGAGAAAAAACTTGCAAGAGAACAGAGAAAGCTCTCCCACTGTGAAAAAGGAAGCCGGAACTATCAGAAACAGAAAAAAAGGGTAGCTTTATGTCATGAAAAGATAAAGAACCAGAGAAAAGATTTCCAGCATAAGCTCAGTAGGGAGCTTGCGGAAAGATATGATGCAGTATGTGTGGAAGATCTGAATCTGAAGGGAATGTCCGGAGGACTGCACCTTGGGAAAGGTGTGCAGGATAACGGGTACGGGCAGTTTCTGTTCATGCTGGGATACAAGCTGGAAGAATGCGGAAAACATCTTATAAAAGTAGACCGTTATTTTGCATCCAGCAAGATTTGCAGTGTATGCGGACATAAGAAAAAGGAACTGGCATTGTCGGATAGAATGTATGTTTGTGAATGTGGAAATAGGATGGACCGGGATGTGAATGCAGCAGTCAATATCCGTGAAGAAGGAAAAAGAATCTATAAAGAATGTGCCTGACGGCACAAGAAAAAAATCCGTAACCGGATAAACATAAAAAACAAAACCGCGGGACACGCGGGGATAGCCTGTTTTAGCTTTGCCCTAAAGGGTAATCGAGCAGGAAGCCCCCACTTCAAAATCGTAAGATTTAAGTGGTGGGAGCATGTCACCGCCGTGAGTAAGAGCAAACATGCTCGCACTGAAATGAAATAGAACGGAGCATAGCAAATGGAGAACAGGATCATTACAACAGATGTTACAGAAGAGGATTTTTCCCTGGAGGGAAATTTAAGGCCTCAGAGTCTGGATGAGTATATTGGTCAACAGAAAACAAAAGATACCCTGAAAATTTATATCGAAGCAGCAAAGCAGCGTCATGATTCACTGGATCATGTGCTGTTTTATGGACCTCCGGGGCTGGGAAAGACTACACTTTCCGCGATCATTGCCAATGAGATGGGAACACATATGAAGGTAACATCAGGTCCTGCGATTGAAAAGCCAGGCGAAATGGCTGCGATCCTGAACAACCTTCAGGAAGGAGATGTGCTGTTTGTAGATGAGATACACAGACTGAACCGGCAGGTAGAAGAGGTTCTTTATCCGGCAATGGAAGATTTTGCTATCGATATCATGATCGGCAAGGGAGCATCCGCCCGTTCCATTCGTCTGGATCTTCCGAAGTTTACATTGGTAGGTGCAACAACGAGGGCAGGTCTTCTTTCCGCACCGCTTCGTGATCGTTTTGGCGTAACACAGAGACTGGAGTTTTATGATAAAAAAGAACTGACGACGATCATTCTACGTTCCGCTCAGGTGCTTGGCGTGGAAATCGAACCCAATGGAGCTGCCGAGATCGCCAAGCGTTCCAGAGGAACCCCCCGTCTGGCCAACCGTCTTCTGAAGAGAGTACGTGATTTCGCCCAGGTGAAGTATAATGGTGTGATCACCTACGATGTTGCCTGCTTCGCATTGGATCTTCTGGAAGTAGATCAGTATGGCCTTGATAAAACAGACCGCCGCATTCTCCAGACCTTGATCCTGAATTTTCAGGGCGGACCCGTGGGGCTTGAAACACTTGCCGCATCGATCGGAGAAGACTCCGGAACACTGGAAGACGTGTATGAACCCTATCTTTTGCAGACAGGTTTCCTTAACAGAACTCCACGTGGAAGAATGGCTTCCGTGCTGGCATATACCCATCTTGGATATCCTCGTCCTGATTTGTCGACAAAGTAAAGGTCACCCGGTAATTGTTCCTTGCTTGCCAGGAAAGCCTCTTATGTCTTGTGTTTTCGAATTTCCATTTGTAAAAATCTTCGAACACTTCTGCAAAAGTAGGCTGATATGTTCCCGCCTTGTAGGCTGTAAGGACCGCAACCCCCTTAATCCAGTCATCTGTATAACAGATGGTAGCAGGGCGGAGAACATTACCAAGTGCGTCAATTCTGGCCGGAGGATGAACCGCATAACAATTCCACCGTCCCGGTATTGGCGTACTGGGGCGCTTTTTTATTTACAACAATTCAGAATTTTTGATTGATAAATCAGGATATACACATACCGGTATTTCATCATCAAAAGAGTATAATCCCGTACCAGATTCATTTTCAAAATCATAAACAAGTTCTTCATTCAACACATAGGATTTTTCTGCCTAAATGTCAATACTTTTTCGAATAGCAATGCGATTACCACGGATCAGACCATCATTTTTTGAAGTGGACGTTCTTTTACTGTAAGACCGGCCTGATCGGTAGTAGTTAAAAGTTGTTCGTAGGTCAAATAAATCACAGTCCTTTTAATTCAAATTACGGATTTTAAAGACGGATACGCATAACTATGCTCGTACATATACTCAGGAGCACAGTCAATATCTTCGTTCATCCAGGTGACGACTCTATCTACGATTTTGCAGTCTTTGAATATTTTTTCATCAGTTAATGGAGCAAAAGCGGGGTCATTTAATATGGAAGCATCAAAAAGTCGCTGTTCACCATTTGAAAAAGTGAGAAGCATTATCATATCATCAAATGTCTTTACTGCAATAATCTGTACATTTTCCGTGCGTTCACTAGCGTAAATATTTGCATTTCCCCTTTTTATTCCCATTGAGAATCATCGTTTAATACTATAAAAATGTAATTTGACAAATATTTTAACCTTTCGTATAATATACTTAACAAGGGAGCTGGAAGGTGACTGCACTTCACCCAATCCAGCGACAATAGTTAGCTAAAAAATAGCCGTTGATCTCGCCAAAGATTAGGACGGCTATTTTTTATGTGCGTATGTAAGTATAACTACGATTAGATTAGCAACAGTTAAAATAATCATAAATGTCTCGTAATCGCTCATAAACTTCACCTCCTCCGTAAGGTGTCCGGATTTGGTAAAGAGCACGTCCCCCAGTTCCCTGGGTAAGTATATTATATTGTCAAAGTATCTGTCTGTCCGATCGGATATGTTCTATTCCCATTGAGAATCATCGTTCATAAAAAAAACTGTAAAGGAGCATGAAAAATGTTTAAAAAATCTCGATGCAAAGTACCAATGAACCTGCAGAAATTACGGCCAGAAGATCATCAACATCCTGAATGACATATTATCTATTAAGGTATCAAAAACAGAAAAGGAGAGTAATACCATGAATATCAACACAAGCCTTATCAGTAACAACAACAGCTATGCAGGACAGACACCGGCGTATATCGTAATTCACAATACAGATAACTATGCGAAAGGTGCAAATGCGAAAGCGCATGCAAAAGCACAGCATAATGGCAACTTTAAGGGATATTCCGCACATGTATATGTGGACGACACAGAGGCGTATCAGGCGCTTTCGTACAACCGTGGAGCATGGCACGTGGGCGTCAACTACGGCGGTCGGCTGTTCGGTACTGTCAACAATAGAAATTCAGTAGGAATCGAGATGTGCGTCCAGGCAGGCTATAACTATGAGAAAGCTTTCCAGAATACAGTCCAGGTGTGCAAACAGCTTATGAAACAGCTGGGAATCTCGGCAGACAGAGTTGTGCAGCATTATGATGTATGTGCAAAGAACTGCCCGTCAGCAATCCGTGCAAAAGGTGACTGGAATCGGTTCAAGCAGCTGATCGGAGCTGAGACCACCACGCCAACGGTAGATAAGTATTATCGCACAAGAAAGTCCTGGGCTGACAGCAAGCGCCAGATTGGAGCATACAAGAGCCTTGAGAATGCAAAGAAAGAGTGGAAACAGGGCTACACCATCTATGATTGGAACGGAAAAGCAGTGTATCCTGTACAGACTTCAGAAAAGGCAGTAGTTCTGACAGGAAAATTTGAGACCCAGCTTCCGATCATCCGGAAAGGGAATTCCGGCGTTGCAGTTTCCGTGCTGCAGTCTGTACTTGGTGTTACTGTGGATGGCCATTTCGGAGACGATACAGAAGCATCTCTGAAAGTTTTCCAGAAAAACACAGGCGTAAAGGTAAGTGGAACTTGCGGTATTGATTCCTGGAAAAGGGTGATCGAACACATGAAAGCCAACACTCATAATTGAGAAAAACATTTGCATCTTTAAGGAAAATATTGTAATCGACAAAATAATAGAAAAACTTCTATACATTTTTGCGGGAATCAGTTATAATAAAAGAAATTGCGGGTTGTAAGATCGGCAATGCAGAGGAATGTTATTGAGGAAATTACCAGTAACAGATAAATTCAGGAGGCTTTACGAATGGCGGTAAAGAATACAGCACAGGTTGTTATCGATGGAAAGATCATTACTCTGGGCGGGTATGAGTCCGAGGAATATTTTCAGAAGGTTGCAGCCTATATGAATAATAAGATCAGTGAGCTGAGTCAGATGCCGGGATACTCCAGACAGGCCATGGAGACCAAGCATACACTGCTCAGTCTGAATATTACAGATGATTATTTTAAGGCAAAGAAGCAGGCGGAGATTTTTGAACAGGATCTGCAGCAGAAAGACCAGGAGATGTATGATCTGAAACATGAACTGATCTCTTTGAAAATGCAGATTGAAGAGGCGAAGAAGGCAGAACAGGAAGCTCAGGAACAGAAGAATCTTCTGGACGGTAAGGTGAAGGAACTGGAGAAAGAACTTGATGAACTGCTTAAATAAGGATGGGGGATTGCTTCGGTAATCCTCTTTTGTTTTATGGTCATCGGATTGATTAACAGATGGGAGATGAGGGAATACTTTGAAAAATATGATAACAGAACTGCTCTCGCCGGCAGGTTCTTATGAAAGCTTTGAGGCAGCTATTGGTGCCGGAGCTGATGCGGTATATGTAGGGGGACCGGCTTTTGGAGCAAGAGCTTATGCGCAGAACTTCACCCAGGAAGAGCTGATCACTGCCATTGAGACCGCACATATCCATAACCGTAAATTATATCTTACTGTGAATACACTTTTGAAGAACCGTGAACTGGATGATCAGCTGTTTGAATATCTGCTTCCGTATTATGAGGCAGGGCTGGATGCGGTGATCGTACAGGATCTGGGAGTATTTTCTTTTATACGTCGGAATTTTCCGGATCTGGATATTCACGCAAGCACACAGATGACAGTAACCGGACCGGAGGGAATGCGGTTTCTGGAGGAAAAGGGAGCAACTCGTGTGGTTCCGGCCAGAGAGCTTTCCCTGGAAGAGATATCTGCCATGCATAAGGCAAGTCCTCTGGAAATAGAGACTTTTATCCATGGAGCTCTCTGTTACAGCTATTCCGGCCAGTGTCTGATGAGCAGTATTTTCGGTGGAAGAAGCGGAAACCGTGGCCGCTGTGCACAGCCATGCAGGCTTCCTTACAGTGTAACCATGGATCACAGAAAATATAAAGGAGACAAGGATTTTTGTGCATTAAGCCTGAAAGATATCTGCACTCTGGATATTCTTCCGGATATCCTGGAGGCGGGTGTTATGTCTCTGAAGATCGAAGGGCGTATGAAACAGCCGGCGTACACAGCGGGTGTCACGGCAGTATATCGAAAATATCTGGATATGTATTTAAGTGGAAAAGAATATCACGTTCAGGAAAAAGACCGGAAGTATCTTCTTGAGCTTTTCAGTCGGGGAGGATCCTGCAAAGGATACTATGATATGTATCGCGGGCCGGAAATGATGGCTTTTGCCAATGAAAAAAAATCCGGTAATATCCAGCCGGAGATCAGAAAAATAAAAGAAAAAATTCATGGGAATTTAATACTTTCTCCTGAAAGTCCTGTTATACTGGAAATAACCTGCAAGGGCCAGACAGTAACTGCTATGGGCGGTGAGGTACAGTTTGCTAAAAATCAGCCAATGGAAGAACAGAGGATCCGTCAGCAGATGGAGAAACTGGGAAATACAGATTTTCAGTGGGAGGATCTGAACATTGAAATAAATGGAAGGATTTTTGTTCCGGTTAAAGTTCTCAATGAAGTACGAAGAGATGCTCTGAGTCAGCTGCGGGAAGCACTGATCGGATGTCAGAAGAGAGCACAGGTTACGAAGCAGCAGACGAAATCTCAGAATCAGACTGCCTGTCACAAAAGGGTAACAGACAGCCTGCCTGTATATGTATCCTGTGAACGTTCGGATACTGCGGAAATACTTTTGAACGAACCGGGGATTACAGGTTTTTATTTTCCTTTTGATACTATGGAAAAATATTTTTCACCGGAACTTGCTGCAAGTAGTGAATTATATCTTTCTACTCCACATATCCATCGCGGAGAAATCCCCGAAAAGTGGCTTCGATCAGCTCAAAAATGGTTGGAGCAGGGTATGAAGGGCTTTCTGGTAAGAAACCTGGAATCTTACGCCGTACTGAAAAAAATGGGATATGGCGAAAAATGTATCCTGGATGCATCCATGTATACCTGGAATGATCAGAGTGTTGATTTCTGGCGGGAAGAGGGAGTTCTTCGAAATACAGTCCCCCTTGAGTTGAATGAGGGTGAACTGAAACACAGAGATAATACTTCTTCGGAGCTGCTTTTATATGGTTATATCCCACTGATGCTTTCCGCGCAGTGTGTAAGGAAGAATCTTTTCGGATGTACAGGAAAATATGAGACGGCTTATCTGAAAGACCGCTATAACAGTGAATTTCCGGTAAAATGCAGTTGTGATCCATGGGGAAAAAACATCTCCGAAAAAGCAAAATACTGTTATAATATCATTTATAACAGCATTCCTTACGGACTTCCGGGTGAAAAAGATCAGGTAAAAAAATTGAACCTTCACTCTTTGCGACTGGCATTTACGATCGAAGAGCCAGAGAAAGCAAAAGCGATCCTGAAAGAATTCCTGACGGTTTATCAGGAAAACGGAAAACCTTCCGGACGCAGGTATACAAAAGGCCATTTTAAAAGAGGAGCCGAGTAAAAGTGTATGATTAATGTAATTACAGAATTATCTAAGTATGTGATCCTCACATTGATGATCGTCTATACCTTTCATTGTTTTTATATGGTGTGGCGGCAGGATGAGGAAGAAAAGAGAGAACTGCTCCATCAGCAGCTGACCATGATCTTTTTTATTGATTTTACAGCATTTCTTGTGATCTATTTAAAAAGCATGGATTTCAGGGTCATCCTGTTCTATATCGAAATGATGATCTTTTTTGCAGCGATCCAGATCCTTTATCGAATTATTTATCAGAATGCATCGCTGCTTCTTTTAAATAATATGTGTATGCTCTTGAGCGTAGGATTTATCATGCTCTGCCGGCTTTCACTTCCGTCTGCAACTAAGCAGCTTCTGATCGTGGCCGCAGGTAGTGCAGTATCACTGGTGATACCGGTAATGATACGAAAAATGAAATTTTTAAAGGATCTTACATGGGCTTATGCCGGAATTGGTATTGTACTTCTGGCGGCAGTTCTTGTTCTGGCAAGCACAAGCTACGGTGCAAAGCTTTCTCTTATGGGAATCCAACCTTCCGAGGTGATCAAGATAACCTTCGTATTTTTTATGGCATCACTTCTGTGTACCAAGGTGGATTTTCGCAAAGTAGTACTGGCTACGATCGTTGCAGTGATCCATGTAGGGATCCTGGTTCTTTCCAGGGATCTGGGTAGTGCAGTAATCTTTTTTGTCACCTACCTTGTACTGATCTATGTGGCAACCAGAAATCCGAGCTATTTATTTCTGGGACTTGGCGGAGGATGCGTTGGTTCGGTGATCGCATATCATCTTTTTGGACATGTCCGTCAGCGAGTCAGTGCCTGGAAGGATCCGATGGCTGTCTATCAAAATGAAGGTTATCAGATCGTGCAGTCTCTGTTTGCGATCGGAACCGGAGGCTGGTTTGGAATGGGACTTTGTCAGGGCTCTCCGGAGAAGATTCCGGTCGTAAAAAATGATTTTATCTTCAGTGCTATTTGCGAGGAACTGGGTGGCATTTTTGCCATCTGCCTGATTCTTGTATGCACAAGCTTTTTTCTGATGATTGTTACTATTGCACTAAAGATCAGGAATCCGTTTTATAAACTGATCGCACTGGGGCTCGGAACAGAATATGCTTTTCAGGTATTTCTGACCATTGGCGGTGCAACCAAGTTTATTCCAATGACAGGAGTTACACTTCCACTGGTGAGTTACGGAGGCAGTTCTGTCATGTGTACCATCCTGATGCTTGCGATCATTCAGGGACTGTATATTCTGAGGGAAGATGAGGACGAACAAATTGAAACGCAGCGAAAAGAAACGATTGAAAGAAGAGGAAAGAGAGCAACGCCTGAGAGAAAGAGAAATCGCCAGACTCCGTAGAAAAAAGAACCGGCCTTTAACCTTTGTATCGGCCTTCTTTATATTGATCTTTGTCAGTCTGATCGGATATCTGGTCTATTTTGACGCCATAAAAAGCGAAGATTTTATCAACAGCCCGTACAACACCCGTCAGGATACATTTTCGGACCGGGTAGTACGTGGAAGTATCCAGTCTTCGGATGGTGAGGTCCTGGCACAGACCAATGTGTATGAAGATGGAACAGAAGAGAGAACGTATCCGTTTTCCAATATTTTTGCACATGCAGTAGGATATGATACCAATGGTAAGAGTGGTTTGGAATCGGAAGCAAATTTCCAGCTTCTCACCTCCCATTCATTTTTTCTGGAACAGATGAAAAATGAATTCCTGGGAAAAAAGAATCAGGGTGATACCGTGATCTCCAGTTTGAATGCAGATCTTCAGACAACAGCATACAATTCTCTGGGAGACCGCAGAGGAGCGGTAGTTGTACTGGAGCCATCCACCGGACGTATCCTGGCTATGGTGAGCAAACCGGATTTTGATCCGAACACGATCGCACAGAACTGGGATACCCTTGTTAATGATGAAAGTAACAGTAGCCTTTTAAACCGTGCAACCAATGGAGCTTATCCTCCGGGATCAACATTTAAGATCGTCACGGCACTGGATTATTTCAGACAAAAGGGATCACTGGAGGGATATTCCTATCTGTGTCAGGGAAGTATCACAGTGGATGACCACACGATCCAGTGTTACAATGGGGCAGTGCATGGACAGGAGGATTTTTATTCCGCATTTGCACATTCCTGTAACTGTGCATTTGCAGATATGGGACTTGGTCTGGGAGGAGATACTCTGAAAAGTACTGCAGAGGATCTGCTCTTTAATAGGGCGCTTCCGCTGAATTCCTATAAAACCAGTCGCTTTACCCTTGATAAAGATTCTCCGAATGCACTTGTGATGCAGACCTCGATCGGCCAGGGTAATACTCTTGTTTCTCCGATGCATATGGCATTGATCACAAGTGCCATCGCCAATGATGGTGTACTGATGAAGCCAACCATGATCGATAAGATCGTGAATAATTCCGGTGATACGGTCAGGGAAACAGAAAAAACAGAATACAAACGTCTGATGACAAGAAATGAAGCCAATATCCTTGGAAAACTAATGAAAAATGTAGTTGAAAACGGTACGGCTTCCGCATTGAACGGACGAGGATATACTGTTGCCGGAAAGACCGGTTCTGCGGAGTTTGATGAAAATGGCTCCAGTCATTCCTGGTTTGTGGGTTATTCTAATGTAGATGATCCGGATATCGCCATTGCAGTGATCGTGGAAAACGGCGGAACCGGAAGTGAAGCGGCAGTTCCCATTGCGGCCGATGTTTTTGATGCATATTATTTCGATTAAATTGAGAACAGTATCTGCTTCTTGCCCCTTGCCTATAAGGTGAAAAAGAGGTATACTATAGCCAGTGCAAAAGACACACGCATTACAGGAGGATTGCAATATGATAGAAGCAACAAGCTGTGGCGGTGTGGTAATTCATCGGGGTAAGATCCTGGCATTGTATAAATCCTACAGGAACCGTTATGAAGGATGGGTGCTTCCCAAAGGAACTGTAGAAAAAGGAGAGACTTTTGAACAGACTGCTTTACGTGAAGTAATGGAAGAAGCAGGTGTTCGGGCCTCTATCGTGAAATATATCGGTAAGAGCCAGTATAATTTCACCGTTCCGGAGGACGTGGTAATGAAAGAGGTACACTGGTATCTCATGATAGCTGATAATTATCATAGCAAACCCCAGCGAGAGGAATATTTTGTAGATTCCGGATACTATAAGTTTCATGAGATCTATCATCTTCTCCGTTTTTCCAACGAGAAGCATATCGTGGAACAGGCCTATCAGGAGTATCTGGAAATGCGAAGTGAGGGCGTCTGGGCGAAACAGCAGAAGTATTTTTAACAACAGGACAGGGCTGTGTACATACGCAGCCCTGTTTGGCATTATAACGGAGGTGAGGGCAGATTGCTGAAATGGATGAAAAACTATTACATAGGAAATGATGTAAAAAATCCTACTAGAATAAGAACCAGGATCACTGCTGGCAAATTCGTGCCGGATATCTACGTTGTTACTTTGTCTGATAATCCCGGAAATATTTTGGAAATTCTTCCTGCAGGCATGCTTGTACAGCGAAGCGCCAGAGCCACCTGTTCTTTGATCGTTGGAATGGCCAGAGGAAAATCCGGTGCTATACAGATGGTACAGGATATGATCGAACAGGTTTATACCGAAACTGGAAATTTTAAAATAAAAGAATATCTGAAAAACAGGTGAACCAATGCTGCATATATTATGGCTGATAATAAAATGGATATTGATCCTTCTGGGGATTCTGATCGGGCTGATCTTTCTGATCCTGCTGCTTCTTTTATTCTGTCCGATCAGATACAGAGGGAAATTAAAAAAAGACCGTACGGATAGTCTTCGTGAAATACATGCTACCGGTGAAGTGAGCTGGCTGCTTCATATAATTTCTGCACAGGTATTCTGGGAGCAGGGCGTTCTGAAAACAAAATTATGTTTTTTAGGGATTCCTTTGGAAAAATTTAAAAATCTGTTTCGTAAAAAAAAGAAACCTAGATCTCTTTCCAACTCCGGAAATCAAAATGCAAAAAAACAGACAGAGGCTTCCCGAAGTCATGAAAAGATATCAAAAAGCGAACAGCAGAACGATGCAGCAGAGTTACAAATGTCTGAGCCTCAGGAAGATACTGTTGAAGATATAAATGAAATTTCGGAAAAGGTAATAATGGAGCCGATATCGATTTCCGAAGAAATATCGGAAGATGAAAAGAAGCTTCGGACAAAGATTTCAGATTTAATTTCAAATATAGTGGGAAAAATAAAAACGGCAGTTGGAAAGCTGATCCGAATCATACAGAATTTTCTTGGAATCCCCAAAAGGATTCTGAAAAAAATTCAAAGTCTTGCATTAACAATCCGGAATTTCTGTGATAAGATAAACTGGTGGAAGGAATTTTTAGACCATCCCCGAACCAGAGAGGCTCTTTCCTTTCTGTGGAAAAATGCAAAAAAACTGATTTATCATGTGCTTCCGACAAGAATCACCGGAAAAATCTTATTTGGCAATGAAGATCCGGCAGTTACAGGTATGGTATTGGCTGTATTAGGAATGACGATTCCTTTTCATAAAAACAAGATTGAAGTAGCGCCCCTTTTTGATGATGAAAATGTTCTTGAGGGAGAGATCCTGTTAAAGGGAAGGATTTATGGAATTGTAGTTCTCAAAACAGCAGCAGAGCTTTATTTCAATAAAAATATAAAATACGTCATCCACCGATGGAGACATAAGGAGGTAAAACATGGAGAAAGAGAATAATTTCAAAGATACCGTGAATTCATTATTTAAAGGAATGGATGGCTTTGTATCGGCCAAAACAGTGGTTGGCGATGCCATTCATGTAGGTGATACCATTATCCTTCCTCTGGTCGATGTATCCTTCGGCGTGGGAGCCGGAGCTTTTGAAGGGGACAAGAAGAATAACGGCGGCGGAGGTCTTGCCGGAAAGATGTCTCCCTGTGCAGTACTTGTGATCCAGAATGGAAGCACCAAACTTGTAAACGTAAAAAATCAGGATGGCCTTACCAAGGTTCTGGATATGGTGCCGGATTTTGTGAACCGTTTTGCGCCAGGTGCAGGCAATGCTGAGGATACAGACGGGAAAGAAGAGTAGTATTCCATTTAGATTTCATGCATATACTGTAATAAAAAACAGGAAATGAGCAGACAGGAGTGGGAAAGCTAACTGGTTTTATGCTGTTTTTTATTGGTGTGGGCATGGTTCTTGGTATTCTTATTACAGAGAATTTTATTGTGATCGCAATGGCAGTCATATGTCTGCTGTGCGGATATCATATGTTTTGCAGATAAGCGGGAAGTGTGCACTTGGCATACTTCCCGCTTGTGATTTATCTGTCTTAAAGATAAAAAAACAGCCCCCGCATTCTACGGGGGCATACGATATTACTTACGCTCTTTCAACTTTTCCGGATCTTAAACAAGAAGTACATACATACATTTTCTTTGCTCCGCCGGCAGTTGTTTTTACTCTGACGGATTTAACGTTAGATTTCCACATTTTGTTGGATCTTCTATGGGAATGACTCACATTGTTTCCGAAATGAGCTCCTTTATCGCAGATTGCACATTTAGCCATGAATAGCACCTCCTTTTATCAACAGTCACCATTTTAACAGATGAATTGCTCTTTTGCAAGCAAAAAAAGGAAATTTATCAAAAATTCTGCAAAGAGTTTTAAGGAAAGTATTCCATACCTCCGGGAACAGGGCGGATCATGGTGAAATTAAGCGTTGTGTTCTTGCAAGAAAAGCAGTAGCACAGAAAAAGATAAGCCGGAGAGAAGAGCTGATCGGGGTGTAAGGACAGTGTAGTATAAGCACAATGAGTCAGAGATCACGGATAATATTGTGACTTCCGGCTTTTTTGCGTATTGTCGGAAGAATTATAAATGGTATAATGTTTGTAAATGAAATAAAAGAATGTCGCCTGTTATGCGACTTTCAAATGAAAAAAGTGTGTTATTCTGAGATCAAACAAGAGGCTAATAGAGTCAGGAGGATGACATTATGAGTGAAAAAGGATATAGCAGACCAGGGTTATTTGGATCCATAAATCATTATGATGCAAACGGAAAAAAAGTAGGCGAGAGCCGACCGGGATTCTTTGGTGGTATGAACGATTATGATACAAATGGAAAGAAAATCGGACATAGTTCGCCTTCCTTTTTTGGTGGCATGAATCATTATGATAATAACGGGCACAAAATAGGTGAGAGTCGTCCAGGATTCTTTGGCGGTTTGAACCATTATGATGATAAGGGGCATAAGCGGGGGCATAGCAATCCAGGATTTTTAGGTGGATTCAATCATTACGATGATTAAGAATTATAAAAGGCGGTACAGATTATGGCAGATCAGAAGCTGATTGACGAGGTAGGGAAATACATAGACAAGTATTATGAGCCAGTAAAAGATGATATCAAAATGGATAAAGAAATGAAATCCATTTTTGATAAAATTACAAAATTCCGGAAAAAGAGAGCCGAAGAAAAGGCTTTACAGGAAGAGCCGGTAAAAGAAAGCAGTTTTTCAGAAAAAGCATTACCAGAAGAATTTGATGTTTCAACGATGCAGAAGACGAAAATACAAAAAGGTATGTCTTCTACGATGTCAGTAAACAGAAACATTGATAATCTGATGAATCAGCTGGAGGAAACATTTTCACAGAGATTACTCCGAATGATCGATGAGCGTGGTATGACTGATTCAGAAGCATATACAAAGGCATATGTGGATCGTCGACATTTTTCAAAAATCCGGAAAGATGTCAATTATGTTCCAAATAAAAAAACGGTACTGGCTTTTACGATTGCCTTGGAATTATCCCTGGATGAAGCAAAGGATTTACTGGCAAGTGCCGGTTTCGCATTATCCAGAAGTTCAAAAACAGATATTATCGTGGCATATTTCTTGCAGAATAAGATTTATGATATGTTTGAAATCAATGATGTGCTGGATGCGTATGGACAACCAGTGTTTTAACAAAATATTTTGGTGCAATGTCACCTGACAGGCGACCAACCCAGTTGGTTCTGTAGATAAAATGTGATTAACAACAAATATCAGAGGAGGAAATCCCAAAAGGGGATACCACAATGGCTTGAAGAACAAGCTAGTAAGGAGGAAATCACATGAATACAGAATTAACTGAGTTGGTTTTTATTTTGGACAGAAGTGGATCGATGGGTGGCTTGGAAAGTGATACGATCAGTGGCTTTAATGGCATGATCGCAAAACAAAAGGCACAGGGAAAGAAAGTGAATGTGACTACTATTTTATTTGATGATGAAGTAGATATCATCCATGACAGATTCCCGGTGGAGATCATCGAACCACTCACAGAGAAGGAGTACTTTGTACGTGGCTGTACCGCTTTATTAGATGCAGTTGGAACAGCGATTGAAAAAATGGAAAATGTACAGAAACATCTCCCAGAGGATCACAGGGCAGGAAAAATCATATTTGTTATTACTACAGATGGATTAGAAAATTCCAGTGAGCATTTCACACAGGAGCAGATCAAGCGAAAGATAGAAGCTAAGAAAGAATGTGGATGGGAATTTCTGTTCCTGGGTGCCAATATTGATGCAGGAAGAGAGGCTGAAAAGATAGGGATTGCCAGAAACAGATCTGTAACTTATGAAAATGATTCCAAGGGCGTTGAATTAAATTTTAAAGCTGTAGGAAAAGCAATTTCAAAGGCTGTTGATAATGATGCAATGATGGATTTTATGGACGATCATTGGGCGGATGAGATTCAGGCATATAAAGAAGGAAAAAAATAGACTGGAAAAACTACTGGAAATGGTAGAGACGGAATTGAAAATGAAAAATTTGGAGGAAAAAGATTATGGCTATGACAACATGCCCGAATTGCGGCGAGCAAATATCAGATAAGGCGAAGAAATGTGTGCATTGTGGAACCGTGTTGGTTCCAGAAGAAAAGAAATACTGTCCGGACTGCGGAGCGGAACTGGAAGAAGGAATGGATATATGTCCGAAATGCGGTTGCCCAATAGAAAACATTATTGAGACAGAAAAAACTCCACAGCAGGTAGAAGTCACCGGTGTGAAGATAACCAAAAAATCAAAGAAAATAATTGTGATTGCAACGATAGCAGTTCTTGTTGCGGCAATCATCACAGCCATTGGAGTACAGACACATAAGAAGAATGTGGCAGCGAAGGCAGTGACAGAGGCCCAGAAACAAAGCGAGAAATATGGGACAAATTTGAATATGGCAGCATATTCCATGCTTTCAGGAGCCAGTGATGCGGAAACATGCGGTAATCTGATCAAGCAGGTATGGTACAACGCAATTTATAAAGAAAGTGATAGCACGACAAATAAATATACAAAACCGGATGGATACTTTGTATCTGACTTTAATGATGTCCTGCAAAATCTCTTTTCAGATAGCAGTTTCAGTGGACAAATAGCGGATATCAATAGCAATAAAGATACTGTAAACTCCCTGATGAAGAAATTAAAGAATCCACCAGAAGAGTATAAAGATGCTTATGAATCCCTTTTAAAGTTATATGATGCCTATATATCACTGACAAATCTGGTTACGGATCCAACAGGAAGTCTGCAGACCTATTCCCAGAATTTCAATGATGCAGACAATGAGACACTGAACTGCTATAACGCACTAAAAATGTATTTGGAAGAATAGGAACAAATCTTATGTGCTGTCATTAGATTTTTTAAATGAATCTTTCGCAAAGTCGAAGCTATCATTTGCACTTATCGTTGAAGAAAAATATACAGTATGATACAATAATAAAGATTGAGAGTATAAGGACGAAAAGAAATAATATACTTTCAAAATACAGGAAAACCATAAGTTTTGTATAACAAAGAGGGAATACATATGGCAGTATCATACAATGGATTATGGAAGTTATTAATTGATAAAAATATGAAAAAAGTGGATATGATGAACCAGGTGGGAATCAGCAGCAGTACTGTGGCAAAAATGACCAATGGAGAGCTGGTTTCCATGAAGGTTCTGGAAAAGATCTGCGAGAAGTTAGATTGTGATTTCGGAGATATTGTCCATTATGAACGCAAGCCGCAAGGTGGCTGCGTTCATGAGCAAGTAGCGAAAGCGGATTGCGAATGTCCGCTGTGCCAGGAAACAAAGGATGGTGGACAGTAATGGAATACAGTGCAGGACTTACATCAAAATTATTCTGGCTGCAAGAGTCCAGAAAAACAGCAGCTTATATTCTGGAAGGACTTAGCAAGGCAGATATCCGCAAGATTGCCTGGGAGGAAAATATCTATCAGGTGAAAGCAGAATATCGAGCTTATGAGGTGTTGAATGGAACGTACCGAAGGGTATCAGCCTTACCAGAAGCAGTATTACAGGCATTTATCACTTGTGATGTAGAAACCGCAAAGATTCTGAATCTGATTGCAATTCTGATGGATAGCAGATTATTTTTTGAGTTTTTACATGAAGTATACGACGAAAAGATTCGATTAGGAGAAAAAGAGATCACAGACCGGGATCTGAATGTCTTTTTTGCAGATAAGGCAATGCAGAGCGATGTGGTTGCCAGCTGGACGGATACTGCAGTACGGAAGTTAAAACAGTGCTTTACCAGAATGATGTTTGAGGCAGGATTACTGGAAAGCAGTGCAAAACCAAGAACAATCAAGCCAATTCATATTGATTACCGTACAGAGGAATTACTGACTGCAAATGGGCTTGGCGAATACTTGAAGGCAGTGAAGGGAGTCTAAGGATGGCAAGATTAAATTTGGAAGAAAGACTGAACCGGATTGAGGATAAGATTTCTGAAAAGTCTTTCCGTGAAAATAAAGGACTTGGAAATGAAGTCGGATATTATGTGTTTGATTACGATCCGAGAGCTGAACTGGAAGTGCGCAATCATATCGCATACTTAAAAGACAGAATCAATAATGGCAATAAAGATTTTAAAATCATAGAATTCGACCTGTTTCATACGATGATTCAGGTGTTGGAGGAAGAAGGATATCTGGGAGCCTTCTTTGATCTGGAAAAAGACAATGGCTTTTTTGATATGGCAGACAGTCTGGTAGAGACATTGGGACTGGATGAAACGAACGAACTGAACCTGATTATCTCAAAGATTTTACAGGAAGATCTGACAGACAGCGTGATTTTTCTGACAGGAGTTGGAAAATGCCATCCGATCATTGCAAGCCATAATATTTTGAACAATTTACATCAGGTACTGGACAGTGTTCCGGTTGTGATGTTTTATCCTGGAGAATACAGCGGACAGGATCTGAAATTATTTGGAACGATGGATTCCAGAAATTATTACCGGGCATTCCGGCTTGTGTAAAACAAAGGAGAAGAAAAATGCAGATTAAAGAGATGTTTGAGAAACAGATTGACCGTGATATTAAGGGCGTAATCAAAGTTGGTCAGTCTGATGAAGAAAACGTATATCAGGAATTGGACGAATATGTAGTAACAAAAGAATTGTTAAAACATTTCCGTGATTTTTTCGATAACTATGAAAAGGGGATCAATAACAATACAGACAAAATGGGTGTCTGGATCTCCGGTTTCTTTGGAAGTGGTAAATCTCACTTCTTAAAGATTCTTTCTTATCTGTTAAAAAATAGTGTGGTAGAAGGAAAGAGAGCTATTGAATACTTTACAGACGGAAAGAAAATTGACGATCCGATGCTGATTGCCAAGATGACCAATTCTGGAACGATTTCTTCTGATGTCATGCTCTTTAATATTGATTCCAAAGGATCTGCAAAGGTTGGATCAGGGAAAGAAGCCATCGTGGAAGTTTTCATGAAGGTATTTAATGAAATGCAGGGATACTGCGGATCTATTCCATATCTTGCAGAATTTGAACGTCAGTTGGATAACGAAGGCAGATTTGAAGAGTTCAAAGAGAAATTTGAAGAGATTGCAGGGGCACCTTGGGAGAAAAAGAGACAGGCTTTTGCAGTTATTCAGGATAAAATCGTAAAAACAATCGTGGCTATGGATTTCATGAGTGAAGAGGCTGCCCGCAACTGGTGTAAGAATGCAAAGGGAAGCTATGACCTCAGTATTGAGAAGTTTGTATCTCTGGTCAAAGAGTACTGTGAGAAAAAAGGACCGAACCATCACGTTATTTTTCTTGTAGATGAGATCGGACAGTACATTGCGGATGATACACAGTTAATGCTGAATCTGCAGACCATCGTAGAAGATCTGGGAACTGTCTGCAGAGGAAAAGCATGGGTCATCGTTACCAGCCAGGAAGATATTGATTCTATCACAAAGACAAAAGGCAATGACTTCTCCAAGATTCAAGGACGTTTTGATACCAGATTATCCCTGTCTGCATCCAATGTAGATGAAGTTATCCGTAAACGTATCCTGGAGAAAAATGAGATTGCAGAGTCTGCATTGAAGCTGTTATATGAGCAGAAAGAATCCATTATCAAGAATCTGATCACATTTACAGCAGATACAGCAGATAAGAAATTATATACAGATAAAACAGATTTTGCGGACTGCTATCCGTTTATTCCATACCAGTTCAACTTACTTGGACAGGTACTGACAGCGGTACGTACTCATGGAGCCAGCGGAAAGCATTTATCCGACCAGTCCCGTTCTATGCTGGCACTGTTCCAGGAATCTGCAATCCGGTTAAAGGACAGCCAGGAAGGTGTACTGGTACCGTTCAGCTATTTCTATGATCCGCTGCATAAATTCATTGACCATCAGCACAGCCAGGTCATTATGGATGCAGAGGATAACAGCAGACTGAACGAGTTCGATGTGGAACTGCTGAAAGTGCTGTTTATGATTAAATACGTCAAAGAGATCAAAGCAAATGTAGATAACCTTACTACGCTGATGATTTCCAATATTGACGATGACCGTATTGAAATCCGTGGAAAGATCGAAGAATCCTTAAAGAAACTGATCCGGGAGACACTGGTACAGAAGAATGGAGAAATCTATATCTTCCTGACCAATGAAGAGCAGGAAATCAATAATGCCATCAATAACGAATCCGTAGAAATGGGTGAGATTATCGGAGAGGCATCTACTGTAATCTTCGAGGAAATCTTTACAGATAAGAAATATCGTTACAGCAGCCGTTATTTATTCCCATTCAATCAGAAAGTAGATGACCGGTACTTCAAGGGAAATCAGTCCAATGATATTGGAGTATCCATCATCACACCATATGGAGAAGATTATCCGGATTCTGCTCTGCGTATGCTTTCCGCACAGGAACATAGTGTAATTGTAAAATTACCGAACGATAGTACCTTCCTGGATGAGATTACCGACTCTATCAAAATTTATAAGTTCCTGAATAAAAATGCTTCTGGCGCAAGAGGAAGCTTTGACAGCATTCGCCGTGCAAAAGAAGATGAACGTATTGAAAAGAAAGACCGTATTCGCATCTTTATTGAGGATGCCCTGAAACATGCAGATATCTATGTGAATGGTGATAGAGCAAATATTTCAGCCAAAGAGCCGGCAAGCCGTATCAATGAAGCACTTGGCAAGTTAGTAGCTATGCAGTATAACAAGCTGACCTATATGGAGACAGCTCCGGAGCTTTCCGATATCGCTGCCGTATTCAATGGCAACGATGGACAGCTTTCTTTCCTTGGAACCAGTGATACAACACCGAATAAATTAGCATTGGAAGAAGTGATTCAGGTCATCGGTCTTAACAACGCAAGACATATGAAGACTTCTCTGAAATCTCTGCAGGATAAATTCGGGGCAGCTCCGTATGGCTTTGATCCGAAAGATGTGCAGTGGCTGGTTGCTATGCTCTTTAAGATGGGAAGAGTATCACTTACCTATAACAGCCAGAGTTTATCTATGTTGTCCAATACAAAAGATGAACTGGTACGTTACCTGACAAAACGTGAATTTGTCGAGAAACTGCTCATTGATATTAGAGAACGGGCGACAGACGGACAGATTCGTTCCGTAAAAGAAATATTGAAGGATTATTTTGGCTATTCCTTATCCAGCGATGATGACGATACCATCATGAGAAGTTTTAAGAATAAAGCACAGGATAAACTGGATACATTCGGTGAAATCATGATTGAATATCGTGTAAATCCGAAGCTGCCATGCAAATCCTTAATGGAACAGGCGAAGAAAAATCTGGAAGAACTTCTTGCAATCAAAGAGCCGGTAGAGTTCTTTAAAACAGTAGATAAAAAGCGAGATGATCTGTTAGACGATGCAGATGATACTGCACCGGTATTCGATTTCTTTAAAGGCGGTCAGAAAAAGATCTTCGAAAAAGCATTGGAACAGATCCAGATGTTTGAAAACAGTAAGACCTATGTCCGAGAACAGGAAATCATGGATAATGTTGCCCAGATGGAAGCCATTGTGACAGCAAAAAAACCATTTGGACAGATTCAAAAACTGCCAGATATGTCTATGAAATTCGTACAGCAGTATGGAACTTTACTGGAAAAAGAAGCAGAAGAGATGCGCCCAATCGTGGATGATGATCTGGAAAAAGTGTTACATACACTGGATGAAAAAGAATTTGCACCTGTATTCAGAGATAAGTTCGTAAATGCCTTTGCAGAATTAAAACAGAAACTGGATACATCTCATGAGATTGCGGCAGTGAAGAATATTAGACTAGAAAGTGATACATTGAAGCTTCGCTGCATGGATGAGATCACAGAGTATGAAGAAGCACATCGTCCAAAACCGGTACATCCTGTACCTCCGGTAACACCACCTACAGGTGGCGGTCATACAGAACCACCGAAGCCAGTAACACCGCCAGTGCAGCTAAAGCCAAAGAAACGTAAGAATGTATCTATCAGTAACGTGGCAGGTGCGAGAACCTATTTGATTGAAAATGAACAGGATATTGATGAGTTCTTGGCAGAGATGAGGAAAAAATTATTAAACGAGCTGGATGAAAATACGATTATTACATTAAGCTAATCATTCCAGTGGGAGGAAACAGTACATGAACAAGAATGCGATAAAGAAATTTGCCATAGAAGCAAGAAAAAAACTGATTGATTCTGTTACAGATAAAGCCGGTATGCTCGGTATCACAGAGAAATCCTGCAGTGAACCGATTACCAAGGGAGCAGATTTTGAAGTATATCAGACGGTTGCAGGAACAGAAGTAACACTGAATAAAAGGCAGTGTGAACAGAGAAGACGACTGGTATCCCAGATTGAATCCCGTGGATTTGAGGCAGTTGTAGAAGAAGTAGCTTATACCTGGTTCAACAGAATCTGTGCGATCCGTTTTATGGAAGTGAACGACTATCTTCCAAACAGAGTTCGTGTACTTTCTTCCGAAAAAGAAGGGAAGATGGAGCCGGATCTTGTAACACAGGCACCAGATGTGGATTTAGACCTGACAGTGCAGGAAAAAGAAGAGATTATCAACTGGAAAACGAGTGGTGCATCAGAAGATACGGATAAAATGTTTGGCAAATTGTTCCTGAAACAGTGCCATCAGTTGCATGATGTCCTGCCGGGACTGTTTGAGGCAGACTCTGATTATATGGAATTGCTGTTTGGTATTTCCTACACCAATAAAGATGATGTCATCTATATGCTGGTAAATCCGGAGATAGGTATTCCAGAAGCGGATTTTAATGTATCTACACTGGATGAAGAAGGGAACCCAACAGGACAGGTGGAGATTATCGGATGGCTGTATCAGTATTACAATACAGAATTGAAAGATGATACCTTCGCAAAATTGAAAAAAAATGTAAAGATTACGAAAGAGCGAATACCGGCAGCAACTCAGTTGTTTACACCAGACTGGATTGTCCGGTATATGGTAGAAAACTCTGTGGGAAGAATCTGGATTGAGCATTTACGGGCAGTAGATCCAAGTACAGATGAAAAAGCAACCGCAGAAAGATTCGGATGGAAATATTATCTCCCAGAAGCAGAACAGGAAGAATCCGTTAATGTAAAACTGGCAGAAATCCGTACTACATACAAAGAGCTGAAACCAACAGACATTACCTGTATTGATCCTTGTATGGGAAGTGGTCACATCCTGATTGCTATGTTTGATGTGCTGATGGATATCTATGAAAGCGCAGGATATGACAAGAGAGAAGCTGCATTTGAAATTGTAGAACACAATATTCATGGACTGGATATTGACCAGAGAGCTTATCAGCTGGCATATTTTGCAGTTATGATGAAAGGTCGTGGTTATAACAGACGATTCCTGCGTGGAAGAGACGGAAAGCCAGAACCAAAAGTGTATGCGATTGTGGAGAGTAATGAAATCAATCGGAATCATCTGCAGTTCTTTGGAACACATTTGAGTGCGATGGAAAGAAATCTGGCTGTGATGCAGATAGAAGGACTGCTGGACACATTTAAAGATGCCAGAGAATATGGGTCTATCTTGAATGTAGATGCTTGTGATTGGGAGGTATTGGAAAGATTTGTGGATGATTTGGGTATAACTGGACAGATTTCATTTGAAAGTGTGGGAAGTGAAGAAACACAAGAAAACTTAGGAAAACTGATAAAAGTAGCGAAAAATTTGGAACAGAAATACGATGCTGTAGTGACAAATCCACCGTATATGGGAGCTTCTGGAATGGGAGTCCAACTATTAAAGTATGTGAAAGATAATTATCCGGATAGTAAAAGTGACTTATTTGCTGTTTTTATTGAAAAATGTGGTCAGATGATAAAGAAAAATGCATATCAGGCGATGATAACACAGCATACATGGATGTTTCTTTCTAGTTTTGAAAAGCTGAGAAATAAACTGCAAATGATGGATATTGTGAACATGGCACATCTTGGACCGAGAGCGTTTGAGGAGATTGGTGGGGAAGTAGTACAGACTACAAGTTTTGTGATAAGAAAAAATCATATTAAAAAGTATAAAGGAACATATTGTAGACTGATAGAACCAACAACACAACAGGGAAAAGAAAAACTCTTTTTACAGAAGCAAAATAATTATGATGAAACACAAGAGTATTTCAAAATAATTCCAGGTAACGTGTTCGCATATTGGCTTGGCAATGGATTTGTTAATATTTTTAAAAAAAATAATGTACTAGCAGAAATATCATATCCTAAGCAAGGTCTACATACTGGAAATAATAATTTATATTTAAGATTATGGTATGAGGTAAACTACTCAGATATAATGTTACAGAATTGCTCTGAATGGAATGATGAATATAAATGGGCAAAATTAAATAAAGGTGGAGCATTTAGAAAATGGTTCGGAAATACAGACTACGTTATTGACTGGAAAAACAATGGAAACAGAATAAAAAATAATGGAAAATCTGTAGGCGCAAATAATACTTCGTTTTTTAAAAATATAATAGGTTTCACGGATTTGACAACATATAAACCGTCGTTTAGAAAATATGGAAAAGGATTTGTTTATGATGTATCCGGTCCATCGTTAGTTAATGAGGGCTCTGAGTTTAGCGATGATTATTTGCTTGGATTACTAAATAGTAAAATAGTTGAATTAGCTATGAATGTTTTAAGCCCAACTTTGCATATGAATCAAACAGCACTCAGTAAGATATCTTTTGAAAAACCAGAAAAAGAGATTTTAACTAAAATTGAAAGAATAAGTAATGAATGTGTTGGAATTAGCAAGCACGATTGGGATTCATTTGAAACTTCATGGGATTTTAAGGAACATCCACTCATTCGTAATAAGATGTTTGATGATAAAGAAGTGCAGGAAGATTTAAAACATAACATCTATGACATGAATCAAATGTCAGAAGCGTACAACAGGTGGAAAAATGAATGCTTTCTTCACTTTATAGAATTGAAGAAAAATGAGGAAGAATTAAACCGTATTTTTATCAATATCTACGATTTACAGGATGAACTAACACCAGAGGTTGAGGATAAGGACATAACTGTTAGAAAGGCTGATCTTAATAGAGATATTCGTTCATTTATTTCTTATGCTGTTGGCTGTATGTTTGGTCGTTATTCTCTTGATGAAGATGGTTTAATCTATGCAGGTGGTGAATGGAACAGTAGTAAATATAAAACATTCCTTCCAGATGATGATAATTGCATTCCAATTACTGATGAAGAATATTTTTCCGATGATATTGTCGGTCGTTTCGTAGAATTTGTTAAAATAGTTTACGGGGCAGATACATTGGAAGAAAATCTTGATTTTGTTGCAAATGCATTAGGCAACAAAGGTGATACTTCGAGAGAAATTATCCGGAATTATTTTCTGAAAGATTTTTATGCAGACCATCTGAAAGTATATCAGAAGCGACCGATTTACTGGCTATTTGACAGTGGAAAGCAGAATGGATTTAAAGCACTGATTTATATGCACCGTTATGATGCTGATACCGTGGGACGTGTAAGAACAGATTATTTACACCAAGCACAGAAGTATGTAGAGACAGCTATGCAGAGCGCTCAGTATACTATTGACAATGCATCATCAGCTTCAGAAAAGTCGAAGGCAACCAAAGCAGTGACGAAATATACAAAGCAGCTTGCAGAAATGAAGATTTATGATGAAGCCATTGCGCATATTGCCAACAAAAGAATTGAAATTGATCTGGATGATGGGGTAAAAGTCAACTATGCAAAATTCCAAGGAGTAGAAGTGGCGCAGGAAGGAAAGAAAGCATTAAAAGTGGATTTGCTGGCAAAGATATAGATGAAGGATGGTGAGAAAAATGTATTTAGAAAAGATTCATATAGAGAATTATAAAGCAATTGAAAAATTGGATGTTGATTTAAAACCAGGAGTGAATCTGATTATTGGTGATAATGGAGCAGGAAAAACTTCTGTTCTAGAGGGTATTGCGGTAGCTCTTGGAGGCTTTTTTGTTAACGTAGCAGGTGTTAGTACTAAGAATATTGTAAAAGATGATGTACGTATGAGTATAAAACCCATTGGAGATTCTTCAACAACGATTGAATATTATGAACCAGTGTCAGCTGGCTGTACGCTTCACGTAACTGAAAAACAGGATTTTGCATGGAACAGAATCAAGGAAGAAGTATCTGCTACCCATACCAAGATTGACGATAAAAACGTGTGTGTATGGATGAAGAAACTTACAAATAATTCAGATACTATATTGCCGTTGATTAGTTTTCAAAGTGCTGCCAGGGCATGGAGAGTAAGAAGAGGAGATTTTGGAACAGAATTAAAGAAGAAATTGGATGATAGACGATGTGGGTATATCGGATGTTTGGATTCTTCAATGGATGTAAAATCTATTCAACAGTGGTGTCTAAAACAGGAAGTAGTGCGTTCAAATAAAAGAACAGTGCGAGAATATGAAATGTTTAAAAATATAGTGGCTTCGTTTATGAAGGAAATTAATGAACTGACCGAGGTTCCTTCAATTTATTACTCGCCGCAGTTTACAGAATTGGTTTATAAGGACAATAAGACGGAGATGCCAATTTCAAAGTTGAGTGCTGGTTATCAGTCTCTATTGTGGATGGTTATGGATCTGGCGTATCGGGTATGTATGCTTAATCCAGAACTCGAAAGCAGGGACCAGATTATGGGCATTGTGCTTATAGATGAAATTGATTTGCACCTTCATCCAAAGTGGCAGTGGAATGTAATTGATGCATTGCAAAAAACATTTGCAGGTGTTCAATTTATCATTGCAACGCATTCACCAATTGTAATTTCTGCATCAAAAGATGCAAATCTAATTCTTTTGGATGGTAACGGGACGGTAAGCTACTTACCGGATTGCTATGGATATGAAGTAGAGGATGTGTTGCGTTTTCGTCAGGAGAGTGTATCAAGACCAAAGAAAGTAAAGATGTTAGTTGATGAGATAGATAATGCAATCGATGATACCAACTTTGATAAAGCAGAAGACTCATTGGAAAGATTGAAAGAGGTGCTAGGGGATGATAATTCAGAGTACAAGAAGATGGCAGGAATGATTTCGGATGCAAAATTGATAGAGGAGTGCTGATATGCTGTATATAGAAAAAGAAGGCTTACCCAATGATGTAAACCGAAAAATTATAGAATTGAGCAAAAGCGAAAAATGGAAAAACGTGAGTGAGGATGATACAGCAGCAATCCGTAATGTTTTCGACAATGATTTTCCAAAGAACGAGGTGAAAGAAATTTTGCTTCACGAACAACATGGAATTTGCGCTTATTGTATGAAACGTATCCGTATGGACAATCATTCTAGAGTGGAGCATCTTGTACCATTGAGCAAAAATAAAGAAATGGCAATTGATTATAATAATATGCTTGGAGTATGTGATGGTGGTGAGAAAGTTACAGGAAAGAAGGAACATATTCTTTGTTGTGATGCACATAAAAAAGAAACAGAAATAACGATTAATCCGTTTAATAAGTCTCAGATGGATAAGATTGCATATGATTCAGAAGGAAAAATTTACACGAAGCCTAGAGATGATGAGATGGAAAAAGATATAAATGAAACTCTGCTACTGAATGGCATTCAGAAAAAGGATGGAACAGTAAGAGATACGTCTACAGAATTGTTGAAGGGGAGAAAAGATGCCTATGGCAGAGCAAAAAGAATGATGAAAAGATTGAATACAAAAGGAAAATGTACATCAGCAACGCTTAAAAAGATAATGGATGAGTTATACAATAGAGAAGAAAGAGAAGAGTTTGTTGGTGTTCAGCTTTATTATTTCAGAAAACATTACAATTCACTGATTTGCAGAGGTATGTAATATATGATTTAGGAATCACATTACCGATTATCGAACACAAAAGTGTTTGATAACTGATCCAGATATTGCGGCTACAAGAACATCTCTGGATGTGGAGAGAATATTGGGAAAATAGAGTATGCAAGTCTTGTACAGGAAAGAAATTCAACTTCGTATTGTGGATCGTCATTTTCTGGATTGAGAGCAAATTAAAGATATCATAAACTGTGCAGAAATCAGGCACAAACAAACTTAAAGGTGGCAAAGATGGATTTACAAAATATACAAGAACAACTAAACAATGAATTTTCTAAAGAAGATACCCGGATTATATTCTGGTTTGATGATAAAGGAGAATATGAAGACGAAGTATCTGAGCTACAGTTGGATAATGCAAAATTACATATTCTGGATGGTACGAGCTGGTTCTATTCCAAATGGTTATTGAATGAGTCAGATACAGAAAACAAGTATCTTGTATATGCACCGTTTCCAAAACCAAGTGATGCAGAAAATCCATTAGCAGATATGTATTATTACTCGGTGACCTATTACACGGACCGGATATCCCAGATGTCACAGGAAATAGGAATTGATAATCGATTTAAAGAACATCTGGCGCAGTATAGTAACTTCTGGAAGAACAAAGATCGTATTGAGAAGTTTAAAGAACTTGGCATAGACCATTTCAATGTGGAAACCATTGATATTGGTCTTATTGCTGTGCTTACAGATGTAAAGACCCCGAATTTTGAAGAGATTACAAGACAGTTATTATTAAATGATAACGAAGCATACATGAAAGCCTTGGAGGATAACGGACTTTTAGATAAGTTTTGGGAGTTATGTGAGAAGTATTTCGGATATCAGTCTGAAAATCCGAACGTAGATGATCTGGCAGCATGTATGTTATTGACTTATGCATCAGTAGCGTTGAAAGATACATGGCCAGTTGTTTTGAAATCTTATGTGTTAAAAAAGAAGAATGATGTTGTAGTATTTGTCCGGAATTTGATGGACAATGTGCTTTATCAAGATGCGTATGATGCATTATCAGAAAAAGTGGACAAGACGTTACGGGTAGTGAGCAGAATCCGGGATGAACTGAAAAAAGATGCTGACAAATCAAAAGATCAGTCTGCACAGCTTCTGGATATTGCAAATTGTGATGCGTTCAGAGGATTGGATAATATCTTAATTGACTGGGCACTGGATCAGTTGAATGATGAGATTCTGGATGCTCAGATTGATGGCATGAACCTTGCTCAGATCGCAGAGCAGCGAACAGCAAAGTCCTGCCATTTTGGAAATGTATATAAAAACGAATATCAGGCAATCAAATACGCTTACCAGATGATGAAAGCAATCTCCGTTCTGGAAGTGACCAGTGATATTAAGGCTATGGTAGCTGATTATCAGAAACAGACATATTTGGTTGATTCTTATTATAGATGGTTTTACAGTGCCTATGACTGTATAGAAGAAACAGAGAGATTTTCACAGGTAAGAGAACGGATTGAGAATATGTATTCTTTTACCTATCTGCAGAAAGTAACACCGAAGTGGAATCAGGAGCTGACGGAGAATTTAATGGCAGATACTGGATTAAAACGTCAGGAAGACTTTTATCGCAATTATCTGAAAGCTTATGAAGGAAAGAATCGTGTCATCGTTATTATTTCTGATGCATTCCGATATGAATGTGCAAAGGAATTGATGGAACGACTGGAACTGGATGAAAAGTGTACACCGAAATTGGAGTGTATGATCAGTGGACTGCCGTCTGTAACATCAGTGGGCATGGCAAGTCTTTTGCCGCATAAGGAATTGCAGGTAGATGATAAGTTGAATGTCACAGTAGACGGACAGAGTTGCGGTGATCTGACATCCAGAGACAAGATTTTAAAGGTACAGAATGAAAATAATGTAGCATTAGCTTTTGATGAAGTGGCAAGTGCTAATAAAGAGAAAATTCGTGAATTGCTGCAGAAGAAGAATATCGTATACATTTATCACAATCAGGTGGATGCTCGTGGGGATAAGCCTGCCAGTGAAAGTGAAGTATTTACAGCGTGTTCAGAAGCAATTGAAGAAATTCATAAGCTGATCAAGAAACTGACCAGCTATATATCAGCACCGAAATTCTTTGTCACAGCAGATCATGGTTTTCTGTATAAAAGAGATAAGTTGCATGAATTTGATAAGGTATCCTATGACCGGGAAATCTGTACATATTCCAATAAACGGTTCCTACTTACAACACAGAAGGTAAACGAACCGGGAATGAAGTCCAGATTGATGGCATATATGAACAATTTATATGTGACAACGCCGATTGGAGCAGACATATTCAAAGTGGCCGGTGGTGGACAGAACTATGTGCATGGTGGTTCTTCTCTTCAGGAGATGATAATTCCGGTAATTGAGTTGACAACAAATACCAGAGCGGTTGCTTACGATTATGTAGATGTGATTCTTACTTCCGTGAACCGAAAAGTGACAAATCTGATTACTTACTTTGATTTTATCCAGACAGAGAAAGTAACTGATACTATGAAAGCAAGAAGTTTGGTGGCTTATTTTACTACAGAAGATGGAGAAAAGATTTCCTTTGATGTGCCGATTGTTGCGAACAGCCGGGAAGATGCACCAGAGAAGAGAACGTTCCATGAAAAGTTTACATTGAAGTCCAGAGAATATAAGTATGGTGATAAGTATTATTTGGTACTGGCAGATGCGAATGATGAGAAGAATATTCTGCAGCGGTATGAGTTTATGATTGATATTGCATTTGTGGATGATTTTGGATTTTAACTAAGGAGAAATATGG
This sequence comes from Blautia sp. LMAG:89, assembly GCF_008679485.1. Taxonomy (NCBI): domain Bacteria; kingdom Bacillati; phylum Bacillota; class Clostridia; order Lachnospirales; family Lachnospiraceae; genus Blautia; species Blautia sp. LMAG:89. The sequence continues at coordinate 251,552 of NZ_NANC01000012.1, read as the reverse complement.
AAAATGAATAACATTATTCTTACAACGAGTGCTGTTATGATGGAAACCATGTGGGAAGAAAAAAGGAATGATTTACTTGATTTAATAACCCCATTTATATTGTATTCCATAGCACAAAAAACATCTATTGGTGGAGAAATAAAAATCGATTATATTGTGCAAAGTATGGGGGCTTTTTATGGTTATAAAGATATTCCAGAGTCGGTTATAAAAAAAATATTGAATAGAAATCCTAAAAAATGTATAAAGAGAGAACGAAAAAAATATTTTTTAATAAAAGACCTCGGTGAATTTGCTGATAATTTCGATAAAAGATGTAAAGAATGCGATGATAGAGTGAATAAAATTGGCGATAAATTAGCATTTTATTTAAGAAATCATTGTACACGATGGAAACAGAATTATACATCAGAGGAGAGCATTCTACGTCTACAGGATTTTTTCTCTAGATATGGATTGTTTGTAGGGATAGATAGATTAGAACAGCAAATAGAATTATCACCTAAAGAGCATGAAATAGATTACTATATTGGTAGATACATATTTGATAATAAAAAAGATAATACAATAGAATATAGAGACATTCTGGATTTAGTAAAAGGGTATTTTTTAAAGACAGTAGTATATTTGCAACCTGAAAATGGAAATTTACTATCTGCAAATTATCGAAATGTAGATTTCTATTATGATACCCCAATTCTTTTAAACTTATTGGGCTATCAATCAGAAGAAGAGAAAAAGGCTGCTAATTTATTGCATGAACAATTAAAAAAACAAAAAGCTAATTTTTGTTTTTTTTATCATGCTGAAACTGAAATGAAAAATATTTTATCAGCTTATCAACACTCGCTGAGATCAGGCAAATATACAGGAAGAACTTTGGAGGGATTAGACAGAAAAAAATATACTGTCAGTGGTGTAGAACGTTTAAAAGATAATTGGAAAAGTCAATTAAAAAATACATTTCAGATTATTGAAAAAAATATCCCAGAGTATACAGTTAAAGAAAATGGAACAGTGGATGAAAGTGAAGTACTGGATGAAAAAGAACTAATAGCAAGTATACGTAAACGTGCTAAAAGTTACAAGCAAGAAAATATCGAAAGAGATGTAGATTCAATACTTGCAATACATAGATTACGTAATAATTATGTGTGTGAAAATATTGAAAATGCAAGAGCAATATTTGTGACAAATAATTTCGATTTAGCGAATTCAGTTAATTATTATTATAAAAGAAATGTTAATAAAAAAGCTTTTCCATTAGTGCTTACTTCAGCAGAATTATCGGCCATGCTTTGGGTAAAAAATGGGACAAGTACTGATTTGCCAGAAAAACAGTTGTTAAATAACGCATATGCGGCATTACAACCTATGCCGGAATTACTTAATAAGCTATCAGAAGTGTTAGAACAAATGAAGTTGGAGGGGAAAGTGACTTCAGAAGAGGTTACTGCACTTAGAACAAGCCATTACGTACATAGAGAATTGTGGAAAGAAACATTTGGAGATGAGAACCTAACCAATGAAAATACTATAATGGAAATCAAACAAAAATATGATGATAGCATTATAGTAAATTATAAGCAAGAAAAAGAACTTGAAAAGGCAGAAGAAAAGCAAAAACTATATGAAAATGCCCAGTTAAGCGCTCTTAAGGCAGGAAAAAATGCTAAACAAAAATGGCTTAGACGGTTAAGAAATGGATGTAAAATAATTGCTGCATTGATATTTGTAGGATGTCTATGTGCAACAATAAAAACCTGGGGTGATTTCAAGTGGAATATATTTTTTGTAATTGTTATAGGAATTGCTGTTCTATCTCTATATGATATATGTAAGGCAAGAGAACAATTTATAGATAGAGTATTAGTTAAAATTGCTAATCATCAAGAAACTCGTGTTATAGAAAAGAAGAAAAGCGAGTATTTGAAATTGTTTGAAGAAGAAAAATAAAACTTATGTAATTTTCAACGTGGAGGTACCAAAGTTATGGAAGATTCGTTTTTAGAAATAGATGATAAAAGAGAAGAAATAAAGCAAAAACTCCGTCAATACTATGACGGTCGTATTGTCCGGAAGGATTTAACCAAGTCCATCCGTGAGGGAGCCAATGTTCCGGTTTATGTACTGGAATATCTCCTTGGACAATACTGTAATTCCGACGATGAGGAGATTATTGAAGAAGGTGTAGAGAATGTAAAGCGTATTTTGAGAGATAATTATGTGCGTCCGGATGAGGCACAGAAGATTCTCTCTCTTTTGCGTGAAAGAGGCAGTTATACCGTGATTGACCGTATTACGGTTGTGTTGAATACGAAAGAAGATCGTTATGAAGCGACTTTCTCCAATCTGGGTGTAAAAGGAATTCCGATTCACCCGGATTATGTAAAGGATTATGACCGTCTGCTCTGTGGTGGTATCTGGTGTATCCTGCAGATGGAATATGAGTTTATTGAGGAAGATAAGAAGAATACGCAGCCAATCCGTATCCGTAAGTTGACACCAATTCAGATGCCACATGTAGATATGGATGAAGTGAGAAATGGAAGAAAAGCATTTACAAAAGAGGAATGGATGGATATCCTGCTTCGCTCTACAGGTTTGGAGCCGGAAAGTTTCAGTGAGAGAGCAAAATGGCTTTTAATTGCACGTATGATTCCACTTGTAGAGAATAACTTCAATCTTTGTGAATTGGGACCACGTTCTACTGGTAAATCTTACATATATGAGCAGATTTCTCCGAACAGTATTCTAGTTGCCGGAGGACAGACAACCGTAGCAAACCTCTTTTATAACATGTCCAATCATACAGTAGGTCTTGTAGGTATGTGGGACTGTGTGGCTTTTGATGAGGTTGCTGGTATCAAGTTTAAAGACAAAGACGGTATCCAGATCATGAAAGGATATATGGCATCCGGAGCATTTTCACGAGGAAAAGCAGAGATTCAGGCAAAGGCTTCTATGGTATTTGTAGGAAATATCAATCAGAGCGTAGATACTCTTTTAAAGACTTCCAGCTTATTTGATCCATTCCCACCAGAAATGGGAACAGATACAGCATTCCTGGATCGTATGCATTGTTATATTCCTGGCTGGGAGATTCCGAAATATAGACCGGCTTCTTTTACCAACGATTATGGATTTATCACAGATTATCTGTCAGAGTTTATGCGTGAACTTCGTAAGGACAGCTACAGTGATCTGATGGACAAGTATTTCCGTCTTGGAAACAACCTGAATCAGCGTGATACCATTGCAGTCCGCAAGATGATTTCCGGATTTACAAAACTGTTGTATCCGGATGGAGAAGTAACAAAAGAAGAATTACGTGAGATTGTGGAGATTTCACTGGAACTTCGTCGCAGAGTCAAAGAGCAGTTAAAAAAGATCGGCGGCATGGAGTTCTATGATGTGAATTTCTCTTATACAGACAATGACAGCTTTGAAGAGCATTATGTTTCAGTTCCAGAGCAGGGCGGCGGCAAGCTGATCCCGGAAGGCATAGGAAAACCAGGAGCAGTTTATACTGTTTCAAAATCAAAGACGGGTATGATTGGTTGCTATATGCTGGAAACACAGATGATGCCTGGTAATGGAAAGCTGACCTGTACTGGTATTGGATCAGGAAAAGAGCCGAAAGAAGCAACAAATACAGCGTTTAATTACCTGAAAGCAAATGGAAACCGTATTTCCGGTCAGATTAGTACCACTACAAAGGACTATATCATTAACTATCAGGATATGCAGGGCATTGGAATGACTGGAAATCTGGCATTGCCGACATTGATTGCGATTTGTTCCGCAGCACTTGGAAAGACACCACTTAACAGTCTTGCAATTCTTGGTGAAATCAGTATTGGAGGTACTCTGATCAAGGTAGATGAGCTAGCAAGTACTCTGCAAGTATGTCTGGACAGTGGAGCGAAGAAGGTGTTACTGCCAATTACTTCTGCAGGAGATCTGGGAACTGTACCATCAGATTTGGTTGGTGCATTTAGCCTGATCTTCTATTCTTCCGCAGAAGAAGCAGTATTTAAAGCACTTGGTGTGGAATAAGATTTGACACAGCACAATAGCAGACAAGAAGGTGATGAGTTATTTTTGAACAGGATTTTGAAGAGATGCTTACGAGACACCAGGCATCTCTGGACGATAGAAAGAAATTTACTGCATTGGTAAAAGACTTATTTCCAGATCAGGCGAAGAATGTCAATTTACTGTTGATGGCATATAACATGGGAATTGCTCAGGATATCCAGAACGCATCCCATATCAATAATACCTTTGCTTTCCGTTACGTGAAGCAGCTTATGGACGATTTTGGTATGAGCCGTGTCAATGCAGACTGGATTGTATCGGTATGGTGTTCTTGCTATGGAGGAAAAGTTCTTGGAAAAGCCTGCGATATTTCCATTCAGAAGCAGGGAAGCGGCCCGGCGATTCAGGGAGAACGGTCATCTTCTGGCAGATCTTATGGAGATCTTTTTACATATGAGAAAAGCCACAGAGGAAAAGGTCTTGCGGTGACTGGATTCCGTGGAGATAAGAACAAAACGATTATTTTCCAGAACAGATCCGGGAACACACCGGTAGTGGAGATCGCAGATGACAGCTTCAGCAATTCTCCGACCGAAGAAGCCATTCTGACAGAAGGAATAGCGTATATTGGACGAAATGCTTTCTCAGGATGTAACAAATTGCATCAGGTGGTATTGCCGATCAGTATCGAAGAAATTGAGGATTCAGCTTTTGAAAACTGCAGTAGTCTTAAATCAATCTCATTGCCGATGGCATTGAAGACAATCGGAGCCGGTGCATTGAAAGGGACTGGCTTGCGAACAATCGAGATTCCTAAGAGTGTGTTCTGGTTAGGTGATAGACTGCTGGCAGATTGTCAGTCAATGGAGCATGTGACGATTCCAGAGAATATAGGAAGAATCCCGAATCATATGTTTGAAGGCTGTATAAATCTTAAAAAAGTGGAATTACATGAAAAACTGGAAGCCATCGGTGAACGTGCATTTTTCGGCTGCAGTTCTTTGGATTTTATTGTGATTCCGGACAGTGTAAAGCAGATCGGGCAGGACGCATTTACCAATACAGACAAGCAGTTTATTATTCAATGTTCTTTTGAGTCTTATGCAGAAGAATATGCAAGAAAGAACAAATTTAAATATCAGCTGGTATAGCATAAGTTTCAGATTGTCGCCTGCTATGCGACAACGAAAGAGAAGATTTACGGTATATTGACTGAGTAAAGAGGTGAGAGGATGGGACTTTTTGATGCACTATTTGGAAATCGGAACCAGATTCCTACGGTGACAACGATTTTGCCGGATGCAGCGAGACAGGAGATCATTGCTGGCAGACTTCCAATTTTAAACACAGACAAACTGTTCCTGAAACGTGGAGAAAAGATTCATTTTATTGATAAGGCAATCAATATGGAGCAGAAAACAGTGAAAGAGTTCCGTCATGTGGGTGGAAGTACCCCAGGATTATTTGAGGGAACCAGATGGAGTTCCGGAAGAGGAAGAACGGTAGAGCATACAGAACTTGTACAGCACCGGGGAATCTTATACATAACGAATCAGAGGATTGTGTTTCAGGCAACGGAATGGGGATTTGACAAGACCTATCGTTATCTGACCGCAATTACTCCATACAGCAATGCCTGCGAGATGCAGTTTGGAAATAAATCCTATTGCATGATCGTGGCGGATGGAAGTGTAGTAAATCAGGTATTGCAGTTGATCAAACAAAGGAGGCAGATACCATAATGGAAGGACAATTAAAAAATGGAACAATTCTCACTTCAGAGAGTGGAAACAAATATGAGGTAGTCAGTCTCCTGGGAGCCGGTGGGCAGGGAGAAGTCTATGATGTGAAATGTAGCGGCAATCATTATGCACTGAAATGGTACTTTAAGGGCAGTGCCACAGAGCGTCAGAAAAAGATTCTGGAAACAATCATTGCAAAAGGTTCACCAGATGAAAGCTTTCTCTGGCCTATGGAACTGATTGTACCAGCGAAAAGTGATCTGTATGGTTATATCATGCCTCTTCGACCGAAAAATTATAAGAGTATCGTAGATCTGATGAAGAAACGTGTGAATCCGTCTTTTTATACCCTGTGCAGAACTGCTTTTAATTTGACCAGAGGCTATCAAAAACTGCACGCTATGGGAGCCAAGTACCAGGATATTTCTTTCGGAAACTTATTCTTTAATCCGGATAATGGAGATGTACTGATTTGTGATAATGACAACGTATCCTTTGATAACAGTAAGCCAGGTGGAGTCCTTGGCACACCGGGATTTATGGCACCGGAGATTGTAAGAGGAGAAAAACGACCATCCAAAGATACAGACCGATATTCACTTTCCGTGCTACTGTTCTATCTTTTTATGGTAAATCATCCACTGGAAGGAAAGCTGGAAGCAAGTATCCGTTGCATGGATATGGCAGCCAGAGTGAAGTTGTATGGCACAGATCCGGTATTTATCTTTGATCCGAATAATAAGACGAACAGACCGGTGAAAGGAATCCATGATAATGCAATGATTTACTGGCCATTGTATCCGGAAAAACTGCGACAGATGTCTACTAAAGCATTTACAGTTGGACTGAACGAACCAAGCAAACGTATTACGGAACCGGAATGGATGACGTTATTCTCTAACATGATGAGCGGAATGTTACAATGTTCCTGCGGCGCACAGCTTTTTTATGATGAGGATCTGGAAGCAAAGGGTGTGGCACATACCTGTTGGAACTGCGGAAAGACAGTACAAGTACCAAATAAGATTATCATTGGAAAGAACCGAGTGCTGTTAAATCAGAATACAAAGCTGTTACATCATCATGTTTACGATGATTTTGATATGGATACCGTAGTAGGTTCTGTCGTTCAGAATCCAAAGAACCCAGCACTCTGGGGAATCCGGAATGAGGACAAGGTGAACTGGACGTATCAGAAAGCAGATGGCACACAGATACCAGTTGCTCCAGGAAAGACAGCTGGAATTGCAAAAGGTGTAAAGATTTTATTCCCTGAATCAACAGGGGAGTTCAAATAAGGATTGAGAAAATAATAAAAACACATGTGGGAGGGATTTACCATGGAAGTATTACAAAGACCAGGTGGAGAGTTAGCAACAAGACCGATTCATTTCTTTTGGGTAGTAGATTGTTCCGGATCTATGTATGGAGAGAAGATTGGAATCGTAAATAACACGATTCAGGAGTGCATACCGGAAATGCGCTCAGCAGCGGACAATAATCCAAATGCACAGCTTCTGATCCGTGCGTTACAGTTTTCATCTGGAGCAAGCTGGATTACATCCAGTCCGGTGCCAGTAGAGGATTATGGATGGGGAGATATGGATGCCAATGGACTGACAGAACTTGGAAAAGCATTTGATCTTTTGGCTGCACAGTTAAGTATTCCACCAATGCCGGAGAGAGCATTACCGCCGGTGATTGTACTTCTTTCAGATGGACAGCCGACAGATGATTATAAAAAGAGCATGGAGAAACTGAAAAAACTGCCATGGTTTCGAAAAGCAGTGAAGATTGCAATCTCCATTGGACAGGATGCAGATGATGAAGTACTGATTGAGTTTACTGGAAATAAAGAGCTTGTTCTGCAGGCGAATAATGCAACAGCACTTGCAAAGATGATTAAATGGGCATCTACCACAGCTTCTATGGTATCCGCACCATCAAGTAAGCCAATGAATTCGGTTGCAGCATCTACACCTGCAGCATCCGTATCCACGCCTGCAGCTGCATCAGGAGCTTCCGTAGCATCTGCACCGGCAGATGATCCGTTTGCACCGGCAAACAATGGGGCACCACTGGTACTTGATATGAGTAATATTCCAAATCCAGATGATTTTGATGAAGGAGCTGTCTGGTAAGAAGAGGAGGAGTCGGATGAAACGATATATATGTGACGAAATCGTCAAGGGTGCGACTCACGTAAGAAACCAAATGCCTTGCCAGGATAATAAACGAATCGTAGAAATATCAGATAAGATTGCGATCATTGCAGTTGCAGACGGACATGGAAGTTCCAAATGTCCCAGAAGTGACAGAGGTTCTATGATTGCTGTGAATTCTTTTTATGAAGTGATGAAGAACTATCTGAAAATTTATAGCGAAGATGAGACAGGGATTTCTAATCTGATCACGTTCCTTAACAGGGAAGGTGATATGCGGTTTGCTCAGGATGTATGTGAAGAGTGGCAGGCAAGGGTGAAACAGTCTTTTTATAAAAATAAAGTAGAGGGAATGACCGATGAAGATGGAAATATCAAGTGGCCGTCTGTATTTTCATTGTATGGAACGACGCTGCTGGGAATGTTAGTGACAGACAGCTTTGTATTTTCCTTCCAGATCGGAGATGGAGATATCAGTGTTGTGACAAAAGAAGAAGTCGAACCACTGGTAGAACCGGAGAAATTCCTTGGAACAGAAACACATTCCCTTTCAAAACCGGATGCATGGAGAAAAGCCGTGGCATCGGTGCGAAGACGGGAAATGGAAAGTGAAGAGCCATATATGTATATCCTTTCTACAGATGGATTTGCAAACAGTTATACTTCTGATGAAGAGTACCAGAAGACATGTAAGGATTATCTGCAGATGATTCAAGAGCATGGAGATGAGACAGTACAGGCAAATCTGAAGAACTGGCTGACAGAGACCAGTGAACTTGGGTGTGGAGATGATATTACGGTAGTGATGGTGTATTTTACAGGAGAGTAAGGGAGTCACAGGAAATGATTGTAGACCGCTATTATTATCATCAACTGAATAAACAAGAGCAGGCGATCTATAAGGCATTTTACAAAGGTGTAATGTCACATCAGGAGATTATTCCAATTTCGGTGCGTGGAGAATTCAGCCAGGAGAGTTTTGAGCGTATATTCATGGCAATGACGAGGGATAATCCATTGATTTATTTCTTGAATCAGTCCGCTTGTAGCACTGCCAGTGATATGTTTGGACGTCTTGCGATATGTCCGCAGTATTTTTTTACGAAAGAGAAGGTAAAAGAATATAATCGTAAAATTGAAAAAGTAGTGAATGAACTGGCAGGGCAGCTGCATTTGCTGGAATGTAATGATTACGAAAAAGAACTTCGGGTGCACGACTGGATTTGCCAGAACATTGAATATGATTATGAAGGAGCTGATACGGATAAAGTGTCCAGAGTGATTGCCTCACACAATATTCTCGGTGTTTTTGCACACCATAAAGCGGATTGCTAAAGCAGTAAAAGTTCTTTTAAATGCAGTCGATGTGAAGTGTATCGTTGTAACCGGTGATTCAATAAAAAGCGGACAGTGCGTGCCACATGCATGGAATATTGTGGATATTGGTGGAGAACCGTATCAGTTAGATGTTACTTGGGATATAGGTGCAACAGGGCAGAATAAGCAGTCCATATATGATTATTTTAATCTGACAGATGAATTAATGAATCGGGATCACAAAGCAGATAGTAGCTTGCCAGTATGCAGAAGCAAAAAAGCAAATTATTATGTGCAGAAAGGTTGTTCTTTTCAGATGAGACACCGACTTATGGCATATATAGACAGGTTAATTGAAAAGAATGAACGGATATATGAATTTCGTGCAGAAGGCAGACTAAATAAAGTTGCCATAGAGAAGAAAGTAGCTGATCACATTGTACAGAAATTATATGAGCAGGGAAGAAGTAGTGTTGGAATAAGAACATGCTCCAACAAGGAACTTGGAATATATTGTATAGAAATATCTTGAAGAGGTTAAAGATATGCTGGAATTAACGATTTATGGAATTGGATTTTTCTTATGTACTTTGCTGATTCAATATATGCTTTTCAAATTCAGAAAAAACCATAATTACGGACCGAATGGCATATGGGTTGGAAATAGAGCAATTATGGTTTTGTGTGTGGTCGGCATTGTGAATCATAGGATGGAATATCTCGCAGCAATACTTGGATTTATCTGTGCGGATGAGATTGGCAAGGCTACTGGCTGGCATTGAGAATATTAAAGAAAATAATGAACAACTGTATGATTATTTAAAAAGTCAGGCGAGGATAGAATGGGAACAGTAAAAGCTACACTGGTAGGAGTAAGTAATTATGATAACCCAAGAACACCAAATTTAGAAGCTTGTAAAAACGATATAATAGCAGTGAAGGATGCATTGGTAAATGGATTATGCGTATCCCAACGGGATATTAGAACTTTGGGAAGTTCTGGTACGGTTAATATAAATGAGCTTGCTGATGAATTGAAAATAGCATCGATGTTGGTAGAAGCGGATGATACGTATATTTTTTACTTTTCTGGTCATGGTAATAATGGAACACTTGCACTCAGTGAAACTAATATACGTGTACAAGAAGTGATTGAGTTGGTGAATGCGATAAAAGCAAAAAACAAAATTATCATTTTGGATAGCTGCCGCTCAGGTGATTTTATGATTCCTAAAGTTGAAACATTAGGAATTAGTGAATTGGTTGAAGAGTTTGCAGGAGCAGGATATGCAGTTATGGCTTCTTGTGGAGCAAGCGAGAACTCGGCTTTTTATCCACCGGAAAATAAAATAAGCTTGTATACACATTTTTTATGCAATGCATTAACTGCGGATTTTATAATAAAAAAGGGAAAAAAATCCCTTGAAGAAATAAACGAACTTATTATTCGAATGACAGATATATGGAATCAAAAAGGCGATAATATTCAGCATCCTGTGTTCAGAGCTAATATAACAGGAACTATTTATTTTCCGATTCAGAAGTATACGCCATATGAAAAGCAAAATATATATAAAGATACTGATGAATATATTATATATGAGGTTGTGCCATTTCATCAATCTTTACAAAAACAATATACCGCTAAGGTTATTTTGAAATATCATTTTGCAGAATCTGATATTGTAAGAATAGTGAAAAGCATTGTTGATGATATAAAATATTCGAATGTTTATAAAAATGCGGCACAAGAACAGCGATTAAATGGTTTGCCAGCTAATATGATACGTTGTCATATGGGATATGATGAACAGGATATGGTAAAGTGTAATTTTGCTTGGATTACTATTTGGGTTGATGATACAATGGATAAAAAGCATTGGTATGGAAACGGAAAAAATTCCGAAATAATAGATGGGATATTTGTAGAAAGACAGATTTCTTATAATGCATTGAGGATGTTAAATCAGCAGACTGTAACACAAGAAGAATACATTAAACAAGCAAAACAATATTTAAATGAAATAATAGATTGCGCCAATCAATTCATTGCCCAATATAGAGAATATTCTAATGATACTATTTCAGAGAACCAATTAGTCGATAATGTACAAATGTTTAACAGACAAATAACATCTTTATATTTTAAAATTACAGACCTTCCAAGTACACCGCTGAAATGTAATTCCTGGTCAGAATCGATTCAACAAATAGCAGCTACTATTCATGATTTTACATTGTTTTATGGACAAAAAACAATGGATACTTGGAGTCAAGAGAATAGAAATCATCTCATGAAAGCATCACTAAAACGATATCAGCAAGAGATTGAACTAGTGAAACAGAAAGAAACAGAATTATTGAGTGAAATATAGGAGTAATGAAAGAGCGAGAGATGTGTTAAGATGACACCTCGCCCTTTATAAAATTTCTTCTTTTCCTAGGGATGCAAGTTGTGTTTGCGAAGTATTCAGTAACACAGAAAAAATTTTGTTAAATGATATTTAGCAACTTCTGTTTTTTGCAAATCCTGTTTTTCCCGGATGGTAGCAGCCTGTTTAGATTCAACATTTTCAATCTGCTTCTTCTGGATTTTATTAGAGCTTGGGATTTTCCGGAAGTGTATCTTTACCTCCTGTCATAGTTGTTTTACCCTTCCATTAATTAAAGTCAGGAAAACCGGAAAAATACAAAAGAATTTAGCAGGTAGTTCGGAATCCGAAAATATGGTATGATTATGGGTAGGATATCAGAAACGTCAGGAGTTGAATAGATTGTGAAGACGGAAGAAATCTTTAAATATGTGCAGAAACAGTACGGGACAGTCCCAGAATATTTATGGAGCACATCGCCAGACAGTGCAGTACTCCGACATAAAAACGGAAAATGGTATGCAGTGATCATGACTGTCGAAAAATCAAAACTGGGATTAGAAGGAAAAGAGTCGGTTGATATCATGGATGTAAAGTGTGATCCGGACATGACGAATTTGATTATTCAGACTCATGGATTTTTACCTGGATACCATATGAACAAGCAGCACTGGATCACGATTTTACTGGATGGTTCGGTCAGTAAAGCAAAGATACTGGACTTTTTGGACATGAGTTATGACCTGATTGATGGCGCAGGCAGAAAGGAAAACAAATGAGAAAAGCAATCGTATATGCATCGGTACATCATGGAAATACAGAAAAATTAGTAAAGGGCATAGCAGAAACGTGCCAGGTCGATTTGATTGATGCTGTAAAACAACCAGATGCAGATCTGAGCAGTTATGATATGATTGGGTTTGCATCAGGAATATATTTTTCAAAATTTTATCAGTCGATATTGGGATTTGCAGAGAAGAATCTACCGGATGACAAAAAGGTATTTCTGATCTGTACTTATGGTGGAAGTGCCAATTATAAATCCATAGAGCAGATTTTGGATAAGAAGCGTTCTAAAGTGATAGGAAAATTCGGGTGCAAAGGTTATGACACATTTGGTCCATTTAAACTGGTTGGTGGAATTGCAAAAGGGCATCCAGATGAAGAAGATATAAAAAATGCAGTTGAGTTTGTAAAAGGATTATAAGTAGATAAACGAAAAGGAAAAACCGGCTTCATAGTATCGGCCAGTATGCTCCATCGTAATTCGGGGTTTCCCTTCAATAGAGTGGATGAGCTTAATTTTCTATAAGATAAAACAAGTTGGATTCTATCATTGCGTAATCATAAAAAAAGCAATATATTCATACCGTGAAGTCTGGAAAGTGTTGATTTTAAGCCATTTCTGGATATGTGATTGATTCAGAGATATGTTCAGAGATATGGTTTCGTGACGTTTTGAGTTGACTTTTTTCCGGTAATAGCATATGATAATAACAGCTAAGGAATGTGGTGAGATTCCAAGTGGCAAAGTGAAAGCCCCCAGAGTTGCAGCTCTGGGGGCTTTCTTGCTCGTTACGGTGAGTTATTCCGTTTAGGCTGTTGCTGCCTATCGTCTACCGTCCAGCCGTTTGCATATGTAGTAGCTAACTACGCCTGCTACAACGGAGACAAGGAATGAGGTGAGAATTTCTTCCATCGTGGCCACCTCCTTTCTGCTGGAGGTTCGACAGCTCTTTTAGTATAGCATAGGTTAGAACGATTTGAAATATAGAAAATCACCCGGTATTATGGCTTTTTATTTTGACAATTTTTGTGACAAATAAAAGAAAACAGACGCAATCAGACGAAGAGTTGCCGTATACAAAAGCACTGGAAACCATTGAAAATAAAGGATTTTTTCTATAAGATAAAACAAGTTGAACTCTATCATTGCGTAATTATAAAAAAAAGGTTATAATGGTTTTATATAATTTAATCTGAATGAAACAATGGAGGTAACCATATGAATGGACGTATAGATTCCGGATTGGGTCAGATCGTAATTGATACGGATGTCATTGCGACTTATGCCGGCAGTGTGGCGGTAGAGTGTTTTGGTATCATCGGAATGGCAGCTATCAGTATGAAGGATGGCCTGGTCAAGCTTTTGCGTATTGACAGCCTGAAACATGGTATCAGTGTTAAGATCACGGATGATAACAAGATTCGGCTGAATTTTCATGTCATCGTAGCATATGGCGTGAATATCAGTACTATTGCGGACAATCTTGTCAACAATGTAAAATATAAAGTCGAAGCCTTTACAGGAATGGAGATTGAAAAGATCAACATTATGGTTGAGGGCGTACGTGCAATAGATTAGTTTTAGAGGAGGAACTTGTGGTGAATAACAAAACCATAGATGCTAAAATACTTTCCAGAATGTTTCTGTCCGGAGCAAAGAATCTGGAAGCGAAGAAAGAATGGATCAATGAACTGAATGTGTTTCCTGTACCTGACGGAGATACAGGAACCAATATGACGCTTACCATCATGTCTGCTGCTTCCGAAGTAGGTGCTCTTACAGATCCGGATATGGAATCCCTGGCAAAGGCAATTTCTTCCGGTTCCCTTCGTGGAGCCAGAGGTAATTCCGGTGTTATCCTGTCACAGCTTCTGCGTGGATTTACCAGAGGTGTGCGTAAACTTACGGATCTGGATGCACCTGCCATTGCCGCAGCTATGGAGCGAGGCGTTGAAACTGCATACAAGGCAGTTATGAAACCAAAAGAGGGAACCATTCTTACTGTAGCCAGAGCTGCAGCAGACAGAGCCGCAGAGCTTGCTGATGCAGCAGAAGATCTGGATGCTTTTTTCGACGGGATCTTTCAGCATGCAGAGGAAACTCTTGCCAGAACACCGGAGATGCTTCCAGTCCTGAAAGAAGCAGGTGTTGTGGATTCTGGCGGACAGGGACTTCTGGAAGTTTTCCGTGGTGCCATCGACGGATATCATGGAAAAGAAGTGGATTATTCCCAGTTTGAATCAGCAGCTCCTAAGATCACAAAGATTTCTCCTCAGGCAGAGGCAGATATCAAATTTGGATATTGTACAGAATTTATTATTCTTCTTGAAAAACCGCTTCCACAGGATGAGATCGACCGTTTCCGTGAATTTCTGGATTCCATCGGTGATTCCATTGTTTTGGTGGCTGATGATGAGATTGTCAAGGTACACGTGCACACCAATCATCCGGGACAGGCTTTTGAACGCGCACTCACGTATGGTCAGCTTTCCCGCATGAAGATTGACAATATGAGAGAAGAACATCAGGAAAAACTGATCAAAGATGCGGAAAAACTTGCAAAAGAACAGGCAGAAAACAAAGAACCTCCAAAGGATCATGGATTTATTTCCGTATCCGTAGGTGAGGGACTTTCTCAGATTTTCCGTGAGCTTGGCGTAGATTATCTGATCGAGGGCGGCCAGACTATGAATCCGAGTACCGAAGACATGCTCAATGCTATTGAGAAAGTAAATGCAAAAACAATTTATATTTTCCCGAATAACAAGAATATTATCCTTGCAGCAAATCAGGCGAGGGATCTGACTGAGGATAAGGAGATCATTGTAGTACCAACCAAGACAATCCCACAGGGAATTTCTGCAATGATCAGCTTTGTTCCGGAAAAAGGTGGCGAGGAGAATCTTGCTTCCATGACAGATGCTATATCCAGAGTAAAAACCGGACAGATTACTTATGCAGTTCGTGACACACGCATTGATGACAAGGAAATCCATGAGGGAGATATCATGGGAATCGGTGATGCAGGTATCCTTGCAGTAGGCAAGGATCGACTTCAGGTAGCAGAGGAGATGGTAGCAGAGATGGTTGACGAGGAATCTGAGATCATCAGTGTTTACTATGGTGAGGATGTATCTGAAGAAGATGCAGAGGCACTTTCTGATTCTCTTACTGAGAAATATCCGGAGTGCGAGGTTGAGCTGAACCAGGGCGGACAGCCAATTTACTACTATCTGATTTCTGTAGAATAAAGAGCACAAAAAATGAATGATAAGACACCTTTACGTGAATTAAAAGGCGTGGGTGAGAAAACAGAGAAGCTTTTCCAGAAGATCGGGATCACGACTGCGGAAGAGCTTCTCCGTTATTATCCGCGGACTTACGATATATATGAGGAGCCTGTGGAGATTGTATCAGCAGAGGAGGACAAAACAGTCTCTATCCGTGCCACTATAGCAACAGGTATTTATATTAACCAGATACGCAATCTCCAGGTTCTGACAACAACTGTGGCAGATGCAAGCGGCCGATTGCCGGTTGCCTGGTTCAATGCGCCTTATTTGAGGGGAACACTCAAAAAGGGCAGTGTGTTTATCCTCAGAGGAAAGATCATCAGAAAAAAAGGCCGTCCGCAGATGGAACATCCGGAGATTTTTACCCTGGCAGCTTATGAGGAGATCATTCACAGTATGCAGCCTGTATATGGTCTGACGAAAGGACTTTCCAACAAGATGATCACGAAGTTGGTCCATCAGATTTTGGATACAAGGCCTCTCCATGGGGAATATCTGCCGGAGGAGATACGGGAACGCTATCAGCTTGCAGATGCCAATTATGCGATCCGGACTATCCATTTTCCGAAAAATATGCAGGAGCTTCTCACAGCCAGGAAACGTCTGGTATTCGATGAATTTCTGCTTTTTGTGCTGGCAATACAGCTCTTGAAGGAGAAAACAGAAGAGGCTCCAAACACTTTTCCAATGAAACCAGTATGGACAACCGAGGAGATCATAGAAGGGCTTCCCTATGACCTGACCGGAGCCCAGAAGAATGTCTGGCATGAGATCGAACGGGATCTGAGCGGTCATAAGCTGATGTCCAGGCTTGTACAGGGGGATGTTGGTAGCGGCAAGACCGTGATCGCATTTTTAGCTATGGTACTTTCAGCAGAGAATGGATTTCAGAGTGCATTGATGGTACCGACAGAGGTTCTGGCAAATCAGCATTACGAAGGCTTTCTGAGGCTGATGGAAGAACAGAATATCGCTTCCTGCCATCCGGTGCTTCTGACAGGATCTACCACAGCCAGACAGAAGCGTGAGATCTATCAGAAGATTGCAGACGGTGAAGTGAATGTGATCATCGGAACTCATGCCCTGATCCAGGAAAAGGTGGAATATAAGAATCTGGGGCTTGTGATCACAGATGAGCAGCACAGATTCGGCGTTCGCCAGAGGGAAGCGCTGACGACCAGAGGAAATCCGCCTCATGTACTTGTTATGAGCGCAACCCCCATTCCCCGGACACTGGCGATCATTTTATACGGAGACCTGGATATTTCGATCATTGACGAGCTTCCTGCAAAAAGACTTCCGATCAAGAATTGCGTAGTAGGAACTTCCTACCGTCCCAAGGCGTATTCTTTTATTGAAAAGCAGGTGCAGATGGGAAGGCAGGCTTATGTGATCTGTCCTATGGTGGAAGAGAGCGAAGGCCTGGAGGCAGAGAATGTTACAGATTATGCCAGAAAGCTTCAGGAGATCCTTCCAGGGGAGATCAAAGTAGAAATCCTTCACGGAAAGATGAAGCCAAAAGAGAAAAACAGGATCATGGAGGCGTTTGCTTCTGGCGAGATCCAGGTGCTGGTATCTACCACAGTTGTGGAGGTTGGAGTGAATGTGCCAAATGCTACCGTTATGATGGTGGAAAATGCAGAACGCTTCGGGCTTGCCCAGCTTCATCAGCTTCGTGGCCGTGTAGGGCGTGGAGAGCATCAGTCTTACTGCATTTTTATCCAGGGAAATAATGAAGAAAATACTTCTAAACGTCTGAAGATCCTCAATGAATCCAATGATGGATTTTATATAGCCGGAGAAGATCTGAAGCTTCGGGGCCCAGGAGATCTTTTCGGTATCCGCCAGAGCGGACTGATGGAATTTAAGATCGGTGATATCTACAATGATGCGGGAATCCTGAAGAATGCAAGTGAAGCAGCTGGTGGGATTCTGGCACTGGATTTTGATCTTATCCTGCCTCAGCATAAGGCTTTAAAGGAGCATCTCAAAGGGTATATGAGTGAAGAACTGGAAAATCTGGGGATCTAACCTTGCGTTCTTTCACAAAAAGTGATATCCTAAAATTCGAGAAAAGATTAACAAATCCCTTGTAAGGAGGCTATAAACATGGCTAGAACAAAGAAAGCTGCAACCAAGACAACTGTAAAAACGGCTTCAGTAAGCGAGACTCCTGCAAAATCTGTAGTAACCGCATCCGAAGAGAAAGCCGTTAAGGCTGAGACACCAAAGACAGACGATGCAAAAACTTCTGTAGAGACAAAAGCAGCTGAGAAGACAGCAGAGGTAAAACCTGCTGCTGCGAAACCAATAGAAGAAAAAATAGCAGAAGTAAAATCTGATGAAGAGAAAACAACAGCTGTAAAATCAGAAGAGCCGGCTAAGAAAACAGCCGCCAAGAAGACAACAACACGAAAAACTGCTGCAGCTAAGAAAACAACAACCAGGACGACAGCTAAGACAACAGCAGCTAAAACAACAAGAAAGACAGCAGCTAAAAAAGCTGAACCAGTGACAGAAGTATATGTTCAGTACTGGGGCAAAGAGATACATACTTCAGAGGTTGCTGACAGGATCAAAAAGATCTGGACAGAAGACATGGGCAAAAAAGCCTCTGAACTGAAAGACCTCAAAATCTACATTAAACCGGAAGATAATGGTGCACATTATGTGATCAACGGAGATGTTACAGGATTTATCGGACTGTAAAAAGAATCTCTGATAAAAAGTATATAAAAGAGTATGTAAGATGGCCTGCTATAGAGTCAAACTATAGCAGGCTATTTTTTTGTGTATTTGACCAAATGAGAATAGCATGATATGATTCACCTAACAAATAAACATACTAATTAGATAGGGATATGGTGAAATGAAACAGGTATTATGCTTTGGAGATTCCAATACATGGGGCTATGACGGAGAGAGCAGGAAGAGACTTCCGTGGGGAGTCCGCTGGACAAGCCTGCTACAGGAAAAACTGAATAAAGAAGAATATCGTGTGATCGAGGAGGGACTGTGCGGAAGAACAACGGTTTTCGAAGATCCGCTCCGCGATGGAAGAAAAGGAACTGCACTTCTTCCCACACTTCTGGAAACACATGCCCAGGTGGATGTGATCACGCTGATGCTGGGAACCAATGACTGTAAAACTGTTTTCGGAGCATCCGCAGATGTAATCGGAAAGGGAATCATAAGATTGCTGGATCAGGTCCAGGAATATGCGCCAAAAGCGAAAGTCCTTCTCATGGCTCCGATCTACCTGGGAGAAAAAGTATGGCAGGAAGGATATGACCAGGAGTTTTCCAGAGAGTCTGTGATCGTTTCCAGAAATCTGCAGTCTGTTTATGAAAAAATCGCAACTGAACGTCATATCAGTTTCCTTCCGGCAGCATCCTATGTACATTGCTGTGACGCAGATCAGGAACATCTGAATGCAGCAGGACATAAGGAATTTGCAGAGGTTGTATATCGGAAAGTACAGGAATTGCTGTAAATAAATATAGGATTTTAAGACTTTTGGATCTTATCCAATGCGTCGTAAAACCCATTGCTTCAGCTATGGGGATATAAGACGCGTCCATCGAATTTATGCAAGTAATTGAAGATGGACAAAATAGTAATTGTATTAACTAATAAACCATAGTATAATATAAATATGAACACAACATATAAATCAAACAACAATGTCGTCTATTCCTGTAAATACCATGTAGTATGGTGTCCAAAGTATAGACGAAAAGTATTAATTAATGGTGTGGACGTCCGGCTGAAGGAGCTGCTCACAGAGTATGCTGCAAATCTTTCTGTAGACATTCTGGAAATGGAGATCATGCCAGACCATGTTCATATGCTTTTGGAAGTAGATCCTCAGTTTGGCATCCACAAAGCTGTAAAGTCATTTAAAGGCTATACGTCCAGAATTTTAAGACAGGAATTTCCCTATCTTAAAACGAAAATGCCGACTCTCTGGACAAACAGCTATTTTGTATCGACGGTGGGCGGTGCTCCGCAGGAAACAGTAAAACAGTATATTGAAAACCAGAAAACATCGCAGAGACAAAAGGATAAGATGGGATAATGCAAAAAGGAATTAAATTTAGAATCTACCCGAACAGAGAACAGAAAAACTTCATCCATCAGACCCTGGGATGTTGCCGGTTCATTTACAATCGGGGACTTGCCATGCGTAAGGAAGGCTATGAAAATGGGGAAAAGATCGGCTATTCCCAGACTTCCGCATGCTGACTGAACTGAAAAAGCAAGAGGAGTTTGTCTTTCTGAAAGCAGCAGATTCCATTGCATTACAGCAGTCTTTGCGGGATCTCGACCGGGGATTTGTGAATTTCTTTGAGAAACGGGCTTCCTATCCAACCTTCAAAAGTAAACATAACCGGTTCCAGTCATACAGAACGGTAAATCAAAAAGATAATATTCGTATTGTGGGAAGATATATCAAACTTCCGAAACTTGGATTTGTTAAAATACGGCAGTCGATGGAAGTGGAAAAGATTAATCACGTGATCATTGAGCACACACCGGCTGGAAAATATTTTGCGGTTTTAAATGTTGATTTTGAACCGGAACCACGCTCAAATGCTGGCGGAACGATAGGGATTGATGTCGGAATCAAAGCGTTCTACTCCGACAGTAATGGAAATACGGTATCAAATCCCAGATATCTGGAACGCTCAATGCGAAAACTCATAAGAGAACAGCGCAGGCTTTCCCGAAAACAAAAAGATTCCCATAACCGCGAGAAGCAGCGGATCAGGGTGGCAAGAGTGTATGAGAAAGTAACCAATCAGCGGAATGATTTCCTGCAGAAACAGTCAACGATGCTGGTGCGTGAAAACCAAACCATCTGTATTGAAGATCTGAATGTTAAGGGGATGATCCGGAATCATAAACTGTCAAAATCGATAGCGAGTGTTTCCTGGGCAAAATTTTTTGAAATGCTGGAATATAAAGCTGGCTGGTATGGAAATGAAATTCACAGAGTACCAACGATGTATCCGAGCAGTCAGACCTGCAGCTGTTGTGGCTACAGAAATCCACGGATAAAAAATCTGGGCATTCGCATCTGGGAGTGTCCCAAATGCCATGCGGTTCATGACCGGGATACGAATGCAAGTATTAATATTCTGAAAAAAGGACTGCAGATGCAGTCTGCATAAAGATAAAAACTGTACCGTAGGGCATACGGGAACAGTATAAATATAGCTTGTGGACACTGTGTAAGACATTGCAGTACCGTAAGGTGTTTGCCAATGCAGTAGTGGGAGAAGCAAGAATCCCCCTGCTTTAGCTGTGGGGAGTGTCAATGTTTGTATAATGTGTGGATATGTTTGTGAAATAAGATTTCTTTTTATATAAAATAAAAAGATGTTGTCTGGCAGGTTTTCAGTTCTGTCAGACAGCATCTTTTTTGCATGAGCTTAGATCAACTCAGCATAGCAATGAAACTACCTGCGCGTACAGATTTAGTACTGCTGGCCGCCCTGGGAGTTGCCGGACATCTGACGCTCCTGTGCCTCGATCATCTTTTTGACCATATATCCGCCTACGGATCCATTCTGTTTGGAAGTCAGGTTTCCGTTGTATCCGTCTGTAAGCGGAACACCCAGCTCGTTTGCTACCTCATATTTGAAACGGTCAAGTGCGCCCTTTGCTTCCGGAACAACTGCTTTGTTAGAAGAAGTGTTACTTGGCATAATTCATTTCCTCCTTGGTTGTTATTTGGTTTACTGTTACATTGCTAGTATATGAAAACCATAAAATAATACACTGGCAGTTAAAGGAAATTTAACATATAAAAATATTTCTGTTCATAAATTATACCGCAGTAAAAACCGAATGTATGGTTGCTTTTTGACTAGAATTGCGGTTATAATAATCTCTGCATCACATATAATATCTGTCAGACAAAAAAAAGTAAGGGGAGCCCGTGAAAAAGAAGCGTTATCCTACATACAAGCGAAAATATAAACGAAAAAAACAGCCCAGGCGCAAAATACTCACAGCCATTATCCTGTGTGTCATCCTTGCAGTATGTAATGGCTGGATGCCGCCGCGGAGCCTGAAAGAGGTAAAAGATCAAAGCCGGATCTTCGGACAGGTATTTCTTACATATATAGAAGAAAATGCGCAGATCCTCTGGGAAGATGTTTCGGAATCCGCTTCCGATGCAGTGGCAGGATTGCTGAAACAATCCCAGACGAAGACAGGAGGGCAGACAGAATCTGTTTCTCTGGATCAGATTCCAGAATACAGCGGCAGTCCATATGTGGAGATCAATGGAAATGTACCATCTTTTTCTGATGAAAAAAGCGCAGGACCTGCATACGAATTTTATAGTGAACTAGATTCCCTGGGGCGCTGTGGTTATGCAGAATCCAAGATCACACCGGAGCTGATGCCTGATGAAGAGCGAGGAGCGATCGGAATGGTGAAGCCTACAGGATGGCATACTGTAAAATATGAAAATGTAGATGGCAGGTATCTGTATAATCGCTGCCATCTTATCGGATATCAGCTGACTGGAGAGAATGCAAACAGGAAAAACCTTATCACAGGAACCAGATATCTCAATGTGACGGGAATGCTTCCTTTTGAAAATGAGGTTGCAGATTACGTGCACAGTACAGGAAATCCCTGCATGTATCGTGTAACTCCGTTTTTTAAGGGAGATGAACTGGTAGCTCGGGGTGTGGAAATGGAAGCTGAATCCGTTAAAGACCAGAAGATATCTTTCCATGTTTTTGTTTATAACATACAGCCGGGAATTGAAATTGATTATACTACAGGAAACAGCTGGGAAGAATAGAGTATATGGAGCAACGCCTGGGAAAATATTAATTTTTCATGAATTTACATGAATTAAATTGCACTTTTTTGGGCGTTATGCTAGAATCAGTTACAGAGTTATATGATTTTACCTATATAAAGGGGAGAAAAGGGATGTAACCCAAGGGCAGAATGGAGAGGTGAATTATGAATTTAGGAATTATTGCGCATAACAGTAAGAAAGTTCTGATTGAAGACTTCTGTATTGCATACAAGAATATCCTTGCCAAACATGAAGTATATGCAACCGGAACAACAGGAAGAAGAATTGAGGAAGCAACCAGTCTTCACGTTCACAAGTTTCTTGCCGGAAGTATAGGCGGAGACAAGCAGTTTATGGAGATGGTAGAGCGTCAGGATCTGGATATGGTGATCCTGTTTTATAACCCTGTCATGATGGACCCGGTAGAGCCGGATATCATGAGCATTGTCAAACGCTGCGACCAGTACAACATTCCGGTTGCTACAAATATTGCCACTGCGGAACTTCTGATCCTTGGACTGGCCCGCGGTGATCTGGATTGGAGATTAAATCTGAAATGAGAGTCATAGCAGGAAAAGCACGTAGATTAAACTTAAAAACCATTCCCGGAAATGAGACACGACCAACAACAGACCGTATTAAGGAAACTCTTTTTAACATTCTCCAGCCTGAAATACCGGGTTGTCGGTTTCTGGATTTGTTTTCCGGAAGCGGAGCGATCGGTATTGAAGCTCTGAGCCGTGGAGCCGAGTATGCCGTATTTGTGGAAAAAAATCCCAAAGCATGTACTTGCATCCGCGAAAATCTTTCATTTACAAAACTCACGGATGGTGGTAAACTGCTGAACATGGATGTGCTTCAGGCACTGCGTTCACTGGAAGGCGGAGAACCATTTGACTGTATTTTTATGGATGCACCATACGAACAGCATCTGGAACAACCAGTCCTTGAGTATCTGGCTGACAGCACTCTTGCAGATGAAAACACGCTGATCGTTGTGGAGGAAGATCTACATACGGATTTTTCTTATGTAGAGGACCTTGGATATCATCTGGTACGTTCCAAGGAATATAAAACCAACAAGCATGTTTTCCTAAAAAAATGAAAGAGAGACAGACATATGATAACAGCAGTATACCCGGGAAGCTTTGACCCGGCAACCTATGGCCATCTTGACATCATTAAGCGGGCAAGCATTTCATTTGACCGGGTTATAGTGGGAGTTTTGCATAATTCTGCAAAAAGTCCGTTGTTTTCTGTAGAAGAACGTGTTAAGATACTAACAAAGGCGACAAAAGATATCCCGAATGTGGAGGTGAAAGCATTCGAGGGCCTGTCAGTGAACTTTGCCAGGGAAAACCATGCCCAGGTGATCGTTCGAGGGCTTCGTGCTGTCACGGATTTTGAATATGAACTGCAGATGGCCCAGACTAATCGTGTTCTGGCACCGGATGTGGACACCGTTTTTCTTACAACCAGTCTGGAATATGCATACTTAAGCTCCACGATCATGAAAGAAGTTGCTAATTTCGGAGGAGATCTGAGCAAATTCGCTCCACGTGAGATTACGGATGCAGTCGAAGAGAAATTGAAAAAAAGAGAAACAGAGAAATAAGGAGAGTGTATTATGAGCAGCAGAATTGAACAGATTATTCAGGAGATTGAAGAGTATGTGGACAGCTGTAAATTCCAGCCTCTTTCCACTACCAAGATCGTAGTGAACAAAGAAGAGATTGAGGAGTATTTACGTGAACTTCGTCTGAAAACTCCGGATGAGATCAAACGTTATCAGAAGATCATCAGCAATAAGGATGCGATCCTTGAGGATGCTCAGGCTAAAGCTGACAGTCTGATCGCAGATGCTCAGGCCAAAGCTCAGGAACTTGTTACACAGCATGAGATCATGCAGAAAGCATATGCGCAGGCAAATGAGACCATAAATGCTGCAAACAAGCAGGCTCAGGAGATTCTTGATTCTGCAACACAAGATGCAAACAGCATTCGTCTCAGTGCGATCACATACACAGATGATATGATGGCTAATATCGGTTCTGTCCTGAATCAGACACTTGAAGATGCCGGTGGTAAATACAAAGCATTTATTGATGCTCTGCAGAGCTGCCTTGAGGTTGTTAATCATAATCGTCAGGAGCTTGCACCACAGACTGCTCAGGCAGCGGCAATCTCCAATACCTTCCAGGATGATGACAGTTCTTCTATAACAAAAGAAGACGAAGATCTGTTAGACGATATCGGAGAAAACTAGGATCAGGAATATCGCACTGGCGTTCAGACATTTTGAAATAGCGTAGGGGATCAGTGACAAACTGTTTTCCAATACGCTTTTTGTCTGAGCCATGACGCAAAAGCCACCAAAAGAAGTCAGGAGCATAGAAGCAAGGTATCTGCTTTTCCATGGTAGTGGTGCGCTGGCAATCTGTTTCAGCCCGGTAGTTAGTTCCAGTGGTGCTGTGAACAGCATACAGCTTTGTGCATGAAATGGCCAGTAAAAGCTGATACTGGCGAGTATCAGTGAGAAGAGGAGAATATAGCCCCCGAGACGTGTGATGGTTTCAAATCCGTCCATGATCGAGACATCCAGGATGACTCCTATGGAGTCCTGTTGGTATGTCTCTTTTTTTATCTTGTTTACGCAGACAGAGTCCACGGTATGCCCGCGATATACAACGAAACGAAAAAACAGCATACAAAAGAGATCTGCCGCCAGAAAAGTGAGGATCATCTGTACTGCTGATATCTTATTTTTCAAGAGTATCCCGGAAAGATAGGAAATGATAAATGCGGGACTTGCATTGCAGCTAAACGTAAGAAGATATTCTCCTTCTCTGCGGGAAATCTGCTGGTCTATGTACAGATCATGTGCCAGTTTGGCTCCCATAGGATATCCGCATAACAGACCCAGGATCAGAACATAGGCTCCAGCAGGTGAAAGCCCGAAAAACGTTTTCCAGAAGAAAGCAGATGGTTTCAGAAGCTTCCGGATATTTCCAGTTTTTAATAATGCTCCTGTCAGGATCAGAAATGGCAGCAGAGTGGGAATCATGATATTCAACCACAATCCAAGTCCATTTTTTACTCCGGTAAGAGCTTCTTTTGGGTGAAAAAGCAGAAAAAACAACAGGCAGATATAGAAAAATATGATTATTTTTCGTTTCATAAAAACAGGTCCTTGCTTTTTTTACAGTATATGATTATTATAAAAGACAAATGAATTTATGAAGCAGAAGGAGGCAGAATTTATGCCAGTATTAGAAAATTGTGAACCAAAGAGAGTTTTTCATTATTTTGAAGAAATCTGCAAGATTCCTCATGGTTCCAGAAATACAAAACAGATCAGTGATTTCCTTGTGGAATTCGCGAAGGATCATGGATTCAGATATGTACAGGATGAGCTGAATAATGTAGTGATCTACAAGCCAGGCACACCAGGATATGAGAATTCTCCCACAGTGATCATCCAGGGCCACATGGACATGGTATGTGAAAAACGACCGGATGTAGATCATGATTTTACAAAAGATGGTTTGAACATCTCTGTAAAAGATGGTTATATCACAGCCAACGGAACAACTCTTGGCGGTGATGATGGTATTGCAGTTGCTTATGGCCTTGCCCTTCTTGACAGTACAGATATTCCACACCCTCCTCTTGAAGTACTGCTCACGGTTGATGAGGAGATTGGTCTTCTTGGTGCAGTCGGTCTGGACTGCAGCGTGCTGAAGGGAAGAAGATTTATCAATCTGGATTCTGAAGCGGAGGGAAGTCTCTGGATCAGCTGTGCCGGCGGTCTTTCCGGTATCAGCCATATCCCTGTCCAGCGCGTAGAAGGAGAAGGAGAAAAGGTACAGGTCAAAGTCTGTGGACTTATGGGCGGACATTCCGGTGCCGAGATTGACAAGAACAGAGCGAATGCCAATAAACTTATGGGACGGTTTCTTTACGGACTTAAGAAAAAAGCGGAATATGCTCTTATTTCTCTTACAGGCGGACAGAAAGACAATGCCATTACAAGAGAGTGCACCGCAGAATTTCTTACGGATTCCGTTGCTGAGGTAAAAGCTTACGCAAAAGAGCTCCAGGAGCAGCTCCGTGAAGAATATACTGGTTCTGACGAAAACATTACTTTTGAAATAACAGAAAAGGGTACTGCAACAGCAGAGGTTCTTCATCCTACAAGTCAGGAAAAGATCGTATTTTATCTGCAGAATGTACCATTCGGAATCCAGAAAATGAGCGGAACCATCAAAGGCCTGGTGGAAACCTCCAGCAATATCGGTATCCTCCGTCTGGATAGGGACGAGCTTTTTGCAAGTTCCAGTGTAAGAAGCTCTGTAGACGCTGCATGCAGTGCATTATCTGATAAGATTGAATATCTCACAGAATTTCTTGGTGGTGACTATGAAGTACAGGGTGCATACCCGGCATGGGAGTACAGAAAGGAATCTCCATTACGAGATAAAATGGTTGCAGTTTTTGAGGAAATGTACGGACATAAGCCTGAAGTCGTAGCGATCCACGCAGGCCTTGAATGCGGGCTTTTCTATAAAAAAATGGAAGGACTGGACTGTGTATCCCTTGGACCGGATATGAAGAATATCCATACATCCGAGGAGGTTCTCAGCATTGCTTCCACAGAAAGAGTATGGAACTATCTTGTACAGGTTCTCAAAAATCTGAAAGACTGATCCCGTTCGGAGTATGTTCGAACTTTTACCCTGGAGAGACGTAAGGTTTCTCCAGGGTATTTTTATGCCATGATAAAAAAATATTCATAAAATACAGAATTATACATATATATAGATTTGTGGATGCATCACACAAAAAGGAAAATAATTCTATATTTTTTTAATAAAAAATTGATAAACAATCCCTTTTTTTTCAAAACATATGTTATAATAAAAAATGTATGCCGCTGTCACCAAAACCAAAAAGAGACTGGCGGCAGATGATAAGGAGCGAGCAACATGGAAATACAGTTATGGCGAAGTATTTTGTGCCCTTACGAGCTGGCTGTCAAAGAACTGACAGTCAAGTTTAAACATATGATAGAAGAGTATCACGAAAATGATCGTTATTCTCCCATTGAACAAGTCAGTGGAAGAGTAAAAAGCGTTTCCAGTATCCTGGAGAAAATGCAGCGTAAAGATATCCCGATTGAACAGCTGGAAACAGAAATGGAAGATCTGGCAGGAGTACGGATCATATGTCAGTTTGAAGAAGATATCGATACCGTTGCTGCGATCATCCGAAAAAGAACAGATATGGAAGTCAAAAGTGAAAAGAACTATCTGACGCATATCAAGCAGAGCGGTTACCGGAGTTATCACATGATCCTTTATTATACAGTGGAGACTATTCATGGGCCGAAACGGCTTCAGGTAGAAATACAGATCCGTACCATGGCAATGAATTTCTGGGCAACGATCGAACATTCCCTTCAGTATAAATACAAAGGTGATATGCCTCCTCATGTAGCAGAACGTCTTAGTAAAGCATCCGATGCGATCATTTCGCTGGATCATGAAATGTCTTCTGTGCGCAATGAGATCATGGATGCCCAGAATTCATCTCAGATGCAGTCCAATCTTGTAAAGGATATTTTGAATAATATTGAAAATCTCTACCGTGTTTCCAGTGAACGGGAAGTCAGCAAAATACAGGATGAGTTCCTGCGGGTATTCAAAACCAAGGATTTGCGTCAGCTGGAACGCTTCCACAGGCAGCTGGATATCATTGCAGAGGGTTATCGTGCCCAGGCAGTCCATCACAGCATATGAACACAGGGCAGACAGTACTAATACACATACATACGAGGAATTATAAATGCAGGATTTTTTACCAGTTACAAGAGAAGATATGAAGTCAAGAGGCTGGGATGAGTTGGATTTTGTCTACGTGACAGGAGATGCCTATGTGGATCATCCGTCTTTTGGATCTGCGATCATTGGACGTCTTCTGGAAAGCAGAGGATATCGTGTAGGCATGATCCCTCAGCCTGACTGGCGAAAGAAGGAGAGCATCCAGGTGTTCGGGGAACCGCGCCTGGGTTTTCTCGTTACAGCAGGAAACATGGATTCCATGGTGAATCATTATACGGTTTCCAAAAAGCACCGAAGCACAGATGCCTATTCTCCGGGAGGAAAAATGGGATTAAGACCGGACAGGGCTTCTGTTGTATACAGCAATCTGATCCGGCAGACCTATAAACATACGCCTATCATTCTTGGCGGGATCGAAGCCAGCCTTCGAAGAATGGCACATTACGATTATTGGGAAAATAAGGTCAAGCACAGTATTCTGATCGATTCCGGTGCGGATCTGATCTCTTATGGAATGGGGGAACATTCCATCCTGGAGATCGCAGAAGCCCTGCAAAGCGGGATTCCGGTCCAGGAGATCACATATGTGGCAGGGACGGTTTTTAAAAGCCACGATATCAGCAGGGTTTACGATCCGGTGGTCCTTCCGTCATTTGAACAGGTACAGACCGATAAAAAAGCTTACGCGGACAGCTTTGCCATTCAGTACCGAAACACGGATCCATTTACAGCAAAGCCTCTGGCAGAATCTTATGGGAACCGTGGATATGTGATACAGAATCCACCATCTCAGCCTCTGACGCAGATGGAAATGGACGATGTTTACGATCTGCCTTATACAGGACGATATCATCCCATGTACCAGAAAGAAGGCGGGATTCCGGCACTGAAAGAGATCAAATTCAGTCTGACCAGCAACAGAGGATGCTTTGGAAGCTGTAATTTCTGTGCGCTGACCTTTCATCAGGGCCGTATCCTTCAGACAAGAAGTCACGATTCCATTCTGAAAGAAGCTGAAAAGATGACGAAGGATCCGGATTTTAAAGGCTATATCCATGATGTAGGAGGCCCTACGGCTGATTTTCGTTATCCTTCCTGCAAAAAGCAGCTGACAAAAGGAGTCTGCAAGGAGCGGCAGTGCCTGTTTCCTTCTCCGTGTAAGAATCTGACGGTAGACCACAAGGATTATCTTCAGCTTCTCAGAAAGGTCAGGAATATCCCCAAAGTCAAAAAAGTTTTTGTCCGTTCCGGCATTCGGTTTGATTATCTGATGGCAGACCCGGATAAAACTTTTCTTAATGAGCTTGTGAAATATCACATCAGCGGTCAGCTGCGAGTAGCACCGGAGCATGTTTCTGATGAAGTCCTGAAGTTTATGGGCAAGCCCAGGCACGAGGTTTATGAGGGCTTTCTGAAGGAATATGAAAAAGCAAATGCGCGGACTGGTAAGCAGCAATATGCCGTTCCGTATTTCATGTCGTCCCATCCCGGGTGTACAATGAAGGAAGCCGTGAAGCTTGCGGAATACGTCCGTGATCTTGGATTTACGCCGGAGCAGGTTCAGGATTTTTATCCAACGCCATCAACACTTTCTACCTGCATGTATTACACAGGAATCCATCCGCTGACAGGTGAAAAGGTATATGTGCCGAAAAATCCACACGAAAAAGCAATACAGCGAGCACTGATGCAGTATAAAAATCCGGAAAATCGCGAACTGGTCCTGGAAGGACTTAAGATGACCGGACGTATGGATCTGGTCGGCTTTGGACCGAAATGTCTGATCCGTCCCAGAGAGCTTCATAAAAAAGCCAAAAAAACACAGACAAGGAGTTCGGCACATGAAAGATACCAGAAAAAGAAAAACAAAAAAAGGTGATTTCGGTTATTTTAACAGCGAAAAAAAACGAAGACTCCTGATCACCGCAGGATTATTTTCGCTTCCACTGCTCATTTTCTTTGTGGCGTGGGCCGTCAACGGAACAAGAATGACAGTCTGGACGGTTCTGACCGTAGTAGGTTGTCTGCCAGGATGTAAATCCATGGTAAGCCTGATCATGATCCTGTTACGTCATCCTATGGATGAAAAGCTCTATAAAGAGATCCGCAAGCATGCCGGTGACCTGGTCATGTCCTATGAAATGTACATGACTTTTTATGAGAAAAGCGGTTATCTGGACGCTGTTGCCGTGTGCGGAAATACAGTAGTGGGTTATACCAGTGATCCAAAAGCAGATATCGCCTACCTTGCAGAGCAGTCACAGAAAATCATCCGTAAAAACGGATATAAAGTAGATGTAAAGATCCTGAGGGACCTGAAACCCTATCTGGAACGTCTGGATTCTATGAATGAGCACAAAGAATCTTTGAGAAACGGGATTAAATTCACGCCGGATGAGCGATACCCGGATCTTTCCAGGGAAGAACTGATCAAACATACGATCCTGGCAATCTGTCTGTAGGAGCATTATATAATGAAAGAATTTATCATTAACGAAAACGAGGCCGGACAGCGTTTTGACAAATATTTGGCCAAGCTTCTCCGTGAAGCTCCAAAGAGCTTTTTCTACAAAATGATGAGGAAAAAAAATATCACGCTCAATGGAAAAAAAGCCACCGGGAATGAAAAGCTGTTTTCAGGAGATCATGTAAAACTGTTTTTAAGTGATGAAACATTTGAAAAATTCAGCGGAAATGATTCTGCTCCACGGGCACATTATGCTCTGGATATCATTTACGAGGATGAAAATATCCTGTTGATCAACAAACCGGCAGGAATGCTTTCTCAGCCTGCTGATGACGGAACCCCTTCACTGGTAGAATATCTGACTGGCTATCTTCTGAAAAATGGCTCTCTTACAGAGAATGATCTGAGAACCTTTCGTCCTTCCGTATGCAACCGCCTTGACCGCAATACCAGCGGACTTATAGCGGCAGGCAAAAGCCTTTCCGGTCTGCAGGAACTTTCAGGGATGTTCAAGTCCAGGGAACTTCATAAATATTACCTCTGTCTTGTGGAGGGAGTTTTAAAAGAAGAAAGATATATCAAAGGTTATCTGGCAAAAGATAAAAAAAGCAACAAAGTAACCATCTATAAACAAGAGAAAGAAAATGCCCTGCCAGTGGAAACAAAGTATTATCCGTTGGGGACCAATGGAACCCGTACCCTTCTTAAGGTTGAACTGATCACAGGACGTGCACATCAGATCCGAGCTCACCTTGCTTCGGAGGGACATTCGATTGTTGGTGATCCCAAATATGGAAAAGCCGATAAAAAACTGAAAGGACAGCTGCTTCATTCTTTTCGAATGGAGTTTCCATCTATGAAAGGAAGCCTGTCATATTTATCCGGGAAGGTCTTTATGGCACCGCTTCCGGAAATCTTTCTCAGAACACTAAAAGAGGAAAAGTTGGAGGAGAGTTATTATGAAAATCTGGAATGAAATATGGGATTACGTCAAGATGATCATCATCGTGGTAGTTGTAGTCCTAGTTATCAACAATGTAGTACTGATCAATGCAAAGATCCCGTCAGAATCTATGGAAAATACCATTATGACCGGGGATCGTATCTTTGGCTATCGTCTGGCCTATGGTCTGAATATGGATGTATTTGGTCACGAGATCTCAAAAAAATGGAAAGATCCGGAACGCTTTGACATTGTGATCTTCAAATATCCGGATGATGAGTCCCAGCTGTTCATCAAACGTATCATCGGTCTTCCAGGAGATAAAGTAGAGATCAAAGATGGTAAAGTTTATATCAATGATTCAGAGACACCTCTGGATGATTCCTTTGTGCCGGAAACTCCTCTTGGAAGCTTCGGACCATACGAAGTACCGGAAAACTGTTACTTTATGATGGGAGACAACCGTAACAATTCCAAGGATTCCCGATACTGGCAGAATACATATGTACAGTTTGATCAGATCGTCGGAAAAGCGGAGATCCGTTATTTCCCATCCATCAAACTTCTGAATTAAAGGGCAGACTTTATGGCAACATGGAACAGCAGAGGACTTCGTGGTTCTACTCTGGAGGAACTTATCAATCGTACCAATGAGCAGTACAGGGAAAAGGGACTGGCCCTCATCCAGAAAATTCCGACACCTATCACTCCGGTTAAAATGGATAAAACCTCCCGGCATATCACGCTGGCATATTTTGAACAAAAAAGTACCGTAGATTATATCGGAGCAGTACAGGGAATCCCTGTCTGCTTCGATGCAAAAGAATGCTGTGTAAAAACTTTTCCCCTTGCGAACATTCATCCTCATCAGGTAGCATTTATGGATGAGTTTGAAAAGCAGAAGGGGATTGCTTTTTTTCTGATCTATTTCAGCGCAGATAATGTTTTTTATTATCTTACCCTTCGTAAGCTGAAGGAATTCTGGAAAAGGATGGAAGACGGCGGGCGAAAAAGTTTTCGTCGGGAAGAGCTGGATGAGGAATTTTATCTTTCCGGAAAAAATGGATTTCTGGTTCCTTATCTGGAAGGGATCCAGAAAGATCTGCAATTACGGGATTGACTTTTGGAAAGGTTTCCTATATAATCAAATTTAAGTTTTTCTGTGGTAGCATGGTAGTGAATTAAAGTGAAACACAGAAAATCTCAAAACGTGTTACGGAGGAAATGAACATGCAGCGTATTTTTCATACACCTGAAGGTGTGCGGGACATTTATGGAGAGGAATGCAGCCGCAAAAAACGGCTCCAGAGGGAGCTCCACCAGGTGTTTTCAAGATATGGATATGAAGATATAGAAACACCGGGATTTGAGTATTTTGAAGTGTTCAGCAATGAAGTAGGAACGATCCCATCCAAGGATTTATATAAATTTTTTGACAGAGAGGGAAACACACTTGTCCTCAGACCTGACTTTACACCGTCTGTTTCCAGAGCATGTGCAACTTATTTTGATCCGGAAAAAGGACCTGTAAGACTTTGTTATACTGGAAATACATTTATCAACAATTCCAGTTACAGAGGTCAGATGAAGGAAAATACTCAGATGGGTGTTGAGCATATGGGAGATGATTCTGCAGCAGCAGATGCTGAGATCCTTGCTATGACCGTGGAGTGTCTGAAGGCAGCAGGACTTACCGAATTCCAGGTTAGCGTAGGCCAGGTAGATTATTATAAATCCCTGCTTGCAGAGGCAGATCTGGAGCCGGAGATAGAAGAGCATCTTCGTGAGCTGATCTCTCAGAAGAATTATTTTGGTGTGGAAGAGCTTCTTAAGGGACAGAATTTAGGCAATAACCTTTCCAAGGCTTTTGCTGAACTGCCTCAAATGTTCGGTTCAGCAGAAGTGCTGGAAAAAGCAAAAAAACTCACCTCCAATCCGGAAGCACTTTCTGCAGTAAAACGACTGGAAGAAATTTATGAGATCCTGAAAGTATACGGCTGTGAGAAATACATTGCTTTTGATTTTGGAATGCTCAGTAAGTTCCGTTATTATACAGGGATCATTTTCCAGGCTTATACATATGGAACCGGTGAACCTCTGATCAAGGGCGGACGCTACAACGAATTGATGAAGCATTTCGGAAAACCGGCTTCTTCCATTGGATTTGCCATTGTGGTCGATAACCTGATGCTCGCGCTTTCCAGACAGAAGCTGGCTGTTCCGTCCGGTGATAAGACCATTGTGATCACTTATGATCCGGGAAATCTGAAAAAAGCGATCCAGGAAGCAATGGAGCTTCGGAATAAAGGTAAAAAAGTGGCATTGTGCCCGGCAAAGGAGGAGCAGGACTGATGAGATATCTTACATTTGCCCTCACAAAAGGGCGTCTGGCCAACAAAACACTGGATATGTTTGAGAAGATCGGTATTACATGTGAGGAGATGCGTGACAAAGATTCCCGAAAGCTGATCTTTACCAATGAGGAACTGAAGCTGAAGTTTTTCCTTGCAAAAGGTCCGGATGTGCCGACTTATGTAGAGTATGGTGCAGCAGATATCGGTATCGTAGGTAAGGATACCATTCTGGAAGAAGGAAGAAAGCTATATGAGGTTATGGATCTTGGATTTGGAGCATGCCGCATGTGCGTATGCGGTCCTGAAAGCGCCAGAGAAGTCCTGAATAACAATCAGCTGATCCGTGTAGCTACAAAATATCCAAATATTGCAAAGGATTACTTCTATAACAAAAAGCATCAGACTGTGGAGATCATTAAGCTGAACGGTTCCATCGAGCTTGCACCGATCGTAGGACTTTCCGAGGTTATCGTGGATATCGTGGAAACCGGAAGCACCCTTCGCGAGAATGGCCTGAAGGTGCTGGAAGAAGTCTGCCCGCTCTCTGCACGTATGGTAGTCAATCAGGTCAGCATGAAAATGGAAGATGAACGGATCCGCAAACTGATCACAGAACTTCGAGGTGTGATCAAATAAACTGAATAACAGATGAACCTCCAAAATACAGAAAGAAGGCAGAATTTATTATGCGTAAGGTAAAACTCACCAAAGAATCTACAAAAGATATTCTGGAAACTCTCTTAAAAAGAAGCCCTAATAATTATGGAAAATACGAGGATGCAGTAGCAAATATCCTTGCCAAAGTAAAAGCAGAGGGAGATACCGCGTTATTTGCATTTACCAGAGAATTTGATAAAGTCGAAGTGACAAAGGATACGATCCGTGTAACCCCTGAGGAGATCGAGGAAGCATACAAGCTGGTAGATCCTTCCCTGATCGATGTGATCAAAAAAGCATTGGTGAATATCCGCAGCTATCACGAAAAGCAGCTTCAGAACAGCTGGTTCACAAGCACAACAGACGGAACCATGCTTGGTCAGAAGGTAACTGCTCTGAACTGTGTAGGTGTTTACGTTCCCGGTGGAAAGGCTGTATATCCGTCTTCCGTGCTTATGAATATCGTTCCTGCAAAAGTTGCCGGTGTTGACCGTATTGTAATGACAACACCTCCTGGAAAAGACGGAAAAGTAAATCCAAGCACACTTGTTGCTGCCAACGAAGCCGGAGCAGATGAAATCTATAAAGTGGGTGGTGCACAGGCCATCGGAGCACTTGCATATGGAACCGAGAGTATTCCAAAGGTTGACAAGATCGTAGGACCCGGAAATATTTTTGTTGCGCTTGCAAAAAAGGCAGTTTATGGATACGTAAGCATTGATTCTATTGCCGGTCCAAGCGAGATCCTCGTTCTTGCAGATGAGACTGCAAATCCTCGTTATATTGCAGCAGATCTTCTTTCTCAGGCAGAACATGATGAGATGGCATCTGCGATCCTGATCACAACAAATGAGGAATTTGCAGATCAGGTAGATAAAGAAGTCAGAGGTTTTGTTGAGGTACTTTCCAGAAAATCCATTATTGAGAAATCCCTGGAGAACTTTGGTTATATCCTGATCGCAGAAGATATGGACGAGGCCATTGAGGCTGCCAATGAAATTGCTTCTGAACATATGGAGATCGTCACAAAGAATCCTTTTGAAGATATGATGAAGGTACGAAATGCAGGTGCGATCTTTATCGGAGAGCACAGCTCTGAACCCCTTGGAGATTATTTTGCAGGACCAAACCATGTACTTCCTACCAATGGAACTGCCAAATTTTTCTCCGCACTTTCTGTAGATGATTTTATCAAAAAATCCAGTATTGTATATTATTCCAGGGAAGCACTCCGAAAGATCCACAAGGACATCATCCAGTTTGCCACATCGGAACAGCTGACTGCACACGCAAATTCCATTGCAGTCCGTTTTGAGGAAGAGGACAAGGAGAACGAATAATGGCAAGAGAAGCACTGATCGAAAGAAACACAAAAGAAACGCAGATACGTCTGCAGCTGAATATTGATGGAACAGGAAGTTCCGATATTGATACAGGTATTGGCTTTTTTGACCATATGCTGGACGGTTTTACGCGCCATGGACTGTATGATCTTACGCTGAGAGTCCACGGTGATCTGAATGTAGATGATCATCACACCATTGAAGATACAGGGATCGTCCTTGGAAATGCTATCCGTGAGGCAGTTGGCGACAAAAAAGGGATCAAACGTTACGGCAGCTGTATCCTTCCTATGGATGAAGTGCTTGTGCTCTGCGCAGTAGATCTTTCCGGAAGACCTTATCTTGGATGGGATGCAGAGTTTTCTACGGAAAAAATAGGAGATATGGCTACAGAGATGGTAAAGGAATTCTTTTATGCAGTATCCTATTCCGCAGCAATGAATCTTCACATCAAGGTTCTTTCCGGAGGAAACAGCCATCATGTGGCAGAGGCCATGTTTAAAAGCTTTGCGAAAGCCCTTGATGCAGCAACACAGTACGATTCCCGGATCACAGACGTGCTTTCTACCAAGGGAAGCCTCTGATACAGAAGGAGACCACTTATGAACAAACAGTTGATCCCATGCCTTTATCTTCATTCAGAAAAGGCGGTAACAGGATTTGGACAGAGAAATCTTTTCGGAGACGGAAATGTAGAAACACTTGCAAAATTTTACGGTGACAATGGGGCAGATGAGCTTCTGGTATTTGACTTTTCTTCTGCAGATGCAGAGCATGACCGTGCGATCGGAAAAATCCGTGATATCTGTCAGGTATCTGAGATCCCGGTGATCGCAGCGGGAAATATCAAACGTATGGAAGATGTAAAAAAGCTGATCTATGCGGGATGTGCCAAAGTTGTACTGAATTTTTCGAAAGAGAATAATATCAAGCTTCTGGAAGAAGTATCCCGGCGCTTTGGAAAAGAGCGTATGATGATCAGCATCTCTGATCTGAGAGAATTCACAGAAAATCAGGATCTGATCGAAACATATGCAGACACTGTTCTGGCTTTGGACACTGTCGAAAATGAAATTGCAGAGATTTCTCAGATTTCCATTGTTCTTCATACCGATGAAAACAGATCTGAGAACGTTTTGGAGCTTTTAGGAGAACCAGCTGTGTCCGGACTTTGCGGTGCTTATGTAAGCAGTCTTGAAAATGATCTGCATACATTTAAGGAAACCTGCGAAGAAGCCGGAATTCCGGTAAACACATATAAAAGTAATATTGCATGGTCGGACTTTAAATTAAACAGTGATGGAATGGTTCCGGTTATTGTCCAGGATTACCGGACGGATGAAGTACTGATGCTGGCCTATATGAATGAGCTTGCTTTTAACACAACATTGAAGCTTGGAAAAATGACATACTGGAGTCGCAGCCGGAATGAGCTCTGGACCAAAGGTCTGACATCCGGACACGTACAGTATGTAAAGTCTCTTACTATTGACTGTGATAATGATACGATCCTTGCCAAAGTGGAGCAGGTTGGCGCAGCCTGCCATACAGGAAACCGTACCTGTTTCTTCAAACCGCTGATGAAAAAAGAGTACGATGATACCAACCCACTTCACGTGTTCCAGAATGTGTATGATGTGATCACTGACCGAAAAGAACATCCAAAGGAAGGTTCCTATACCAATTATCTTTTTGATAAAGGAATCGACAAGATTTTGAAAAAAGTCGGTGAAGAATGCACAGAGATCGTCATTGCAGCCAAAAATCCGGATAAAGAAGAGATTAAATACG
Organism: Blautia sp. LMAG:89; assembly: GCF_008679485.1. Classification (NCBI taxonomy): domain Bacteria; kingdom Bacillati; phylum Bacillota; class Clostridia; order Lachnospirales; family Lachnospiraceae; genus Blautia; species Blautia sp. LMAG:89. Next base: position 213,617 of record NZ_NANC01000012.1, on the reverse strand, counting down.
AAATTTCAGATTTTCTTTATCATATGATGGTACTCATGGTGGAAAAAGGAGTCAGCTGGGAAGAAATCACCAAAGAATTGGTAAAAAGATAAATTATATATCATTCAGGAAAAAAGTTTTTGTACGTCGGATCAGAATGAACGGTTACGAAAGCTTTTTTCTGTTTTCCCGGAATCTTAAAAGAATATGTACAATTTCGGTTAGGCATGATATACTTATCGTCAAAAGTGCGGAAATATAAAAAAGGAAAAGGGAAACAACCAATGATCAAAATTGATGACTGGGTGATTGAAAAAGGAGAGAAAGCACAGGGAAAAATTAAGATCACAGGATACGGCATAGCAATGCCGGCAACTGTGATATGCGGAGTGAAAGACGGACCGACGATACTGATCACAGCAGGAATACACAGTGCGGAGTATGTAGGAATCCAGGCGGCAATGGAACTTGCAAAAGAATTTCAACCGGAAGAACTGAAGGGAAATGTGATCATCGTTCCACTGGTCAATGTCAGCGGCTTTGAGCATCGCACCATGAGTCTGGTCTATGAGGATGGCAAGAACCTGAACCGCGTTTTTCCCGGAGATCCTGAGGGAACAGCTGCAGATCGTATTGCCTATACTATAGTGACGAAACTTTTTTCTATAGCAGATTATTATATCGACCTACATAGTGGAGATGGGTTCGAACAGCTTCATCCCTATGTTTATTATGTAGGGGTTGTAGATGAAAAGACAGCAGAGAAGTCATTACATATGGCACGGCATATCGGCGTAAAATATGTAGTCCGTTCCACAACTGCCACAGGTGGCGCCTACAATTATGCTTCTTCTCTTGGAATTCCAAGTATTCTTATCGAAAGAGGCGGACACAGCTACTGGACCTGGGAGGAAGTAGAACAGGATAAAAGAGACGTCCGTCACCTTGTTTTTCATCTCCAGGGAAAGGCGTGTCATGGTCTGAAGCATTACCGTCAGATGCTTCTTGAAAATGTAGTCTATGAATATGCGCCGTATACAGGATGCTGGTATCCATCCAAGAAGCCTGGAGAGTACTTCTTTAAGGGAGAAGAATTAGGTGAACTGAGAGATTACTATGGAAATTTACTTTACACATCTATTGCAACTGAAAACGGAGTCGTACTTTATCAAACAGCCAGTCTGAACATTATTGAAGACGGACCAATGATCGCATATGCAGCGATCACGGAGACTCTGACCTGATAGTAAACAACCTTTTCAGAACGCTTCTGTCTGAAATCATATTGAAACAGTAAGAAAACCGGGTTTTACCATTTGCTATTCTATTTGTAAAAACAGCGAGGTAAAATCCGTGTTTTTTTTAGCAGATCAGATAAATCCAATTGTCATATCCCCCATGGGGGATATATACAATTCAAGCATCTTTAACAAAATTTATGAGTTTTCTAAAAATATAACATTTTTCCATAGACATAAACTATAGTTTTATCATATAATGTTGCAGTAATTTAACAGCATTTGCTGATTTTCACATCAGCCGTTGTAAGTTCTGAGAGGATTAATAGGGAAACCGGTGTAAATCCGGTACGATCCCGTCACTGTAAGGGGGAATCCTCAGACAAAGTACCACTGGTCGAGTGCGTGAGAAATAGACCGGGAAGGTGTTTGAGGGTAAGGATCCTAAGTCAGGAGACCTGCTTGCAATTGTTTTAAAATGATTCTTACGGAAGATAGGAAGCATATTTATTTTGTGTGCCCGTATTTCGTCACGGGCTTTTTTCGTGCAAATTTCTAAAATTCCATGCATGTTCTGCATATTAAGAATCCAATAGTTTCTTTTATCTAACTCAATTAAAACGGCAATGTTAAAATCGCATCAAATGAGGAAAGGAGTAAAACGTGACAAAGAAACAAGTAGGAAAAAGATTTCTCCAAATCATCATTGTATTATTTGGAATCAGCTTTTTCACATTTGGACTGACCTACCTGTCACCTGGTGATCCTGCGGAGATCATGCTGACAGAGTGTGGTAATCTTCCTACACCAGAGCTTCTGGAACAGACAAGACATGAGCTTGGCCTTGATCAGCCATTTCTCGTGCAGTATGGTTCCTGGCTGAAGGGTGTTGTTACAGGAGATATGGGACAGTCCTATTCTTTCAAAATGCCGGTAACAGATAAACTGGTATCCTGTTTCTGGCCGACGCTGAGGATGTCGTTGCTGGCACTTCTGATGATGGTCATTATTTCCATACCGCTTGGAATCTTGGCCGCTGTATATCAGAACAAATTCCCGGATTATTTTGTGAGAGGAATTACCTTTGTGGGAGTATCTGTTCCAAGCTTCTGGCTGGGCCTGATCCTTCTCAGCATCTTTGGTGTTCAGCTTCGCTGGATCAATGTTGCCGGGGGCAGTACGGATTTTAAATCCATGATCCTCCCGGCGCTGACTCTTGCACTTGCTATGTCTGCAAAATATACCAGACAGGTAAGAAGTGCAGTACTGGAGGAACTTCACCAGGATTATGTCACAGGTGCAAGAATGCGTGGAATTAAGGAAAGCGTCATTCTCTGGAAACACGTTCTTCCTAATGTTATGCTTCCGCTGGTAACGCTGCTGGGGCTTTCCCTTGGAAGTCTTCTGGGAGGTACTGCAGTTGTAGAGATCATTTACAACTGGCCTGGAATGGGAAATATGGCAGTAAAGGCGATTTCCTGTCGTGACTATCCTCTTGTACAGGGCTATGTACTCTGGATCGCGATCCTGTACATGTGCATCAACCTGCTTGTGGATCTGTCCTATACTTATCTCGATCCAAGACTTAAGGAGGATAGATAATTGAAAAAGGTATTACGAACATTCAAAGAAAATAAACAGTTCACTCTTTTCTTCATTCTGGGTCTCGTAGTGATCGGAATTGCGATCTTTGCGCCGCAGCTCTCACCATATGATCCACTGGATGCAGTTATGACCGAATCACTGCAGGAGCCAAGCTCCGCTCATCCGTTCGGAACGGATAAGCTTGGACGAGATCTTCTTTCCCGTGTTATCTTCGGAACAAGAACCTCTCTGATCATGACCTTATGTCTGGTTGCGGTGATCTTTGTCATCGGTACATTTTTAGGAGTTATTGCCGGATATTTCGGCGGCGTTGTGGATGCAGTGATCATGCGTATCGCAGATATGATGATTTCCTTCCCTGGGCTTGTACTGGCCATTGCCATTGCCGGTATGCTTGGACCAAACCTGGTCAATGCCGTTATCTCCATTGCGGCTGTAAGTTGGACAAAATATGCCCGTCTTGCACGAAGTATGGTCTTGAAAGTCAAGAAGAGTCTTTACATAGAGGCAGCTATAGTAAACGGAACAAAGACCTGGAAAATTCTTCTTGTACACATTCTTCCCAACATGGTAACCCAGATGGTGGTAACTGCGGCAGCAGATATCGGAACTATGATGCTGGAGCTGGCTTCCCTTTCATTCCTGGGATTTGGTGCAACTGCGCCGACACCGGAGTGGGGACTAATGCTGAATGAAGGAAGAACCTACATGGCAAAGGCGCCATGGCTTATGATCTACCCTGGTATCGCTATCGTGATCTGTGTTGTTGTTTTCAACATGCTTGGAGACAGCATCCGTGATGTACTGGATCCGCGCCAGGATCAATAAAACAACTCTGTAACAAACCAACACCATATAATCAGTATATTATCTTTAGGAGGATGAAATGAGAAATAATGTAGTTAAAAAAGTGCTGGCTGCTACACTTGCATGTATGATGACCCTTTCAATGGCAACAGTGGCTCAGGCAAAAGGTGACAAAAAAAGTGATAAGGAAATCACCATCGGAGTAACAAGCTTTGCAGATACACTGGAGCCGACAGAGCAGTATTTCAGCTGGGTTGTATCCCGTTATGCGATCGGCGAGTGCCTCACAAAATTCGATGAGAACGGTGAGATCGTTCCATGCCTTGCAGAAGAGTGGGAGAACAGCGAAGACGGAAAGACATGGACCTTCAAGATCCGTGAGGGTGTAAAATTCTCCAACGGTGACGATATGACACCGGAGATGGTAAAAGCCTCCATCGAGCGTACCGCTGAAAAAAGTGACCGTGTTCCGGAATTCTTTGATCTTGACAGCATCGAGGTTGACGGACAGAACCTGATCTTCCACCTGAACAGAGCAAATGCAAACATGGCCGGATGCCTTGCAGACCCGCTGTTTCTGATCGTAGATACAAATGTAGATGATTCTACATTTGCCATGGAAGGACCAATCTGTACAGGACCTTACGCAGTAGAGTCCTTCAGCCCGACGGATTCCTGTATCGTAGTAAAAAATGAGAACTACTGGGATGGAGAAGTTCCCCTTGATAAAGTTACACTGAAATGTGTGGATGACCAGACAACACGTTCCATGGCTCTTCAGACAGGTGAGATCGATATCGCTTACAACCTGAAAACAGAGAACCTGGTTGAGTTTGAGGGAAATGACAATTACGACATCCAGGAGCTTCAGTCTCTTCGTTCCACCTATGCATTCATGAACCAGAATGAGGATCATGCACTCAGCGATAAGGCTCTTCGCCAGGCACTTCTTCGTGGCCTTGACAAGGAAACATACTGCAACACTCTTCTTGAGGGGGGTGCAACAGCTGGTAAAGCACCGGTTCCTCCAACACTTGACTTTGGATTCGATGATCTGAAGGATGAGAATTCCTATGATCCGGACAGCGCAAAGAAGATCCTTGATGAGGCCGGATACAAAGATGTTGACGGTGACGGATTTGTAGAAACTCCTGACGGAGATCCTCTTGTTCTTGATTTTGTTATCTACACAAGCCGTGCCGAGCTTGGTGTATACGCACAGGCAGCACAGGCCAGTCTGAAGGAGATCGGTATCAACGTAAACCTGAATACAGTAAGTTATGAGACACTTCTTGACATGAGAGATTCCGGTCAGTATGACCTTCTGATCTGGAACGTGCTGGTAGCAAACACTGGAGACCCTGAGAACTACTTAAGAGAGAACTGGTACAGCTCCTCTGCAAACAATACTGCAGGATACAATAACCCGGAGGTTGACAAGCTTCTTGACGAGCTTGCGCAGACATTTGATGAGGACAAGAGAAAAGATCTTATCATCGATATTCAGCAGGATATCATGGATGATGCTGCAACTGTATTCTTTGGTTATGAGACAACCTACCTCTTCTCTAACAAAAAGGTAACAGGTGTTAAAATGTATCCGATGGATTACTACTGGCTGACAAAGGATATCACTCTTGCCGAGTAAAGGAGCGTTTATTTATGCTTGAGATCAAGGATCTTTCCGTTCAGTACGGAAAACAGGTACCTACCATTGAACATTTCAACCTTTCCATGAAGAAGGGTGAGATCATCAGTGTGGTAGGCGAGAGTGGAAGTGGAAAAACAACCGTGATCCGTGCTGTCCTCGGCGCACTTGCCGGAGGTGGCCGGGTCAGCACCGGAGATATTCAGTTTCACGGACATTCTCTGCTTTCCAATACAAAGGATGAATGGAGAAATTTAAGGGGTACCCGCATTTCCATGATCTTCCAGGACTGCGGCGGAACCCTGAACCCTATCCGTAAGATTGGAAGTCAGTATGTGGAATATATCTGTACACATACGGATGTATCCAAAGCAGAAGCATGGAAGAAAGGCTGTTCCATGCTTCAGAAAATGCGTCTTCCGGACGCGGAAAATATCATGAAAAGTTATCCACACCAGCTTTCCGGTGGCATGCGCCAGCGAGTTGGTATTGCCATGGCCATGACTTTTAACCCAGAGCTGCTTCTTGCAGATGAGCCGACCAGTGCGCTGGACGTTACTACACAGGCACAGATCGTACGCCAGATGATGGAGCTCCGTGATGATTTCGGAACCGGTATCATCATTGTTACTCATAACATTGGTGTAGCAGCCTATATGGCTGATCAGCTTGTTGTTATGCAGAACGGAAAAGTTGTGGATCAGGGAACACGAGATGAGGTCATGGAGCATCCGACCAGTGACTATACAAAGAAACTGCTGGCTGCAGTGCCGGAAATGGAGGGACAGCGTTATGTTTAAGGAATCCGATATCGTACTCAGTGCAAAACATATCGTAAAACAGTTTCCGGCTTCCGGCGGCAGAACTTTAACAGCCTGCAACGATGTGAACCTGAACGTTTATAAAGGAAAAACTCTGGGAATCGTAGGAGAGAGTGGCTGCGGTAAATCAACCTTTGTCCGCATGGTCATTTCTCTTGACAAACCGACCAGCGGAGAGATCCTTTACCATGGAAAAAACCTCTCTGATCTTTCCAAAAAAGAAACCTGGCTGAACCGTCAGAACATGCAGATGGTCTTCCAGGATCCGTTGGCGTCCTTTGACCCGAAAATGAAGATCGTGGATATTCTTACAGAACCTCTGATTAATTACGGAAAGCTGAAAAGAAGCGAAAAGGAAGCGAAAGCCAGAGAGCTTCTGGAAATGGTAGAGCTTCCCGGAGATTTTGCAGACCGTTATCCCCATAACATGAGTGGCGGACAGCGTCAGCGTATCAGTATTGCCAGGGCACTTTCCCTGGAACCAGAGATCCTGGTATGTGACGAGGCTACCTCTGCACTCGACGTTTCCGTACAGGAGTCCGTGATCCGGCTTCTGGTACGTCTCCAGAAGGAGAAAAACATCAGCATGCTTTTTATCTGCCATGACCTGGCTCTGATCCGTTCCTTTGCTCATCAGATTGCTGTCATGTACCTCGGGAATATCGTGGAGGTAATTCCTGGAGAGGACGTGGCAAAAAAATCTCTTCATCCGTATACGCAGGCTCTTTTGGAAGCACAGTTTTCCATTCATATGGATCAGAACAAAATGATCGAGAGCATCGAAAGTGAGGCCCCCAGCCCTCTGGATGTTCCTCATGGCTGCCCATTCCAGAATCGTTGTGAACACTGTATGGAGAAATGCAGGACGATCCGTCCTGTGCTTACAGAAGTAGAGCCCGGACATGAAGTAGCCTGCCATTATGTAACGGAAAAATAAAGAAAGGCACAAAACAGTATGATTTTTAAAAACTTTAAAGTACTGGGCATTCTGCTGTTGCTGCTTGCCGTTTTTACAGTTGGCGGAAAAAAAGTTTCTGCTGCTGTCGAAGACGGAGATATCCAATATACAATAGGTGTTGTAGTATATAATCAGGACAGCCCGGAAATGAATATGTTCATGAACTATTACAGAGAGTACATCCAGCAGGGGTTTCCGGTTAAGTTTTATTTTTCAGGAAATATCAATTCTGCGGAGGATGAGTGCGATTTCATCCGCGCAATGAAGCAGCAGGGCGTGAGCGGGATCATTTCTTTTTACGGACAGGATATCCGGAAGATCGTAGAAACCTGCGATGAGGAGGAAATGTATTATGTTCTTGGTTCTGGAAACATCAGTGATGAAGATTATGACAAGATAAAAAACAGCCAGTATTTTCTTGGAAACGTAGGGCCGGATGCAAAAGCAGATTATGAAGCCGGCTATAATATGGCAGAGTATTTTGCAGATGCAGACACCAGCAAATATATTGTGCTGACAGGTGGTTCCTCCGCTGGAAACTACATGCATCTTCAGAGAGCGATCGGTGTTCTGGAAGCTCTGGCTGAGAAGGAGGGGCTGACTTATTCCGAGGATGTTGAGAAGCTTGCGGCATCTGAGGAAACAACCGTTGTAGATACAGGAAAAGATGATATCAGCATTACCATCTGTCCTGGCTATATGACAGCCCCAAAAGGAATCAATAATCTGAAACATGCTTTTGTAGACGGAAATTATGATGCAGTTCTCTGTACCTTCAATGTAGATGAGATCATGAAGATCGTTACAGCAAAAGAAGATGAGCAGGGCTCCAATATCAAGATCGGAGCAGTTGACTGCTTCTCCCAGGAAAACCATGATGAGATCAATACTGAGGATTCCTTTGGAAATCCTAAAATTGATTACATTGCCGGTAAATATGCATCCATGGGCGGTCCTGCTTTTGCGATTCTGTACAATGCAATGGCCGGTTATCCGGAGGCAAATACCGACGACGCTGATTCTAATACAGTGCGTCTGTATCAGGGCTTCTGGAGTGCATCCGATAAAGCTTCTTTCAATAAGCTTTACGGATATACACAGGACATTTATGAAAATGCATACAGCTGTGCAGATCTGATGAAAGTGATCAAGTCATATAATCCAGACACTACACCGGATGATATGAAAGCACTGACAGAAGCATATACAGTGGAAGATGTGCAGAAGCGTATGGAAGAAAAATAAACAGAGATTTTGAAAAAGAGCTGGGCCGCCTTATATGGTTCAGCCCTTTTTCTTCATATAAAATACTTTTTTATGTAAAAAAACGAAAAATCCTCTTTACTTTCTAAAGTTAATATAATAAAATCTATAAATATGTGTAAAACTGGTTTAAAAGCAGAAAGCATGGGGATGCATAAGCAAAATCCCTCATGTTTTGTGATTTTAAAGCAGAAACATGGAAGGGAGAGAAACAATGACAACAGCACATATTTGTATAATGGCAGCCATTATCGTCTATCTGGGTGCAATGCTCTTTGTAGGTTATCTTTGCTCCAAGAACAATAATGACAGTTCTGATTTCTATCTTGGAGGACGAAAGCTTGGACCACTTGTCACAGCTATGAGTGCAGAGGCTTCTGACATGAGCAGCTGGCTTCTGATGGGCCTGCCGGGACTTGCTTATCTTACCGGTATTGCAGATGCAGGCTGGACAGCCATTGGCCTTGCGATCGGAACTTACGTAAACTGGAGGATCGTGGCAAAAAGAATCCGCCGCTACACACATGTGGCAGGAAATTCCATTACATTGCCATCCTTTTTCAGTAATCGTTACAGAGATGAGAAAAAGATCCTGCAGTCTATCGGAGCGATTTTTATCGTGATCTTTTTTATTCCGTATACAGCTTCCGGATTTGCAGCCTGTGGTAAACTTTTTGCAAGTCTCTTCGGTGTAAAATATCTGCCAGCTATGATCATCAGTGCACTGGTCATCGTTGGATACACCACACTGGGAGGATTCCTGGCAGCATCTACCACGGACTTTATCCAGAGTATCATCATGTCCATCGCTCTTGTGATCGTATTTGTATTCGGGATCAGCACAGCAGGTGGTATTGAAGCAGTTGCAGACCATGCAAGATCACTACCCGGATATCTGACTATGTTTACTACATATGATCCAACAACCGGAACAGAACAGGCATATCCACTGCTTAATATCATTTCCATGCTTGCATGGGGACTTGGATATTTCGGAATGCCGCATATTCTTCTTCGTTTCATGGCGATCGAAGACGAAGAGAAGCTTACACTTTCCAGAAGAGTAGCAACTACATGGGTAGTGATCTCACTGGCAGTAGCAGTACTGATCGGTGTGGTAGGACTTGGAATGACAGCAGCAGGAGAGTTTGACCTTCTGGAAGGCTCCGCATCTGAAACAATTATCGTTCAGATCGCAGATCTTCTCAGTAAACATGGTGTAATTGCAGCAATCCTTGCAGGACTCATCCTTGCAGGAATCCTGGCATCCACCATGTCAACTGCAGATTCTCAGCTCCTGGCAGCATCCTCAGCAGTTTCTTCCGACCTTCTCGGAAGTATCCTGAAGGATAAAGAAACAAAAAAAGAAAGCATGGTAGCCGATAAGATCACGCTTCTTCTCATCGCAGTAGTAGCTATGTTTATTGCCCGCGACCCGAACAGTTCTGTGTTTACTATCGTATCCTTTGCCTGGGCAGGCTTCGGAGCCGTATTCGGCCCGGTGGTACTTCTGGCATTATTCTGGAGACGTTCCAACTGGCAGGGAGCTCTGGCAGGAATGATCTGCGGCGGTTCCATGGTATTTATCTGGAAATACGGAATCAGCACGCTCGGCGGCGCCTGGGGAATCTATGAACTTCTTCCCGCATTCCTGGTGGCCATTGCAGCAAACATCATCGTCAGCCTCATTACCAAGGCACCATCCAAAGAGATCACCGACGAATTCGACCTGGTAAACCAGAAATAAAATATTTTTCGATAATAGTCAATAATTCACACGGATACAAAACAAGCCCGATACAGATATCTTTACTACAATCTGTATCGGGCTTGTTATCTTTTTATTATTTAATAAATAAAGTTACACCGCCAAAGTTTTTCCCTCAAGCTTTTTTAACAACTGCTCCATTGTTAAATTCAACACCGGATGCCGAAGATACGGTGCGATCTCCACCATAGGCTTCAAAACAAAATCCCTGTTTTCCATATCAATATGAGGCACATGTAGTTCCACTGTATCAATGATCTCATTATCGTAAAACAGAATATCCAGATCCAGTGTCCTTGGTCCCCAGTGAATGATCCTTTTCCGGTCCGCAGCCTGTTCCAGCACATGCAGCCTGTCAAGAAGCTCCTCCGGAGAAAGCAGCGTCCGGACTCTTAAGGCTCCGTTGAGAAACTCATCCTGCTCTACATCCCCGTAAGGCTCCGTTACAAGATACTCGGAAACCTTTTCAACAACAATCTCTTTCATATCCCGAAGACCCTGGATCGCATTGTCCAGGTATTTCTTCTTATCCCCCATATTGGAACCAAAAGCAATATAAGCCGTATGCCAGCCTCGGGTAATTTCCACAGCAACGGTTTTCAGAGGAAGGCCTACCGGAGCCCAGGGCTTTTCAATACGGAGGGTGATCTTTTTAAGAAGAGGGAGTGAAAGCAGCAGCATCTCTGCCAGATTCTCCACAGCAGCCTCCAGAAGTTTATAAGTATTTTTCTGAAGAAAATCGGTGATCATATGACTGACTTCTCCATAATTGATGGAAGCAGAAAGATCATCTGTCAGCCCTGCCGGACGTGTTTCTGTATACATAACAGCAGAAACAACAAATTTCTGTCCGAGAGCTGTTTCTTCCGGAAAGACACCATGGTTTGCAAAAATCTCAAGATCTCTGATTTCGATTTTATCCATCAGTTCCTCCTAACGTCCCAGAATAGCTTCTGTCATCTGGATGACGCGTTTATTTTCTTTGATGTCATGAACACGGACAAATGCACACCCCTTCATAACACCGATCACCGATGTGGCAAGAGTCCCCTCTACACGCTGATCTACAGGAAGATCAAGGGCAAGTCCGATCATGGATTTTCTGGAGGTACCAAGAAGTACCGGATATCCCAGCTTCCGGAAAAGCTCTAGATTATCCATGGTCATCAGGTTCATCTCATAGGTTTTACCAAATCCGACACCAGGATCAAGGATGATCTTATCATCGGCAATACCGGCACGTTTGGCAATATTGACACATTCCTGGGTTTCTGCCAGCATATCCACAATAAAATTATTGTATTCAGTATTATCTTTGTTATGCATCAGACAGCAGGGAGCCTGATATCTGGCAATGACAGGAGCCATTTCAGGATCATATTTCAGTCCCCAGATGTCATTGATAAGATCTGCTCCGTGTTTCAGGGCTTCTTCCGCAACACATCCCTTATAGGTATCTACAGAGATGGGGATATCAAAACGCCCTTTTACTGCTTCGATAACAGGAAGAATACGCTCGATCTCCTCCTGTGCGCCAACCGGTGTATGTCCCGGACGTGTGGATTCCCCACCGATATCAAGAATATCAGCACCTTCGGCGATCATAGCTTCTGTATGTTTCAGGGCATGATCCATATCGTTCCATTTTCCGCCATCTGAGAAAGAATCCGGTGTGACATTTAGGATACCCATAATATATGTTTTGTTTTTTACATCAAACTCACGATTTCCGATTTTCATGGAAAAACCTCCTAATATTGGATCGTCATATTTTTTTTAGCAGGAGACCAGTAACATTCCGGCTCTGCTTTACAGGAAAAACAGTTTCTGGAGCTTTTGTCCGCAGTATAGAGCAGTTTTCCAAGAACTGTCGGATCCGTCTGAGCTCTGTGACCACGTATTGCCGCAATGATCGCTTCCATTTCTTCCATAGAAAATCCAAGCTCGTTTAAGATCTGTCCTGCGATAGCAGCACCGGCCTCATCATGAGGAGTGCCATCTTCATACTGTCTGGCCCGTCCGATATCGTGAAGAAGGGCAGCACAGTAGATCAGTTCCTTTGAAATAGGAGCATTTTCCTCAAGTGCCCGGATATAGGCAAGGCGTGCCACATCCAAAAAATGCTCCGGTGTATGTCTGCAGAATTCACGGTCAGTCTCCAGAAGCTGAAGCTTATTAAGCTCATTCTGATAGAGCGGATGATTCCAGATCTGATTCACTCTGTCCATCAGTCCTTGACCATAGCAAGGAACTGTTTCTGAAGCTCCATATTTTCTTTAAATTCACCTCTGGTAACAGTCGTAACCGTTTTGCTTCCCGGCTTTTTGATTCCACGCATGGTCATGCAGGTATGCTCCGCTTCCAGCATAACCATGATTCCCTTAGGAGCGAGAACACGTTCCAGCGCATCTGCGATCTGCACAGTCAGACGTTCCTGGATCTGCGGTCTTCTTGCATACACATCAACGGTACGGGCCAACTTGCTTAAGCCGGTAACCTTGCCATTTGGGATATATGCGATATGAGCTTTACCGTAAAAAGGCATAAGATGATGTTCGCACATGGAATAAAAGGTAATATCCTTTTCCAGAACCATTTCATTGTTCTCTACATGAAACTGTTTCTGAAGATGTTCATCCGCTTCATTATCAAGTCCGCCATAAATTTCCTCGCACATGCGGGCGATACGTTCCGGAGTTCCCTGCAGTCCCTCTCTGTTTACATCCTCGCCGATTCCCTCGAGAAGAAGCTTGATCGCCTCTTCAACTTTTGCTTTGTCTACCATAAATAACAACCTCCATTTGTTAAAAAAATCACGTTTTTCGGAGACTGTCTCTTTTATTTTTGCGCATAAAAAAAGATATCTCCAATTGTAATAGAACGTATGTCGAAAAAGCCCTACACAATATGAGATATTCTCTTATATTGCTGCAACGGGTGCGGATTTCATACCGTAAGACGTACTTTTCGTTCTGGCGACAACTCCCCATTCGCCAAACACTTGACGCATAAAATCCTATTTTGCATATCATTCATTTCACGGACAAGTATACCATATACTGATATAAGAAGAAAGGGAAAATGATAAAAAAATATCACAAAAATAGGGAATATGTTCTATGAATTATGCGATAGAATCTATGGATATGTCAGATTTTTGCAGATTATATTCCGACAAATATAAAAAGAATTACAAAGTAGAAAATCCCGGAACAGAATAACTGCTGTTCCGGGATCACAAAGCTGTTAATGACGTATCATTTTCATCAGATTCACAATTCTGTCAAGCTTAGCTGACTCTGCCGGACTTTTCCCCATTTTCAGAACTTCTATGATAGTGGAGATCTCATCAGAGCTGAAATTTAAGCCCGCATTTTTTCCTTTAGAAGCTGCGCCCATGATAAAAGGCAGAAGTTCGGACGGATTTTTCCCCAATCCCTGATCTGCCAGTCCCTGAAGCATGGAAAGCTTCTGAGGGTCCATTCCGGAAAGCCGGGGATTATTTTTCCAGTCATCACTCATGGATTCTCACCTCCTGACGAATCTTCATTCATGATCTGAAGCATCTGGATCGTAGCCATAAGACTGGTGATATGATCGATCTGACGGCGATTTTCTCCGCCACAGCACTTACGGATATCCTGCAGCATTTCCAGAGGATCGGTGCCGGAAAAACCGGTAGCCTGCAGATCGGCTGTTCTACGGCTGCTTTGAAAAAGCGACATGGTATTCCGAAGTTCCCGGACTTTCGTATACACAGATAAAAACCGCTGCCCGGAAGAAGGAAGGTACGGGATCATGGCTTTCAGCATCTGATCCTGGTCACTTTCCACCATTTCATCCAGAGCAGTACGTGCGATAGGCTCCTGTTCCATAAAAAAATCCTTTTTCCTGAAATCTATGAATTTGCAGAAAGAAATATGACAGAAACCTTCTCTGGTCATATTATATATAGAAGAAATTTTTCAAAGGAATGTGATTATGGAATCTGAAAAAAAACAGGAACTTGTCATTGATGGAAATTCTTTTTATGAAATAGATCTGAAATGTCTGGAAGAGAAAAAACAGAAACAGGAGGAAGCAGAAAAACGGCAGCAGAAAAGGCAGAGGAAATAACCTCTGCCTTTTCAAAAGATCAGCAGCAATTGTTGCAGCCGCATCCATTTCCGCACAAAAGCAGAAGAAGGATGATGATCCAACAGCTGTCGTTGCAGCCGTTGTTATTACAGCCACAGCCACTGTTGTTTCCACAGCAACACATCAGACAGATGATCCAAAGGATACAGGAGCAGCTGTTTCCACCGTTTCCAAACAAGGAAGTTCCGCAGCCATTATTACAGCCACAGTTATTGTTACATCCACATCCTGTGCTGCATCCGGAATCACAACCACATCCGCAATCACATCCACAATTGGTAGCCGCTAAGTCACTCATCGATAAGTCCTCCAGCAAATTTTATTTACACTTCATCATATGGCAGGAGTCCGTCCACAGTTACAAAAAAGTTGACAGTGTTTATTCATTACGATATAATAAACGAAATGTAACATTTTTGTAATTTTTAAGGCAAACTAGCTTTTATATCTAAAACAGGAAATGGGGAAAATTATGAAGAGTTTCAGAACAAAAAAATGGCTGAAGGGTCTGATGCTTGCCATGCTGTTGATCGTGGGAAGCACAGTCTTTTCAGCTTCTGCAAAAGAGGTACAGGCTGCCACTGCAGGCTTTAAAACTATCGATGGAAAAACATACTACATAAAAAGTGATGGGAGCAAGCAGAAAGGCTGGCTGACCCTGGGCGGATATAAGTACTACTTTAACCCAAAGACTGGAGTACAGGTAAAGGGCTGGATGAAGGTCAATGGCAAATATACCTACTATTTTACAAAAGGCAAGGGTGTTATGGCAACCGGCTGGATGACAGATTCCAAAGGCCATAAGCGCTATTTCAATCCCAAAACAGGTAAGCTTACCACAGGCTGGGTAAACTGCAGCAAGGGAAGGAAACGTTATTTCACAAAAGGCGGAGGCATTATGGCAACCGGCTGGCTCACCAACAGCAAAGGGCAGAAACGTTATTTTTACAAAACTTCCGGTTATATGGCAACCAAATGGGTAAAAAACAAATCCAAAAATATCAGCTACTATTTTGCCACCAGTACCGGTTATATGTATACTGGTCTGAAGACGATCGATCAGAAGAACTATTATTTTAAATCCAACGGTGTCATGGCAGTAAGTACCTCCGTGACAGTGAATGGAATTACATACTCCATCGCAGCAAACGGAGTGGCCACTGCGAAGACTACCAAACCTAATGTAAATGTCGGAAACGGAAATGTTAAAATTTATGATACCAGAAACAGCAGATATTACACCATGGTCAAGGAATATAAGAGTCATCCCGGAATTGCAAACGGAAAGACCTCAGATGAAGCACTTCTGGCCGCACTTTGCGAATCAGAAGCAGGCGATCAGGGCAAGATCGGAATGGAAGCAGTAGCACTCTGTGTATTGAACCGTACGATCAAATCGGACAAGGAATTTCCATCTACGATACGAGGCGTGATCTATGAGAATATCGGAAGCAGCACAACCCCACAGTATTCTGTAGTGCGGAACGGGGCCCTTCTCAAACGTCTCAATGGTCAGTTTGAAAACCGTACTCTTGCTTATCAGGCTGCAAGAGAAGCAATGACTATTTTCAATAAACATGTCACTTCCGGCAAAGCCAGGACACTCAGCGGATTTAAACAGAAAGATTTTAATTATATGTATTTCATGATGACCAGCTATTTCTGGAACCAGAATCTGAATTTCAATAAAGTGAAATATGAAACTTACAAAGGCCATACATTTTTTGTAGACTGGGTATAAGCAACATAGTCTCCGGCAGTAAACTTTGAACAAACAGGCGTATGGACATAAAATTGAAAATTTAAGGAGAAGCAAATATGCAGGTAAAAATCTATACGGATGGTGCAGCCCGGGGAAATCCGGACGGACCGGGAGGCTACGGAGCAGTTCTTCAGTACATCGATACTAAAGGCCAGTTACATGAACGTGAACTGTCCAGAGGCTACAAAAAAACCACAAACAACCGGATGGAGCTGATGGCAGCCATCGTAGCACTGGAAGCACTGAACCGCCCCTGCCAGGTGGATCTGTATTCCGATTCCAAATATCTGGTAGATGCTTTTAATCAGCACTGGATCGATGCCTGGCTGAAGAAAAACTGGAAACGTGGAAAAAACGAAGATGTGAAGAACGTAGATCTCTGGAAACGCCTTTTAAAGGCCAAGGAGCAGCATCAGGTAAGCTTCCACTGGGTTAAGGGCCATGCAGATAATCCGTTAAATGAACGGTGTGATCAGCTTGCCACATCAGCGGCAGACGGCAATGACCTTTACGTAGATGAGGGAATAAATGGCTAACAGAAATTGAGAACGGAGTGAATAGTAATATTCTGCCACTTTAAGTTGTCAAAACAATATTAAAATTTCTTGACAAACAAAAAAGCAGTTTGTATACTTCATATAGTATAGTAAAAGGCTTGGAAGGGAAGAAGTAGCTTGAGGAAAGCCCCACAGAGAGCAGCCGGCAGGTGAGAGGCGCAGGGTAGAACTTCTGTGAATACATCCCGGAGCTGCGCACCGAATCGGGATTTGATACTGTAAATTGTGAATTTTATAGTAATAACGTATTATAGATAGGCTGCGACGGAATGGCACCCGTTATTGTGCTGAAGTGGTTTTATATCTTGATATATATGGATATAATGGGATGTAAATTCACTTTATGAGGCAGGAAATGCGAGTTTTCTGTAAATTTAGGTGGTAACGCGGGACCCGGTTCTCGTCCTAAACGGACAGGAACCGGGCATTTTTATTTTTTACGCTGATACTATAAATTATAAATTTTAATAAAAGCGTAAACATAAAAGCTATACAGGAGGAAAGAACAATGACAGTTTGGGAAGAACTGAAAGCACGTGGCCTGATCGCACAGGTTACAGACGAAGACGAGATCAAAGAGATGGTAAATAACGGGAAAGCCACATTCTATATTGGCTTTGACCCTACAGCAGACAGCCTTCATGTAGGTCACTTCATGGCTCTTTGCCTGATGAAGAGACTGCAGATGGCAGGAAACCGTCCGATCGCCCTTCTCGGCGGCGGAACAGGAATGATCGGTGACCCGTCCGGAAGGACCGATATGCGTCAGATGCTGACAAAAGAAACCATCCAGCACAATATTGACTGCTTCAAGCAGCAGATGAGCCGTTTCATCGATTTCTCTGATGGAAAAGCTCTTATGGTAAACAATGCTGACTGGCTTATGAACCTTAACTATGTAGAGCTTCTCCGTGAGGTAGGTGCTCACTTTTCCGTAAACCGTATGCTGACAGCAGAGTGCTACAAACAGCGTATGGAGCGAGGCTTAAGCTTCCTGGAATTTAACTACATGATCATGCAGAGCTACGACTTCTACATGCTGTACCAGAAATACGGCTGCAACATGCAGTTCGGTGGCGATGACCAGTGGAGCAACATGCTTGGCGGTACCGAGCTGATCCGCCGTAAGCTTGGCAAAGATGCCTATGCCATGACCATCACACTGCTTCTCAATTCTGAGGGCAAAAAGATGGGAAAAACACAGTCCGGAGCTGTATGGCTTGATCCGAATAAGACATCCCCGTTCGATTTCTACCAGTACTGGAGAAATGTAGACGATGCTGACGTTATCAAATGTATGCGTCTTCTTACTTTCCTTCCTCTTGAGGAGATCGACGAGATGGCCAAATGGGAAGGCAGCGAGCTGAACAAAGCCAAGGAGATCCTTGCATACCAGCTGACAGAGCTTGTACACGGTGAGGAGGAAGCCAAGAAAGCACAGGAGGGTGCCCGCGCACTGTTCTCAGGTGCAGATACTTCTCATATGCCTACAACAGAGCTTTCAGAGGAAGATTTTGACGAGGAAGGAAAAATCGACCTGATCACACTTCTTGTAAAAGCAGAGCTGGTACCAAGCCGTTCCGAGGGTCGCCGTGCGATCCAGCAGGGTGGTGTATCCATCGATGGTGAGAAGCTCACCGATATTTACCATACGGTTGAGAAGGATGCTTTTGCAGGGGACGGGATCGTTCTGAAACGAGGCAAGAAAAAATTCAAAAAGATCTGTGTAAAATAATTTCCCATATCTGTGACATTTCCGGGATAAAGCTATGGCATTCCGGAAATGCTGACAGGTAGGGTTGACACAAGGAGGATAACAACATGAAAAAGTACGGAGTGAACGAACTTCGTAAGATGTTCCTTGACTTTATGGAGAGCAAGGGCCATCTTGTAATGAAAAGCTTTTCCCTGGTTCCTCAGGGAGATAAGAGTCTTCTGCTGATCAATGCAGGTATGGCTCCGCTGAAACCATATTTTACAGGTGCTGAGAAGCCGCCAAGAACAAGAGTGACAACCTGCCAGAAATGTATCCGTACCGGAGATATCGAAAATGTAGGTAAAACCGCACGTCACGGTACTTTCTTTGAAATGCTTGGTAACTTCTCTTTTGGTGATTACTTCAAGAAAGAAGCCATCCACTGGTCATGGGAGTTTCTTACTGAGGTTGTAGGGCTTGATGCAGACCGTCTCTACCCATCCATTTACCTGGATGATGATGAAGCCTTCAATATCTGGAACAAAGAAGTAGGGATTCCGTCTGAACGTATTTTCCGTTTCGGAAAAGAGGATAACTTCTGGGAGCATGGCGCAGGTCCATGCGGTCCATGCTCTGAGATCTACTATGACCGTGGCGAAAAATACGGCTGTGGTAAACCCGGATGTACGGTAGGCTGCGACTGCGACCGTTACATGGAAGTATGGAACAACGTTTTCACACAGTTCGAGAACGATGGAAACGGAAACTACACAACCCTGAAACAGAAAAACATCGATACCGGTATGGGACTTGAGCGTCTTGCTGTAGTTGTTCAGGATGTTGATTCTATTTTTGATGTAGATACAATTTGTGCACTTCGTAATCTTGTATGCGAGATCGCACATAAAGAATATGATAAAAACTATGCAGATGACGTTTCCATCCGTTTGATCACGGACCATATCCGTTCCGCAACATTTATGATCTCCGATGGAATCATGCCAACCAATGAGGGACGTGGATATGTTCTCCGCCGTCTGATCCGCCGTGCAGCACGTCACGGACGTCTTCTTGGCATCGAGGGAACTTTCCTTGCAAAATTGAGTGCACAGGTGATCGAGAGCTCCAAAGCCGGATATCCGGAGCTTGAGGAGAAGAAAGAGTTCATCTTCCGTGTACTGACAAATGAGGAGAATCAGTTTAACAAAACTATCGATCAGGGACTTCGCATCCTTTCCGACATGGAAGAGGATATGAAAAAAGCAGGTGAAAAGACTCTTTCCGGTGACAACGCATTCAAGCTTTATGATACGTACGGATTCCCTCTTGACCTTACAAAAGAGATCCTTGAGGAAAAAGGCTACGGCATTGACGAAGAAGGCTTCCAGAAAGCAATGGAGGAACAGAGAGTCAAGGCACGTACTGCCCGTGAAGTAACCAACTATATGGGTGCAGACGCAACCGTATACGATGATATTGATGTAAACGTAACAACAGAATTCGTCGGCTACGATCATCTTACCTTTGATTCCAAGGTTACTGTCCTTACCACAGAAACAGAGATCGTAGATTCTCTCACAGAGGGACAGAAGGGTACCGTATTTGTAGAGCAGACTCCTTTCTATGCAACAATGGGTGGACAGGAAGGTGATACCGGTGTGATCGAGACTGCAAACGGTAAATTTGTTGTTGAGGACACCATCAAACTCCGCGGCGGTAAATTCGGTCACGTAGGACATATGGAATCCGGTATGATTTCCTCAGGTGAGACAGTATCCCTGAAGGTAAACGAAGAAGCAAGAAAAGATACCGAGAAAAACCACAGTGCAACACATCTTCTTCAGAAAGCACTGAAAACCGTTCTTGGTTCCCACGTAGAGCAGAAGGGTTCTCTGGTAACTCCGGACAGACTTCGTTTTGACTTTGCTCATTTTCAGGCTATGACAGCAGAAGAACTCCAGGCAACAGAAGAGCTTGTAAACAAAGAGATCCAGGCAGGTCTTGATGTTCATACAGATGTCATGGATGTGGAAGAAGCCAAGAAATCCGGAGCAATGGCTCTCTTTGGTGAGAAATATGACCAGAAGGTACGTGTAGTATCCATGGGAGACTTTTCCAAAGAGCTCTGTGGTGGTACTCATGTAAAGAATACAAGCTCCATCATGCTCTTTAAGATCGTTTCCGAATCCGGTATCGCAGCTGGTGTACGCCGTATTGAGGCACTTACCGGCAAAGCAGTTATCGAATACTACAGAAAGCAGGAAGAGCTTCTCCATGAGGCTGCAAAAGCATTAAAGGCCAATACAGCCGAGGTTGTAGAAAAGATCAGCCACCTGCAGGCTGAGGTAAAGGCTCTTCAGAGCGAAAATGAATCCCTCAAGAGCAAAGCTGCCCAGAGTGCACTTGGCGATGTCATGGATAAAGTCGTTGAAGTAAACGGCGTAAAACTCCTTGCAGCCAAAGTTGAGGGTGTTGACATGAACGGTCTCAGAGACCTGGGTGATAAACTGAAAGAGCAGCTTGGCGAAGGTGTTGTCCTTCTTGCAGCAGTAAACGACGGCAAGGTTAATCTTCTTGCAATGGCAACGGATGCAGCTCAGAAAGCAGGCGCTCATGCAGGAAACCTGATCAAAGCAGTGGCAGCGATCGTTGGCGGTGGCGGCGGCGGACGTCCGAACATGGCACAGGCCGGCGGAAAGAATCCGGAAAAGGCCCAGGAAGCTATGGACGCAGCAGCAGGAATCCTTGAAAAACAGCTCACAAAATAACAAAGTTGTACGTGATTTACAGTTTTGACATTTTTTTCATAAAAATCGAAAAAGATGTTGACGAAAGCACATGTTATGCTATATAATAACACTCGTGCAAGAAAAATACCCAGACAGTTGTATTTTAGCACAATCTACAACTGGAGGGAGGTTAGGTGTGAGTCTATGTCAAACGTTATCGTAAAAGAGAACGAGACTTTAGATAGCGCTCTTCGCAGATTCAAGAGAAGCTGTGCTAAGGCGGGAATCCAGCAGGAAATCCGTAAGAGAGAGCATTACGAGAAGCCAAGCGTTCGTCGTAAGAAAAAATCTGAAGCCGCAAGAAAACGTAAATATAATTAATTGTGCGCAAAAATCCCTGGCTGTATGGTCAGGGATTTTTAATTAAATAGAAACAGGAACGTTTGACGAAGGAAAGAAATATGAATTTGTTTATTAAACTGATTATCAAACCATTGCGATCGCTCCTTAAATTATTATTTAATCGAATTTTTTATGTAGCTCTGGCTCTTGTTGTGCAGCTGGCATGGCTGCTGATCGCCCTTTTCCGGATTATGGAATACTCCAGATGGGTGACGATCGGAATGCAGGCCATAGGTTTTCTGGTTGTTCTGTGGATCGTAAATAAAAAGATCAATCCATCCTATAAGCTCGCCTGGACGATGCTGATCCTTATTTTTCCGGTATTTGGTGTTTCCCTGTACCTTCTTTTCGGTAAATCAAGGATCGGTACTGTGATGGAACAGCATTATCAGAATCTTATTGATGAAACTGCAGAATACCTGGAAGGCTCAGAGCTCACAAGAAAACGTTTAAACGAAGACGACCGTTCCATGAGGATCCAGTCGGATTATATCTGGCAATATTCCAGATATCCTGTTCACGAGAATACCACAGCAGAGTATTTCCAGGTAGGAGATGATATGTTTCCGGTTCTGGTGCATGAACTGGAGCAGGCAAAGCATTTTATTTTTATCGAATATTTCATCATAAATGACGGGGTAATGTGGCAGACGATCCTTAATATCCTTGAGAAAAAGGCTAAAGAAGGAGTGGATGTCCGACTGATCTATGACGGCTTCGGCTGCCTTACCACATTGCCATACAAGTATGATCAGGAGATGCGCCAGCGGGGGATCAAATGCGAAGTATTCAACCGGTTCCGTCCGATCCTTAATATTATCCAGAATAACCGTGACCACCGTAAGATCTGTGTGATCGATGGCTGGACCGGTTTTACCGGCGGCATCAACCTGGCTGACGAATATATCAATCAGCGAAAACGGTTTGGTCACTGGAAGGATACAGCCGTTATGCTGAAAGGAGAAGGCGTCTGGAATATGACAGCTATGTTCCTGTATATGTGGGGAATCGTTACCAGAACAGATACTTCTCTTGATTTCGGAAATTATGTTCCGCACAGGTGGCACCCCAACGAATTTCCGGGAAGCGGTTATGTCCAGCCATTCTGTGATTCCCCCCTGGACGATGAGATCGTAGGAGAGAACGTTTATCTTAATATTATCAATCGCGCCAAAAACTATGTTTATATCTGCACACCATATCTGATCATAGATAATGAGATGATGACCGCCCTGTGCCTCGCTGCAAAAAGCGGTGTGGATGTCCGGATCATGACACCAGGTATCCCGGACAAAAAAATGGTCTTCCTGCTGACACAGTCTTATTATAAGCAGCTTCTGGAAGCAGGTGTAAAAATCTACGAATACCAGCCGGGATTTTTACATGCAAAATCTTTTGTCTGTGATGACAAAGTAGGCGTCGTAGGAACCATAAATCTGGATTACCGAAGCCTTTATCTGCATTTTGAAGATGGTGTCTGGATGTATAAGAATGATGTGATCCTGGATATCCGGGATGATTTTACAGAAACCCTGGAGTACTGTGATCCCATTGATCTGGCATTCTGCCAGAAGAGAAATATTGTGGTACGTGCCATTCAGAACGTACTGAGAGTTTTTGCACCGCTATTATAAAAACTCTTTGACAGACAACTGTAAATTCTGTATGATATATCAGACGGGAGTTCAATGCTCCCGTCTGATATTGTCTAAAGAAAAATAATTTATAGATACATATGAAATTTTTAGTTATTGGAGGAATTGATTTGAGCCAGAACAAAGAAACAGAGATCCAGCTTCAGTACATTGAAAAATGTAAAGAGCTTCTTGCCAAAAGCAGTACGAAACGTCCCACCTTCCACATCCAGAATGAAGGATGCCAGATGAACTCCATCCAGACAGAGTCTATTGCGGCCATCATGGAAAAAATGGGATATGAAATGGTAGATACCGAGGATGCCGATGCAGTTGTATTTAACACCTGCACAGTCCGGGAAAATGCCAATCAGAAGATCTATGGACATCTTGGACATTTAAAGAGCATCAAACGGGAGCACCCGGATATGAAGATCGTACTGTTCGGATGTATGATGCAGGAGCATCACGTAGTGGAAAAGATCCGCAAGGATTATAAATATGTAAATCTTGTATTCGGAACCCATAATATCCACAAATTCCCGGAGCTTTTTTACCGGACGCTGCAGACCGACGACCAGATCATTGATATCTGGAAGGAATCCGATGAGATCGTAGAGGGCATGCCAACTTCCCGCAAATACTCCTTCAAAACAGGAGTCAGCGTAATGTTTGGCTGCAATAACTTCTGCAGCTACTGCATCGTTCCTTATGTCCGCGGCCGCGAAAAGAGCCGCGAGCCACAGGCCATCATCCGCGAGATCGAGGAACTGGTCGCAGATGGCGTTACTGAGATCATGCTTCTTGGTCAGAATGTAAACTCCTACGGAAAAACTCTGGAAACACCGGTAACCTTTGCAGAACTTCTGAAAGAAGTGGAAAAGATCGAAGGGCTGAAGCGTATCCGTTTTATGACTTCCCATCCGAAGGACCTGTCCGATGAGCTGATCCAGACCATGGCAGAGAGCCAGAAGATCTGTCACCATCTGCATCTTCCGCTGCAGTCCGGAAGCAGCAGAGTCTTAAAGGAAATGAACCGCCGTTACGACAAGGAGAAATATCTGGAGCTGGTAGATAAGATCCGTAAGGCGATCCCGGATATTTCGCTGACAACAGATATCATGGTCGGATTTCCGGGAGAAACAGAAGAAGATTTCCAGGAAACACTGGATGTTGTAAGAAAAGCAAATTACGATACTGCCTTCACATTTATTTATTCCAAACGAAGCGGAACCCCTGCAGCCGGCATGGAAAATCAGGTGCCGGAGGATGTGGTAAAAGACCGTTTCAGCCGTCTTCTTACCCTGGTACAGGAAAAGGGCCGGGAAAATTCCTCCCGTTTCCAGGGAACCATTCAGGAAATCCTGGTAGAAGACGAAAACCGGGAGAAGGGTACTCTTACAGGTCGTACCCAGCATAATCTCTTGGTTCATTTCCCGGGAGAAAAAGATCTCATCGGCAAATATGTAAAAGTAAGCCTGGATACCTGCAAGGGATTCTATTATTTCGGACATATCGTGGAAGAGTAGAATTATAGCCAAGTCCCCACCCACTGCTTTTTGCTTTTCGCAACCCCGTTGGGGACTTACCTGATTCGGCTAATTATAAGTTTATATTGCCCGCTCATTGCCATTATCGGATGAGCGGGCTTTTTTATTATAAAAATACTGTTTCTATTGACAAATACCCCATGAGGGTATATATTATTCCATATATAGAGGATACCCTATGAGGGTATTTATAGGAAAGGAGAGACAGCCTATGTCTGAAAAGAAAGCCTGTCCCTGCTGTTGTGAAAAATACACTGCACGTTCAGAGGAGGAGAAAAAAAAGCTGATCAACCGTCTGAAACGTATTGAAGGCCAGATCAGAGGCATTATAGGAATGATGGAGAATGATGCCTACTGTAATGATATCCTGATCCAGTCCGCCGCAGTCAATGCTGCAGTGAATGCGTTCAACAAAGAGCTGCTTGCCAGCCACATCCGCACCTGCGTTGCCCGGGATATCCGGGAAGGTAAGGATGAGACCATTGATGAGCTGGTAGCAACCCTCCAGAAGCTGATGAAATAAAGGGACAAACTGGATTTTAGGAGGTACTGAAAGAAAATGGAACAATATAATGTAACTGGTATGAGCTGCGCCGCCTGCTCTGCCCGTGTGGAAAAAGCCGTATCAAAAGTTCCGGGGGTGAATAGCTGTTCCGTCAGCCTTCTGACCAATTCCATGGGAGTTGAGGGAACCGCTTCATCCGGCGAGATCATTGCCGCAGTGGAAGCCGCCGGATATGGTGCATCCTTAAAGGGCGGAGCTGCCGGAGCAAAGATTTCCATGTCTGCGGCAGAAGAAGCGCTGGAAGATCATGAAACTCCGATCCTAAAGAGACGTCTTATCACATCCGTGGGATTTTTGCTGGTGCTGATGTATTTCTCCATGGGGCACATGATGTGGGGATGGCCACTGCCGAAATGGTTTGACGGCAATCACGTAGCCATGGGACTGGTACAGCTGCTCCTGGCTGGTATCATCATGGTGATCAACCAGAAATTTTTCATCAATGGATTTAAGAGTCTGTGGCGCCGTTCCCCAAATATGGATACTCTGGTAGCTCTTGGATCCATGGCATCCTTCCTGTGGAGCGTCTATGCACTGTTTGCCATGACAAGAGCACAGGCAGACGGAGATTCTGCTGCAGTTATGAATTACATGATGGATTTTTATTTTGAATCTGCAGCCATGATCCTGACACTGATCACCGTAGGAAAAATGCTGGAGGCCCGTTCTAAAGGAAAGACAACGGATGCGCTTAAAAGCCTTATGAAGCTGGCACCCAAAACTGCGGTCGTGGTACGAAAGGGACAGGAACTTACCGTTCCTATTGAGCAGGTTCAAAAAGGAGAAACCTTTGTCGTCCGCCCGGGAGAGAATATTCCGGTGGACGGAGTGATCCTGGAAGGAACCACCGCAGTCAATGAATCCGCACTGACCGGAGAGAGTATCCCGGTCGATAAAGAAGCCGGAGATATGGTTTCTGCGGCAACTGTGAATCAGTCCGGATTTATCAAATGCGAAGCGACCAGAGTGGGAGAGGATACCACCCTTTCCCAGATCATAAAAATGGTCAGTGACGCGGCAGCCACCAAGGCACCGATCGCAAAGATCGCAGACCGTGTTTCCGGCGTGTTTGTACCGGCAGTGATCACTATCGCAGTGATCACAACAATCATCTGGCTTCTTGCAGGACAGACCTTCGGTTATGCTTTGGCAAGGGGAATTTCCGTTCTGGTCATCAGCTGTCCCTGTGCACTTGGCCTTGCAACACCGGTTGCCATTATGGTCGGCAACGGTATGGGTGCCAAAAACGGAATCCTTTTCAAAACAGCTGTTTCCCTGGAGGAAGCAGGAAAAGTCCAGATCATCGCACTGGATAAAACCGGAACCATTACCAGTGGTCAGCCGGAGGTAACAGATATTCTCCCGGCAGAGGGAATCACAGAAACAGAGCTTCTCACTCTAGCCTGTGCACTGGAGAAAAAAAGCGAGCATCCACTGGCAAAGGCAATTCTCAAAAAAGCCGTGGAAGAGAACCTTGCCACAGGTGAAGTAACCGGATTCCAGGCACTTCCGGGAAACGGACTTTCCGCTATACTTGGAAGTGACAAACTGACAGGCGGAAGCATGAAATTTATCAGCAGCCAGACAAAGATTTCCACAGACCTTAACAGGAGAGCCGAGCAACTTGCAGAGCAGGGAAAAACGCCCCTTCTTTTCACACGAAACGGTAAACTTCTGGGAATCATCGCAGTTGCGGATGTGATCAAGGAAGACAGTCCCCGTGCAGTAAAAGAGCTTCAGAACATGGGAATCCGTGTAGTTATGCTTACCGGTGACAATGAGCGTACCGCAAAAGCTATCGGAGCTCAGGCAGGAGTTGACGATGTGATTGCAGGAGTTCTTCCGGATGGAAAAGAAAGTGTGATCCGCGCTCTGAAAGAGCAGGGAAAGGTTGCCATGGTCGGTGACGGTATCAACGACGCGCCGGCACTTACAAGAGCCGATATCGGAATTGCCATCGGTGCAGGAACAGATATTGCCATTGATGCGGCAGATATCGTTCTGATGAAGAGTCAGTTAAGCGATGTTCCAGCGGCAGTACGTTTAAGCCGCGCCACACTTCGGAATATCCATGAGAATCTTTTCTGGGCATTTTTCTACAATATAATCGGCATTCCCCTTGCAGCAGGTGTCTGGATCCCGCTTTTCGGATGGACCTTGAATCCGATGTTCGGAGCTGCGGCCATGAGTCTTTCCAGCTTCTGTGTTGTAACAAATGCGTTGCGCCTGAATCTGTTTAAGATCCACAACACAGCCAGAGACAAGGCGATCAAAAATCCGGTAACATTAAACATCAGTCATGATGAAAATAAAAAAGAAGAAAAGGAGAACAAAACAATGGTAAAAATAACAGTCAATGTAGAAGGAATGATGTGCGGACACTGTGAGGCACACGTAAACAAAGCAATTCAGGCGGCTTTCGGAGCAGAGGATGTGGTATCTTCCCACGAGAATGGAACAACTGTATTCTCTGTACCTGAGAAGGTTGACGAGGCAAAAGTGGAAGAAGTGATCAAAGAAGCCGGTTACAAGTTCAAGGGAATCACTCAGGAGTAATAAACAGAAAAAACATATACCAGTTAAATGATCTAAAAATTTAAACGGTTTACAAAAAGAAACAGTTCTGCATAAAAACAGAGCTGTTTCTTTTTTATATATGATCGTATAGAAAACGGTATCCCGAAATATAATAAACAGAGAAAACCTGTGTTGTCCGAAAATCTTCCCAGACCAGAAAGGGGGATATTTTTGAAAAAAGATACCAGAAAACTGATCACCTGCATTGCAGTGCCCCTGGCAACAGGAGCTGTCTCCGGATTTTTTACCAGAAACGGAATGAAAGTATTTGCAAAGTTAAATAAGCCGCCTTTATCGCCACCGGGATGGCTGTTTCCGGTTGTATGGACGATCCTTTTTATCATGATGGGGATCGCTTCGTTCCTGATCGCATCCAGGCCTAAAAGCAGAGACAGGGATAGGGCCCTTGCTTTATATGGGATCCAGCTTGCCGTGAATTTCCTGTGGCCGTTTTTCTTTTTTGGGGCAGGATGGTATGGCTTTGCGTTTCTCTGGCTTATTTTTCTGTGGGGACTTGTATACTATTGTATCCGCACATTCCGGGAGTTTTCCCGGAACGCCGGTTACCTGATGGTCCCGTATCTGGCATGGCTGACATTTGCCGGTTATCTGAACCTGTTTATCGCGCTCTGGAACTGACAGAAGCTCTGGTTTATGCAGAAAACGTTTTTTCTTTTATAAATCCGGCTAATATCATTATAATTTATTCTGAAAAAGCAGGAATATCCGCTGAATTGATTGTTATTTTTAATTCTCTTATGCTATACTGATAACGATTATGGATGTACGAACGATAACAGGAATCGTTAATACTATGGAAGCAGAGAGGAGCACATTATGAGCGGATTTTTTGGAGTAGCATCGAAAAGCGACTGCGTACTGGAACTTTTTTACGGAGTGGATTATCATTCTCATCTGGGAACACGCCGCGGCGGTATGGCTGTTTACGGAGAACATGGATTTGACCGTGCCATCCACAACATTGAAAACACACCTTTCCGTACAAAATTTGACGGGGATGTGGGTTCCATGAAGGGAAATATGGGAATCGGATGTATTTCTGATTATGAACCTCAGCCCCTTCTGTTCAGTTCCAGAATTGGAAGCTTTGCCCTTACTTTTGTGGGAAAGATCAACAATTATGATGAACTTCTGCAGCGGATGTACGATACGACCAAGGTACATTTTCAGGAGATGACCAACGGAACTGTCAATGTGACAGAACTGATCGCAGCCCTGATCTGTGAAAAGGATAATTTTGTGGAAGGTATCCAGTACGTACAGGGACTGATCGACGGCTCCATGACACTGCTTCTTATGACAAAAGACGGAATTTATGCAGCCCGTGACAAGATGGGAAGAACTCCGGTGGAGATTGGTCACAAGGAAGGTTCCTACTGTCTTTCCTTTGAGAGCCATGCCTATATTAATCTGGGTTACGAAGACTATAAGGAACTTGGACCGGGAGAGATTGTTTTTGTTACGGCAGATGGAGTGAAAACTCTGGTAGAACCTGGAAAGAAAATGAAGATCTGTTCTTTCCTCTGGGTTTACTACGGATATCCGACAGCATCTTATGAAGGCGTAAATGTAGAGGAGATGCGCTACCGCTGCGGAAGTATGCTTGCAAAGAGAGATGGAGATTCTGTTCACCCGGATATTGTAGCCGGTGTTCCGGATTCCGGTATCGCCCATGCCATCGGATACGCCAATGAATCCGGCATTCCTTATGCAAGACCATTCATTAAATATACACCAACCTGGCCCAGATCTTTTATGCCAACCAATCAGAACCAGCGTAACCTCATCGCCAAAATGAAACTGATTCCGGTACGTGCACTGATCAAGGACAAAAAACTTCTTCTTATCGACGATTCCATTGTACGTGGTACCCAGCTTCGCGAGACAACTGAATTTCTGTACCGTAGCGGTGCAAAAGAAGTTCATGTCCGTCCTGCCTGCCCGCCGATCATGTACGGCTGCAAATACTTAAACTTCTCCCGCTCCAAATCCGAGATGGAGCTGATCGCCCGTCAGGTGATCGAGAAGAGGGAAGGCCCCAACTGTCCACAGGAAGTACTGGACGAATACGCAGATCCACATACAGCGAAATATGAGCAGATGGTACAGGATATCTGCAAGATGCAGAATTTTACCACTCTCCGTTATCACAGACTGGATGATCTTCTGGAATCCATTGGAATCGATCCTTGTAATGTATGCACATATTGTTTTAACGGTAAAGAATAAAAAATATTTTGAAAACAGAGAGCTACTGTTTCAGATGAGCCTCATTAACTCCCGGTTGCATTTTGGGAATCTGCGGCTTATAATAAATGCGGATATATCTTTTGTGATATATCCGCGTTTTTTATGTCATTTTTTTATATCATGGAAAATTATTTCGTAATGTTCCAATGACAGAGTATCACAAAAAATTTTTCAGGAGTATAAACATGATTTTTCCTATAAAAGCCATGATATTTGATGCAGATGGTGTCCTTCTGGACTCGCTTTCTGTCTGGAAGGAGCTTGGAAAACGATATATTACAGATCTGGGATATCAGCCGGTTGCGGGAATGGATGAAATCCTTTTTCCCATGAGTATGGAGCAGGGAGCGGCCTGGCTGAAAAACAGGTTTACTCTTGCGTATTCCGAAGAAAAGATCGTGATGGATCTGAAATCCCGGATCCGTAAATACTATTTTGAAGAGGTCCCGGCAAAATCAGGTGCCAGAGAACTTCTTCAATGCCTTGCAGAACAGAAAATTCCGGCTGCGGTGGCAACCTCAAGCCCCAGGGAACATATCTGCCGGGCGCTGGAAAGAAACGGACTTCTTTCCTTTTTTGGTAAAATCTATACCACCAGTGAGATCGGAGAAAGCAAACATTCTCCGAGGGTCTATCTTACAGCTGCAGAAGCACTGGGAACGGAGCCATCTCAGACGCTGGTTGTGGAGGATTCACTCTACGCGTTGCAGACTGCCGGAAATGCAGGATTTCTGACTGCCGGTATTTATGACGCATTGGGAGAACCGGATCAAGAACAGCTGAAAAAGGATGCCTATATCTACTGTCGGGATCTGACAGAGTTACAGAACTATATATTCACAGAAAACGGAGGAAACCAAAGATGAAAACAGCATTAACCATCGCAGGCAGCGATTCCAGCGGAGGAGCCGGGATCCAGGCCGATATTAAAACCATGATGGCAAACGGAGTATACGCCATGAGTGCCATCACCGCGCTGACTGCCCAGAACACCACCGGTGTCACAGCCATCCAGAATGCAACTGCAGAGTTCCTGGGTCAGGAGCTGGATTGTATTTTTACGGATATCTTTCCGGATGCAGTAAAGATCGGAATGGTTTCCGAAAGTGATCTGATCCATATGATCGCAGGAAAGCTCCGACAGTATCGGGCAAAAAATATCGTGGTGGACCCGGTTATGGTTGCCACAAGCGGTGCAAGACTGATCAGTGAGGAGGCGGTGGATGTTCTGAAGGAAGAACTGTTTCCTCTTGCAGATCTTCTCACCCCCAATATCCCGGAAACCGAGGTGCTTACCGGACGGAAGATCAAAAGCGCCGATGATATGATCGAAGCTGCAAAACAGGTTTCCGAGCAGTATCACTGTGCAGTTCTCTGTAAGGGCGGACATAAGCTCAATGATGCCAATGATCTTCTCTATGTGAATAGAACATATCAGTGGTTTGAGGGAAAAAGGATCGACAATCCCAATACCCACGGAACAGGATGTACTCTTTCCTCGGCCATCACTTCCAACCTTGCAAAGGGATTTTCCATGGTGGAATCTGTAAACCGTGCCAAGGACTATATTTCCGGAGCCCTTGCTGCCATGTTAGATCTGGGAAAAGGAAGCGGCCCTATGGATCATGGCTTTGCGATAAAGAACAGTTATACAGAGGAGGCATAAAATTATGACAGTTACAGAACGGATCACAGCTCTTCGAAAACAGATGAGGGAAAAGGGAATCGATGCTTATCTGGTTCCGACCGATGATTTTCATGGTTCTGAGTATGTTGGAGATTATTTTAAATGCAGAAAATACATCACCGGATTTACCGGTTCTGCCGGAACTGCCGTGATCATGCAGGACATGGCCGGACTCTGGACAGACGGAAGATATTTTATCCAGGCTGCACAGCAGTTAGAGGGAACGCCGGTTACTCTGTTTAAGATAGGAGAACCGGACGTACCAACGATTCACAAATTCCTGGAAGAAAATCTGAAAGAGGGAATGTGTCTCGGCTTCGATGGCCGTACCGTAAGCGCAGAAGAAGCAGAGACGCTGGAAAAAACCTTTCAGAAAAAACAGATACGTTTTTCTGTAAATGAGGATCTCATCGGAAATATCTGGGATGACCGTCCGGCACTTTCCTGTAAACCGGTAATGGAATTATCCGAAAAATGGGCCGGAAGGTCCAGAATAGACAAGATCCGGGAAATCCGCAGCAAACTGAAAGAGAAGGGGGCAGACCTCTTTATCCTCACTTCCCTTGATGACATTGCATGGCTTTTAAATATCCGCGGAAATGATATCCACTGCTGCCCGGTAGTTCTTTCCTATCTTGTGCTGGATGACAGTGAGCTCCGTCTTTTTGCCAATGAAAAAGCCTTTTCGGATTCTGTTAAGGAAGCACTTTCCAAAGACGGTATTGCCATTTATCCATATGATGATATTTACACCTATGTACAGACGATCCCCGAAGAGAAAAAGGTATATCTTTCGAGAAGCAATGTAAACAGCCGGCTGGTCAGCAGTATTCCGAAGCAGGTAACGATCCTGGACGGTGAAAATCTGACCCTTCTCCCAAAAGCCATCAAAAATGAAAACGAAGTCCAGAATGAAAAGACTGCCCACCTCAAAGATGGCGTTGCAATGGTGAAGTTTATCCACTGGCTGAAGAAAAATGTGGGAAAACAGAAGATCACCGAGCTTTCCGCTGCTGATAAGCTCTATGAATTCCGTTCCGTACAGGAGAATTTTCAGGGAAACAGCTTTGATCCCATCATTGCCTACGGTGCACATGGAGCCATTGTCCATTACAGTGCAACAGAAGAAACCAGTATCCCACTGGAGCCAAAAGGACTGGTTCTGATGGATACCGGCGGACATTATCTTGAAGGAACTACAGATATCACTCGTACCGTTGTACTTGGCCCGGTTACTGAAAAAGAAAAAAAATATTTCACAGCAGTACTTCGTGGGCATCTGAATCTGGCAGCCGCAAAATTCCGCTATGGCTGCACCGGACTGAATCTGGATGCTCTGGCAAGAGGACCACTCTGGGCTATGGGAGAAGATTACAACCACGGAACTGGTCATGGAGTAGGTTATCTTCTCAATGTACACGAAGGCCCCCAGAGTTTCCGCTGGAAAAATCTCGCAGATCGTCCAGCTCCTGTTCTGGAAGAAGGAATGATCACCTCCGATGAACCGGGATATTATGCGGAAAATGAATTCGGCATCCGTCACGAAAATCTTGTAGTCTGCAAAAAAGCTGAAAAAACATCCTACGGCCAGTTTATGAAATTTGAGCCACTGACTCTGGTCCCATTTGATCTGGAAGGTATAGATCCGGGACAGATGGAAGCAGGAGAGCGCAAATTGCTCAATCAGTATCATGCCCTTGTGTACGAAAAAATTTCCCCATATCTGAATGAAGAAGAGAAATCCTGGTTAAAAAAAGCCACACAGGAAATATAACCCGGAATTCACTTTAATATTTCATTCCGGCAGATACCTTAAGAAATATAAAATCATTTCCGGGATAAGAATAAGTCCTGACAGGGAGGTACTTAACGCCTATGAAAACAGAAAATATAATCAATCACTACATCGATCTCCACGCACATCTGGACGGCTGCATTACCACTGAGATAGCCAGAAGACTTGCCGCATTGCAGCAGATCACACTTCCGGCTGCCACAGATGAAGAGCTTCTTTCTCTCCTTTCTGTACCAGATACCTGCGAAAATCTCAATGATTTTCTGAAATGCTTTGCCCTGCCTCTTTCCCTTCTTCAGACAGAAGAGGCATTGGAAGAAGCTGTTTATCTTATCCTTTCTGAAATGAAAGAAGACGGTGTGATCTACGCAGAACTTCGTTTTGCCCCACAGTTCCATACACAGAAGGAAATGACTCAGGAAACAGCGATCCATGCTGCATTATGTGGTCTGAAAAGAGCTCCCATCCCCGGTAATCTGATCTTATGCTGTATGCGCGGTGATCTTAACCAAAAAGAAAATCTGGAAACTCTGGAGCTGGCCAAAAAATATCTTGTTGAAGATGGCGGCGTGGTTGCTATCGATCTTGCAGGAGCCGAGGCACTCTTTCCAACAAAAAATTACGAAGCACTTTTTGCAAAAGCAAGAGAATATCAGGTTCCATTTACCATCCATGCAGGTGAGGCCGGAAATGCAGAGGATGTAAAAACAGCTGTCCATATGGGTGCGGTCAGGATCGGCCATGGTGTGAGGATTGCGGGAAATAAGGAAGTGATACAGCTTGTAAAGGATAAGGGGATTTTTCTGGAAATGTGTCCTACAAGCAATCGCCAGACAAAAGCTGTGGAAGAAATGTCTGATTATCCGCTGAAAGCATTTCTCGAAATGGGACTTAAGGTAACCTTAAATACCGATGATCCGGCGATTGAAAGAACAACCCTTTCCCGGGAATTCCGATATATGGAATCTCTGTTAAATCTTACCCAGGAGCAGAAAAGGCTGCTACTTCTGAATTCTGTGGAGGCAGCCTTTACTTCCAGGAACAGAAAATGGAAATTGAAAGAACAGCTTCTTTTCTGAACCTTGGAAGCTACGATCACATTAACATAATTCTTACTGTATGCCATCTTGACATTGACCGGTATTCTGTTCATCATATATGGGAGAATATGATTTTTGAAAGGCAGGTTGAAAATGATCTATATCTCTACATATTTATCACCTCTGGGAAATAGTTTACTGGCTGCCGATGATATTGGGCTTACCGGTCTGTGGTTTGAAGGCCAGAAATATTTTGCCAACACACTTCCTGATACGAGAATAGTGCAGGAGACGAAAATCCTTACAGAGGCAAAAAAATGGCTGGATATATATTTCTCCGGTGAGGACCCCACATTTACTCCCCCTCTTCATCCTTCCGGATCCGCATTCAGACAGGCAGTATGGCAGATTTTATTACAGATTCCTTATGGGCAGACGATCACATATGGAGAGATTGCACGAAGAGTAGCTGAAATGCAGCAGCTTTCTCATATGTCTGCACAAGCTGTAGGCGGTGCAGTTGGACACAACAAAGTTTCTATTATCATTCCCTGTCATCGTGTAGTAGGCGCAAATGGCAGCCTGACAGGATATGCCGGAGGCCTTGACAAAAAAATAGCGCTTCTTGAACTGGAGCATGCAGATATGAGCCGTTTATTTATTCCCGGGAAGGGCACTGCACTGTAGCATGTATTGGAAGCCTATCAGTCTGTGCACGTCAACTCATTGAAACCGCCGTGTACCAAACGGTACGCACGGCGGTTTCGATAAAAGGGCGGGAGCTAATCACTCCCTCCTACTCGATTATCTTCTGTTATTAATAACCTCTCTCGCCATATCTGCAAGTTCTCCGGCAGATAATTTTCCATCTCTTTGCAGCAAATCATACTGGATACCATCCTTATTCCAGTTAACGCTTTGAACCTGACTGACTTCAATCTGAGAAGCACTGTCATCGTAACTGAATACAACTTTTCCACTGGACTGGTCTTTTTTATCTTGTTCTGTCAATTCGTAATCATCTGATACCACTTTA
Organism: Blautia sp. LMAG:89; assembly: GCF_008679485.1. Taxonomy (NCBI): domain Bacteria; kingdom Bacillati; phylum Bacillota; class Clostridia; order Lachnospirales; family Lachnospiraceae; genus Blautia; species Blautia sp. LMAG:89. Next base: position 178,092 of record NZ_NANC01000012.1, on the reverse strand, counting down.
TTTATATAATGTACATAATACAAATTTGTTCCATTTACAGTGGCAATAATATCACCTGACGGAGTAAGTTTTGAGTTAAATTTCTGCTGCTTAAACGATACAACATCTCCATTCTTCTGATAATCAAAGGACACAGATTTAAAATTCTCAATTACATTTGCATTGCCATCCTTAAAACTGTTTTTTATAATATTGCCCTCTTTGAAGCAGTACCCGTTCTCAAAGGTATCAATCAATACCGGTCTATACCCAATATCCTTTGTAATCTGTTCTGACGTTGGAAGAGATGTATAATCAGTACGTGATGTAGATGAACTTGTCCACATTGAAATCTTTCCGGTTGCTGCCACAGCAGTAACTCCGATTGTAAGTGTTGCAGCTATCAACAAAGGTAATATTTTCTTTTTTGATCTCATAGTCGTTTGCTTCCTTTCTGTATCTGCGAAGTCAAGTTTTGCATAAACTCTCTGTCTGACATTCTCTGTATCAATATCAAGAGCATTACAGGAAGTATCTGCCTGTTTTTGTATTCCCAATTCTTTAAGCAAATTTTTTCTTCTCATAATTTTTCCTCCGCATCCGATAACATTTTTCTGAGTTTTCTTTTTCCTCTTGAAAGTCTGGTCTTAACTGTAGAAATATTAAGTCCCATTGCTTTTGAAATATCCTTGATTTTTTCATCAAATTTATACCGCCTTACAAAAATCTCGCTGTCAGGTTCGCCAAGGCTCATAACTGTTTCCCATACATAATTATTGTGAAAATTCTCTTCCATGAAATTTTTGCCATCTGACAGTTCAATATCGTCAAGAGATGTATGTTCCATCTTTCTGTTTAGCCGTTTCAGAGCAAAATTCCGGGCAACAGCAGCAAGATATGACCGTAATGTACCTTTCTGCAAATCTATCCTCCCGGTATTCGTCCAAAGTACAACAAACACATCTGCCACAATTTCTTCAATATCCTCTTTCGGCAGTGAATTGCCGGCCATATGATACAAAACAGTACTCAAATACGGCGTATAAATTCGGATTGCTTCATCTATTGAATTTTTTTCTCTGTTCCTGAGACGCTGCAAAAGTTCTGCTTCATCTGTCATATCAATCCTACTTTCTTTTTAATATTTTCAAAAATTAAAAGCTTTTAACCTTTACATTCTTATATATCCTGTCAAAGAGCAAAAAGTTTCAATTTTAGAAAATTATGATATTGATACACCACTTTACAACTTTTTTATAAAAAAATATCGTACAGGATTTCCTGATGTATAATGAATTTGGCATAAAACATTACAAAGGAAAGTGACCCTGTACGGCAAAAACATTATACAGCGAAAAAACACTGATAGGTAGACTTCAGCAATATTTTTTGATCTATTTTGAAACTTTTTCTGTTCCGACAGCAGATACCTTATTTCTGCTGATATTATCTATACTGAGCCGCACACAACGGTTCCAACTATCTGAATGGACACTGCTTTGTGAGAGTCATGTTATGCGTACCTGTCTGGAATGGGGATAAAGTATCTCATCTTTCATTGCACATATACAGAGAAACTGGGTGAGAAAACAGTAAAAGCATATCGGATTGATCTAAGCAGTGTTTGGTTTTGGTCGCCTGTGAAGAGCAAGATAAAGAGAAGCTTGAGGAATATATTACGGAATTACATAAAAAACACAAACAGAACAGAGATTAAAAAAAGTGGATATTTCGTTGGCAATGGAAGAGGCAACGGAAAAAATACTTTTATGAGAACCGATTTCCTTTCCGATGCATCTAATTAGTGTAAAAGTAAACATGAGTGGTAATCCAGCTGGACAAAAGGAGAAGACAAAGTTATGACAAAAGATGTATTTATTAAGGAGGTTCGGGATGCAGAAGCCATGCTGTATCATATATCGAAGTCCATTCTGAAGAATGACTCTGATTGTGGGGATGCTGTGCAGGAAACAATTCTTAAGGCATATGAAAAACTTTCCACTTTAAAGAAAGAAAAATATTTCCGAACATGGATCACAAGGATATTGATCAATGAATGCAAAGGGATTCTTCGGAAAAGAAAAAATGTTATTCCATATGAAGAATATATGGACAATATGAAAATGACTGAGGAGGACAGATACAGTCATTTGTATATGGCGATTATGGAACTTCCGGAGGATCTGAGGGTTTTGGTAACATTGTATTATTTAGAAGGATTTTCCTTGAAAGAGATCAGTGAGGCTCTGGATATTCCGGAAGGAACGATCAAAAGCAGACTTTCACGTGCAAGAGAGTTTTTGAAGGTGCAGTTATCCGAAGAAGAGAAAAGACCGGCAACTGGGAAAAACAGCAAGCAATTAAAGAGAATAACAGGAAAGGGGAAAATGTCATGTTAGAGAAGAAATGGAATAATATCGCACCGGAAGTACCACAGGATTTTCATAATAAATTTGAAGATACACTAAAACAGATTGAACAGGCGGATTCAGTTGATAAAAAATACAAAAGAAAAAAAATCAGTGGACGATTATTGATTGCAGCAGCAGTAATCTGTACTGGTATGGCTGTCACTGTGGCTGCAAAAGAGTTCTTTAAATGGAGTGATTACCTGGTGAAAAGACTGAATCCATCGGAGGAACAGCAGGAGACACTGCAGGAATCAACTTATATTCAGAATATAGACCAGTCTGTAACACAAAATGGTGTGACGGTTACCCTGACAGATTCTATTCAGGATCAGGGATTCCTGTATACTTTTTTTGAAGTGAAAACAGATGACAGTATTTCTATGACTGATCATACTTCTTTTGAGGAGATGACACATTTTAAGATCGATGGAAAAGAAGTATATGCAGTGGACGATAACAGATTTGGAAGTTTCAATACTGGGGTAGGACAGGATGTGTTACTGAAAACAGATCAAAATTCTGCACATCTTAAATATTTTAACGCCTGTATATCTTATGACGGTGATTATGATCTGAGTAATAAAACAGTAGAAATCACATTAAAGAATCTTACGGAGGAAGGAGATTATGATACGACTGTTATTACAGATGGAACATGGGATTTTAAATGGACTCTGGGTGCAGTAAAGCCTCCGACAACTCTGGAAGTGAACCGGAAATGTGATTTTGGAGGTTATGAAATCACAGTGAAAAAAATGGAAGTAACGCCCCTTTTATGGTCATTATATCTTGATTATGATGAAGCTATGAAGGTGTATGAAGATGAAAAAAACAAATTTGAGTACGCAGGTACGGATTATGGCATGGATCTTTATGCCAGAACTAGTATTGACCAGGTGCGTTATAAAGATGGAACGTTTTTAACACTTGATAGGACCATGGGAGGCATCGCTGGCGGTGGAGAAAAACAGGATAAGGAAAATGGTGTCATGATCATCAGAAACAGCTTCCCGCAACTGGTTGATGTAGATAACCTGCAGGCGGTACATTTTGGGAACATTGACCAGTGGCTTGAAGTGCGGGAATAAAAGTTTTTTCGGTGATACAGAAAAATCCTCCCATAATTAGAGAATGAGAAAATACAAAAAGAACCGATACAAGGTCTTTGCAAGACTGATATCGGTTCTTTTTGGCTAAGTCTGCCAAGCCCATTACCTTTAGGTGATGGGTAGTTGACTAAATATAGGCAACCGTACAGTCGGAAAAATGGCTCTGTAACAAAAGGCCGTTTTTCCGGCTTTTCATTTTGTCAGCAGTGAGGCATTCATACCGTTTGTAAATCTGTAAGATCTGAGTCATTGGGGTATGTCATGACGGGTAATCAAATATATGACATAGATTCTGCAATTGTAGAAAATGGGATTGACTTTCTAAGTCTACAGATGTAGAATTAGAGATGATTTCTACAAAAGTAGAAAAAGAAGGGAGAACACAAGCTGAGGCGCAGACTCACAGACCATTATGATTACGATGTGACCATGTGGGATTCACTTGTGATAAAAAAGTTGCTGCAGCGTATAAACTACATCAAATAGATACGGAGGATAAAATGTGCGGAATCTGTGGATTTACAGGTTACAGACAGGATCAGAAGACAGTAATTGAAAGGATGATGAAAGCCATTGAGCATAGGGGCCCGGATAGTGAGGGCTCTTTTTGCAGGGAGAAGATTACGCTGGGCTTTCGAAGACTTAGTATTATTGATTTAGAAGATGGGCAGCAGCCTATGGAAAGTGCGGACGGAAACCTTCATATTGTTTTTAATGGAGAAATCTATGATTATAAGGAACTGCGGGCAGAACTTGAGGCTTTCGGCATTTCTTTCTGTACCCATTCTGACACGGAGGTTCTGATAAATACTATTCAGCTGTATGGGGAGAAGGCACTGAATAAGCTCAGGGGAATGTTTGGGTTTGCTGTATGGAATGAACAGGAGCAGAGTTTGATGCTTGCAAGGGATTTCTTCGGAATTAAGCCTGTGTACTATGCCGAAATAGATGGACACTTTGTATTTGCTTCTGAAATTAAGAGTATCCTTGCATTTCCAGGCTATGAAAGGAAAGTAAATCAGAAGGCACTGGAGCAGTATTTGTCATTTCAATATTCCCCTCTGGAAGAAACTTTTTTCAGGGGGATTTATAAGCTTATGCCAGGTCATATGCTTTTATATAAAAACGGAAACTATGAGATAAAGACTTATTTCAAAACAAAGCTTGCACCAGGCCAATGGGACCGTAAGACGAATATGGAGCAGCTGCGGAATGAGCTTGCAGAGAATTTAAAGGATTCAGTGGAGCACCATATGTTAAGTGATGTGGAAGTCGGCGCGTTTTTATCCGGGGGAGTGGATTCCGGTTATCTGGCTTCTTCCTCTGGTGCAGATCAGGCATTTACAGTGGGATTCGATGAGGGAGACCGATATAGTGAAGTAAACAAAGCTGCCAAAGTGGCAGAAAAAGCAGGTTTGAAACACCATGTGAAAATCATATCCAAGCAGGAATTCTGGGATGCCCTTCCAGATGTTATGTATCATATGGATGAGCCCCTTGGGGATGCTTCCGCCGTTGCACTCTATTTTCTCTCAAAAGAGGCTGCAGGTCATGTCAAGGTTGTTCTTTCCGGAGAAGGAGCAGACGAGCTTTTCGGTGGATATAATATTTACAGAGAACCGGAAGCCTTGAAAAAAATTGCCTGGATACCATTTGGTGTCAGACGTGTAATTGGAAAACTGGCTGCAAAGCTGCCGGATGTGAAGGGACGAGATTTCCTTATCCGTGCAGGAATGAAAGTGGAAGAACGTTTCATCGGAAATGCATATATTTACCGTGAAAAAGAGAAAGCGCAGATTTTGAAAAATAAAGTAACAGGACCTTCCACACAGGAATATTTAAGACCATTTTTTGAAGAACTTGAGTCAGAAAACAGAGGATTACTTCAAGACATGGAAAAAATGCAGTCTGTAGATCTGAGCTACTGGCTTCCTGGCGATATTTTGCAGAAAGCAGATAAAATGAGCATGGCACATTCATTGGAAGTCAGGGTACCATTTCTGGATAAAGAAGTTTTTGACTTTGCAGCAAAGCTTCCGAAAGAAGCCAAGATTGCAGCGGGTACAACCAAATATATTTTCCGTAAAGCTGTTTCAGAATTTCTTCCACAGGAAACCGATGAACGTAGGAAACTTGGTTTTCCAATTCCAATCCGTGTGTGGCTGCGGCAGGATGACTGGTATCAGAGGGTAAAGGAGTTATTTACCTCGAAAGAAGCAGAAGAGTTTTTTCATACAGATAAGCTTCTTTTACTTCTGAAAGAGCACAAAGAGAAAAAGGCAGATAACAGCCGTAAAATCTGGACAGTTTTGACATTCCTTATCTGGTATGATAGATTTTTTGCTACATGTTCGAAGTGAGAGAGTTGGTTATGAGACGGTAAAAATATAAATATACGAAAAATCCGTTGACAATGGTATTTGGGATTTTTATGATAAAACTCTATTTGTTTGTATAGAAACTTTCGGATTATTGGAGGAAGAGTTTAAGGAGTATGTGGGTGGAAATCTGAAAGATTTTACGGTTTTGGATGCTTTCGACTCATTGTTCTTAAATGGAAAGGCAAATCAGGAAGCGCAATTTCAGCAGTTTGCTTCCTTGGAAATCCACAATTGCAGTCTGTGGCATCTAGTAAAGGAGTTATATTACTATCCTGTATATTTGTTGGATTTATTCTTTTGTTACTTTACAGAGAAACATTTGTTCATCTTAGCATAATTTACAGAAGAGAAAAATATAGTGCAGGTAGTAGTGTAAGAAATGTGATCGAACCAAAAGACCTTGGGATGCAGTCCGATTGTGACGATGCATGTAACTGGGATGATAAGGAGAATATTTATGATTGAAGCTGTAGCAGTACTTCTTTTTTTTATAGTTGCAGGGACTCTATGGGGGATAGTAGAAACTTTTAAATATAGGAAAAATTTTTCAAGAGACTGTGAAAACGGACAAATCTCCACTATTAAAGCGTACCGAATAAAGCGACGTGGATCCTGGCGGATTTTTGGTGACCGTATTCTAGATGAAAAATCGTTTCTGGTAATGAGGGAAAAGGAGTCAAAGTTAAAAATTCATTAATTCAATAGCGGGGTATTTTAAATGGCTGAACAAAATGTTTTTAATCTGATGCAAAACGATGAGATTGGGCTGTTGTGGAAAAAGATATATCAATTACATCAAAAAACCAAAATTTATCTACTTACAGCCGAAGAAATATCAGAAAATGGGGATGCATTGATTCAGCCATTAAAAGAGCACCGGGATGCATATGATCATATTGTAAGGATTTTTGCAAGCACAACCAAAAAAGTGCCGGAAGGATACGATTACTATTCTTATATCAAAGGAAACCTTGAGAAAGCATATGGACATGAGTATCGTGCTTTTTTTGATACGGCAGACTGGCTTGCATACAATCTGCGGCATAATTTAAGAGAGCGCATAAATGCGATTCCATATAATAAAAGAAATCAATTAATCCCAAATCGCAAAGAAACAATCAAATTATTGAACCAATACCCATTTGAAATTTCTAATCTACGAAATGACAAGGATATAGTAAAAGAGTCTGATTCGGATGAGACAATAAAAGAATATGAAAATTTGCTTAGGCAATTAATAAAGTTATATAAAGAAATTGATTCAATTTGATGTTGATACTAAAACAATTAATAGACTGATTGATCGTCGAAAGGTATCTGTTTGTCCATATCAGTGATATGTTACTCCATAAGGATAGTTCAGGAATATGTAGAATATTACACTTGCTAAAAAATCTGAGTGCAGAAGCGGCAGACCTTTTTTACAAGTGTAATACGGTTTTGCTTTCAAGAGCGACTCAACGACTTGAATAATTGTGCGTCACATTCTCGTTATTTCAGTGATGAGTTAGACGTGCAAATCTTTTCTAAAAAATACAAATAGAGGGAGTTTTATTGGACTAAATATTTTATAACAGCAGTTGCAGCCGGTATCTCATGATATATAAAATGAGAATATCGGCTGCTTTTCATTACTTTTACCCCTAAAAGGTAATCTTCTGAAAACCAAAACTGTAGTTTGGATCTCAACTGAAAAAATTTAAATTTTTTTGTTACCATCCACTATTTTTTACGATATATAATATGAATGGAAATATTTTTATTCAAAAAGGCACCTTATCTGTTGCTGGTCAGATTATGGACAGTGACTTTTATTTTAAAGAAACCCGGAGGACAACCTGTAAATGAATGATGATGAAATTATAAATCTGTTTTTGAAAAGAGATGAGAATGGAATTATAGAATTGAGTACTAAGTATCATCCCTATTGCTACAAGATTGCCTGGAATTTATTGGCGAATAGAGAAGATACCGAGGAATGTCTGAATGATACCTGGTTTTCAGTATGGTCTCAGATTCCTCCTACGCAGCCTCCTGTATTGGCACATTTTTGCGGTCGGATTACAAGAAATCTTAGTATTGACCGTTTAAGGAAAAAGTTTGCAGGCAAGCGCCCAGATGTTCATATGGCAGATGTTATGGATGAAATGGAGCAGCTAAATGTAACTTATACAGTGGAAGAACATCTGGCAGAAAAAGAACTGATGGAAACCATAAATCGTTTTTTGGAAGAAATGTCTCCAAGAGACAGAAATATTTTTGTACGAAGATACTGGTTTTTAGATCCTGTTTCTGCAATATCCAAAAGGCATCATATGTCAGCGGGAAGCGTGAAAATGAATTTATACAGAAACCGGAAAAAGCTGTTGAAACTGTTGGAAAAAGAAGGAGGACGCATATGAAAAAGTTTGATTTTTCAAAAGAATTTGGTAATATTGATCCGAAATATATAGAGGAAGCAGAGCGGGAATGGAGTGAAAAAAAGGAAAACCGGAGACTAAAAGGGTGGAGCAAAGCTGCTGCTGCCTGTGTGATTGTCACCTTGGGTTCTGTTATCTTTTCTAATCCACATATCCAGGCTGCAATAAAAAATATTACATTGTCCATAGGAGAAACACTTGGTTTCCCCAAAAGCATTGAATCTTATACGGAAGTGTTGAATTCCTCTAAGGAAGACAAAGGAATTACTGTAACATTAAAAGAAGTTGTTCTGGATAATGGGGTTCTGTTAACAAAGGTGCATGCAGAAAAAACATCTTCCGGGCAAAAGGGCACGGATGATGTCCAGGATGCCTGGTCTTTTGTCAATACACAGCTTGACATTGATTATCAGAAAACTACAATAAATGGACAGAAAATTGAAGAATACGAAAGCGGACACTATCTGCCGTATTCGGATGAGGATTTACTAAATACTGGACTGGATGAAAATGTCTATGATGCTGTTCTGGAATCCCGCTTTTCCCTTGATGAGGATTTGGGAGAAAATCCGGAAATACATTTGGTACTTGGTGCCTATCAAAATGAAAATCTTGGCGAAGATTATTTTGCAGAGTTTGAGTTTGATTTTTCTATTCCCCATGCGGAGCTTATGAAACAGACAGTTCATAAAAAACTAGAAGGTGTTTCTGTTAAAACAGAAGAAGGAACCGTAAAATTAACAGACTTTTCCATGAATAAACTGCAAAGTATAATTACGGCAGAAATTCCGGAAGAACTTGAGGAAAAGCTGTATAATGGTAATGAGATGATGCTTATGGGGACAGACAATAAAGGAAATCAGGTACAGTATGAACTGCGCAGTAATTCGGCAGATGGTAAATCTCAATGGAGTTTTAAAACCAGTTTCTGGGGCATGTATCAGCTGGATTCTGACGGCCCGGTTCTTTTGCTCCCGGATATTGACAGCGATTATCTGGAATTACAGCTTTATACCAGAGAACCTTACATGGCTACTGCAGACACAGTCTGGGTTGATGACGATTTTGTAGAAATTGGTGAGACTACAGAAGAGGTAGAAGAGGTTCCGGAGGATACTTTGGAGGAAAAAAATCCGTCAGATGCAGAGAATCAGGTTGAAACTCAAATTATCGGAGGGGCAGATGCTCCCACAGAAGTAAGGCTTCAAGACGATACAGACCAGAAAGAAAATACCGACGCAGCAGATAAAACGGATGAAGATTATGGAACCGAAGAAAGCGCATATGATGGAACTACAGGTGAAATCACTGCAGAATCTGGCTGGACACCTGTCGGTGATAAAATAAGGATTCAGATTAGGTAGAGAAACGTGAATCTGTTTTCAAAAATCCCATGTCAAAAAAGCTTTGCATACATGTTTTTTCGCTGTAAAAGGTAAATCGCTTTTCATTTAGCAGAATTTTTTTTATAATCCAAGTGAGAAAGCAAAAACGATTGGAAGAACAGGAGCAGAGCAAATATGAATATTGGAACGCAAATATTAAAAATACGAAAAGAAAAGGCGTTGACTCAGGAGGAATTTGGAAAAATATTTCATGTTACCAGACAGACTGTGTCTAATTGGGAGAATGAAAAGAGTTATCCGGATCTACAGATTCTCATAGACATCAGCAACCGTTTTGATATTTCTCTCGATGTCTTAATAAAGGAAGATGCCAAAATGGTAAAAACCATGGACAAAGAAAGAGTTCTTGGATCATTGAAACGGGAAAAGTCTGTTATTGACTTTTTTACAGGTGCAGGAACTGGAATTGTAATTAGCTGCCTGTTTTCAGCCGATACAATGGCCAGAACGGTTACCATTGTATTAGGCGTGGTCATGATCGGAATTGGATGGTATCGCGAAGCAAAATATGACAAAAGATTGTTCAGATATATGAATGATGAAGAACGGTGAGGTGGAGAGCATGAAAATCTGGTGTGAACTGTTAGGCTATGTGAAATTGCTTGTAATAGTAGTGGCGATTATCCTGGTTATCAACAATGTTGTTTTGATTAACGCAAAAATCCCTTCACCCTCCATGGAAAAAACACTTATGGTGAAGGACCGCCTTTTCGGTTTTCGGGTTGCGTATGGAATCAATCTTAATTTGTTCGGTCATGAAATTTCTGAAAAGTTCAAGGATCCGAAGCGATTTGATATTGTAATATTCAAATATCCAGATGATGAAAGCCGTCTTTTTATCAAAAGAGTGATCGGACTGCCGGGAGAGGTAGTGGAAATCAAGGATGGGAAAGTTTACATTGATGGTTCACCAACTCCATTGGATGACTCTTTCATTCCGGAGAAGATGATCGGAAGTTATGGTCCATATACAGTTCCGGAAAACTGTTATTTCATGCTTGGTGATAACCGGAATGATTCGAAGGATTCACGTTTATGGAAAAACAAATTCGTGCGATTTGACCAGATTGTGGGGAAAGCTGTTGTAAGATACTATCCATCTTTCAAGTGGTTAGGATAATAAGAAACGCGAATATCAGTGGCTTATTAAGCACTGGAATATTCGCGTTTTTTATTTGATAATGGAAGTCGATTTTTGTCCTGTCTTGTGTGTCCCAAAAGTGCCTGTTTTACAGGCTTTCCGGGGTATCAGTCATTTTGTCTGGTATTGTAAAGCAGTGTCAGATTTGTCGTAAATGTCGTAAATTTGTGGTCAAAAAATGATGAGAAATGGAGAGTGCTAACAAAATGAAATTAAAGTATACGAATGTAAATGGATATCTGCTTCCGGATCTTACTTATAAATCCGGTGAGCAGATGGAGCAACTTGGCAAGTATGGTTTTCTTCGCAGAGATTATCTGAAAAACCATCGAAATTCAACCTATCAGGTGATGCTTCTGCAGGATACGATTGGAAAGCATCTTCTGGAAGTGGACAAGTATTTCCTATTATGTATTTAACATAATATATAACAAGAATTCTCCTACCTCTGCAGGTAGTGAGATGAATTGTAGATCTGAGCATAAATGCTCAAAAGAATTTTATAAATAAAAAAGGAAACACTTGTTCCTGTAGATGACTTGTATTATAATGAAAAAGAACATATTGTTCAGGAATGGCAATTGCAATCATTTGTAAACAGGTAGGAATAAGGTGAGGAAAATAAATCGGGCAGTAAAAGTAAGAATCTATCCAAATGCAGAACAACGTGTACAAATAGAAAAAACAATCGGCTGCAGCCGATTTATCTATAACTGTATGCTTGCTGACAAAATGGAACATTATAAAAAAGAAAAAAAGATGTTAAGGAACACACCAGCCAGTTACAAGAAAGAATATCCCTGGCTGAAAGAGGTGGATTCATTGGCGTTAGCAAATGTACAGATGCATCTGGAAAGCGCATTCCATAAGTTTTTTCGTGAACCATCTGCAGGATTTCCGCGTTTCAAATCAAAGAAGTCATCAAGAAAATCTTATACAACAAACGTAGTGAATGGAAATATCTTTCTGGAAGGAAAATATTTGAAACTGCCTAAGATGACGGCTGTCAGAATGAAGCTTCACCGTCCGATATCAGAAAAATGGAAACTGAAATCTGTGACAGTCAGCAGGGAGCCATCCGGAAAATATTTTGCCAGTCTTTTGTTTTGCTGTGAAAACCAAACAGCAGAAAAAAGACCGGCAGAAAAATTTCTGGGGATTGATTTTGCCATGCATGGGATGTGTGTATTTTCTACTGGTAAAAGAGCTGAATATCCGATGTTCTATCGGAATACAGAGAAAAAGCTTGCGCGGGAACAGAGAAAGCTGTCCAGATGTCAGAAAGGCAGTCAGAATTATAAGAAGCAGAAGAAAAGAGTTGCACTGTGCCATGAAAAGATCCGAAATCAGAGAAAAGACTTTCAGCATAAACTCAGTGCCAGTCTTGCTGAGAGCTTCGATGCAGTATGCGTGGAAGATCTGAATCTGAAAGGGATGGCAGGAGGACTTCATCTTGGAAAAGGTGTACATGATAATGGATATGGCCTGTTTCTATCTATGCTGGAATATAAACTGGAGGAACGCGGGAAGTATCTGATAAAAGTAGATCGTTATTTTGCATCAAGTAAGATTTGCAGTGTATGTGGAAAGAAAAAAGAAAAATTGTCTTTATCTGAAAGGATCTATTACTGTGAATGCGGACACAGAATGGACCGTGATGTAAATGCAGCAGTTAACATCATGAATGAGGGAAAAAGAATCTTTGCAGAATGTGCATGACAGCACAATAAAAAGTCCGTAACCGGACTAATAAAAATCGCGGGGCACGCGAGGATAGCTTGTAGATACTTGGCTCTGTAGAGCCATTGAGCAAGAAGCCCCCACTTCAAAATCAGAGATTTAAGTGGTGGGAGCATGTCACTACGAATAAACATAGACAGGTTTTACATGGACAAATATGGTTTTGTGATTTGGGATACAACATAGGAACGGAAAAAAATAAAATGCGTCCGGTACTGGTGATGTCCAATAATAAAATCAATAATTCTGAAAAAGTGGTAGTTGTTTGTATTACCGATGCAAAAGGAAAAGTAAACGCAAGATGTTTGCCGATTCAGGATTCATGGTTTTTGTTATATTCTGATACAGAAGCGGTTTTTATCAGTATCACAAGTGACGCAGGCTCAAAATGGAATAAAAATGTGATTACCATGCCCGTATCAAGAAATCAGATTATCAGAGAGAAATTTATCTTTTATATCTTGCTTGCGGTAATCGGTTTAATTACAGCACTTATTCCATGTATTGTGCTTATGTTAGCGGGAGCAGATATAACAGTTCATTCTTTGTGCTTATATGCCGCAATCGGTATGAGTGCCACTTTATTAGCGGGCGGCATTAGCTTACCATGTGCTTATTTGTTTGACCCGGAAAAATCCCAAATTGTTTTTATGATGTCCTTTATGGCATCGACAGGTGTTATTGTTGGGCTTGTACTTCTCACAAACCTCTTTATTCCTGTAAAAGACAATATCCAGTTGGCTTTTAATATCGTGCTTGTAATCTCTGTTGTGTGGTTTTTTATCTCATATCGGATTGCAGCAGCAGTATATAAAAATCGGGATATAGTTTGATAACACAGTAGCAGAATAGCAAACCCAGCCAAGCCAGTCAACGGCAAGTAAATGGGCTACGCCCACCGTTGACAACCCCGTCTGTCCTTGCTGGTAGGTAATCAAGGGGCGACAGCAAAAAGTGCTGCCGCCCTTTCACATAATCGAAGAAAGGGGGATTTTCCATGACTGAATACGAAACCTATCAAGAACATATCCGCTATACCCATGATACCTACTGCCGGATTGTTATTCGTCATGCGTCCTTTGACGCTGCCCGTATGCTGGCAGCGAGGTGGAAACGTGAAATCTCCCTTGAATATTTGACCGAAGAAAAGTTTGTCCCGCTAAGCACCACAGACGAGTATTTTCAAGTGCCGGACTATGGAGAAACCTATCCGTTTTCTGTCCGGGGGCAGACGATACTTTTAGACAGCCGTTCCCTTGCAGCGGCTCTTGCCCGGCTGCCGGAACAGACACAGGAGGAAATCTTTTTGTATTACTTCCAGCACTTGACGCAGAAAGAAATCGGAGAACAAAGAGGCTGAAAGAGAAAATGGAGGTGTTGTCCCATGAGTAACCGGTTTCTCCCCTATGACACGATTATAGAGGCACATGAGGGTGATCCGAAAGCGGTAAAAGCCGTCCTTAACCGTTACACCGGATATATCCGCTATTTCTCTAAGATGAACGGTTATTATAACTCTGATATGGAGGATTACATCAGAACAAAGCTGATTGAAAGCTTGTTTAAGTTCCGGCTTGACCGATAGCATAAAGCTAAAGGACAATTGATCTTTACATCACATAACTTACGCCCATTGGAAATCCTTGAAAACGATGCTCTGCTTTATACGACTGTGAATCCTGAGAATTGCTATATAAAATCTACTTATATCAAAAATACGCAAAATACCCGGTTATCTTATTTGCGGACAATCAAGCTTGGCGGGCAAAAAGAAAAACTCTACAATGAAACAAATATATATGAGATGGAGCTTGCTATGAGGCGGGCAGGATGGAACTACAAATAACTAAAAGGCCACAGGAATCAGGCAATTATTATCACCACCAAATCCTTCTGTTATACAGGCTTCATCGTGCAGCTAACCTCATTGAATGAATTTATTGTTAAATATTCGTGCAAAGTATTGTTTTCTTCGTGCAAATGACATATACTATAATTGCCAGCAGAAAGGGGTTGATCGTATGGCTAGAAATACCACAAACATCAGTATCCGCATGGACGCAGATTTGAAAGCGCAGGCGGACGCACTGTTTACTGAACTTGGCATGAACCTGACTACGGCGTTTAACATCTTTGTGCGCCAGTCGCTTCGTGAAGGCGGCATTCCCTTTGAAGTAAGGCTGGAACAGCCGAACAAAGAAACGGTTGCTGCCATGCTGGAAGCGGAAAGGATTGCAAAAGACCCGTCTGTAAAGGGCTTCAATGACCTTGACGAGTTGTTTGCTGACCTGAAAAGATGAAAGAAACCAAATATACCGTCAAGTACACGACCAGTGTGGATCTCACATGACTAAAGTCACATGCTCCTCAGTCGCTTTAAGCGACAAGGCTAAATATCGGCGGATACGCCTGTAACTTAGGATATGCGCAGTCATGCGTTTTTCCATGCCAGATATGGCAGGTTCCCACACCACAGGTAGTCCGCTGTATATCTGCCTGTGTTTATGCTGCTTTTAAGACTTCCATTTCTGAAGATAGTTCTCTTAAGTCCGCATATACACATGAGATCCTACGCTTTACTGAAGGGACTTTTGCCTCCAGCAAAGACCTTTCCGTTACCGGAAGGGGTTTTAAGAGTTCCCGTATAAAATATCTTGCTCCAATATTATAGGATGCCGAAAGATCACAGTTGTATCTTTTTCCGTTCTGGAATATACAGAGACTGTGATTGCCCGGATCACGGACAACTGTTCCTGACCCATCATAGGCAAGCCTGCTGGTATTCCACGCACAGATCCTGGATATCCGCATCCCTTTGCGATGCGCCTGATGTCCACATCTTTTCTGGATATCCCTTTTTCTCCACAAATGCAGCTTTTGTTTTTTTCTCCCGGATATCTTTCCTTTTATTTCCAGATACTCAAACACGATCACATCCGCATGGTTTTCTTCTGCATATCCTGTGACTGCTCCTGCGATCTTTCTTCCGAGTTCTGTGTTAAGGCGCTTCGCATAAGTCCACCTGCTTTTCACCTGTGCAGAGCCATGCCCACGCTGGAATCTGCTTATCCGTCCCAGTACACGGTACATCCGGTCTTTTTCACTGGGAAAATCAATAAACCTTCTTCCCAGGACAGTTCCATCTGACCGCATAATGGTACAGACTGCATCCGTATTGAGTCCTAAATCCACACTGCAGATAATCTGTTCTTTTGCAGGTGTCTTTGTAAGCGACACTTCTTCCGTATAAGAAAAACGCAGGAAGTATTTACGATGCCTTTTTTCCAACACGGGGGCTGCAGCTTTTTTTCCTGCCCAGTTCTTTCTGAGATATTCCATATCTGTATGGCTGAGGCTGACCCGGAACCATTTCCAGTCATGGCCGTCATAAAGTTTCAGGCACACTCTATCTTTTTCTTCTGTATCCTCACGGTACATCACATCACGGTAGAATACCGGCATGGCATGATTATTACACACCAGCTTCGGCCTGCCGCCTTTCTGATCCGTTTTTTTCCACAGTCCCAGCCTTGTCTTATATGAGGATACACTTCCCAGTGCATGCTGGATAGCTGCCCTTCGCAGATAAGAAGGCATCTTTGGAAATCGCAGGTCAAAATCAAACCTTGCCTGGTTCTTTTTAGTGCTATGTACCAGATGTTCTGCCGTGTTGAAACGTTTTTTAGGTTCTGTGATTACTGCCAGTTCATCCCATGTCTGAGCATAGATCCCAATCAGACAACTGACCGCAGAACGATAAATATCCAGTGTCTGGCGGATCGGGATATTCTGTTTTCGCAATTCTACGCCATAACTGGATACTGTCCTCATCTTTTTTCCTCTTTCTTACAAATTTAAAAAACGGGTTCTTTCAGGTTAATGTCTTTCTTTTTGCCCTTCGATATAAGGACATACCTGTTCCCTGCTCCTGTCACTCACCGTTACTGCACAATAAGATGGATTCCACAGATGCCCTCCCCAAAGCTCCTTCTTCAGTTCTGGATGCGCAAGAAACATCTGTCTGGCAATGTTCCCCTTCATGATCTTGATCATATCAGAGCTATAAAACTGTGGTCTGCAGTCTACAAGCAGATGGATATGATCCGGCATAACCTCCATTGCCAGGATCTGAAATTTATATTCTTCTGCAAGGTCACAGAGCATTTCTTTGCATTTTGTATCAATACCATCTTTTAAAACCTTTTTCCGGTATTTTGTACACCATACCAGATGATACTGTAGGGAATACACATATCCTCTACCATATGATAGTTCATTATTATTGATATTAAACATATTTTTCTCCATGTTTTTATTATGCCATATGCAAGAATATTTTACAAACATTTGTTCTGTCTTTTTTTAAAAAAATAGTGCGCCTAACTCATCACTAAAGTAACGCGAATGCGACTCATAGTTATTCAAAAAAGACTACAAACGAGCCATCAAGCGTGGCTTGAAGATCGAGCTGCTGGAGCAGGTCGTAGCAATGCTGGCAATGGGCGAACCGCTGCCAGATAAGAACCGCGACCATGACCTGTCCGGCGATTGGGCAGGTCATCGGGAATGTCATATTCTCCCGGACTGGCTGCTTGTCTACCGCATAGAGGATGATGTTCTGGTGCTGACGCTGGCCCGCACCGGTACACACAGCGATTTGTTCGGCAAATAAACATTCTGCCGCCGTATGGGGGAAACCTGTACGGCGGTTTTTCTGTATGCAAAAGGGGTGTCGTGAAACGCGACGACCTTGATAGTGGTACGCCAAAACGCGGTAGCCCTTACCACTTCGATAAAAGGAATCAATATGCGACACTATTGCAATCGTGGTAATATTGACATAGAATTCCATGTATTATAGAATGGTATCTGTAAAAAGAAGGCATGAAGAAAGCAGCTTTAAACGGGCTGCTTTTTTTGTGTCTTCTTTTGTCTTTCCTGAGTACCGGAGGAAAAGGAGCTTTCTGGATGGAGCAGAGAAGACAAAAATAAATAAGAACAGGAGGAAGTATATGGAGGATACCAAAAAAACAGTTTTGGTGGGAAACGGGGAAAAAGATGTTCCGCGTGCGGTCTACGATAGTGTTTTGACAATCGATGTAGACGCGCAGGTTGAAAGCATGGAGGAACAGGAAGAAGCAGATGGCATCAGCTTTTGAATGCACATCGTACCAGAAAGATCATGACGGGCCAGCTTGGGGGCATTGAAAAACTGGAGAGTGGATGGTTGCTGTTACATACTTTAATAGGAACCGATGACAAAGGAAATCAGGGGCTTTATAGAATGACAAATTATGGAGGCACAGAGACTGTGTTTGAAGAAAGCAGAAATAATACAAAATATAAAGGAATTTCTCCAGATGCTAAAACGGTGACATTAGAATTATATGTAAATAAAGAAGAAAAAAACAGAACAACATATAAAAAATATGAAACTGGAATAGAAGATACTTACGGAGAAGGCGAAGGACGTGTTTATGAAAGTGATGAAGATCCTCTGGATTTATATAGCCCAGTGGAAGGAAAAATAGAAATTAAACTGAGATGATAAAAAAATATTAAAAAAAGAATTGACAATTGTATTCTACAGTTGTAGAATACAATTAACTTCTACAGATGTAGAAAATAAAATTCTAGGAGAATCCACGATGAAGACAAAATTTATGACACTTATGACGGTAGCAACACTTGGGATTTTTTCAGCTGCAACGGTTATGGCAGCAGGAAATAATGATTTCTATACACAGCCGCCGGCTGGATCTGAATGGGAAAAAGCAGATACGGAAGGTACCTATGCAAGCTATACGAACGGAAATGATTATGTAAATATCTATAAATATTCACTGGAGGATGTCAAAACAGGGATTGCCAAATGCAATGACACATACGATGCCTGCTATCAGACAATTTATTCAGAGGGAAACAGCCTGTATATGGCAGTGGGATATGCAAAAGATGCAGATGACATCAGTGATGTCAGAAAATTTGTAGAATATATTTCTTATCCTGGAAATCCTTCACTTACCAGACAGGAGAATGAAAACCAGACCGATGATTCTTCTGATGATTCTGATAAGTCAACTACAGATACTGCCAGTCAGAAGTCAGGAGGAGATTCAGATTCCTCCGATACAGAAGAAAATGCTTCTACAAAATCCTCGGACAGCGATGATGATTCCGATATCCTTACTACCTCACCAATGACATTAGTTGACAGTGATGGAAATACCATTGAGATTAATTACATTCTTCACAAAGATTATTCTTGTGAATATCGTGGAGATGATGGAATGAACTATACCGATAATGGGGATGAAACTTATACCGACGAAAATGGAAATACCTACTCAGCTCTGAATGATGACACTCATCATCTGGGACATACGTTGGAACAGCATGACCTTCAGGATGCAAACGGTAATACTGTGACGGTTACGGAAACTACAAATGGTGATTATTATTTCCAGGACGAAAATGGTACAGGATTTACGGACAACGGAGACGGGACATGGAGTGATGAAAATGGCAACAGCTATACAGAAATAGACTGATAGTGGTCAGTAGCTGCAGGAATGGCAAGGGTATTTGCAAATTGTGCAAAAGCCCTTGCCATTTCCGTGAACCGTGGTAAAATAGAATTATTCCTACATTTGTAGAAAATATGTAACAGGAGGTATGAAAAAGTGAAAAAAACTTACCAGAGACTTCCGGAATCAGAACTGGATATTATGCTCGTTCTTTGGAATAATACTCCGCCGATGACCAGACCGGAGATTGAGAAAGTGATCAATATGAAGAAAAATCTTGCATCAACAACAATTTTGTCATTGCTGACCAGACTGGAGAACAAAAATTTCGTGGAAGTGACGAAACAGGGAAAAATGAATCTGTATACACCCCTGGTTTCGCAGTCAGATTATCAGGCACATGAAAGCCAGAGTGTTCTTGAGAAACTTTATGGGAATTCACTAAAAAAGTTTGTAACTTCACTTTATCATGGAAAGAAGATCAGCTCAGAAGAAGTCCAGGATCTCAGTGAATTTCTTAAGAACCTGGAGGACAGGGAGGAATAGCGAATTATGGAGGTTTTCATTCTACACATTCTGAAACTGAATGTTATTGCAGCAGTAGTAATTTTACTGGTAAAAGTGCTTGCGACTCTGTTTAAAGGACGTGTATCAGCGAGATGGAAGTACCTTATCTGGCTGTTGATTACGATAAGCCTTTGTGTTCCGGTGCGCCTTCCGGCGAATCTGGCACTGGTGGATTTCAAAGTACTTAGAAGCAGTCAACAGAATACGCAAAGCCCGAAGATAACGGATTACGCAGTCAGACCAGAGGAAAGTCAGAAGATAACAGAAACCGTATCATCTGCGAGCAAAGACATGAAAAATCTGACAGAAATCCCGGAACAAAAGAGAACTGTCAGGTACGAATCAGATAAATGGCTGGGAATTGTGGCTGTGATTTTTGCTGCTGTCTGGCTGAGCGTAGCGGTACTTAAACTGACAGGAGAATTGCTGGCATATTATTTTTCTATAAGGAATCTGGAACGGATGAGTCTACAGGTAAGTGATACGGTGAGTATTCAGATGTACCGTGCAGCGTGTCAAAAGAAGCACGTACGCAGAATACCGGAACTCAGGCAAAACGCAGGTCTTACCACACCGCTTCTTGCAGGACTTTTACATACAAAATTGTATCTACCAGCAACCGGGTATTCAGCAGAAGAAAGAAAACTTATCTTTTACCATGAACTTACACATTATTGCCATCGGGATCTCTGGTATAAGATGCTCCTTCGAATCTGTGCATCGATATACTGGTTCAATCCCTTTCTTCTTATCATGCTGAAAGAAGCGGATAAGGATATTGAGAATCTGTGTGATACAGCAGTTGTTCGCAGAGTTAATAAAAAGGAACATAAATTATATCGACAGCTGCTTCTCAGGACAGTAGCCATGGAAAATCAGATTCCATATGTGACAGCAAGTCTTAATGACAGCGAAATGGTGTTTAAAGATCGGATTCTGTATATGGTGAACATTCGGAAACTCCGCAAAGGAATTCTTCCGGGAATTCTTGTGACGCTGCTGCTTGCAGGCGGTAATCTGGTATTTAATGTCTCTGCCGGGACAGATACAGTTTCAGTAGAGACGGAGAAGTCTGGTATTGAAAAAAATGCAGATCCAGAGAAAAATAATGTACCGGATTATGCACCATTTTCTGAAATGGTAACTATGCAGAAAGCTGCTGAAACCCAGGACGAAGGAGGAGTGACAGAGAATACAGATACAGAGGATTCTGTAGACGAAGAGGAAAAAGCAGATGCGGAAACAAACGATGAACCTGCCATGGAAAACAGCGGACAGGTAAGTGAAACGACCGATGATGGAATTACCTCTGACAACAACGGGTCTGTTTCATCTTATGAAAATCTGCCAGCAGGCGTACCATATACCAGTGGATTCAGTACTACTTCCGGTGTAGCATCAATTGTAGCACCGGGTGGAGGAGATGAAGAATCCAGAGTTCTTTACGATAACGGAGATGGGACCTATTCTGATTATTATGGGAGCCGATACAGTTATCAGGGAGATGGAAACTGGGCAGATGCCAATGGAAATTCATATCGTACCTGGAATGACGAAGGTTATCATTTCGGAAACCAACTGGAACAGCATGAACTCCAGGGCAGTAACGGTACTGTTAATGTAATAGAAACAACAAACGGAGATTATTATTATTGTGACGCAGATGGGGTCGGATACACAGACAATGGTGACGGTACCTGGACGGATGAGAATGGGAACATCTATACAGAATAAAAGAAAGCGTTTTTCGAAACCAAAAGGAATCGAAAAACGCTTTTTCATATATGACATATAAAAAAATGGAATCATAAACGATAGCATATTATTTGCGAATATCTACTAGTCCCTTTTTCAGTATATATTCAGAGAACTCATATGAAGCTCCGTCTCCAGTCACATTCAGATACAGATTTTTGAGGTCGCTTTCATTTACGATCCAGGCCATGTTCAGTTGTACACTTTCGCCTGGTTTTATAGAGGAAATATAGTTTCCACCGTTGCCATAATTTTCAGAGACACTATAATATACCATTTCTCCAGTCTTTGCCACGCTGGTCCAACTAATGTAGTCATAGCCATCGCCGGCCTGTTCTGTTGGAATGTAAAGCTGCACTTTTCCATTTTCCTTAGTCAGGGTCAGTAAAGCACCAAGATAAAGCATATGGTCGATTTCCTCATTTGAATGATTGATATAGGTAACTGTAACATAGACCAGTTTCTGATTCACTTCCTCTGACTTCACAATTTCATCCAGGGAATCGATTCCGTCGCCCGATTTCACATAATTCAATGTGTTTGTAGATAGCTTTCCATCAGCATCAATGGCTTCCGCCCATTCTTGTGGTATTTTGTCCGGATCGAGAAGCTGAAGAGTATCAGAAATTTGAACAGAATCTACCTTTGCAGAAATCGTTTTTTCCAGATATTCACCATTTGTGTTTTCACCAATCACATCCAGATCAAAGGTGTCACCAATTTGGTAAATGGGCAGTTTTTTCTCATTTACAGAAGTACTTATTTCATCATTATCAGCTTCTGTCTTTTCAGATATCATCTCTCCGCTCCATGTAGGCAATCCGGCGGTCTTTACCATAGTCGTGTTTCCCTCAATCACCAGATTTTCTGCTACTTTTATGGCTTCATCCTTTGACACATCATCTCCGATGTAGATCATAAGGACACGATATAAATCCGGGCAGACAAGATAAATTCTCTGGTTAAGAGCCCCGCTTTCGGTAATGCTATTATATTTGAGATATATCCCCTGGTATTTCCCAAATGTACGCTCTTCACTATCAATAACATTCTGATCCTGTACTACCTGTCCCAGATCATTTTTATCCAACAGGACAAATGAAAAACTGAACCCGCCAGTCATGCCATGCTCAGGATATTGGAGATGGTACTCGTCAATCCAGCTCATGCCCTCCGGAATATATTTAGCAGACAGATCTACCTCTGGGACCTCATCTGGAAGCACGGTCTTCTTTGCTGCATCACCAGCATCAATTTTGACTGAAACACCATAAGAACCCTGTTTTTCCAAAAACCAGTGATACAGATTTACTCCTGCATATACTGCCGTGGAAACTGCCAGCGCACACGCAGCTGCCACTGCGGCAACTTTCGGAGCTGTCCATCGTTTTCTTCTTCGCAGATTCGCCACTTTATTATCCGCCAGCTGCTTTGCCACCTCATTTTGAATCATATTATGGATAAAATCCGGTGTTTCGGGAATATCGTTTTTCATATCTTCTAATCTCATATTGACACCTCCTGTAATTCCTGCCTTAATTTTCCTCTTGCCCTTGCAAGTCTCTTTTGAACGGCACCTTCCGATATTTCAAGGATCTGGGCGATTTCTTTTACACTGAAATCTTCTATATAGTATAGAATAACGGGTAAACGCAGTTCCTCTTTTAAGGAATTTACGGCTGTATATAATTCACTGTAATTCTTCGTTTTTTCTGATTCCGATTCCTGTCTGTCAGCTAGATTTTCCAATGGGATAAATTTACTGGATTTACGCACAAGGCTGTAACATTCGTTGATTAAGATACGGATTAACCAGGTCCGGGCATAGTTATCGTTTTTTAATGTACCGACGTTGGAAAAAGCCTTCACAATTGTTTCCTGAATAGCATCTGCACAGTCATAGTCACTAAATAAAATTGTTTTTGCAGTTGAGTATAATTGTCTTTCTGAATCTAGGATCAGAGATCCAAGTTGTTCCTTTGTCATTTAAACACCACCTCTTTTTTTGCCAGCCAGCATTTTCTTTACATCTATTAGACGTGCAGAAATCAAAAATATCCCTAATAATTTATTCTTTTTCTTATAAATGGACAAGTTCGTGGTTTTGCACAAAAAAATGTCTATTTTCGATAGTATTCTATAATGAAAGCAATAAAACAAGCATTTGCAAAGGGACATTGTTATAATTAAATTTGTTCATGGGTGTTATTTGTGATTACTTTCATGCTAATATGCTAATGTGCATTATCATATTAGCATGAAAAAAGTTAGGAAAATCTTAATAATTTCGCATGCAATCCATTGTGAATTTAGATGCTGTATTTGTTATACTTAATCGAGTACAAGCAAAAAGGAGAGTTGAAAATATGTCTGAAAAGATACTAATTATAGATGACGAGCAAGATATAGCGGATCTGTTGGAGGTCTACTTGAAAAACGAAAATTACGTTGTTTATAAATTTTACTGCGCAACGGATGCCATGTCGTGTATTGAAAACGGCGACATTGATCTTGCTATTCTGGATATTATGCTCCCGGATATGAACGGCTTTTCACTTTGCCAGCTTATCCGAAAGAAATACACTTATCCAATCATCATGCTAACGGCTAAAATTGAGGAAACGGATAAAATAACAGGGCTGACATTGGGAGCGGACGATTATGTGACAAAACCCTTTCGCCCACTTGAAGTAGTTGCCAGAGTGAAAGCGCAGTTAAGACGTTACAAGAAATATTCGCCCGGTATCATCACAGAGAAAGTTCCATCGGAACTTTCCTATAACAAATTGTGCCTGAATGTGCAGACCCATGAATGTCTGTTAGACGGTGAGCCGGTTTCTCTGACACCGACAGAGTTTTCTATTCTCCACGTCCTTTTGTCAAATGCTGGGAATGTTGTAAGTATTGAAGAACTGTTTCATGCAGTTTGGAAAGATGAATACTACTCTAAAAACAGCAGCACAATTACTGTGCATATTCGACATCTGCGTGAGAAACTGAACGATACTTCCGATACTCCGCAGTATATTAAAACGATTTGGGGTGTTGGTTACAAAATTTAAGCGAAAGGAGTACGCTATGAAAAGAAAATCAAATTGCTTCGTAACCATTTTATTCTTAATTTATCTGGCACTCTTGGTTTGGATCATACTTTTCAAACTACAATTTTCAATCAGTGATCTAGACAAGATAAGAAGTATAAACTTTATTCCTTTTCACTATGACAAGGAAATTGGAGTAGCATTTCACTTAACAGAGGTGCTCGAAAATTTCTTGATTTTTGTGCCTATGGGTATTTATCTTCAAATGCTTCTGCCAAGAACAAAATTATATGTGAAATTCATGCTGATTGCTGGAACAAGTTTTTTATTTGAAACTATGCAGTATGTTTTAGCAATCGGACGTTCTGACATTACTGATGTACTCACAAATGCGGCAGGCGGTCTTTTGGGACTTGCTGTATATTCGATAACAGCCCGGTTAATCGGAAATAGAATAAAAGCAAACAGACTGTTTTCTATTCTGGCAGGCATAGTAAGTGTTGTCGTGATTGGCCTGCTTGGCTTTCTTCTGTTTGCTAATCGGTAGGAGGCGTATTCTCATGTCAAAGAAAGAAATGACAACAGAAAAGCGCCTAAAAGTGCGCCTATACCTATCATTGCTGGTTTATACCGTTGTTGGATATGGTTTGACCCTTATTTTGGACTACATCTTTTCAAAATTTGACAACGGTATTTTTGCATGGCTCTACTGGCGGCTCGATCTGCTTTTTATTTTGTATCTGATGATCGGCTTTGTATGTATTTTCAATTACTATTGGAAAAAGCCGTGGGGCTATCTGGATGAAGTAATTGATGCGACCCAAACGGTCTATGAGCAGAACAGTCATACCGTATCGTTGTCTGAGCCACTGAAAGAACTGGAGGAACAGCTCAATCAGATTAAAATGTCTGTTCTGTTGAGCAAGCAGACTGCAAAGCAGGCAGAAGAAAAGAAAAATGAAATTATTATGTATCTGGCACATGATATACGCACTCCTCTCACAACGGTAATCGGCTATTTGAGCCTGCTCCATGAAGCCCCTGACATGCCTGAACAGCAAAAGGAAAAGTATGTAAAAGTTGCGTTGAATAAGGCAGAACGCCTTGAAAAGCTCATCAATGAACTTTTTGAAATTACCAAGTACAATGCACATACGGTTATTATCAAAAAAGAACCTGTGGATTTACATTGTCTGATTGCGCAGGTAATAGATGAAATATATCCGACACTCTCCGCAAATGGCAATACAGCGATATTTACTGCGGAGGATAACTTATCCGTGAACGCTGACCCTGAAAAACTGGCGAGAGTTTTCAGTAACCTTTTACGAAATGCAGCGTCATATAGCTACCCGCAGACAGAGATCACTATATCCGCTAAACGGTTAGAACATGATATTCAGATCACTTTTGAAAATCGTGGGGAAACAATCCCGGAGGAACAGCTTAACAGTATATTTGAAAAATTCAATCGCTTGGATGATGCCCGGCTTTCTAATACAGGTGGTGCGGGGCTTGGTCTTTCTATTGCGGAAGAAATTATACATTTACACGGTGGAACGATTACTGCATCCAGTCAAAACGAAACCATAGACTTTGTGATTACATTACCCCTTTCCGCTTAGGAAAATAAGACTGTGATCTTAGGAATTACTTAGGAATTTAAGCGTGTGATTTTTGAGATTGAAAAGCCTTTGTTCGGTACAATGATTATCGAACAAGGGCTTTTTATTGTTCAGCCGAAGCAAAAGAAAGGAGTGTAAGCATGGAACTGAAAATAGAGCATTTAAGCAAGCAGTTCAAAAACAAAACAGCAGTAAATGATGTCAATCTGACATTGACTCCCGGCGTTTGGGGACTTTTGGGGGCGAATGGCGCAGGGAAAACCACGCTCATGCGCATGATTGCTGATATTATGAAACCAACCAGCGGAGCAGTTTACTATGACGGAAAAAACATTCGAGAGTTGGGTGAAGTTTACCGAAGCAAGTTTGGCTTTCTGCCGCAGGACTTTGGGTATCACCGGGATTTTACGGTCAAAGATTATTTGGAGTATGTGGCTGCGCTGAAAGATATTCCTACAAGGGCAACCACCCAAAAGATCAATCATTTGTTGGACATTCTTTCGCTCTCCGATGTGAAAAAGAAAAAAATCTCCAATCTGTCAGGCGGCATGAAGCGTCGTGTTGGTATTGCGCAGGCTATGTTAAACGACCCAGAGATACTTGTCATGGACGAACCGACAGCAGGACTTGATCCCGGAGAGCGCGTGCGTCTGCGGAATTTCATTTCCGAGTTTTCGCATGATCGAATCGTGTTGATTTCCACCCATATCGTATCTGACATAGAATATATTTCTACGCGCAACGCAATTATGAAAGCCGGAGAAATTGTTGATGTCGGAACTACCGCAGAACTTGTCAAGCAGATTGAAGGCAAGGTTTGGAATTGCATAATTCCGGCCTCAAAGCTGCCGGAATGTGAAATGCGGCTGCGCATTATCAATCAGCGAGGCGAAGATCACAATCAGGTTTCTATTCGTTATCTGTCCGAACATTCGGAAATTGATGGGTCTGTTACAACGGAGCCACGATTGGAAGATCTGTATCTGTGGTTGTTCCCGCAGACAGACTTGGAAAAGGAGGACAGATAATATGCGGCTCTTTAGACTTGAACTAAAACGTATTTTGAAGTCACGGCGCACCCTGATTTTACTTGCAATCGCACTTTTGCTTTCCGTAGCCATGGCATACCTGCCTATTTCATATGAGGGTATTAACCGTCCAAACGAAGATGGCACGGTTACAGAATTAGATGGCTTGGCAGCTATCAAGTACAAACAAGATTTATATAAAACATCCGCTGGTGAAGTGACCCCGGATAGGATCAAATCGGCTTTGGAAACTTATCAAAGCTGCGTTCGAGAATATGGGTCGCCCGAGGAAGATGGCTTTCCTCTGACTGTATATATTGAAAAAATCGTCCCGTTCCGTCACTTGCTGATGGGTCTGTCCGAAGCGTTTGCTGATCCATTAACAGGCATTGGTGCTGATTTAATGGATATTGACCCGAATGACATTGACGGAGCCTATTATGAAAAGTGCGCAGAACATTTACAGGATGTCATGCGGAATGAGCAAAGAGAAAACGAAACCGCACAGCAGAAAGCTCTTGAAAAATATTCAGAACTTGATACGCCATTTTATCTTCATTCTGGAATTTCTAAAGATGCATTTGATTACATTGAGTTTTATATTTTGTTCCTTGCTATTTTGTGTGTGGCAATCGCAGCACCTACTTTCGCCGGAGAATATCAAACGGGCGGTGACAGCATCCTGCGAACCACCAAATACGGGCATAAACAATTAGCAATTACCAAAATTCTGGCGGCATTTACACTATTCGTTGTTACTTTCCTTGTCGGGATCACGGTACACATTCTGATTTTAGATGCAGCGTTCGGGACGGATTGCTTAAAAACATCGTTTCAGATGCGATACTCTATCATTAATCTGCCAAACATCAATCTGGGGCAGTTGCAGATCATTCTCGCAGCAGCGGGCTTACTTTCTGTATTAGCAACGGTTAGCTGTACGTTGTTCCTGTCTGCAAAATGTAAAGACACATTGACAGTTCTGCTGATCTCTATTGTAGTTCTTCTCATGCCGCTTTTTGCTTATGTGGCGATGGGAGCAACATGGCTCTCTACCATACTTCCATCTGCCGGAATTGGTATGCAGAACAATTTCCTTTCTCAGCTTGCAGATTTCAATTATCTGAATATCGGTGGAACGAGTTTCTGGACACCGCATGTTATTTTGATTTCGGCAGGAATTGAATTATTTGTGTTTACATTCTTGGCGATTCATTCCTATCGCAGACATCAGGTAGCATAAAAGAAGTTCAAAATAGAATGAATTGCTTATCTGCCGCACGACGGCAAAAGAAAAAAGCAGACAATTTGGAACGGCGGCTTTGATTTCAGAGCCGCCGTTTCTTTGCGTTTACACAAACCTATGATGAATTTTATGGAAATATTATAGCTAATAGCATTGTTTATGCGTTGAAAATATCTGAAAAATTGATGATAGTAGAAATATAATATTAAAATAAAAAATAATATAAAAAATAATATAAAAAATTGTTTTACTATAGAGAAATATATAGTATAATAAAACCATAAGAAGTGATAAAAAAATAACAAGTTGACCTAGCCAAACATAATAAGTTTTACTGTTGTGTTTGGCTTTTTTTATTTGATAGCCAGAGTGGGAAGTGAGGTGTCTGCAATGATAATCTGTGTTATCTTTGATTTGGGAATGGCAGTGATTATGTTTTTATTCGGAATCTGCTTTGTAAAATCAAATGGAAAGGCCGCTGCATTTTTGTCTGGCTATAATATGAAATCTAAGGAAGAACGAAAACAGTATGATGAAAAAGAAATGTGCAGAGTATATGGAAATCGGATGATGTGGATGGCACTGCCATTTGTAGCCGGTGCAGCCATAGATTTATTATACAGTGGAATCGGATGTTTTGCAGCGTGTGTAATATGGACCGTTCAATTTGTTTTATTGATGAAAGAACGTATGAAACGAGAAAAAATAGAAAAGAACATTTAGGCAAGGGATATGAAAAAAGAATATAGAATATTTATTTCTATTTTGGCTTTGATATTCAGCATAGGGGCGACTTGCATAGGTTTTGGATTGATTGGGAGCTCTTCTATGAAATTTGGAATGAAATATGTGTGTGATTTCGTTTTTCTGATGCAAACAATAGCTACATGCTGGGTTGTTAAAGAATTGCTCAAAAAGTAAGCTTATTAGAGGGCTTTGAGTAAGTACCAGTATCTGACATATGAGAGGAAGGCACTGTTATGGATGGTATAAGCAGCAGGAAATTAACATGGGGAATTTGCATCGCTGGCATTGCGATTGCAATAATAAGCTTCTTTTTCTTACCGAAGATTATTCCCGTTCACTTTGCTGGGAATGGAGTCGCAGATGACTTTGGTAATAAGATAGAAATTTTTTTAATGCCGATACTCCTTCTGGCTGTTACAATCTTGAGTGGTAAAAAAAGTATAAAGTATGTTCTGATGCATTCGAAGACCTGGCTAACGGATGGTCAATATAACCTGATGATTGATTGTGTTTTAGGAATTATTTTGATTGCAGAAATTTTTATGATTTATGCTTCGTTTATCTAAATGACTACTTGAGTATAGCGAAAACAAGGACTAAAAATGGAAAGTGCAAAATGTCGTAAAAAACAGTAGAACCTGTGTAAAAAGATGAAAGAGGAGCATTGTTACTGTAAATATCAGCCTTTGTGGTCAGAATACTTTAAAGGCTGATCTATAAATAAAGAAGCAAATATATGGCAGTTTCTGGTTCATTGGGCAGGCTGTTTTATATCAAAGTGTGAAGAGGAGCTGGTTCATGATGAAAAAAGTAATTCCAATTATTTTATTTACGGTATCAGCAATATTGCTTTCTGCATGTGGCAGAAAAGAAGAACTGTACGAGATTCCTGACCTGTCACAGTACAAGACAGATTATATAGGAGATTCTTCGAATGTTATAAATATTGTAAATGGGCAAGAGTATCCGGAAGGATATTCTTATGATAGCATACAGATACAGTCTGAAACGAAGCCTTATGGATTAACAGTATTTCTAAAAGTTGAGCCGTCTGCAGTTAAGATTGAAGATGAATTGCAAGTTAATGCGGATATGACATTTGATTTGATTGGTAATTTGGAAACACTTGATTATAAAATAGCGGATAGCAAGGAAATCATTGCATCGTATGAACGGTAGATCATTCAGGGGTTAATATTTTGTCTGCTATTATGTAGTAAGAAAAATAGGAAAGCGAAATATATATTTGGAGGACAGCAATGAGAAAATGCGAAAAGTGTGGAACAGTCATGAGAGCGGATTTAAGACTTAAAGTTAATGGCGGTGGCTATGGGATCGTTGTAGATGTAGATGAAAAACAAAAAACGACAACTATAGATGATGTTAAAGTTGCAGTCTGTCCAGAGTGTGGACATACAGAAATGTATTTAGAGGATTTAACTAAATTGAAGTAAAATTAGATATGATTGAAACAGGATAAAAAATTTTGATGGAATGCTTGTGGAGAAAATAAATATGAAAAAACTTAACTATACAGAAGATTTATTGAGAGTTATCTTCTCTTGGATAGGAATATTCTTTCTTGTTTCCGGTGTCTTAAGTTTTCTTGGGATATTAAAACCAGCAGTAAACTCAGGCATTCAGAATCCAGACATGTTGGGAACTGTGTTTTCTATAACGGGAGTGCTTTTGTGTATAATAAGTGCTGCTCTTGGAATTTATACTGCAAAGCTTGATAAATTACATTTACAATTAATCGAAAATGGTACAAAAGTGAATGGCTTGGTAGAAAAAGTATATTTGCAAAAATACACAAGATATAGAAGACAGATTCCATACAGGATTTTATATAGTTTTACATATCATGATAAAGTGTATTATCACAAAAGCCGTTTGGTATGGGAAAAGCCGGATCTTAAAAAAGGTGACTTGATTACCGTATATGTAAATAATCTTGGTAAATCAACAGTTTATAATTGCAATGAAGCGGTCTGATATCTAGCCTCTATATTTCGGAAAATACTGCACGATCTGTGGTTTACAGAAGAGCAGCTTCAAAGAATGCTGAGGATGAAAAATGCAAATCCATCAGATGTATGGAAATTCAGAGATTATTAATGGACAAATTGAAAGCTGAAAGGAAAACGGCCTATCCGTTTTCAACATTGGCGGATCCGTCTGCTAATAAGTGGTTTACAAATCAAAAAACTTGGTAAGAGTATTTTCATAATTCTGTTCAATTTTGTCTATGTTTTCGAGAATCCTGTTCATGTACAAATGCAACTAAATTAGAGTATAATAAGGGAAACCATTGAAACTGGGTTTCCGTAAAGGACATTCCTGTGATGGCAGGAATGTCCTTTACATATAGCGGTAAATTCTGAAGTAGTTGGCATAGAAGTTCATGAGGTAGTTGACGTATGCTTTAAATCTTTTCATTTCGTTTTCCTCCTTTCTTTATCTTACAAGCACATTATAATATCAGAAGACGTATATTACTTGCCAAATGGGAAGAAAAAGTAGACAAAACTTGCAGGAGATTAATTGGAATGTACTGGTAAGAGCATCACAGACATTTGCCTGGATGCAGGAGTTGAGAGCCAAAGGACATTTAACCGGGTATTTCGTGAAAGATATAAAGTAACGTCAAGGGAATACCGGAATCTTTATCGTGAACAATATATAAGTCAGACCCAGGATGAAATATCTGGAATGGAGAAATAGGATGGCATTTATAATCTGTATAGCAGCACTCATAATTATGATGTTTGTATTTACCAAAATGTTGTTAAGCTTCAGCAATAACAGCAGTGCGGCAGTTGAATCTGTTGATGCGACTGTAGTTGAAAAGAAGCAAGGAATCTATACCCATATGCAGTCTGAAGCACATGTACCTTGGTTTCGTGTTGTGTTTGAGATGACGGATGGAAGTTTGATGGAATTTCAAATACAACAGGGAGATTTTCGTGAACTGGAAAAAGGTGATCGAGGTATGCTGACTTATCAGGGAAATCGGTATATATGCTACCAAAAATATAAATTTAAAAGTGAAGCACAGGAGGAAGAAAAATGTTAAGTGAAAGCATTGCAAAGCTGGTACAGTATGGGATTACAACAGGTCTGACACCGGAATGTGAAAGAAACTACACAACAAATCTTCTGCTGGACGTTTTTCATGAGGATGACTATGAGAAACCGGACAACATTGAGGAACCTGTTAATCTTGAAGCAACATTGGGTAAATTGCTGGATGAAGCCGTAAAAAGAGGACTGATCGAAGACAGTATTGTATACCGGGATCTATTTGATACCAGATTAATGAACTGTCTGATGCCGCGTCCGGGCCAGGTGCAAAAAGAGTTCTGGGATAAATATAAAGAAAGCCCAAAAGAAGCAACCGATTATTTCTATAAACTGAGTCAGGACAGCAATTATATCCGCAGATATCGCGTAGAGAAGGATCAAAAGTGGAAGGTAGACAGTCCATACGGTGAGATTGATATTACCATCAATTTGTCCAAACCGGAAAAAGATCCAAAAGCAATTGCCGCGGCAAGGAATGTAAAATCCGGAAGCTATCCGAAATGTCTTCTTTGCCCGGAAAATGAAGGATATGCGGGACGTGTTAATCATCCGGCAAGGCAGAACCACAGGATTATTCCGATCATGATCAATGATACTCCTTGGGGCTTCCAGTATTCTCCGTATGTGTATTACAATGAGCATTGTATTGTATTTAACTGCCAGCATACGCCAATGAAAATTGAGAGAAATGCATTTATTAAACTGTTTGATTTTGTAAAACTGTTTCCACATTATTTCCTTGGATCTAATGCAGACCTGCCGATCGTAGGTGGTTCGATCCTAAGCCATGATCATTTCCAGGGTGGACATTATACATTTGCAATGGCAAAAGCACCAATTGAGCAGCATGTAATACTTCCGGGATTTGAAGATGTAGAGGCTGGAATTGTAAAATGGCCATTATCTGTACTTCGTATTCGGCATAAAGATTCCAACCGTTTGGTAGATCTGGCAACACATGTGCTGGAAGTATGGAGAGGCTATACCGATGAAGAAGCATTTATTTATGCTGAGACCAATGGAGAACCACATAATACAATTACACCAATTGCACGTAAAGTAGGTGATACCTACGAACTAGATCTGACATTAAGGAACAACATCACAACAGAAGAACATCCGCTGGGAGTGTACCATCCGCATGCAGAATATCATCATATTAAGAAAGAAAATATCGGTCTGATCGAAGTTATGGGACTTGCAGTTCTTCCGGCCAGATTAAAAGGTGAGATGGAACTTTTGGAAGAGTATATTCTCGAAGGCAAAGATATTTCTTCAAATGAACAGATTGAGAAACATGCAGAGTGGGTTAAGAAGTTTCTTCCGAAATATCCGGAAATCACAAAAGAAAACATCCATGGCATTCTTCAGAAAGAGATTGGAATCGTATTTACCCATGTTCTGGAAGATGCAGGAGTATACAAATGTACGACCGAGGGAAGAGAAGCATTCATGCGTTTTCTTGAAACATTATAAAAACTGAAATAAAAGGATTTTTGGGAAAATGGGAGGTAAGTGAAACCTCCCATTTTTTTAAAGGAAGATGATGAAAATAGAATATTTTTTATAAGGTGTGAAACCTTCCTAGGCTTTTCTTTTGGATGTAAGAAGAAGTAGCAGTGGAACAAAAATAAAGATCCTCCATAGTGCAGGAATGGTGATATTGTTTCGGAATGCAAATGCACTGCCAGAAGAATCTGCCGGTATGTAAATGCGAAGATCTACAGTACAGGATGAACTTTCATCTCGTATATCTAAAGGAAGCTGAGAATGATATACTTTGCCTTCATGGGTGAATTTAACAGGCAGTGCCCAGTAATAATGACGCGGACTACCAAAATTATAAAGATAATATCCGTCTGCTTTGATTAAATTTGGATTTTCATGGTAAAGAAAATAGTTTTTATTGGCATAAAAGAATGTCCCGCCCATTAATAGAAGCCAGATCAGCACCAGTGCAGCTTTATTCAAAAAAGGACTATCAAATACTCTTTTCAAAAAATCCCCTCCTGTCAGATAAGGACATTTTATCAAATGAACCAGGAAAATTCGATAGAAAGAAAAAATTTATTATTATGAGAACCGATTTGCTTGTATCTGCATCTAATTAGTGTAAAACAAACACGTGTACAATCCGGCCGGACAGAAGGAGAAAACAGAGAAGCGATTTTGTATAGAAGAAAATAAGTGAGATCTGATTAGGTGCTGTCATGAATCAGTCTAGGATGAAACATCCCTGACCGGTCATGTCAGCCCCTTTTTTCCTGTTTTCAGGGTTCTGTTCACAGAGAAAAAGGAAAGTGTCTGAAAATACCCAAAAAGTGCTAAATATGAGATAAATGATGATGCGGTGTTTCTATCCGTAAAAGAACAGAAGAAAAATGTTTTGTAGAAATCAGCTTACTGTTTGTAAAAGAAAATGTTTTTTTCAGCAGCCCTGGTTATTTTTTATTAAATCGGAGATATTAAAATCAGACGATTTAAAAAATTTGTCTGAATGCTGTTTATCGTTAAAAACAGGGGGCATGGATGGGAAAAAGAAAAGAGATAACCGGTAAGGATAATGGAAAGAAAAAAATGTGGATAATAATCACTGTCATCATAGTGTTCTTTGCTATGGCTGGCTATGCAGGAATGTCTTATTACTATTCAGACAGATTTTTTCGGGGAACAACGATCAATGGAATTAACTGTTCTGGAAAAACATCGGAAGAGGCAGAACAGGCGGTTGCTAAAAAAGCAGAGGATTATCTACTGGAAGTAAAGGCAAGAAAGCTGAAATCACAGAGTATCAATGGAAAATTGATCGGATATCGTTATGTTTCGGATGGCAGTATTTCCCAATATCTGGATGAACAAAAACCATATAAATGGGTTCGGGGATTTTGGAAAAAGCAAAATT
The DNA here is from genome assembly GCF_008679485.1 of Blautia sp. LMAG:89. Classification (NCBI taxonomy): domain Bacteria; kingdom Bacillati; phylum Bacillota; class Clostridia; order Lachnospirales; family Lachnospiraceae; genus Blautia; species Blautia sp. LMAG:89. The sequence continues at coordinate 142,983 of NZ_NANC01000012.1, read as the reverse complement.
ATACAGCCAAGGAAAATATGACTTATGATAAAGTGAAGTTAAAAGAACAGCTGGAAAAACTGGAATGTGTAAAAAAAGAGAATCAGACAGCACCAGAAGATGCTTATGTAGTTTATAAAGATTCGAAGTTTGAAATCGTACCGGAAACAGAAGGGAATACCCTGGATTTCAATGGAGCTTATCAGGCACTGTCAGAAGCGGTTACTGACAAAAAAAGAACCATTGATCTGAATAGTTGTCCGGCTGTTTATGTAAAAGCAGCAGTACTGAAAGATGATCCAGATCTTAAAAATTCATTGGAAGAATACCAAAATCTGATCCGGACCAAAATCGTATATATATTTGGAGAAGAAACGGTAACATTGGAGGGAGACGAGATCAGAAACTGGCTTATTTTTGATGAAAGAGGAAGGCTGCAAAAAAATGAGGATGAACTGAGACAGTGTGTGGCAGAATATGTGGCACAGCTGGCTGCCACATATGATACCGTAAATACAGAGAGGAAATTTTGCACAACAAGCGGACGTACTGTTCAGGTGTATAGTTCCGTTTATGGATGGAAGATCGATCAGGAAAAGGAAATAGAAACTATCATGCAGGAAATGATTGCAGGAGTACAGATAAACCGGGAACCGGTGTACGCTATGCGAGCGAATGCACGGGGTATGAATGATATAGGCAACACGTATATTGAAGTGGACCTGTCTGCACAGCATTTATATTACTATCAGGATGGTTCTATCATTTTGGAATCGGATATTGTGTCAGGAGATATGCAGTATGTAGGACGGCAGACACCACCGGGAATTTTTCAACTGTATTACAAGAAAAGTCCATCTGTGCTGAAAGGAAAGATGTTGGAAAATGGGAAATATGAATATGAAAGACCAGTAACTTACTGGATGCCTTTTAATGGGGGGATTGGATTTCATGATGCTTCATGGCAGCCATACTTTGGAGGAAATCGTTTCCGGGAAGGTGGTGGATCCCATGGATGCATTAATCTTCCAGCGGACAAAGCGTCAGAACTTTATAATAGGATAGACGAAAGTGTTCCGATTGTCTGTTTTTATTAAAAATGGGCAGGATATATAGTTTTATATAGAGGTTTGTTTATAAAATGGAAGATCTTAAATGGTCTTCTGTTTTTTTATAATTATCAGCAATATTTTCATGGAAGAAAAGTGTGTATTTTCCGTCCATATGTGGAAAGAAGTCTTTGACCATTTTGACTGGGAACCGAAAAAATTCGAGATAAATGAGATCTATTCGATTGATGAAGATGCAAAGGAAACCTTGCAGGAGAAGAGCAAGAGGATGCTGGTTACAGAAGCAAGCCATCAGGAAATATGGCAGGAGGGCTGACTTTGATAGAGCAAATTGAAATGGAAATATGACGGAGAGTGTGATATGATTTGAATGGCAAAATGTCACTTTAAGGAGGTAGACATAATGATGTTAATTTTGTTGATAATTGTGTTAATTGGATATCTTGTTTTATTGATTACAAGATATAAGAGGAAAAATAACTTTAAAATTAATGGTACGATACAGATAATTCAGGGAATTATGTGGACTTTGATTGCCATCGACAGTTGGACAACCAGTCATGCAGTAGTTAGGATTGCATACATTATAATAGTTCTTTTATCATTCATAGCAGGATTTCAGGAATTTTATAAATGTAAGTGATAAACTGTACGGTGAAAGGATAATTATAATGAAATGTTTAGATTGTGGAACTGAAATGGAACAAGGGACAGTAGAAGGCTATGCACAAGGTGGATCACACTCATATGAATTTACGGCTGATACAGAAAAAAAGAAAACAGGCATAAAAGGATTTTTTTCCAGAAAAACTGTTACTGTTTTGCAATATCCAGGAGAACAACGTGCATGGCATTGTCCGCATTGTAAAAAAGTATTGATGTGGATGGATGCTGAAGAGTAAGTATAAAGTTTTACGACTTGTAGAATGTGAAAATGCTGTAAGGAGAAAGAGATGGAATGGTTTGGAATTGTAGCATTGTTGCTGATGCTTTGTTATTCAGCGTATCCGGGAAAAGTAAAGCGTTTGGAAACGAAAGTAAAACGATTGGAGAAAAAACAGAGAGGAGTGGCATATATGTCAAAGCTGATTAATGATCTCGTAGGAAAACAATGTATTATCAGATCAGAGTTCATTTTTAGTTTTGCTGGAAAAACTGAATTATCCTGCAAGATTATAGATGCAGATGATGAATGGATAAAAATTTGTTATACAGAGAAAAAAGATAAACAGGTAGTTAAGCTGATGCGGATTGAAAATATTGATTCAATAGAAGAACAGTAATTTCAATTTTGAAAATTCAAGGAAATATAGTTGACAGTTCAATACAATGAGTAAAGGACATGGATTATAATTTGTAAAAAATCAAAATGAAGAATAGATCTATCATTCCATTCGCAATTCTATTGTGACTGCCAGCATTGTTTAAGCACAGCAGTAAACTCTACTATGGTAACAACTTATTGTGGAATTCGAGGACAGATTTTTTTAAACAATTGAGCTGGTTACATTATCGTGTCTTGATGCGTATAAATGATGAGAGGGCAAGAACAAATGCAATGTAGACTTGGGATATAAAAAACTATACTATAGAAAAGCGTTAGAGGTGGCAGCGGGAATGAAAAATAAAATTTTAGTGATAGAAGATGACCGTGCAATTTCAGAATTGCTGTGCATGAACCTGGAGGCAGCAGGGTATGAGACTGTGGCAGCGTATGATGGGGAAGAAGCCCAGAGGCTGCTCTTATGGCAGGAGGATGCGGACCTGGCAGTAGTGGATATCATGCTGCCGGGAAAAGACGGGTTTGCATTGATGGAGGATTTTAAAAAGAAGGAGCTTCCGGTGCTCTACCTGACTGCAAAGGATGATGTGGCTTCCAAGGTGAAGGGATTAAAGCTGGGTGCGGAAGATTATATGGTAAAACCTTTTGAGATGCTGGAACTTCTGGTACGCATTGAGAAGGTACTGGAGAGGACGGGACGGGCCAAGAAAGTCTTAACGGTCCGGAACATCCTGGTGGACATGCAAAGCCATCAGGTCTACAAAGACGGGCTTCCGGTAAGCCTAAAGCCAATGGAATATGACCTCTTTGTGCTGCTCCTGCAAAATAAGAATATTGCGCTTGGAAGGGAAGAACTGTTAAAACGGGTCTGGGGAGAAGACTACCTGGGAGAAAGCAGGACGGTAGATGTTCATATCGGACAGCTCAGAAAAAAACTGGAACTTTATGATGAAATCAGGACGATCCCGAAACTTGGATACCGTCTGGAGGAATAAGGATGAAGCTATGGAAACGAACGGTACTTCTTATGCTGGTAACGCTATTATGTGCCCTGATCCCAGTGGGAACGCTAAGTCTTTATATCACAGGAAAACGAAGCCTCAATAATGCTGCAGAGACCTACGGAAGACAGCTGGAAAATGGCAAGATACTCCTGGAACAATTTTGGGATAACAGCAAATATGAGCAGATGTCCGAGACTGGAAAGAAGGCCTATATGGGCTTTCAGTTCCAGCGATGTTGTGGGGAAGGCATGGTCCTGATCGACCGAAAAAGCAATGCCGTCATTGAAAACCTGACAGATTATAAAGTGGTGGGGCTCGAAAATTTAGGCTTAAAGGATGAAGGAGATCCGTATGCCTACAAGATACAGAAACTGGGACAGAAATACCTCCTTCTCCAGATGGAACCATTATCCAGACCGGAAGGATACGAAGTCCTCTCTGTTCGGGAAGTCACAGGGCTTTTTGCAGAGCTGAGACAGACCGCTGTCTGGTTTTTGGGAATTTATTTGTCTGTGTTCCTGATCGCCGGCCTTTTTATTTATATGATGATGCGAAGAACTGTGGAACAGATGGAGAAGCTACAGGAAGTGGCAGAGAAACAGGAGCTGCTCATGGGGGCACTTTCCCATGAAATGCGTACCCCGTTAACATCCATTATCGGGTATTCGGATACCCTGCGTCATGTAAAGCTGAAAGACGAACAGAAAGACCGGGCACTGGAACATATCAACCGGGAGGGAAAACGCCTGGAGGCTCTTTCCGGGAAGATGCTGCAGATGCTGGGGCTTTATCAGAACCATGCCATACAGATGGAAATGACCACGGCAGGTGATCTTTTAAACCATGTCATAGACATGGAAAAAGAACAGGCAGAAAAGAAAACGGTGCACCTCAGGATGGAATGTGAAGCTTTTTCCATGAAAATGGATCCGGCCCTGATGGAAAGCCTTCTGATAAACCTGATCGACAATGCCCTAAAGGCTACGGATGCCGGTGGAAGCATTTGGGTAAAGGCTTATGAGAAAGCTGGAAAAAAGATCTTTGAGGTGTCGGATACCGGAATGGGGATCCCGGAGGAAGAACTGGGAAAGATCACAGATGCATTCTATATGGTGGACAAATCACGAAGCCGAAAAGAAGGCGGATCCGGACTTGGGCTGGCACTCTGTGTGAAGGTGGCTGAAATCCATGGCGGATGCTTGAAAATCGAAAGCAGACAGAGAGAGGGGACCACGGTAAGAGCCATCTTCTGATTTACAATTTGTTTACATTTTGATGAATACATCGGCGAAGCAATATGGTACTCTTTTCTCATAAGAAGAGGGTACCTTTTTTAATACCGAAAGGAAAGGATGGAAAAAGGATGAAGAAAATAAGAATGTTTATGGGAGCCGTTCTGTGTATGAATCTTTTGACATTATCCGGATGTGACCGTGTTGTCCAGTCTGCTGTTGTGGAAGAAAAGAATCAGACAGAACAGAAAAATGAAGAGAAAAAGGAAACAGTTCAGAAAACCGTCGCAGAACAGGTAGAGGCACCGGAAACATACCAGACAACAATCCAAGCAGATCTAAGATCAGCGGACCGGGAGGATAAAGAAACTCCGATGAATTTTACCCTGACAGCGGATGCACCGGTAAAAGTGCCGGATGTAGATGCAATCTGTTTAAAAAAGGTAAAAAGAATGGCGATTCCTGAAGAAGAACAGAACAAGATAAAAGATACATTTGGAAAAGGACAGCCCATGCAGGAAGAGAAGAATGAGAACGAACAGGCGGGGACATATACAGTAGATGGACTGACCTATCGGTATTCTTATACACAGAGTGAGCAGGTATCGGATGTGGAGGAACTCGGATTTGGGATAGCGAAGTTTATCTTTGACGATTGTGGAGACATGACCCTGGAATCGAGTGAGAAAAAAGAAAGGGAAGAACGCTTTCAAAATTATATAAAGGCAGGAAGCGGGAAAGTATCTGAAAAGGAAGCAAAGGAGAAGGTTTCAGGTCTTGTGTCCGGAAACTGGGAGATATTTGAAAGTTCCTCAAAAGCACTTACTGAAGGAAGCACTACCCTGGAAAAAGATGACTTCATTTTTGAACGGATGATAGACGGGGTTCCGGTTAATTATGTGAGGGAAACCTCTCTGCCTGTTAATGAACAGGCTCTTGAATGGGAAAACGAAGATGGAACACTTCATGAAGGACAGTCTGAAGGATGGGAAAATGAAGTACTGACGATGGACTTTTGCAGTGGGACACTTCAGAGTTTTCTGCACCGAAATCCCATAGAAGCATCGAATGCTTCCGATGAAAGGCTGTTCCTACTTCCTTTTGATGAGGTCAAGGATATCTTTGAAAAAACGATCACTTTGCAGGTCATGACAGAAGACAAGAATCGGCTGATCTCTGTCGATGGAGGAAGCCACTACCGTTATCCGTCCATTGATGCACAGAGTGCGGAGATAACCATAACAAAGGTACAGCTGGGTTATATGTGCATGCCAGACAGTGAAGGCAGCGATACCGAAGCAGTCCTGATCCCGGTGTGGGATTTTTATGGAACCTGGACATCCAAAGAGCCAGAGTATGAGTACGGAAATGGGGAGGATGGACCGGTCATAGGAGACGTGACGATGGATGCTGCAGGTGTTCCACTCCTTACGATCGATGCACGGGATGGAAGCGTAATACAAAGGATTCAGGCTGGATGGGCGGCTTCTATGGGTTCCAAGGATATAAAATAGAGTGTGAATTTCAATTTCTAAGCAATGATGACAGAAAGACCTGGATTTTCAGGTCTTTCTGCTTTACAGGAAAAAGAAAAATACGTTATACTTTTCCTATAGAAAAAGGTTGGAGGAATATGTATGGCAGAAAAAATGGCAGAGCAGATCGCAGAGATTTTAAAAGAACCTAATTTTCAAACGGCAGAGAAAGCACTGACAAATTTCTGCGGACCGATGGATGGGGAATTCAGGAATCTTCTGGTGGATATTATTGTGGAACGATGGATTGATACGCCTAAAGACGTACCGTTTTCCTATGCCCGCAGCATTTGGAATCGGAAAGATATAAATAAAGAAGAGTATCAGGCATTGCTGGAGGAAATCCGAAGCTATCCCATCGCACCGATCAACAAGGCAAAGATATCGGATTTTTTATGGGTTGTGGAAAATGATTTTTCAAATGCTAAAATAGCAGAAACGGCTTATTGCGAATACCTGAAGAACACCGGTGCATTTGCAGATCATATCATGGCTATAAACCGGATCTTGTTTATCTCTAAAAAAATCCGAAGCAAGGAAATCAATGAAGAGGTGCGAAAGAATCTGCTGATAAAGTATTAGAAGAGTATGATAACAGCAGCCATGCAAAAATTGGATATTTGATAAAAACTGCCATGGAGGAAAAAGTGGATACAGGATATCTGATCCCTTATGTGGAAAATATCTTGAAAACCTACGATGACAATAGCTGCGATGCACCGCTCATTGGTAAGTTTTGTGATCTGTTGGAAGAACTCTATTGCAGAAAAAATAACTGGCAGAAGAAAAAGTGTATTACTGAACCTAAACTGATTGCGATACGAAGACGTAAGATTCAGGCTGTCCGGATGGAGGCTGAATATGCCGGGGCCTCTTCCAAAGGAAATTTAATGAGAAAGATTCACTATTTGAAAGAGGTTATTCAGTTGTTAAAGACCATACAGGGTACGGAAGAAGAAAGAAAGGCACTGTTGCAGGAAATAGCACAGATAGAAGAAGCTTCCCTTTCGGAGATGATGGTATGGAGTGATAAACAGGATGCCAGCGGCATTGTAAAAGAACTGTTCCGCCAACTGGAAGATCTTGATAAAGAAGAGGCATTATGTTATTTTGCTTCATTTCTTCCGATTCCGGTAAGAGAAAAGGTAAAGAATCAAGTATTAAATAGGACTGGGATCCTGAACACGATATTTCCAGCGGCAATCCTTGGAAAAGGAGGAAAATTAATTGCTAAAAGCAGGCCTGTGAAAAAGCCTGATGGAACAATCGATGAAGGTGCGCTTAAGGATAATATGGAGCGGACAGCAGCCATGGAGATGGATTATTTTGCACAGATTCTGGTGAGAAATACGTTTGAATATATTCGTTCCAGATTTGTGATCGAAGAGAGTGATGTAAAAAAGATTGTAGATGTAAGTTGTGCGATTCCGGAGGGGAGAAAAGAATCGTATACCAAGGGTCTTATGTTTGGCTTTTCAGGAGATTTTTTGACGGCGCTAAGTATCCTGATTCCACAGATAGAAAATGCAGTAAGATATCTGGCAGTGGAATGTGGAGAACCTGTTTACAACATGAATGAAGAAGGGATTGAAGAAATAAAATCAATGCACGCTGTCTTAGAATTGGAAGGAGTAAAAGAAAGTCTGGATGAAGACCTTATATTTGCTTTAAATACGATTTTCTGTTCAAAATTTGGATTTAACATGCGCAACAATGTGGCACATGGAATGCTGGATGATCAGGCATTCCAGAGCTTTAAAGCTTTGTATATCTGGTGGTTTGCACTGAAATTTTGCTATCTATTCTGCGGAAAATTACAGGAGGAGAATAGAAGCAAAATAAATAAAAAGCTGAAACAGCTGATGGAGAAGAAAGATAATATGGATGAGAATTAATATAAAATGGTTGGACGGATGGTATGGTTTCCTTAAAAAGTGTTCGGAAGTATCTGGCAAGCATAGCGTTTGGATATCAAAACGCACTTTGGGGACGGCCTCAACCCCCGGAATGTGTAGCACTGAGAGTAAATCTATAAATATAATATGAATTATAAAAACACTCCAACTTATTAGTAGTCAGAGTGTTTTTCATAAACATATATTTTTAAATAAAAATATAGAGAAAGTATTTTGGTAGTTACGGATTTAAGAAAAACCAAAATTCATGTCCCTGGCATACAATATAGCGCTCCAACCATTCATTAAAAGGAAGGTTAAAACGATCGGTGTCAGGAGCTGGATAACATAAATAATCTTCTCTACCTTCTAATACAGCTTGTAAATCCATGGTTATATCACCTATATCTTGCAGAAAAAGAACGGGAAGATGATAGGTGAATTCTGGATCAGATAAAATGGGTGTATTATTCCAAACCTCTTTTTGATTAAGAGCTTCTTTTAAAGAGTAGATGGTACAGCTGACTAGAGAACTACCCTCTTCTCCACAAAAAAGCTCCATTCCATTTGAACAAGATAAAAAGGCTTTATACGAAGCGGGAAGTTTCATGTTGGGAAAATATTTTTCAAATAACTGAAATTCTTCGGAGGATACAGGTGGGTAAAATTTATGAGTTACTTTTATAGGCTCATCACCTAAATGCCATTGATAGACCCAACCATTATTATCCATTTCATATTTTAAATTTTTGAAAATTCTGTGTATTGCATTTACATCTTCCATTATGTACTCTCTCCTTAATAATTTCTAAACCAAGAAGTTATTGCTCTATGGCTTTCGGTTTTGACAGGCATTAAATTCAATACCGCCCTCGTAATATTTAGAAACACAAAGCCGTACGGTTGCTGAACTAACGGCAAGTTTTTCAGCGATATCGTTGAAAGTCATGCCATCAGATTTATATAATAAAATTTTGGCACGATCTACAATTTGTGCCTGAATTGTTCTTTTTTTTGATAATGTTTTAAGGTAATCTTTGTCTTCCTCTGACAGAGTAAGATATGTTCTTCTCATAGCGTTCATCCCTTTCTTAGATAACACTATTATACCACACATTATCCTCAAAATATATAGTAGCTATTTAATTTACGTTATACTAGAAATGTGAACTTCCGTAATAATTAACTCTCGAAAGGCGGCGCCATGTATCTCGATTTTCAAGTAAAAATACCAACTGAATCAGCTGGCATTACTCGTAAAAAAATTAAGGGAACCACTTACATTTACTATGCATATGAACATAATTACAATACAAAAAAAGGGTATACTGTCCCTAAGAACACGACGATTAGAAAGTGTACAGAGGATGATTCGGAGCTGATGTATCCGAACACCAACTTTTTGAAATTTTTCCCGGCTGAGGAACTGCCGGAAACAAAAGGCAGTGCTTACAGGAGCGGGTGTCTCAGAGCTGGTACCTATTTTGTACTGCGTAAGATTATAGCGGAGTATCACCTGGATGAAATGCAGGGAGATATCATTGGAAAGAACAACGGTTTGTTTCTGGACTTGGCAGTGTATTCCATCATTGCAGAAAACAATGCCGGACAGTATTATCCCGATTATGCGTATAACCACCCATTATTTACAGACCGGATGAAAATCTACAGTGACACAAAAGTCTCCGATTTTATTAACAGCATAACCAGGCTCTGCCAGATTGGCGGTGCGGTGGAATCGGTGCTGGGTTCTGCAATTGAGGAAGAAGATATCCCGAAGCTGATTGGCTTCTTAAAAAGGCAGGAAGCAAACGGAAAGTTTTTCTCAAAGGCAATGCAGAAAGAGCCAGTTGCAAATACGGAGGAAGTGTAATGCCGGAGGGAGTGGGTTTTCCATTCCCTTCATTGTTTTTTATGAAGGGCGCACTTATGGACAACCAGAGGTCGTCCGTATAAGTTTGCCACAAGTGGCAACCGGTCTGCGCTCACGCTTGCCGGGCTCGTTCCGTCGGCGGGCATTTCATGCAGACCTGCTCATGCCGTAGGAGGCACTCTTCGCCAGAGGGGCGCATTCCATGCAGGCTGTTATGCACAGGGCACTCTTATGCAGAGGGCGTTCCGGCAGATACCTTTTTCTTTTAGGAAAACGTTACCTGCCGGAAATCAAAGCCGGATACGGCAGAAAGGAGGAAACGGATCATGGCAATTTTTCATTATACAGTAAAGATTGTTGGACGCAGCAAAGGAAAATCCATCATATCGGCATCTGCTTATCTCAATGGCGATGTGATGAAAAATGAAGAAACAGGCAGGATCAGTTATTACACTTCCAAAAGAGAAGTTGTTTATACCAACCTGTTGATGTGTGAAAATGCACCACAGGAATGGCTGAATGTACCTGCTCTTTTATATCAGACGGTTCCAGAAATCTATCCGATATAAAAGAGCAGATAACAAAGATGCCGCACTGGAAAAATTTAAACTCACTTTTCAGAAACAGCGTTTGTGGAATGAAGTTTTGAAGATTGAGAAGACCTCGGATGCACAACTCGGCAGGTCATTTGAGTTCTCACTTCCGAAAGAATGGAGCCGACAGGAACAGATTGATTATACAACTGAATATATTCAAAAGACCTTTGTAGATAAGGGAATGTGTGCGGACTGGAGCATCCACGATAAAGGCGATGGAAATCCTCATGTGCATTTACTTGTGACGATGCGATCATTCAATCCAGACCATTCATGGGGAAACAAAGAAGTCAAGGACTGGGATTTTGTCAGAGATGAAAATGGAAATATTGTGGTGGATGAATCCCATTCGGACTGGTGGCAGGATAAAAAGAACCCTGACCGTCATGGAATCCGAATCCCGGTATTGGACGAAAATGGCAATCAGAAAGTCGGTGCAAGGAACCGTAAACAGTGGAAACGTGTATTAACCGATGCTACCAGGTGGAACAATCCGAAAAATTGTGAACTGTGGCGGAGTGAATGGGCGAATGTATGTAATGCTCATTTGAAAGTGGAAAATCACATTGACCACCGTTCTTATGCAAGGCAGGGAAAATTTGAGATACCAACGATCCATGAGGGTGCTGATGCCAGAAAAATTGATGAGAAATTTCAAAACGGACAGACATCCTCCGCTTCATGGAAAGTGGAGGAAAACCAGATCATTAAAAACGCTATTCCGATAAATCTCATGGTATTCCTATTACTATCACATGTTATTTATATTGGAATCCGATGTTATGTGAAAGACTGGCAGGAAGAACGGGGATATTTTTAAAATCTAATTTGTTCATTTGCGTTATTTATATTTATTTTCATGCTAATATATATTATCATATTAGCATGAAAGGAGAATCTATATGACTCAATTTGAAAAATTAGATTTGTTATTGCGTGAATGTGGAGGGACAATTCAGACATTTCAAGTCCTAAATAATGGAATTAGTAAGTCTGTGTTTTATGCCTATGTGAAGGAACGAGGATTAGAGCAAGCTTCTCATGGTGTGTATGTATCACCTGATACGTGGACAGATGCGATGTTCCTTTTGCATTTGCGTTGTGGTCAAGCTGTATTTTCTCACGAAACTGCATCGTTTTTTCATGATTTAACGGACAGAGAGCCTTTGAAATACACCATAACAGTAAGAACTGGATATAATCCAAGCCGTTTGCAGGAAGACGGTTTTCAAGTGTATACAGTAAAAAAGGATTTACATGAAATAGGGATCACAACTATGCTGACATCATTTGGACATTCAGTTCCGGTTTATGATATGGAGAGAACGATTTGCGATCTGCTTCGCAGCAGGAAAAATATTGAAATGCAGGTCTTCCAAGATGCATTAAAGCAATATGCGAAACGTAAGGATAAAAACTTACGGATGCTTATGAAATACGCAGCTATGTTTCATGTTGAAAAGATACTAAGACCATATTTGGAGGTGTTACTTTAGATGATAACAACAGCAAGACAATTAAAGGATTTAATTCGTAATATGTCAAAGAAAAAATCCGCAGATGCACAGATTTTGATGCGGAATTATATGATGGAACGTTTTTTAGAACGAATTTCTTTATCAGAGTATAAAAACCAGTTTATATTAAAAGGTGGAATGCTGGTGGCGGCAATGGTTGGTCTGGATGCCAGAGCTACTATGGATCTGGATGCTACCATAAAAGGCACTAATGTTAGTGTGGAGGATGTAGAAATGATTATATCCCAAAGAAGGAGTTGCATCATGAATAGGATTTTGATTATAGATGATGACAAAGCACTGTGTGAATTGATTAAACGTAGCGTACAAGCAGAAAACATAGAAGCTGATTTTTGTAATACCGGAAAAGAGGGTTTACAAAAATTAAAAGAGCAGGAATACCAGCTTGTAGTGCTGGATGTGATGATGCCCGGCATGGATGGTTTTGAAACGCTGGAAGAAATTCGCAAGGAGTACAGCTTACCGATTTTGATGTTTACATCTAAAAATGACAGCCTTTCTAAAGTACGAGGCTTACGGGCCGGAGCGGACGATTATCTTACAAAACCGTTTGATATGGATGAACTGATTGCCCGTATTGCGTCTCTTATACGCCGCTACACCCGTTTTAATCAGCAAGCCGGAGCCATACAAAAGCTAAATTTTAACGGACTGCAGATTGACCTTGAAAATCGTTCTGTTACTACATCAAACGGCACTTTTGAACTGCCCCCAAAGGAATTTGATTTACTCCTGTACTGTGCAAAGCATCAAGGAAAAATTTTGACAAAACAACAGATTTATGAGGAAGTTTGGGGCGAAGAATATTTCTATGATGACAGTAACATTATGGCGATTATCAGTCGGCTTCGTAAAAAATTAGAAGTCAATCCTTCAAGCCCAAAGTATATACAAACGGTCAAAGGGATTGGCTACCGGTTTAATAAGGAGGTGTAGTCAGTATGGAAATCATTGTATTCTTGTCCATTGTGATTGCTGTTGTAGCTGTATTGACTTCCATCGTTCTCGTTCAGCGTGTAAAAAAACAAATAGCAGAAATGGCCGATGTGCTGGTTGATGTGAAAAACGGAAATGGCAACCGGCGTATTCTATCTGCAACAAATGAACTGACAGCACCTCTTGCTTATGAAATCAACGAGATCGTTGTGGCCTATGAAAGCAGACTTTCAACTGTACGGCAGACGGAAGAAACCAACCGCCAGCTTATGACGAGCCTTTCCCATGATGTGCGAACGCCCCTTACTACTCTGATTGGGTATCTTGACGCTGCACACAAAGGACTGGTCACAGGAAAAGACCGGGATGATTATATTGAAACCGCCCGCCGGAAAGCCCATGATCTGAAAGAATATATTGATGTACTCTTTGACTGGTTCAAGTTAAATTCTAACGAGTTTGCTTTGGAGATCCAGAGCGTTGAAGCTGCAGAGCTGACAAGAAATATCCTAATCGACTGGATACCGATTTTTGAAGATAAGCAGGTCGATTATGACATTGATATTCCCGAACATCCTGTCCGGGTAAGATTGGATATGGACAGCTATATGAGGATCGTTAATAATCTCATTCAAAATGTAATCGCTCACAGCCATGCAGACAAAATCGAAATTGCCCTGTCAAAGAAGGAAAATAACATGGAGCTGCTGCTTGCGGATAATGGAGTGGGAATTGAGAAGGAAGATTTGAAACACATTTTTGAACGGCTCTATAAGTGTGACAAAGGACGGTCTGACAAAGGCAGCGGTCTTGGTCTTTCTATTGTCCATCAGCTTGTAGAAAAGATGGGTGGGAGCATAACAGTTGAAAGTGTACCGGGAAAAGGAACGGAATTTACTTTGCTTTTTCCTTTGGAAATTTAAGCGGGTTCCCGTCTTTATGGCGGGAGCCTTACTTATTTTCAGAAGTCTTTTAGAAAATGGCATGGGAACCTTCTCAATCCCCAAACGGATTGAGAAGTAGCGGAATAGGATTTGCCTTGCAATTCATTCCTTAATTGCAAGGTTAATGCAAGGTTGCGGCAAGGTTAATGCAAGGTTGGCATGATAGAATACCTTACAGAACAGGAGGTTTTGAATATGGATACAAATTATATCATTGAAACAAAAAATCTGACGAAGCAATACGGCTCACAAAAGAGTGTGGCTGACTTAAATATCCATGTGAAGCGTGGGAGAATTTACGGTCTGCTGGGCAGAAACGGAGCCGGAAAAACCACTACCATGAAAATGCTGTTGGGCTTAACGAAGCCGACTTCCGGGGAGGTCAAAATCTGGGGAAAGTCTTTGCAAGGGAATGAAAAGAAGCTGTTGCCCCGTATCGGAAGCCTGATTGAGTCCCCAGGTTTTTATCCCAATCTGACCGGCACAGAGAACCTGCGTATCTTTGCTACTTTGCGGGGCGTACCAAACAATCATGCTATCAAAGATGCTCTGGATCTGGTAGGACTGCCCTACAAAGATAAAAAGCTCTTTTCACAGTATTCTCTTGGTATGAAGCAGCGGCTTGCCATCGCCCTTGCCGTTATGCACGATCCGGAGCTTTTGATTTTGGATGAGCCGATCAACGGCCTCGATCCCATCGGTATTGCAGAAGTACGCTCCTTTATTCGGGAGCTTTGCAACGCAAGAGGAAAAACTATTTTGATTTCCAGTCACATTCTTTCAGAGATTTCCTTGCTGGCTGACGATATTGGAATTATTGACCACGGTGCATTGCTGGAAGAAGAAAGCCTTGCTGAGCTGGAGCAAAAAAGCAGTAAACATATCCGTTTTACGCTCTCTGATACTGCACAGGCGGCAAGAATTTTGGAACGCAATTTCCATGAAAACCATTTCTCCATACAGGACGACCATAATCTGCGCCTGCACAACCTTGATCTACCTGTGGGGAAAATTGTAACTGCCTTTGTAGAAAATGGATTGGAGGTATCGGAGGCGCATACTTGTGAAGAAAGTCTTGAAGATTACTTCAAGCGTGTGACAGGGGGAGAAGGAATTGCTTAAACTAATCAAATGCGAATTTTTGAAATTGAAACGGAAGCCATTGGTATTTATTTCCCTACTGCTTTCTGTTTTCATGCCATTGGCTTATGCTTTCTTTCTGGCAGATGTAAACACTGATGTGGATGCTGTAAATGGAGTGATGTCCAGCCTATTCCAACTTAGTGCATATTTGTTTTTGATGCCACTTCTTGTGATACTGGCTTCGAATCTGTTGTTTGAGGAACTCGATAATGACACACTGAAAAACCTTGTTACCATACCGGTAAATAGAACCAAGCTAGTGCTGTCCAAAATGCTGGTTTTACTGTTGTTTGCCGTTGGCTTTATGGCAGTTGGAGGATTGGTAAACCTTGCGGTTTTGTTGTTTCAGGGTTGGGAGCCGGTTGGTTTTTTGACCTTGTTTGGCGTTGGGATTGAAGAAGGGTTGATTATGTGGGTTGGCGCACTTCCCTGCATTCTGCTCGTTATTCTTCTTAATAAAAACTATATCGTGTCTGTTGTGATTACCTTTTTCTATACGATTGCGAATTATATCCTTTCCATGAACGATATGTTTCTTACACAGCCTTTTGGTTTGAACATAGGAACCCTGTTCCCGGGACCGCTGGCCTTCCGCTGGACATTTCAATTTTATGACCAAAGCCAGACCAGTGCGGAGTTGGCAGATTTGTTGGAACGGGTCAGTCCGTATTTTCTGAATAGTGTTCAGGTATTTGGTGTGGTTATTGTAGAAGCCATTGTATTTCTTGCGCTGATTGCATTTGTTTACCGGCGTCAGGAAATCTAAGGGGGTGTGACTATGTGGAACTTATTAAAATCGGAATTATTGAAACTGCGCCGGTGCCAAATCCTTTTGGTAGGGTTGGTAGCGCTTGCACTTTGTCCTTTGGTGCAATATGGAAGCCAGTTAATTATGGAGGCGGAGTACCGAAATCCAAACTATGATTTTTCTGCACTATTTGAAAATGTTGTTTGGGGAAACACTCAGATATTCCTTCCAATTTCACTGGTAATGATCGGAGGATGGCTTATAGACAGAGAATCCACTCATGATACACTGAAAAACATCATGACAATTCCTGTTTCTATGCCGAAAATGTTGGGAGCTAAGTTACTTTTAGTCGGTATGCTTGCAGTTTTGCTGGGAATATACAGCGTTGGCATTACCTTGATTACTGGTTTGACGGTTGGATTATCGGGATTGACAGCGGAAGTGTTTTTTCATGGAGGTACGCAGATCGTGTTAGCAGCTCTGACGACCTATTTGGTCTGTATGCCGCTGATTCTGATTTTTGGGCAGATCCGAGGGGCATATCTGGGCGGTTCCATTCTGGCGTTCTTTCTTGGATACAGCATGTTGTTTTTCAAAGGTGGTATCCTTGCCAGCATCTATCCGTTCTCTGCTGCGCTGATTTTAGTGGGATTTGACATGAGTGAATATGCCGGAACAACCACATCCTCAACCCCTTTGTTGGCGGTCATTGGGGTTGGCATCATGGTTCTCTGGGCGGTGCTGTTGTTACTGATGTCCAGTAACAAAAAAGAAATGAAATCCCGTAAACAGGCAAATGCCAAGGGAAAAGGAAAGCGTGCTGTACGCAGGAAAGGAAGGTGATAGCTGTGAAGAAAATAGTTTTATCATTATGCCTGATACTATTGGGTGCTTCTGTGCTTTCAGGTTGTACAAAAGACGAATTTCTCGATCAGTATAACAATATTGTTCAGTCTGCTGGTTCCATAGCGCTTACCGGAAATTCATCCTTACAAGGTACGAAAGAAAAAGGAATTGATGATTATACAGGAAGCTATACAGCCAACTATGAGGATTTTTCAGATACAGAGTATTTGTTCGGCGGAACTTCCATAAAGCGTGAAGCTGGTAAGGACCTGTCTATTGACTGCGCGCTGGAGGTTACGGAGGGAACTGCAAAAGTATTTTGGATTTCTGGATCTGATGAAGCAGTCACGTTGATTGAAGCAACCGGAACTTATAGTGACACAATTACACTTCCTGATGGTGGAAATTATATTGGCATTGAATGTGAGAATTTCACTGGAAACATTGAATTAAATATTGAATAATACTCTGCCGGACGACGGCAAAAGAAAAAAAGCCGTCGTAGAGCAGACAATTGATATGCTCCCTTCTAAGTAGACAAGAGAAATAATAAAATCTTGTTTATTTAGAAGGGAGCTTTCTTTATGGCATTCAAACATAAATTTACTTATGAAGAAAAAGTCAAAATAGTTTCTGAATACATTGATGGAACATATGGGTTCAGAGAAATATGTAAACGTTATGATATTAATCAAGGTTCTTTAAAAGATTGGAAACGACTTTATGAAACCTTTGGATGGAGCGGTTTGAAAACCGCTTCTAAAACTACTCGTTATTCAAAAGAAACTAAAGAGGCAGCTGTTAGAGATTACTTGTCTCATGAGTTTACATTCCCAGAAATATTAAAAAAGTATCAGATTCGTTCTGGAACTCAACTCAAAAAGTGGATAAAGAAGTATAATGGTTGTGAAGTATTAAAATCTTCTGGAACAGGGGGAAACAATATCATGACCACAGGCAGAAAAACCACATTTGATGAAAGGATCGAAATCGTACAGTATTGTATTGCACATGATCATAATTATGCCGAAACAGCCGAAGAATATCAGGTATCCTATCAGCAGGCACGTAACTATACTATTAAATATGAATCAAAAGGTGTAGAAGCTCTAAAGGATAATCGTGGAAAAAGAAAATCTCTAGATTCAATGAGTGAGTTAGAAAAACTCCGTGCTGAAGTTAAAATCTTACGTGCTGAAAAAGAACGTGCTGAAATGGAGGTTGCATTCTTAAAAAAATTAGAGGAGATCGAAAGGAGGCGGGGCTAAACCGAATAAGAAACGAACATACTTATCTGGCAATCAAAGAGCTTCATGAAGAAACGAAATTTTCTATCTGCTCATTATGTAAGATTGGGCATGTTTCCAGAGCAGCCTATTATAAATGGTTAAACCATAAAGAAAGTGATAATGACAAATTGAATCAGAAGTTGGCAGAAAGATTGGAAGAATTGCATAAGCAGCATCCGGACATGGGATATCGCCGATTAAACGACAAATTATATCATGATGATAAAATCGACGTAAACGACAAACGTATCTTACGAATCTGTCGCAAAAAGCAGATAAAATCCACTTTGAAACATCGTTATGATGGTTGTACCAGACCTTCCAGAAATCCAGGCTTCATCGCAGAGAATGTTTTAAACAGAGATTTTCATGCAGATAATCCAAACGAAAAATGGGTAACCGATGTTACAGAGTTCAAATACGGCACATCCTTCGACGATATTCATAAACTATATCTTAGTGTTATTTTAGATTTGTGTGACCGACGACCTGTAGCATATGTTTTAGGTGATTCGAACAATAATCAACTCGTATTCGATACTTTTGATCAGGCAGTAACCTTGAATCCAGATGCTAAGCCGATTTTTCATAGTGACAGGGGTTACCAATATACATCCAGGGCATTTCATCATAAACTGGAACAAGCTGGAATGACTCAAAGTATGTCACGTGTTGCTCATTGTACAGACAATGGTCCAATGGAAGGGTTCTGGGGAATTTTAAAACGAGAAATGTATTATAAGAAGAAATTTCATAGTAGAGAAGAATTAGTCTCCGCGATTGTTGAATATATAGATTATTACAGAAACGACAGACCTCAACGAGGTCTCGGTATTCTAACTCCAATGGAATACCATGACATGCTTATGGCAGCATAAAAATGCTACCCAGCATGATCTGGGTAGCAAAAAACCTATATTTTTTTAATTGTCTACTTGACGGGGCGCACACCAAATTTGAAACGCCCATTTGAAACGGCGGCTTTGATTTTCAGAGCCGCCGTTTCTTTGCGTCTACACAAACCTATGACGACTTGCGGGGACACGGTAGCCGATTGGAGGTTAATTTACCGTGTCCTGTTTGCTTTTTCAAAGCCCACATGATCTACATCAGTTAAAAAAGTATTACTCCTCCCGGGCACGTATAACATTGCATCGGCATTATCGTTCCATGTAATTCAGTATAATAATGGCTGTTCTTGGCGCGCCAGTTTTCCATCACGGAAATCTGGCGTTTTCTTATAGATTTGTACTTGCCTGTTTATCCAATATACGGGAATATTAAAGTAGCTTCACACCCTTTCGGGAAAACATTAGTAAGTTTGAAATTGCCGTTATGAGCTATGGCGACTTGTTGGACAATCAGCAATCCAAGCCCATGTCTTAAATCAAGCCGTTCATCTGTGATTTCCATATAATGCGGTTTTTCTTCCAGCTCTTGTAGCTTTTCAGCAGACAGACCCGTTCCGTTATCCGTAACCGCCAAGATAAGATGGTTTTGCGATGCTGTAAGAGAAATGCAGACTTCACAGCCCTGTGGGTTGTGTTTCATGCTGTTCTGGACAAGGTTATTTACAGCTCGCGAAATCAATCTGGCATCACATTCCAACACAGCATTTTCGGCGTCAGGAGTGATCTTAATTCCGATGTTGTAGCTATCGGAAATTCCTGTATTCAACAGGTCTGCTACATAGGATCGCAGTAGTTTGGATAAGCGAACCATCTCTTTATTAAGCGGCTGCATCTCATATTCCAACTGCGATACTAAATTCAAATCCTGCACCAGCTCTTTGATTTTTACACTTTGCTTCCGTACTATTTCCGCCTGTTCACGGATGCTCTTGCTGGCAGCTTTACTTTCTGCAATACGGTCCGCATACCCCATAATCATGGAGAGAGGTGTGCGGATGTCATGGGAAACGCCGCTGATCCAGTTCGCCCGCGCTTCATTTTGCCTATTCAAAATGGAAGAAGCTTTGTTTACACTGCTTGCAATTTCCGATAGTTCTCCGCTGATATGAAGTGAAACTGGCTTTCCATCTGCCAAAGTTTCCACAGCGGACACAATCGGTTCGGTATTGTGAATGATTCTGCGTTTGGAAAAGTAATAGGCTGAAAAGAGGCACAGCAAATCCAAGCCAAGCATCCCCAGAACAAAGATGGGGAGTCGTTGAAGTGCTGCAATGGAATAGTAATTGCTGGTGAGTTTTGTGTAGCTGTCTGTGGGATAGCCCAGCACCAACAACCCATCATCGGTGTTCCAAATAAAAACCGGGTAATCCTCAATATACCCTTTTGAAAATAGTGCGACATCTTGAATTGTGTAATTTTTCGGCACATTGTCCGGCAAATCAACCGACCAATAACATTGACCATCTGTATTCAAGTAGATCGCCCAAATATGATTCTGTCGGAGCATTTGCACCGCCTCATCCGATAATTGTTCCGGCGTAGCGGCGGTAGCAGTCATTTCCAACATGGCTTGCGGGGATGAATCGCCATAATCCTCGGTCACAATCTTTTGAAAAGTCAGACCGAATACTACTGCATTAAGAAAAAGCAATATCAGAATAAAGGCAACGAACGACACAAGATATTTAGATATATAACTTCCGAATGATTTCATGACATCACTTCCTTGCTATCAGCTTATAGCCTAATCCTTTAATGGTTATTAGGGACACGGGTTTTGATGGATCGGTTTCAATCTTTTCCCGGACGCGCCGGACATGAGCATTGAGGCTGTTTTCGTAGCCAAAAGGATTATCCCCCCAGAGGGCTTCACAAAGCGCATCTACGGTAACAATCTTTCCAGCATTACGGGCAAGCGTTTCAAGTAAAGTATGTTCTTTGGCTGTCAGGGAAATAATTTCGCTGCCCTTATGGACTTCGGCCCGGCTGAAATCAATCGTACATCCATCCAAAACAAGCAGCGGTGAATCCTCTTTGTAGGTCCGCCGCAGTACCGCATAGATACGCAGTAACAGTTCCTGCGGCATAAAGGGCTTAGAAATGTAGTCATCTGCACCAAGCCCCAATCCCGATAATTTGTCGGCTGCTTCGTCCTTTGCTGTTAAGAAAATGATCGGCACATTGGTAAAAGTGCGGAAATGTTGCATCAGAGAAAAGCCATCCCCATCCGGCAGCATGACATCCAAAACAATTAAATCGGGAGTTTCCTCTTTTGCGGTCAAAATAGCTTCTTTGACCGTCATTGCGGTAAGGACAGTTTCAAATCCTGCATCTTTCAATATATCTGAAACCATTTTCAATAGTTCCTGTTCATCATCTACCAACAGGAGCCTTTTAGTATGTAAAAAGGAATTATCCATAGCAGTTTCTCCAATCTGATTTTATTTGTTTCTATTATATCATGGGCTGTCCATTCTGCGTTCTTGTTCCTTGAAAAGTAAGGTAAAAGTAAGGACGGGAGAATGTAGATGTCAGGTTGAAGTTGTACCATAGAAGCATCGAAAGGAGATGTTTCTATGGACTATATCATTACAACGGAACAGTTGACCAAGAAATATAAGAACTTCACTTCGGTCAATCATGTTTCGCTTCATATTCGCAAGGGCAGCATTTATGGTTTTCTTGGCCCGAACGGGGCAGGCAAATCCACTACCATGAAAATGCTGTTGGGGTTGACCGACCCCACAAAAGGCAGCTTTACCATTGATGGGAAACAGTTTCCGCAGGATCGGATTGCCATTCTCAAAGAGATCGGCTCTTTCATCGAAGCGCCGTCTTTCTACGCGAATCTCACCGGGCGGGAAAATCTTGACATTATCCGCCGCATTTTGGGACTGCCGAAAGCGGATGTGGAAGATGCTCTGGAACTGGTAGGGCTGACCGAGTTTGGCGACCGGCTGGCAAAACAGTATTCGCTGGGAATGAAGCAACGCTTGGGCCTTGCCGGGGCGCTCTTGGGGCGTCCGCCGATTCTGATTCTGGACGAACCCACAAACGGTCTTGACCCGTCTGGTATCCATGAAATCCGCAATCTGGTAAAATCCTTGCCCAGCCTTTACGACTGCACGGTGCTGATCTCGTCCCATATGCTGTCTGAAATCGAATTGATTGCAGATGACATTGGGATTCTCAACCACGGGCGGCTGCTGTTTGAGGGAAGCATGAATGATCTTCGTCAATACGCCCTGCAATCCGGCTTCGCTGCGGACAATCTGGAAGATGTGTTCCTTTCTATGGTTGAGAAAGATAACATGGACAGAAAGCAGAGGGCAAAATTATGAAAACGCTGGCAATCGAACTTCGGAAAGAAAAGCGAACCGGCGTGATTCCCGTGCTGCTGGCCGTTGGTGTCTTGGGAGCCGCCTACGCATTTGTCAATTTCATTATGCGGAAAGACACACTTCTGAATCTGCCGCTGGCCCCGATGGATGTTTTGTTGACCCAGCTCTACGGCATGATTATGGTGCTGAATCTGTTCGGTATCGTGGTTGCTACCTGCATGATCTACAACATGGAATTTAAGGGAAGTGCCGTAAAGAAGATGTATATGCTTCCCGTCAGCGTCCCGGCCATGTATCTGTGTAAATTTCTGATTCTGACGGTCATGTTTTTGGTTGCTATCGTGCTGCAAAACCTGGCACTTGCACAGATCGGAATGACGGACTTGCCGGACGGAGCGTTTGAGATGGGTACGCTGGTACGCTTTGCCGGATACTCTTTTCTCACATCCATGCCGGTACTGTCGTTTATGCTGCTGATTTCCTCGCGCTTTGAAAATATGTGGGTGCCGCTTGGAATTGGTGTTGCCGGTTTTCTGAGTGGTATGGCCCTTGCAAATTCGGGGCTGACGCTTTTGCTGGTGCATCCTTTTGTGATTATTCTGAAACCAGCAGTAGCCATGAGCGCCCAGCCTGATTCGACGGTTGCCCTTGTCGCTTTGGTGGAAACACTGTTGTTCCTTGCTGTGGGCTTGTGGCTGGCGAAGTACAGACGCTACGAATAAGGAGGGATAATAAGAAATGAGTTTTTTGGATTTACTCAAAATCGAGTTTATGAAAGTAAAACGCTCCAAAATCGCACCCCTGATTTTCATTGCACCTTTATTGGTGGTGGTTTCCGGGGTTGCGTATTTGAGCAACTACTTTACACCGGAATACACCAATGCGTGGGCTGCCATGTTTATTCAAAGTGCGCTTGTTTACGCCTACTATCTGCTTCCATTCAGCATGATCGTGGTTTGCGTGATGATCGCAGGACGAGAAACAGGAAATAACGGGATTCTGAAAATGCTGGCGCTGCCGGTCAGCCGCTGCGCATTATCCATTGCCAAATTCTGTGTGCTTACCTTTTATCTGTTTATGGAGATGGTGGTGTTTCTTGTCGTATTTGTAATCGCTGGGTTGATTGCGACACAGACAATGGGAGTAACAGAAACCCTGCCGATTCTATATCTTCTGAAATGGTGCTTGGAGCTGTTTCTGACTATGCTGCCGTGCATTGCGGCTATGTGGGCCATCACTGTGCTGTTTGAAAAGCCGCTTCTTTCTGTGGGATTAAATCTGCTGCTTGTGATTCCCGGTGTATTGGTTGCGAATACGCCGCTGTGGATCGCCTACCCGTACTGTTACAGCGGTTATCTCGTTTCCTGCTCTCTCCATGACTTTACAGCAGAAACTTCCGACGCCGCTTTTTCGGTGTTTCCGTTCCTGCCGTGCGCGATTGTAGTGTTTGGCCTGTTTTTCGCGCTGGCTGTCACCCAATTTGGGAAAAAGGAAATGAGGTAAAACTATGGAAAAGAAAAAAATACCAATCAATCAGTATCGCTGCGCTCGTTATGAGCATCCTGCCGTTGGCGGCTCTCGCCCCGTCGTTCCTGCACCTTTCGCTGTCGGACGGAGTCCGAACCGCTTGGGCCGGAGCCAATATCGTTTTTGTTCTGCTGGGCCTGATTCTTTCGGTGGTATGTGTGCGGAGCAGGGAAATCCGCAGCATTATCAATATTATATCAACTGCAATCAGCGTTTTTTGGCTGTTGCTGATGGTGGGAATTGTGGTGCTTGCCTTATTCCTTACTTTCGTTCAGTGAGGAAACGGTTATGCGTAGAGTTGGGAAATTTATTGGATGCTGCCTGATCGCGGTTTCTTTGCTGGCTTGTACTGCCTCCTCCATCTCGATAGGTTAGAGCAAAAAGCAAAGCTGTATTATGGTAACTATTGCTGTAAAACGGATTTTGATTTAATTCGAAAAATTAAAGCCTTAGTCAAGTAACTAACTACAGACACCATCTGCCGGACGACGGCAAAAGAAAAAAGCCGTCGTAGAGCAGACAATTTGACACGCCCTTTCTTTGCGTTTACACAAACCAATGATGAATTTTCCGGAAATATTGTAGCTAATAGTGATTTAAACTGTTGTATTTGTTTAAAAATCAAAAAATTTCTAATGAATCTTCTGCATCTATCCACATTTGCAAATTTTCATCAAGATATAATCTTGCATATTCCAGTGGTTCATCAATAGCAAGTGCATCTAATACACAGTCTGATCCAGGCGTGATTTTTAAGTCCTTCTCAGCTTCCCAACAATCAATGCGGAGCATATAACCAGTAAACATCAATGCTGTTTCTGTGTGGATTGCATTCTGCAAATATCGTTCTCATCGTATAGCATCTCCTTATCATTCAATCAATCATCAGTTACAAAAATTAGAAGCATTTCAATCAGTTCACCATGTCACTTTCATTTTGTGTTATAATGTGTTATCAGATTTTTTTGCCCTTGTATTTGCCCTTATCAGAGTTTGTAAACACTGGTGGGACGATATAACACAAGGGAAACAATAAGGGAAAGCTCACCTGCGACAAATTCAGTGTTTTCAATGGTTTACAGTGAATTTGATAACAAAATATAACAGTTATTAAATCTCTTAAAACAGGTGAAATCTCAATCGAAATTGACCGAGCGCATTGGGCGAGAGATACTTCTTGTTTGAATGTTGGAATGATTATAGGTATTTGTTTTCGGTATGAAAATACCGTTTATTTATTCTAGACATAAGATGTCCGGTTGAAAATTAACGGATTCTCGTTTTATGTCGTGGTAATTTTGGTGCATATTGGTAAGCTGTAAGTGGAAGAGAGGTAGAGATATGGATACAAAAAAGATTGGAGCTTTTTTAAAGCAATGTCGTAAAGAAAAGAATCTTACGCAAGAACAGCTTGCCGAGAAGTTTGGGGTATCTGCAAGAACAGTTTCCAGATGGGAAACAGGAATAAATATGCCAGATCTCAGTGTACTTGTTCAACTTGCTGAATATTACGATGTTGAGATGAGAGAGCTCCTGGATGGAGAAAGGAGCCAGACTATGAATAAAGATATGAAAGAAACACTGGACAAAGTTGCGGTGTATGAAGAATGGGTGAAACAAAAAGCATTAAAGGCTGGAAATCTTGCATTTGCATCAATGTTTGTGATTGGTGTGTTAGCGATTATTATTCAGATGCTATTAATGGTGGATACTCGTTTGGTTTTGGGAGAGATAGTAACTGTCTTAGTAGGAGGAATCCTATATGTAGCTATTATGGTGTATAATGGAATATGGGATAAATGCCTGCCAAAAAGTGCTGCTATATGGCGGAATTTTCTCACCAGTGTAATATGTGCAGGAATTTTTACAGTCATCTATGGTACATGTTTATTTAGAATGGGAGCTACAGAAACACAGATAACACGATTGGCATTGGGATTTCTGATAGGTATTACTATTGTGTCATTTATTATTCTTAGGACCTTAGCATTTATTAATCGAAAAAGAAATCAGAATTCACCAAATGTTCAGGAGAGAAAAGAAACTTCCCAATCTAAGACAGAATGGACAAAGATTTATAATGCACAGAATATAGTAGAGACAGAACAGCTCGTAGAAATGTTAAAGCAAAGTGAAATAGAAGCTTTTTCCCAGGAAGCAGGTGCGAATGTTGCAATGCATGGGGCACCCGGATTTGGAATATATGGCGTGGATATATTCGTGAAAACCGATGATACAGAGAAGGCAGTACAGCTGATCAAGGAGATTAATAACCA
This sequence comes from Blautia sp. LMAG:89, assembly GCF_008679485.1. Lineage (NCBI taxonomy): Bacteria > Bacillati > Bacillota > Clostridia > Lachnospirales > Lachnospiraceae > Blautia > Blautia sp. LMAG:89. The sequence continues at coordinate 117,015 of NZ_NANC01000012.1, read as the reverse complement.
AGAGAATGAAGAAATTTTTTGACATTGTCACATATGCGTGCTAATATGATTATAGAAAAAGTGTGCTGCCGATAGACGGTTAGTCCACATACTTAATTGATTGAAAATAACCGTTCAGTTTGCGAGGCTGGGGCGGTTATTTTTGTGTCTTGTTATTAACTTTGCCGAATACCTTTGAGTAACGAGGGAGTGAGATATATGGAGCAGTTATTGATTGTTGAAGATGATATTGGTTTGAATCAAGGTTTATGCAAAGCACTGAAAGTAGATGATCGGAAAATCATTTCCTGCAAAGACCTGAAAACGGCGAAGGAGCAGCTGCTTTGCGGCGGTGTATCCCTGATCCTGCTGGATATCAATCTGCCGGATGGCAGCGGGCTCGAGTTGCTCCGGGAGGTCAAGGAAAACACACCCTATATTCCTGTTATTCTGCTGACTGCCAATGACACCGATCTGGACATCGTAGACGGACTGGAGAGGGGCGCTGATGATTACATTACCAAGCCCTTTTCTCTTTCGGTTTTGCGGGCAAGGGTGAATACCCAACTGCGAAAGCAAGCGTCAAACCATAAAAATGCGCCGCTCCATATGGATCTATTTCACTTTGACTTTGAGGCTATGACCTTTTATGTGGGAGATTCCAAAGTGGAATTGAGTAAAACAGAACAAAAATTACTGCGTCTGCTTGTTGAAAATCGTGGTCGAACCATGACCCGTGGAGACCTTGTCGACCGGATCTGGACAGATGGCGCAGAATATGTGGATGAAAATGCTTTGTCTGTTACGATCAAGCGTCTGAGGGATAAGCTTGGTGCACAGAAATACATTAAAACCGTCTATGGAATCGGTTATAGCTGGGTGACAAAAGATGAATAAAACCGGCATTGTGATCATACTGCTGTGTTCTCTGGCGGCGGCAGCTGTTGTATTATGGGAGCGGAGAAAGGTCAGAAAAACGATGGAAGAAATCGAAAGGATGCTGGACGCTGCCATGACTGGTTCTTTTTCTGAAATCACTTTTGATGAAAGCCAGCTGTCTGCTTTGGAAACAAAGTTTGCACACTATCTTTCTGCCGCAGAAGCATCTTCTCGAAATATGGCACAGGAAAAAGACAAAATCAAATCCTTGATTGCGGACATTTCGCACCAGACGAAAACGCCGATTGCAAACCTGCTGTTATACAGCGAGCTTTTGATGGAGGAAACTCTTCCTGCATCGGCAAAGGAAAACGTGGAGGCACTGTACAAACAATCGGAAAAGCTACGATTTCTGATTGATTCTCTCGTAAAACTTTCCAGACTGGAAAATGGGATCATTTCACTTTCCCCTCAGCAAGCATCACTTCAGCCGCTGCTTGAAAGCGTAGTAGAACAATATACCGCCAAGGCTTCTGAAAAAGGATTGTCCATATATCTGTACGATACAGATATTTCCGCTACATTTGACTTCAAATGGACAGCGGAAGCACTGGCTAATATTGTAGACAATGCCATCAAATATACGGAGCATGGAACAATCACGATTTCTACCGTAAGTTACGAAATGTTTACAAGGATCGATATATCGGATACCGGTTCAGGTATCCCGGAAAACGAGCAGGCAAAGATATTTTCCCGTTTTTATCGTTCAAATGCTGTTCAGGAACAAGAAGGGGTTGGCATCGGCTTATACCTTGCCCGACAGATCATATCCGGTGAGGGAGGTTATATCAAGATTGCTTCCGTTCCGGGAAAAGGAAGTACGTTTTCCATATTTCTGCCGAAATAACAACAATTCTATCAAAACTGTTAGATTTCATTTTCTGCCGGAAAGAATGTGGAAAGAATCCTATGCGATAATCTGTATGTATTAAAGGATCATTTCCTTTCATACATACAGATTTTTTCATGGAGGTACTCGTTTATGGAGGTTTTACAGGCAAAAGACCTGAAAAAGATTTATGGCTCCGGTAATAACGCAGTTCATGCGTTGGATGGAGTTGATTTAAGTGTGAAGAAGGGAGAGTTTGTTGCAATTGTCGGCACATCCGGATCCGGAAAATCCACGCTGTTGCATATGCTGGGCGGGCTGGATCGCCCTACAAGCGGCACGGTCATAGTGGACGGACAGGATATTTTCTCCCTGAAGGAGGAAGCGCTGACCATCTTTCGCCGCAGGAAAATCGGCTTTGTATTTCAGAGCTACAATCTTGTTCCGGTGCTGAATGTATATGAAAATATCATTCTACCCACTGAACTGGATGGCGGAAAGGTAAACAAGGCTTTTGTGCAGCAGATCGTGCAGACGCTTGGACTGAGCGACCGTCTGGATGCCCTGCCCAATCAGCTCTCAGGCGGTCAACAGCAGCGAGTAGCCATTGCCCGTGCGCTGGCGGCAGCACCCGCTATCATTCTGGCAGATGAACCCACCGGCAATCTGGATTCCAAAACCAGCCAGGATGTATTGAGCCTTTTGAAAGTCACCAGTCAAAAGTTCGCCCAGACAATCGTAATGATCACTCACAACGAAGAAATTGCGCAGATGGCAGACCGCATTATCCGTATCGAAGATGGTCGGATCGTCTCCCAGAACTAACGGGAGGTGGCTACGATGAATGTCAAAAACAGAAAATGTATTCGAAAGCTCAGCTTAAAATCTCTTTATGCGAACCGTCGCCGCAATCTGATCGCTATTTTTGCCATTGCGCTGACAACGCTGCTATTTACGTCCATGTTCACCATTGCCTTGTCGTTGAACGCCAGCTATGAAACCTACCAGTTTCGGCAGGTAGGCGGCTATGCGCATGGCACCTTTAAGGATGTTTCCCCCGAGCAGGCGGAACGCATCGCTGCCCACCCAAAGGTGAAGGCTGCGGGGGTACGGAAGGTAATCGGTATCACTGCGGAGGGGGTCTTTGCCAAAATACCGGCAGAGATCAGCTACATGGATGCCAACTGCACTAAATGGAGCTATGCCACCCCTACTACCGGACGGATGCCCGAAAGCGGCAAAGAGGTAGCCATGGATACGGCAGCGTTGCAGCTGCTTGGCGTAACGCCGGAGCTGGGCGCCGAGGTCACGGTTTCCTATTCCATTACGGACAAGGATCAAACCGCCTTTACTGTAACAGATACCTTTACGCTGGTGGGCTATTGGGACTATGATGAACTAATGCCTGTTCATTACATCAACATCAGCCGTGATTACGCAGATGACATCGAAGCGCAGGCAGTGAAAACAGGTTTACAGCCTTTCCGCACCGATTTGAATGTCATGCTGGCCTCCGGCACAAACATTCAAGGGCAGATGGAGCAGGTGGATACCGATCTTGGCTACACATGGGACAGCTATACCGATCCCAACAGCGTCCGGATCGGCGTCAACTGGGGATATACCTCATCCCAGCTGGAGTCGAAGCTTGATCCGGAACTTGTGATCGCCATAGCAGCTTTTTTGCTGCTGGTGATTTTCACGGGGTATCTTATCATCTATAACATTTTTCAGATCTCTGTTGTAGGGGATATCCGGTTTTACGGACTTCTGAAAACCATTGGCACAACGCCCCGGCAGCTCAAACGTATCATTCGCCAGCAGGCACTTCTGCTTTGTCTGATCGGCATTCCGGCAGGGCTGCTGCTGGGCTACGGCATCGGCGCTGTTCTGGTGCCTGTTGTCTTGCGCTCCACCCAGTTGGATGCAGGCATCACCACCATCAGCACATCGCCTGTGATCTTCCTTGGTTCTATGCTGTTCGCCTTGTTGACGGTGCTTTTGTCCTGTTCCAAGCCCGGAAAAATGGCAGCTAAGGTCTCTCCGGTGGAGGCTACCAAATATACGGATGCAATGCAGACCAAGAAAAAACAGCGCAGCACCCGGGGAGCGAAGCTCCATCAGATGGCCTTTGCCAATTTGGGACGAAACAAGAAAAAGACGGTACTGGTGGTGGTGTCTCTGGCACTGTCGGTGACACTGTTCAATGCACTGTGTACCTTTGTGGGCGGCTTCAGCATGGAGAAGTATGTATCCGCCAAGACCTGCGCCGATTTTATCGTCAGCACGCCCGACTATTTCCGTTACAACTCAGCAGATGAATTCATCACGCCAGAACAGATCGGAGAGATCGCAGCAAACACAAAGGCCAGTCTTTCCGGCACGGGATATGCTGTGCGAAAACCCGCATATCTGTGGATGACGGAGGATGCTCTGCGGCAGGACTATGCATGGTTCGAAAGCGCCGAGCAGTTGGACAGCCATATGAGCCGTCTGGAGCACCGGGGCAATATGGTGATGGGAAAGACCAGAATTGAGGCTCTGGATAACAGTCTGTTTGACAAGCTGCAAGTGTTCGACGGAGATATTTCTCCCATGTTGGAGCCGGACAATAACGCCATTGCCATTGCGGTTTCCTTAGATGACTACGGTAATCTGCCCAATCTTGAATACTACCCCAAGGTAGGAGACACGATCACCGCTACCTATGCGGACGATGTGAAATATATCGACAGCCGCACCGGGGAACTCTGCACCGAAGATACACCGGAGGAGTACCTTCAGGAAAAACTGTATGGAGCCAGAGATGTAGCGTACACGGTCTGCGCCTTGGTAGAGCTTCCGTATTCCATGAGTTATCGTTATGGTGGTATTGGATATGAGACAGTTTTGTCTGTGGATACCGCACAGCGGGACAGCGGTGGTGCGGCCATTCCGCTGCTCTACCTGTTCGACACAGCGGACGAAGCGGACGAGGCCGAAGCAGAGCAATATCTATCGAAGCTCACTGCCGGTGAGTTTTCGCCCTTGATGTATGAAAGCAAGGCCACGGCTCGCTCTGAATTTGCTCAGTTCCGGCAGATGTTCCTTCTGATAGGTGGTATCCTCTGTGCTATCATTGGGCTGGTGGGACTCTTAAATTTCTTCAACGCCATGATGACCAGTATTCTTTCCCGCCGCCGTGAATTTGCTGTGCTTCAGGCTGTAGGAATGACGAACCGGCAGCTCAAAACCATGCTGATCTACGATGGATTGTTTTACGCAATGTCCTCCGTATCGGCGGCCTTTATTCTGTCGCTGGCGGTGGGACCTCTTGCAGGAAAAATGCTGGGCAGTATGTTCTGGTTCTTTGAGTATCGATTCACCATTCTGCCTGTCCTGCTGACAATTCCGGTATTTCTTCTGCTTGGGTGGCTGATTCCTTGCATGATGTATGATAACGCAGCAAAATGCAGCATTGTAGATCAGTTAAGGGATGCTCAATAATTGTTAAGCCAAAATTAGCCCTCTGTCAATGAAAAGGCTGAGGGCTGGAATTCAAATAATAATCAAAGTGACCATTACACTGGCCAGCGGCAAGAAACAGGTCATTTCCATTACTGTGCAGAAAACAACGGTAAGAACAACAAAGATCACCGGACTGAAATCAAGCGTGACTGTTGCAAGGAATAAAAAAACTTACGCTGAAACCAGTCATCAGCCCGATCACTTCCCAGGAGAAAGTTACCTACAGTTCTTCAAATAAGAAGAGCGTGACGCTAAATTCCAAGGGCGTGATCACCGGAAAGAAAAAGGGAACAGCCTATATCACAGTGAAATCTGGAAAGATCCGTAAAAAAGTAAAAGTAGTTGTTAAATAAAAATGATTCAAGCAGGAGCTGCCTTTCATGAATACACATGGAATGGCAGCTCCTTTTTTCATTTTTTGCATGTAGCTTTATTTGCAGAAGTAGATTACGATATTAATAGTTGACCAAGAGAGAAGAATGTTTAGATAATATGTTATAGTGATAATGGAAGCATGGTAACAAAAAAAATTATAAAAATAGAAAAAAAGTGCAACCAAACAGAAAAAAATACGTTCTATATAATAGAAAACATTAATATGGCACACTGTAAATAACCTATCTGCATAAAAACACTAATATACAGGGGAGAAATGTGATATGGAAGATATACATATTATAAATTTATTTTTAGAAAGATCAGAAGATGCAATTCGCCAGGTAGAAGTAAAGTACGAAAAATTTTGCTTTAAGATTGCATGGAATATTTTATATAACACAGAAGATTCAGAAGAATGCGTAAATGATACGTGGCTGATAACGTGGAATAAGATTCCGCCCAAAACGCCAACAAAATTATCTGCATTTCTTGGAAAAATAACCAGAAATTTGGCATTGGACAATTTCAGAAAGAAAAATGCTTCAAAAAGAGCAGATACACATATGATGGATATTTGTGGTGAAGTGGAAAAACTGGAAAATATAATAAAGGATTATGTGGAAGAGGATATAAAGAAAAAGGAAATTTTGAATATTTTAGAAAAATTTTTAAGTGATTTAAAAGCAGGGGACAGGGATATTTTTGTCAGGAGATATTGGTATATGGATAATATTAAAGACATTGCAAAAAGACATGGATGCTCTGAGACTAAAATTAAATCCAGTCTTTTTCGAAGCAGAAACAAATTATGGGAAGAGGTGAAAGAAATCATATGAAAAAAGAAAACAATTTTTTGGATCTGATGGGAGAAATAGATGAAAAATTTGTTTATGAAGCTTCCTTGCCATGGGAAAAGCGAAATGTTAATTTGAAATTAAAATTAGCAAAGATTGCAGCAGCAGGAGTTGTAATAGCATTATTGATAGGAGGCTTTGGACATCCGCATGAGATAAAGGCGGCCTGGGAACAGATTACTTCGTGGATTCAAACTGCATTGGGGATTAATGAAAATGTAGAATCATATATAGATAGTGTTGGAAAAACGATTACTAAAAATGAAATTTTTATTACGTTAGATGAAATTGCTGCTGATAAGGAGAATTTATGGGTGGCAATATCTGATAATATAAATGATTCAAAAGAAAAGGATACTATTCTACTAACAGAAGTGGAGATAAATGGAAAAGCGGCACAGTTAGATGGAACATATGCTCTGGAGAAAAAGGAGAACGGAACAGATGGTCAGGTTTGTCATTATAGGCTGGAAGATACAACTATTAAAGACAATACAGCAGATATAAAAATGAAAGTATGGTTATTTGATCCAACAGAAATGGATACTGCAGATACAGAAGATACGGATGACTATATTTTTGAATTTTCATCAAATTGGGAAGAACTGGAGAAGAATACCATAAATGTAAATGTGAATAAAAAAATAAAGATATCTCCAAATCAAAATCTGACGATTTCAAAAATGAGCTTAAACGATTTGGCAAGTACAATTTATGGAAATTTGGATAATAAAGAATATGAAGATTATTATTTAATAGGAACCGACGATAAAGGAAATCAGGGGCTTTATAGAATGACAAATTATGGGGACACAGAGACTGTGTTTGAAGAAAGCAGAAATAATACAAAATACAAAGGAATTTCGCCAGATGCTAAAACGGTGACATTAAAATTATATGTAAATAAAGAAGAAAAAAGCAGCACAACATATAAAAAATATGAAACTGGAATAGAAGATACTTACGGAGAAGGCGAAGGACGTGTTTATGAAAGTGATGAAGATCCTCTGGATTTATATAGCCAAGTGGAAGGAAAAATAGAAATTAAAATCAGATGACAAAAGAATAATTTTATCGAAGAGAGGAACAGCCAATATCATCTGCCTTCAGATATTGGCTGTAATATATATGATACATAAAAAATACAAGCAGCAGATAACGATAAGATTCTTATATCAGTCAAGGAAGCCTGTGAACGCACAGGTCTTTCAGAGAAAACCATGAGAACTCTTATGAAGAATAATACCTTCATGGTACGAATTGGGCGAAGAACCCTGATTGATAAGAAAAAATTTCAGAAATGGATAGATCGGCAGTCTTGAAAGGTTTTTGGGGTTGTGTTAAAATTAAGTCCAGTGCCATGCATGATCATCTATTGTTATTAGAAAAAGGATGGTAATGTTATGGAAAAAATCTAAGAGGAAAAGAAATAGGTAAGGGAATCCGACAAAGAAAAGATGGGCGGTAAGAAGCCAGAATCACAATTAAGGGATCTGGCAACCGCCTTTTTCTATCTATGGAACAAATCTTCAGCAGGTGAAAAAGCAAAGAAACATGTATTTGGCGGAAGTTCTCCCAGGTATTCCAGGCTTTGATTCGAGTATGTCCGTTTCAAAATGGTATGAGAAATGGATGGAACTTTATAAGGTTCGGAATCTTAAAGCAACCACGATAAGAAATTTTGAAGAAAAGTATGGAAAAGAAATCTGGTTTTACTGATAAAATGACAATTTAGGAAGAGGTTTAAATATTTGGAAAAAGCAAGAAACACTGAAGAAGAAAAAAAAATGGGGCAAAAGTGGGTCAAAAAAGAATATGAGGCATCTGAAACCCGCATAAACACTGGGGTTCCGGCTGATACCAGTACATTATCACCGATGATGAAAGAATACGTAAAGACCAAAGAAGAGTACAGCGACTGTATCCTTTTTTACCGTCTGGGCGATTTTTATGAAATGTTCTTTGAGGATGCACTGACTGCATCCAGGGAACTGGAAATTACACTTACAGGAAAAGACTGCGGACTGGAAGAGAGAGCGCCCATGTGTGGCGTTCCTTTTCATGCTGCGGAAACTTATATCAACCGGCTGATCGAAAAGGGCTATAAGGTTGCCATCTGCGAACAGGTAGAAGATCCGAAAAAAGCCAAGGGTCTTGTTAAACGAGAGGTTGTCCGCATTGTCACACCGGGAACTACTCTGGATACCATGTCACTGGACGAGTCAAAAAACAATTATCTGATGTCCATTGTCTCCATTGGAGAGCATTTTGGCTGTGCAATTGCAGATATCACAACCGGTGACTGCTTTCTCACAGAGCTGGATAAACCACAGAAGCTTCTGGATGAGATCAATAAATTCACACCTGCCGAGATCATCTGCAACGACGCCTTTCTTTTAAGCGGTGTGGATGTAGCGGATCTGAAGGGGCGTCTTGGGATCTGTGTATTTGCTCTGGATCCCTGGTACTTTGACGACCAGCTGTGCCAGAAAACCCTGAAAGAGCATTTTCACGTCGGAAATCTGGAAGGTCTCGGGATCGGAGATTATGACAGCGGGATCATTGCTTCCGGTGCATTGTTCCTGTATCTGAAGGAAACACAAAAAACAGCACTTTCCCATATGGCAAGCATCCGCCCTTACTCTGCTGAAAAATATATGCTCATCGACAGCTCCAGCCGTCGTAACCTGGAGCTTGTGGAAACCATGCGCGAAAAGCAGAAACGAGGTTCTCTTCTCTGGGTTCTGGATAAAACCAAAACTGCCATGGGTGCAAGAACCCTTCGTTCTTATGTGGAGCAGCCTCTGATCGATGCAGAGGAAATCGAAAAGAGACTTGGTGCCCTGGAAGAACTGAACGCAAAACCTATGGATCGTGATGAGATCCGGGAGTACTTAAATCCGATCTACGATCTGGAACGTCTGATAAGCCGTATCAGCTACAAATCTGCCAACCCAAGAGATCTGGTTTCCTTTGCCTCTTCCCTGGAAATGCTACCTTATATAAAGCAGATCCTTGCAGAATTTAACTCTCCGCTGCTTACGCAGATCAATGAAGACATGGATCCACTGTCAGACATTACCGCTCTGATCCGTAATTCCATTGCTGATGATCCACCCCTTGCCCAGAAGGACGGCGGTATCATTCGGGAAGGTTATAATGAAGATGTGGATAAATTCCGCCGCTCCCGGACAGATGGAAAGAAGTGGTTATCTGAATTGGAAGCAAGAGAGCGAGAACGCACCGGTATTAAGAGCCTGAAGATCAAATATAACCGTGTATTCGGCTATTCCCTGGAAGTTACCAACACCTTCAAGGAGCTCGTGCCGGAGGACTATATCCGCAAACAGACCCTTACCAACGCAGAGCGTTACATCACCCAGGAGCTGAAGGATCTGGAGGATCTGATCCTTGGAGCGGAAGATAAGCTTTATGCATTAGAATTTGAACTGTTTTCAGATATCCGTGATCAGGTTGGAGCTGAGGTTGTCCGTATCCAGCGTACTGCAAAGGCTGTAGCTGCTCTGGATGTTTTTGCTTCCCTTGCACTGGTTGCACAGAGGAATAACTTTGTCCGGCCCAAGATCAATGAAACCGGCCTCATTGATATCCGAAATGGCCGCCACCCGGTTGTGGAACAAATGATCGAAAACGATATGTTCATTCCAAATGATACATATCTTGACAACCACAAAAAACGTATCTCCATTATCACAGGACCGAACATGGCCGGAAAATCCACATACATGCGCCAGACAGCGCTGATCGTACTGATGGCACAGATCGGAAGCTTTGTTCCTGCGGACAGTGCGAATATCGGTGTGGTTGACCGGATCTTCACCCGTGTGGGAGCATCCGATGACCTTGCAAGCGGACAGAGTACCTTTATGGTGGAGATGACAGAGGTTGCCAACATTCTTCGTAATGCCACTTCCCGAAGTCTTCTGATCCTGGATGAGATCGGACGTGGAACCAGTACCTTTGACGGCCTTTCCATTGCCTGGGCAGTGATCGAACACATCAGCAACACCAAACTCTGCGGCGCCAAGACCTTATTTGCGACCCATTATCATGAGCTTACCGAACTGGAAGGCAAGCTTTCCGGTGTCAACAACTACTGTATCGCTGTCAAGGAAAAAGGCGACGATATCGTATTCCTGCGTAAGATCGTAAAAGGCGGAGCAGATAAAAGCTATGGTATCCAGGTAGCCAAGCTTGCCGGTGTTCCGGATTCCGTGATCCAGCGTGCCAAGGAGCTGGTAGAGGAGCTCAGTGATGCAGATATCACTGCAGCTGTAAAAGATCTGACTGCTCCAAAGAAAAAACAGAAGATCACCTATGATCAGTTAGATATGGCACAGATGTCACTGTTTGACACGGTACAGGACAATGATATCATTGAAGAGATCAAAAACCTGGAGATCGGGAATCTGACACCAATGGAAGCTTTGAATATTCTCTATAACCTGCAGAACAAAATTAAGAACCGGTGGTGATACCCTTGAAAAAAATTGCAGTTTTAGACCAGAATACCATTGATAAGATCGCAGCAGGAGAGGTCGTAGAGCGCCCCTCCTCTGTTGTAAAAGAGCTTGTGGAAAATGCCATTGACGCAGGTGCTACCGCTATTACTGTAGAGATCACAGACGGCGGAAAAAAGCTGATCCGTATCACGGACAATGGCTCCGGAATGGATGCAGAGCAGGTTCCGCTTGCTTTTCTCCGCCATGCCACAAGTAAAATTGAAAAAGTAGAAGACCTGACCCACATTGCCTCTCTTGGCTTCCGTGGTGAAGCACTTTCCAGTATTGCCGCCGTCTCCCAGGTGGAGCTGATCACAAAGACTCCTTCCGGGATCAGTGGTACCCGTTATGTGATCGAAGGCGGAAAAGAACAGTCTCTGGAGGAAATGGGGGCACCGGAGGGAACAACATTTCTGATCCGAAACCTCTTTTACAATACACCTGCAAGGAGCAAATTCCTAAAATCCGATATGACAGAAGCCGGTTACATCAATACTCTGATGGAGCAGCTGGCGCTTTCCCATCCGGAAATCTCCTTTAAATATATCCAGAACCGTCAGGTGAAGCTTTCCAGTTCCGGAAACTACAGCGTAAAAGATGTGATCTACAGTGTCTACGGCCGGGAGATTGCCAAGGCGCTTCTGGATGTTTCCTACGAAAATGATTTCATGAAGATCGAGGGCTTTGTGGGGAAACCGGAGATTTCCAGAGGAAACCGTACTTTTGAGAATTATTATATCAATGGCCGGTATGTAAAAAACAAGATCATTACCAAGGCCATTGAGGACGGATATAAAGGACTTGTCATGCAGCATAAATTTCCGTTTGTCTCACTTCGGATTGAAATGGACGGCAATGACCTGGATGTTAATGTGCATCCCGCAAAGCGAGAAGTGCGTTTTGCCAGAGAAACCGAAGTTTATACGGCCATTTATGAAACTGTCCGCAAGGTATTGACCCACAGAGAACTGATCCCGCAGGTATCTGTTGGAAAAGACGAACCGACATCCCGCACAGAACAGATAAAGCCAGGAAATATTCCGGAGCCTTTTGAAGTAAAACGGCGGCAGGAGATGTACGGTCACCCGAACCGGACGGCAAATATAGCTTCCCATACTACACCGGCAGCTTCTGAAGTACGTACAACGCCGGTTCCATCGATGCCTTATGATAAGTCGACAAATGGTACCGCCTCCTATGGCTCAGCTGAAACAGCTCACAGTTCTTCAGCTTCTTCTGCAGATAAATACAAGCATGTGGATTCTCTGCGGGAAAATCCCGTATATGGATCGCAGCCTTTCACAAAAGAAGAAGAGGAAATGTTTTCCGGAACATTAAAAGACGGAAGAAATGAAAATTTCGCTGCAGAAACAGCAGATTATGAAGTGATTTCCGAAAAGCCTGCTGAATCGGCACCTCCTGAGGTAGACAACGAACCGATCAAATCTCAGGAACAGGAACCGCCAAAACAGCTGGAACTGTTTGAAGAACGGCTTCTTGCTCCTGAATCCAGAAGCCGCCACAGGCTGATCGGACAGCTGTTTGACACCTACTGGCTGGTACAGTTCGAGGATAATTTTTATATCATTGACCAGCATGCTGCTCATGAAAAAGTATATTATGAGCGATTCGTAAAGCTGTTTCAGTCCCAGAACATCCAGTCCCAGTATGTAAGTCCGCCACTGATCGTTTCACTCAGCCTTGAGGAGGAGAATCTGCTGAAGGCAAACGAAAAGTATTTCCGGGATTTCGGCTTTGAGATCGAACCCTTTGGCGGAAGGGAGTACAGTATCAGTGCGGTTCCCTCCAGCCTTCTGGGAATGACAGAAGAAGAGCTGTTTCTGGAAATGCTGGACCACCTCACTGCAGACGGTTCCAGGGATGCCTTTGAAATTTTTGCCTCAAGGCTTGCGACCATGGCCTGTAAGGCTGCTGTAAAAGGCAATCATTCTATGTCGCCTCAGGAAGCTGACAAGCTGATCGATGAATTATTGACACTGAAAAATCCTTATAACTGTCCTCATGGAAGACCAACGATCATTGCCATGAGTAAGACAGAAATCGAAAAAAAATTCAAACGTATTGTGTAAGATACTTAACATAAACGGAGGAAATATATGAAAAAACCTCTTATCGTGCTTACCGGGCCTACTGCCGTGGGAAAAACAAAGCTTTCCATTGCCCTTGCAAAAGCAGTAAACGGAGAGATCATTTCCGCGGATTCCATGCAGGTTTACCGCCACATGGATATCGGTTCCGCCAAGATCACGCCGGAAGAAATGGATGGCGTCCCACATCATCTGGTGGATGTACTGGAGCCAACAGAAGATTTTAACATTGTTCTTTTTCAGCAGATGGCAAAAGATGCCATGGACAAAATTTATAACAAAGGCCGGATTCCGATCCTGGTAGGCGGCACAGGATTTTATATTCAGTCTGTGACCAGAGATATTGATTTTACCAGCTCCGACCAGGATGAACATTACCGCAGTGAGCTGGAAGAACTGGCAGAGCAGAAGGGGTCTGCATTTCTCCATGACATGCTTGCCAAGGTCGATCCCAAGTCAGCCAAAGATATCCATGAGAACAATGTCAAGCGTGTGATACGTGCCCTGGAATTTTATAAACAGAACGGTACCAGAATCTCCGAGCATAATGAAGAACAGAAGGAGCATACCAGTCCCTATGCACTGGCTTATTTCGTCCTGAATGCACCACGCCCCCTTCTCTATGAACGCATTGACACAAGAGTGGACGAAATGCTGAAAAACGGTCTGACAGAAGAAGTTAAAAAACTTCGGGAGCTTGGCTGCCACAGGGGAATGGTTTCCATGCAAGGGCTTGGCTATAAGGAAATCCTGGACTGGATGGACGGAAAATATTCTTATGAGGAAGCCGTACGGGTCCTGAAACGTGACACCAGACACTTTGCCAAACGTCAGCTTACCTGGTTCCGCAGAGAAGGCGAGGTAACCTGGGTAGATAAAAATAACTTTGATTACGATGACAGCAGGATCCTTTCCTACATGCTTTCTGTATGCAGGGAAAAGGGAATCCTCCATGCCAAATAAAATAAAAAAGGAAAAATGATCATGAAAGAATTATATGCACAGCTTGGAATCTCTTCCTCAGTTTACGATTTCGGTAAATCCGTGGAAGATTCCCTGAAAGAACGTTTTGAGAAATTTGATAAGACTGCAGAATACAACCAGATGAAGGTTATCCGCGCCATGCAGAAGAACCGTGTCAGTGAGGCTTGTTTCGGAGCTTCCTCCGGTTATGGCTACAACGACCTTGGCCGCGAAACTCTGGAGCAGGTCTATGCGGATACGTTCCACACAGAAGCCTGCCTGGTCCGCCCGCAGATCACCTGTGGAACCCACGCACTTGCCATTGCACTGTTTGGAAACTTACGCCCGGGCGATGAGCTTCTTTCCCCTGTAGGAAAACCATATGATACCCTGGAAGAAGTCATCGGAATCCGTCCGTCCAATGGTTCTCTTGCGGAATATGGCGTAAAATACCGTCAGGTAGATCTTCTCGAGGATGGCACCTTTGATTATGAAAATATCAGAAAAGCAGTCAATGAAAAAACAAAGCTGGTAACCATCCAGCGTTCCAAAGGCTATCAGACCCGTCCTTCTTTCTCCGTAAAACAGATCGGTGAGCTGATCTCTTTTGTAAAAAAGATCAAGCCGGATGTGATCTGCATGGTAGATAACTGCTACGGAGAATTCGTAGATACCATCGAGCCAAGTGATGTAGGTGCGGATATTATGGTCGGCTCCCTGATCAAAAATCCAGGTGGCGGCCTTGCTCCTATCGGTGGTTATATCGCAGGAAGAAAAGACTGTGTGGAAAATGCCTCCTACCGTATGACCTGCCCGGGACTGGGCATGGAAGTCGGTGCAACTCTTGGTGTAAACCGTTCTCTGTATCAGGGATTTTTCCTTGCACCGATGATCACTAAAGGAGCTTTAAAGGGCGCTGTTTTTGCAGCGAACATTTATGAAAAGCTTGGTTTCCCGGTAGTTCCCAACAGCACAGAGCCACGTCAAGATATCATCCAGGCGGTCACTCTCGGAACACCGGAGGGTCTTGTAGCATTCTGCCAGGGTATCCAGGCTGCTGCACCGGTAGACAGCTTTGTGACACCGGAGCCGTGGGATATGCCGGGATATGACAGTCAGGTGATCATGGCAGCAGGTGCTTTCATCCAGGGTTCTTCCATTGAGCTTTCTGCCGATGGCCCCATGAAACCTCCTTATGCAGTTTATTTCCAGGGTGGTCTTACCTGGGAGCATGCAAAGCTGGGAATCCTGAAATCTCTTCAGTATATGGTTGATAAGGAACTTGTGAAATTATGAAAAAATCCGAAGGACCGGACTTAAAAAAACAGATCTTTGTCGTAGGAGCCGGTGCTTCCGGTCTTATGGCAGCTATTCAGGCTACTGTAAACGGAGCTGCAGTTACGGTTCTGGAACAAAATGACCGTCCCGGCAGAAAAATCTGTGCTACGGGAAATGGCCGTTGTAATATGACGAACCTGAATCAGGATGAAAACGCTTACCGGGGATCTCATCCTGAATTTGCCAAAGATGCTCTGGCACAGTTTCCTGTGGAAAAAACTCTGAAATTCTTTCAGGAATTGGGAATCTGTACCACAGACCGCAGCGGATGGATCTATCCCCGAAGCAACCAGGCACAGAGTGTAGTAGATGTTCTTGTCATGAAGGCACGCAGCCTGAAGGTAAAGCTGAAAACCAATCAGACTGTTACCGGCGTGTCTTTTGCAGACGGACAGTGGAAGATTCATACTGACGGATGGACCTACAGTGGTGATGCCGTGATCCTTGCAAATGGTTCCCGTGCTTCTTCCGTTGCAGGTTCCTGCGAAAGCGGATACGAAATTGCAAAAAGTCTTGGACATCACCTGATCGAACCCCTTCCAGCTCTGACAGCTCTGAAATGTAAGGGAAATTCTTTTTCCGGCTGGAGTGGTGTACGAACAGAAGGGACGATAACACTTTATATAGACGGCACACCGACAGTCTCCCAGCAGGGAGAGCTGCAGCTTACCGATTACGGTGTATCCGGGATCCCGGTATTCCAGATTTCCCGCTATGCTATCCGTGCCGTCCATGAAAACAAAAATGTGGAGCTTTCCATAAATTTTTTTCCGGAACTGAGCCGGAAAGAGCTGGAAGAATACCTGGAGCACAGAAAAGCAGCCTGCCCTTACAAAACAGAAAAAGAACTTCTCATCGGACTTTTTCCTGAAAAACTGATCCGTGTTTTATGTGCACAGAAGGATCTTATCCGCGGGATCACCGATTTTCGTCTCCCGGTAAAAAACGGCCTTTCCTTTGAACAGGCACAGGTTTGTTCCGGTGGAGTGGATACGTCTGAAGTTCACAGCAAAACCATGGAGTCCAGACTTCATAAAGGTCTTTATTTTGCCGGAGAGCTCCTTGACATTGACGGTACCTGCGGAGGTTATAACCTGCAGTGGGCATGGTCAAGCGGAGCTGCCGCCGGTATCTGGGCAGCAAAGGAGGAAGAAAAATGATCCGGATCACACAGCTGAAGCTTCCCATCACCCATACAGAAGAGCAGCTTCACCGAAAAATAGCAAAAATGCTTCGTCTTGGAAATCAGCCGTTCACCTATGAGATCCGAAAACAATCTCTGGATGCCCGGCACAAAGAGGACAAAAAATTTGTCTACACTGTAGATATTAAACTGGATAACGAATCCCGTGTTCTCAAAAAGGTTCACGATAAAAATATTATGTTAACTTCTGAGAAGAAATATCATTTTCCCTCATCTGGCTCTGAAACTCTGTCCCATCGTCCTGTAGTGATCGGAAGCGGACCTGCAGGATTATTCTGTGCCTGGTACCTGGCCAAAGCCGGGTACTGTCCACTGGTACTGGAACGGGGAGAAGAAGCAGACAAACGACAGGAAACCGTGGAAAATTTCTGGAAAAACGGCATCCTGGATCCGGATTCCAATGTACAGTTCGGAGAGGGCGGTGCAGGGACTTTTTCCGATGGAAAGCTGAACACTCTGGTAAAAGATACTTTTGGAAGAGGAAGGGAGGTTCTTTCCCGATTTGTGGAGGCAGGAGCTCCTTCCGAGATCCTTTACCAGCAAAAGCCTCATCTTGGCACAGATCAGCTTGTAGGTATCGTTCAGTTTATGCGTCATCAGATTGAAGAAATGGGCGGGGAATTCCGTTTTCGTTCCACAGTAACTGATCTGATAATCCGTGACCGGAAGCTTAATGCAGTCATTGTCAATGCAAAAGAGGAAATACCGGCAGAAATCTGTATTCTTGCTCCCGGCCACAGCGCCAGAGATACATTTGCCATGCTGGATAAACACAATATAAATATGGAGCCGAAATCTTTTGCGGTGGGGGTACGCGTGGAGCATCCTCAGACCATGATCAACCGGGATCTTTACGGAGAACCGGAAAACGACCGTCTGGGTGCAGCCAGCTACAAGGTTACCCATACACTGGAAAACGGACGTGGCGTTTATTCTTTCTGTATGTGTCCCGGCGGATATGTTGTAAATGCATCTTCTGAAGAAGATATGCTTGCAGTGAATGGTATGAGCTATCAGGCACGTGACAGCCATAATGCCAACAGTGCTATCATCGTTACGGTAAACCCTTCTGATTTTCCTGAAGAGGGAGTTCTCGGCGGAATCGCTCTGCAGAGAAAACTGGAGCGCGCTGCCTGGGAAGCCGGAAACGGAAAAATCCCGGTACAGCTTTTCAAAGATTACTGTACCCATCAGAAAAGTACCAGGCTTGGAGATGTGATCCCCTGTATCAAAGGAGCTTATACACTTACCGATGTCCGCAGTATTTTCCCGAAAGAGATCGGCGATTCCATTGAAGCAGGAATCCATGCGTTTGGAAAAAAGCTTTCCGGTTTTGACCGGCCGGATGCATTGCTGGAAGGAGTAGAAAGTCGTACTTCTTCTCCTGTACGGATCGTTCGGGAACCGAAAAAGCTCACTTCCAATATAGAAGGGATCTACCCCTGCGGAGAGGGCGCCGGTTACGCCGGAGGCATTACATCCGCAGCGATGGACGGGATCAAGGTGGCAGAAGCAGTCGCTTCCGTTTATGCCCTGCCTGTAAACAAAATATGAAAAAAGTGGAAATTTCCGGGATAGAGTGTACATCCCTGCCTTTTTATGCTAAAATAACTTCTGCAATTTTGCATCCCCTTCTTCGAGAGCGAAAAGGGAAATCATATGAAAGATACTATAATGGAAATGCCAGATTATCAGCGCCCGTATGAAAAATGTCTGCGGGAAGGAGAACAGTCCTTAAGCGATCGAGAGCTTCTTGCCGTGATTCTGCGCTGTGGCGTACAGGGATCCAGTTCCCTGACTCTGGCAGATAAAATCCTGAATTTATCGAAACAGACCGGATACAGTGGCCTGCTTGGACTGTTTCATATTTCCATGCAGGAACTGATGAAGATCCATGGGATCGGTAAGGTAAAAGCCGTACAGCTGAAATGTATCGGGGAACTTTCCAAGCGTATGGCAACCGCAGCCGCAAAACCGGAATTGTCTTTTCACCATCCGGTAACCATTGCGAAATATTATATGGAGCAGCTCAGGCATGAAGAACAGGAATTGCTTTACTGCATGATGCTGGACGGACATAACCATTTGTCGGGTGAACAGCTTTTAAGCCGCGGTACAGTCAATGCCACACTGATCACACCAAGAGAAGTCTTTGTAGAAGCTTTAAAATATCGTGCGGTGAACCTGATCCTGGTCCACAATCATCCAGGTGGTGATCCATCCCCCAGTCAGGCTGATCTGGATGTTACGGAACGGATTTATCATTGCGGTGAACTCCTCGGCATCCATCTTCTGGATCATATCATCATCGGTGATCACAGGTATGTCAGTTTCCGCGAAAAAGGGATTTTTGATGAATATACTTAAGTGAAGGGACGGATTTATGCTTTTTAGAAATAATTACGGAGTAGACCTTGGAAGCAGCTCTGTAAAAGTCTATTCATTTTTCAGAAACAAAAGTTACATAGAAAAGAACATGGTAGCCTACAGAGGACGCCGGATCCTTGCCATAGGGAACGAAGCTTATGAAATGTTTGAAAAATCACCTGCGGATATTTCCGTAAATTCTCCCATGGCTTTCGGTATGCTGGCAAATCTGGAATTGCAGGAGATCGTCCTTTACAGCATGATAAAAAAGATCGATCATACATCCGGTCTCGGAGCAGACATGTATTTTTCCGTGCCACTTGATATGACGGCTATCGAAAAGAGGGCATATTATTATCTGGTCAATGGCCACTGGCTGCGAAAAAACCGTGTTTTTATGGTGGAGTCCCCTATTGCAGATGCCATTGCCATGGGAATCGACCCTGAAAAAAATCAGGGAAGCATGATCGTAAACATCGGTGCACAGAGTACAGCGCTTTCCATCATAACCGACGGCAAGATCATCATTAGCCGTAAGATCCCCATCGGAGGCAGACAGATGAACGAATCTATCTGCAGCGAGATCCGAAAACATTATAATCTTCAGATTGGAACACGAACTGCAAAACGTCTGAAAGTAGTTATGGGAAGACTGAACGATCAGAAAAAAGAAGCCCGAAAAGTAGTCGGGATCGACAGTATTTCCGGACTTCCACGAGAAGAAGTTATTTCTGCCTACGTTGTTAATGAGGGGATCGCCAACTGTGTGAACCAGATCGCAGCAGAGATGAAATCTTTTCTGGAACGTACCCCGCCACAGATCGCTTATCATATTGCAAAAGAGGGCATTTATCTGACCGGCGGCAGTACACGGCTGCCTTATATAGATAACTATCTGGCTAGCTATACAGGATTTGCCTTTAATCTTTCTGATCTGTATGAAACTTCTGCAGCATACGGCCTGGAAAAAATCATCCGCGACAGAAACCTGCGCAAATGGGCCCAGCCGGTAAAGCAGAAAAAACTGTAAAGGGGCATATATAATGAAAAACATCCGAAAAAAAGTGCGTTTTCATTTTAATTTAAAAAGTAAACATCTTCTGGTAATCATGACACTTTTCTGTGGAAGCTGCATTGTAGCCACAGCAGCCTCCGGAACCTCTTCCGCACCACTTCAGGAGGCCGCCGGTTTTCTTATCGTTCCCTTTGAAAAGGGGATCGCCGGTGTCAGCGATATATTTGGAAATGTAAAAAACAATCTTCGTGACAAACAGGACGTGCTTCAGGAAAACGAAGAGCTGAAAAGTCAGATCAACAGTCTTACGGAGCAAAATAACATCCTGATCCAGGACCAGACAGAGCTCACACGCCTGAAGGAACTTTACGATCTTGATCAGGAATATACCGACTATCCCAAGGTTGCCGCAAGGATAATCTCCAAAGATCCCGGAAACTGGTATGATACCTTTATGATCAACAAAGGCAGTAATAACGGGATCCGGGTTGATAACAACGTGATCGCCGGAAAGGGTCTTGTGGGTATCGTCACAGAAGTGGGGCCCTCCTGGGCTACTGTCCGTTCCATCATCGATGACAGCAGCAATGTCAGTGCTATGGCAGTCAGTACCTCTGACAACTGCGTTGTCACCGGAGATCTGAAACTGATCGATGAAGGTAAATTAAGCTTTGAGCAGCTTTACGATCAGGATAACAAGGTAACAGTCGGAGAACGTATTGTCACATCAAATATCAGTGAAAAATATGTGGAAGGACTGTTTATTGGTTATGTCAGTGAGATCCAACAGGATCCCAATAACCTGACAAAAACAGGTACGATCGTTACACCGGTTGATTTCGGTCATCTGAAAGATGTATTTGTGATCACCACCAATAAACAGGACGCGATAGACAAATCGGAGGATGCGTCCAATGAAAAATAGGATTATATTATTTATCACTATCATTGTCTGTTTTCTCCTTCAGTGCACAGTAATGGACCGTATTTCCATTGGATCCATCACTCCAAATCTGCTTTTGATCCTGTGTGTATCCATGGGACTTATGCGTGGAAGAAAAGTTGGTCTGTGGACTGGATTTTTTTCCGGGCTTTTTGTCGATCTCTTTTATGGATCATTGTTTGGATTTTATGCACTGATCTATATGTATATAGGTTTTATCAGCGGCTATGCATTCCGCAGTTTTTATGATGATGATCTGAAAGTTCCGCTTTTTCTTGTAGCAGGAACAGATCTTCTTTATAATCTGGCTGTGTATGGCCTCCAGTTTCTGCTCAGAGGCCGTCTTGGATTCTGGACCTACATATACAGGATCATTATCCCCGAGATTGTATATACGGTTTTTCTTACCATCATCGTATACCGGGTATTTTACTGGATCAACTACCACTTAATGGATACTGTAAGGAAAGAAAGTGAGTCTATTTGGGAATTAAAATAAAAAAAATCATCAAAAAAATCCGTCTGAAACGTACTACAGTTCTTGTGATCGTATTTATTTTTCTGTCATCTGTTCTGGTCCGGCAGCTTTTCAGTCTGCAGATCATACAGGGAGAGGATTACATCAGTAAATTTCAGACTCGTACCACCAAAACACGCGTGATCAAAAGCACCCGTGGTAATATTTATGACCGTAACGGCACAGTTGTCGCCTCCAATGTACTTGCATATTCTGTCACATTCGAAGATAGCGGTACATACAACAGCACCAGAGAAAAGAATCTGACTCTGAACGGTATCGCCTATCAGGTATTACAGATTCTTTCCAAAAACGGGGACAGCTTATCTGATAATTTTCATATTACCGTCAATGATCATGGAGATTATGCTTTTGATGTAGATGAAGGATTTACTCTTAACCGTTTCCGTGCGGATATTTACGGAGAAGCACAGATTGATGATCTCAGTGATGAGCAGAAAAACGCAACCGCAGCCCAGATCATGGATCATCTTACCGGAAGCAGCGGATTTTCTATCGTTCTTTACGGAAAAGATGCCTACACCCCGGAAGAACTTGCCGCACATTCTCTTCCGGAAGAGCTTACCAAACAGGAAATCCTCGAAATTGCGATCATGCGCTATCAGCTGAACACCAACAGTTTCAAGAAATATATGCCGGTGACCATTGCAACAAATGTCAGTGAAAAATCTGTGGCAGCCATAAAAGAAAATCAGGCCGCTCTCCAGGGTATTGACATTGTAGAAGATTCCACCAGAAAATATGTGGACGATGAGAGTATGGCGCCGATCCTCGGTTACACAGGCCAGGCCTCTTCTGAAGAACTGGAAACCCTTCGTAAGGATAATCCTGATTATTCCAATGATGCGGTTGTTGGAAAAGCCGGGATCGAACAGTATATGGAGCTTGAACTTCAGGGAAAAGATGGAGAAGAAACGGTCACAGTTGATAATCTTGGTAAAGTCCTTGATATCGACAATTCCAAAACTGTTGATCCTGTGGCCGGAAACGATGTTTATCTGACTATTGATTCCGACTGGCAGAAGAGTATTTACCAGATCCTGGAACAGCGTGTTGCCGGTATTGTCCTCTCTAAACTGACACCAAATAAAAGCTTTGATTATGAAGCAGAGAAAGATGCAAGTAAGATCACCATCCCAATCTATGATGTATACAATGCACTGATCGCAAACAGTGTGATCGATATCAATAAATTCAGCGATGCAGATGCTTCCGATACAGAAAAAAATTTATACGCCAAATTTCAGCAAAAACAGCAACAGGTTTTTGATACAATAAGTAACAGGCTGACAGGTGACAATCCTCCAGCCTATAAGGATGAAGATACGCAGATGCAGGAATATCTTACCTATATCTGTGATG
This sequence comes from Blautia sp. LMAG:89, assembly GCF_008679485.1. NCBI lineage: Bacteria > Bacillati > Bacillota > Clostridia > Lachnospirales > Lachnospiraceae > Blautia > Blautia sp. LMAG:89. Next base: position 94,165 of record NZ_NANC01000012.1, on the reverse strand, counting down.
ATCTTCTTACCAATACCCTGAAGGTACTGAAAAGTGATTCCATTGATACCTCAGATGAAACATACAAAGCCTGGAAAAATGACCAGAGTATCAGTCTGAAGGATTATCTGAACTATGCTGCCAGTCAGAACTGGATCGATATTTCCCAGATCTCAACCTCCGGAGAATATCTGGATTCTGAAGAGATCTATCAGGCTCTTACCGCCTATATCATTGATTACCTGAAGACAGATACAGGCTTTTCAAAGCTTCTGTATAAATATATGCTTCAGGAAGACACCATCAGTGGAGAAGATCTGTGTCTTGTTCTCTATGAACAGGGCGTTCTTTCAAAAGAAGACGAACTGTATCAGACAATGGCCTCCGGTGGTCTTGATGCCTACACCTTCATGTATCGCAAGATCGCAAATCTTGAGATCACACCGGCCCAGCTTGCGTTGGCTCCGTGCTCTGCATCTGCGGTGATCACAGATACTACAACCGGAAATGTTCTCGCATGTGTTTCCTATCCGGGATATGATAATAATCGTCTGACCAACAATATGGACACCGATTATTATGCAAAGCTTTCCACAGATCTTTCCAGCCCGTTCTTCAACAAGGCAACACAGCAGAAGACGGCTCCAGGATCTACCTTAAAGATCTTATCTACTGTTGCCGGCATGTCCGAGGGCGTAATAGATGATGGCACATATATTGAATGTACAGGAAGCTTTGACCTTGTAACACCTCCGATCAACTGCTGGAATAAACAGGGCCACGGTTCTCTTGATATCCGTGAGGCCATTGAGCAGTCCTGTAACGTATTTTTCACTACGATCGGTTTCGAACTTGGTAAAGATTCCGAAGGTAATTTTTCTGAAGCCAGAAGTCTTGGAATGCTTCAGAAATATGCTTCCCTCATGGGATTGGATCAGAAAACCGGCATTGAAATTTCCGAGGCTTCTCCGCAGGTTTCTGACAAAAACGCGGTTCCTTCCTATATTGGACAGGGTACCAATACGTTTACGACCAGCCAGCTTGCACGCTATGCGTCAACGATCGCCACTTCCGGTACGATCTACAAGCTTTCCCTTCTGGACCGTGTGACGGATTCCAAAGGAAAACTTATAAAGGAATATCCTTCCAAAACAGCTGGACAGTTGGATCTTTCCAGCAATATCTGGGATGCCATCCATGACGGTATGTATCGTGTAGTGCAGACTCATGATCAGTTTAACGGACTTGGAGTTGAAGTAGCAGGAAAAACCGGTACTGCCGAGATTGATTATTATCATCCGAACAATGCACTTTTTATCGGATATGCGCCTGTTTCTGATCCCAAGTACGCAATATCTGTACGAATCGCAAACGGATATGCATCCGGTAATGCCTGCCTTGCCGCTAATGATATCTTTAAATACATTTTCGGACTTGCAGATGAAAGCACCATTCTCACTGGCTATGCAGCAAGCGATACCAGTAATGTATCGAATGACTAAACAAACTTTATGAGGATACCAGAAGTGTGGAACATTTTATAGGAGGAATCAGAAAACATGAGTGAAGTCATTGTCATTACATCTGGAAAAGGCGGTGTTGGAAAAACCACCACCGTGGCAAATATCGGGACCGGACTGGCTGCCATGGGAAAAAGGGTTGCTGTTGTAGATACCGATATCGGACTCCGAAATCTGGATGTTGTCATGGGACTGGAGAACCGTATTGTTTATAATCTGGTTGATGTGATCAATGGGAGCTGCCGCCTGAAACAGGCACTGATCCGGGATCGTCGGCATTCAGAACTGTATCTTCTTCCGTCTGCCCAGACCAAGGACAAAACTGCCGTATCTCCGGAACAGATGATCAAGCTTACCGATGATCTCCGGGAAGAATTCGATTATGTCCTTCTGGATTGTCCGGCAGGAATTGAACAGGGATTCAAAAATGCAGTAGCTGGAGCGGACCGTGCACTGGTCGTGACCACACCGGAAGTTTCCGCGATCCGGGATGCAGACCGTATCATCGGGTTGCTGGAGTCCGGAGGGCTCCGGGATATCCGGCTGATCATCAACCGGCTTCGACCGGAAATGATCGCCAGAGGTGATATGATGTCCGTAGAAGATGTGTTGGAAATCCTGGCTGTAGATCTGATCGGTGCGATCCTGGATGATGAACAGATCGTGATCTCCACAAATCAGGGAGAACCTTTATCCGGAAAAAATTCCCAGGCAGAAGAAGAGTATCGCAATATCTGCCGGAGGCTTATGGGCGAAGAGGTCCCTTATGTTACTGTGCGTCGAAAAAATGGTGTATTCCACCGTCTTGGCAGCATTTTTCGAAAATAACAGACGCTTTGCTGTCTGACATTTTTCATCACAGGAGGAATGATTATGGGATTTTTCTCCGGGAAAAACCACTCTGCAGGCTATGCACGCGACAGGATGAAGCTTCTTCTTGTATCGGAACGCATAGACTGTTCTCCACAGATGATGAAGCTTTTACGGAACGATCTGATACATGCCGTAAAAAAATACGTTGTAATTGATGAACCAGGGGTGACCATACAGATCACACAGGAACCACCTGTTCTGCATGCAGTCATACCCGTACTTAAGAAAAGAGATGCATAATTTATGATTAAACAGTATAAGCTGCGGTTTTACAATTTTCGACTGGTGATCTTTCTCCTGGCGATCAGCTTTATTGGAATTCAGCTTGTAGGAACAGCTGCCGACTACCTTCGCACACGTCAGCTTCTGGGTGTGATCATCGGTGTGGTCTTTATGCTGATCCTTTCACTGATGGATTATTCCTGGCTGCTGAATTTTCAATGGATCATGTATGGATTTAATATCGTTATGCTTCTGGCTGTCCGGTTCTTCGGATCCAGCGCCAATGGTGCTGCCAGATGGGTAGATTTAGGTTTTATCCGTTTCCAGCCTACCGAGCTTTCAAAGATCATCATTATCCTGTTTTTTGCCAAATTTTTTATGGATCATGAGGAAGATCTGAATACCTTAAAGACTCTGATACAATCAGCTGTCCTTCTGGTCATCCCACTGATGCTGATCTATGTACAGCCGGATATGAAAAACACCATCACCGTAACAGTCCTGTTCTGTATTCTGATCTACATCGCAGGACTTAGTTATAAGATCATCGGAGGTGTAGCCTTGATCGCGATTCCTCTGGCCATCATCTTTCTGTCCATTATCGTGCAGCCGGATCAGAAACTGATACAGGATTACCAGAGAAACCGTATCATGTCATTCCTGTATCCGGAGAACGAAGAATACGCAGATGATATTGAACAGCAGAACAACTCAAAAACAGCCATCGCCTCCGGAGAGCTTGTGGGACGTGCTTTCAGTAATGACACCAGTGTTACATCCGTAAATGATGGAAACTTTGTTTCTGAGAATCAGACCGACTTTATTTTTGCGGTGGCTGGAGAGCAGTACGGATTTATCGGCTGTACTCTGATCGTACTGCTGCTGTTTCTGATCACCTTTGAATGTATCCGTATGAGCCTGCGGGCCAAGGATCTTGCCGGTAAGATCATATGCTGCGGTGTTGGAAGCATTGTTTCCATACAGAGCTTCATCAACATCTGTGTTGCTACCGGCCTTGCACCAAACACAGGTACTCCGCTTCCTTTTGTAAGCTATGGTCTTACTTCTCTGATCAGTCTGTTTATGGGTATGGGACTTGTTCTCAATGTAGGACTGCAGAGCAGTGCATATAATAAAGAATTACAGAAAAAAGGTCAGAAATCGGATACCTACTTTCGGAAAGAGGAATACTTATGACACGTAAAGAACCTGTAAAAAATCATGTACGTTCTGGCAATCCTTCCAGAGGTCAGGCTTCCCGGGCTGCACATACAGCTTCCAAGGGGACAAAAAGAACTTCCACGCCGTCTGACGGAACTGTTTCTGCCAGACGTAAAGCTCAAAATACCCGGATGAAACGGATGCGTCGCAAAAGGATCCGCAACACCATTTTTCTCCTTCTTCTGCTGATCGTACTATGCACAGCTGGCGGTTTGGGTGTTTACATGCTGAAGGGCGGAGATTTTTCCACTCCTGCAAATTCTTTCAATGCATTCTCCGAGTTTGATAATACTCTGACTTCCAAAGAAGAGCAGCGCGCGGCAGGTTTCGCCCATGATCTCTGTGTTGTTACAAAAGATGTTGCTCTGGATTCTGTCAGTCTGGATGACAGCCAGTCCGGTGTGCTTCTGAATCTCAGTGATAAAAAGGTACTCTATGCAAAAGGTGCCTACAACAAGGTTTATCCTGCCAGCATCACAAAGATCATGACAGCTATGCTTGCACTGAAATATGGAAACATGGACGATACAGTAACGATCTCACAGGAGAATGTTACCCTGGAATCCGGTTCTCAGGTAGCTGGTTTCCAGGCGGGAGATCAGGTTACCATGGATCAGCTTCTTCATTGTCTTCTTGTTTATTCTGCCAATGATGCAGCATCTGCCATTGCGGAACATATAGGTGGATCAACAGATAAATTTGTAGAGATGATGAACAGCTTTGCTGCAGAACTTGGCTGTACAGGAACTCACTTTACCAATCCCCATGGTCTTCAGGACGAAAATCATTATACAACGCCTTATGACATTTATCTGATGCTGAAAGAAGCCTTGAATTATCCGGAGTTTACAGACATCACACAAATGGCATCTTATACAGTTAGCTATAAGCATTCCGATGGCTCCGATGCAAGTGCTACCTTACCCGCTACAGATCATTATCTTACCGGAGAGGCAGCAACTCCTAAGGATGTCACTATCCTTGGAGGAAAAACAGGAACAACCGATAAAGCCGGTAACTGTCTGGCACTTTTAAGCCAGAATGCTTATGGGAAGCCATTTATTTCCATCGTCATGGGTGCGTCCTCAAAGGATGTTCTTTATCAGGAAATGACATCCTTGCTCCAGAACATCAACTGACAGGATTCCATACAAAAAAGCAGATCTGTTTGAAATTTTATTTCGCAGATCTGCTTTTTTATTCTTTTTTTTACATTCAGTTAATTTCTACTGTATCATCGGTGCCATCACTGCCGGTATCATCGGTCTCACTGCTATCAAGATCCGTATCCGAAGTACCACTGGAATCATTGTCATCGACCACTTCACCGGAGCCACTGTCCGGATCTTCATAATTGCCTGCGTCTTCACCGGTTCCATCTGAAGATGTATCTGAAGTATCTGCTCCATTGGCTTCACTATCCGTATTGCCGTCGTAAGAATTATCACCTGGATCATAAGTCGGCTCTTCCGTGTAGGAATCTCCGTCCCCAGTATCGTCAGAACTCTCGGGCTCACTGCTGTAGCTGTCCTCTGTATAGATTGGAAAATCCGCATCAGCAGTTCCCTCTGATGTAGAATCTGTAACAGGCTCCGCCGCATTATTATCCGGAATAGCAGTAAGATGAGAAACCGTTCCATCCTTTGGGACGACGATATAGATTCCCAGCATCACGATACATAATGCCATGGCTAATCCGGCAATCTTCATTTCTTCCATATGTTTCATCGCTGATGATCTCCCTGTCGTTTTTTTGTATTATAGCACAGAATCACTCATTTTTGTAAAACAGCCATGTATTTCTTTTGTTTTTCTGTAACAGTTCCCGAAATTTATTTCGCGATCATATAGACACACTTCCTCTGGGTGTTTATAATAAATAATCATATTTATTCATAAGCTTAAAGAAAGGCGTAACATTTTATGGGCGACTGCATTACCACATACACTGGAAAACATTTTGATCCGACACATCCGGACGAAGAGCTGATCTGCATTGAGGACATTGCACACGCACTTTCTCTTCTATGCCGCGGAAATGGTCATGTAAGGACTTTTTTCTCTGTAGGGCAGCACTGCATCCTCTGTGCCAAAGAAGCCGAAGCACGTGGCTATTCCGGCCGTCTTATACTGGCGTCCCTTCTTCACGATGCCAGCGAATGTTATATGTCCGATGTTCCAAGACCATTTAAGAAAAGTCTTCCTGCGTATCGGAAACAGGAGGAAGCTCTTTTAAACATTATCTATCAGAAATATCTGGGATCCGGACTTTCTGCCATAGAAGAGCAGAAGCTGAAGGAGATCGACAATGACCTGCTCTGGTATGACCTGAAATATCTTCTGAATGAAACACCGGACACTCCAAAACCGGTTGTCCATGTTCCGATCCAATACCGGCAATACCCTTTTTCACAGGTAGAAGAGGAATATCGGAACCTTTTTGATCAGCTGTCTGCAAAAATCTGTAAATAGATATAACAGACACACTTTATACAATTGAAAGAAGAACCCTATATGGAACGATTGATTTTTCATGTTGATGTAAACAGTGCTTTTCTTTCCTGGGAAGCAGCAAAAAGAGTAAAGATGGGACTTCCGGATCTGAGAGACATCCCTTCCTGTATTGGCGGAGACCCCAGTAAACGTACCGGCATCGTTGTCGCCAAGTCCATTCCTGCAAAAAAATACGGAATCCAGACAGGAGAGCCTATGGCTATGGCTTTTCGCAAATGTCCGAATCTTGTGGCCGTTCCATCTGACTTTGAATTATACGATAAATGTTCCAGAGCCTTCAAAAAAATCTGTGGATCCTATGCACCGGTAATGGAATCCTTTTCCATTGATGAGGTTTTTCTGGATATGACCGGAACCTCCTATATTTACCCGGATTCGGTGGCAACTGCCCATGAGCTGAAGGATAAGATCCGTACAGAACTCGGCTTTACCGTAAATATCGGCATTTCCACCAATAAACTTCTTGCAAAAATGGCCTCTGATTTCGAAAAGCCAGATAAGGTGCATACTTTATTTCCGGAAGAAATCCCTGTAAAAATGTGGCCTCTTCCAGTGAGAGAGCTTCTTTTTCTTGGCAGATCCTCTGAAAAAAAGCTGCAGGACGCAGGGATCAGAACCATAGGCGATCTGGCTCATGAAAAAAAAGCAAAGATACAGGCACTTCTCGGTGAAAAAGCAGGACAGCAGTTATATCAGTATGCCCGTGGCCTTGATGACTCCCCTGTGAAAGCAAAACCTGATGAAGCAAAAGGATTCAGTCTGGAAACTACATTTAACGATGATCTGGTCTCACTGGAGCAGGCACTTCCGATCCTGCTGGAACAATGCGATATTCTGGCCGCCCGCATGCGCCGCAAAAAGAAAAAATGCACCTGCATTTCTGTAACCTTCCGTACCCTGGATTTTCGAAACAAATCTCATCAGACTAAACTGCCAAATGCCACCGATATCACAGAAGAGATTTACAGAAATGCCCAAAACCTCTTTCAGGAGTCCTGGATGAGACAGCCACTCCGGCTCCTGGGAGTATCACTGACCGGTCTTACGGATGATTCCTTTGAACAGCTGTCCTTTTTTGAGGATACTCACAAGAAGGAACGCCAGCAGAAACTGGATGCAGCACTGGATTCCATCCGTCTGAAGTACGGAAACGACAAGGTTACCCGGGCCAGTATCATGAACAGCACTGCCCGGATCGGAAGGAAAGCAAAAGCACAAATGGAAAATGAAAGAGAGCAGTAAAGCCTGATTAAAATTACCAGTTTTTTTCAAAAAGCCCTTGCAATTTTATTCACAATGCACTATAATTTGAAGCATATCAATAGCAATTTTATTCAAAATTATTATATGTGTCTAAGGAGGAAAACAGGATGGTTGAACTGATCGTAGGAAAGAAAGGCAAAGGAAAAACAAAAGTACTGTTAGACAAAGTAAACGGAGCTGTTAAGGACGCCAACGGCAGTATTGTTTACTTAGACAAGAGCACCAAGCACATGTATGAGCTGAACAACAAGGTCCGCCTTATCGATGTTTCCGGATTTCCGGTTAAAAATGCGGACGAATTTGTAGGATTTATCTGTGGTATCCTCTCTCAGGATCATGATCTGGAGCAGGTATATCTGGACAGCTTCCTTACAACAGCCAAGCTTGAAGGAAAGGATGCAACCGAAACACTGGATCAGTTAAGTGCCATCGGTGAAACCTTCAAAGTTTCCTTTATTATCAGTATGTCTCTGGATAAAGAAGAAGTTCCGGAAGCATATCAGGATAAAATTATCTGCGCATTATAATAAAATTGAATATGAACGTCCTATTTTGTACATAAAGCATAAAAGAACGTAAATTTTTAAAGGAATCTGTCTTCAGGACGGATTCCTTTTTAACTGTAGGAAATTTTGTTTATTCTTCATTTCTGTGGTATACTGAAGAGCAGAATAAACACACAGGAGCGTTTCATATGAATCATTTACTGGAAAAAATCAAACAAAAAAATGCATCCGCATTCACCCACAGCGGGAAATTTCACGCAGACGATGTTTTTTCTGCCGCTCTGCTTTTATATCTGAATCCCGAGATCACCATCACACGTGGAAACCAGGTTCCTGAAAACTATGAAGGTCTTGTTTTTGATATTGGCAGAGGACAGTATGATCATCATCAGAAAGACAGCCGTATCCGCGATAATGGCGTTCCATATGCGGCCTTCGGCCTTCTCTGGGAGAAGCTTGGACCGGAAATCCTAGGTGAGGAACTGGCACTAAAATTCGATGAATCCTTTGTCCAGCCTCTGGATATCAATGATAATACCGGTGAAAAAAATGAACTTGCCACACTGATCGGCAATTTTAATCCGGGATGGGATTCCAAAAGCAGTAATGACGAAGCCTTTTTCCAGGCAGTCAGTGTGGCAGGCATGATCCTGGAAAATAAATTCGAGCGTTACCTTGGAAATGAACGTGCAGACAGACGGGTGGAAGAAGTTCTTACAGAACATGCTGCTTCCCTCGCTTCGGGCGATACCCCGGCAGAAAATACCAATATCCTTATACTTCCGGAATTTATTCCCTGCCAAAAACGCCTTTCGGAAACCAACATTGCTTTTGTGATCTTTCCGTCCAACCGGGGCGGTTACTGTATCCAGCCACAGAAAAAAGAATATTCCATGAATTACAAATGCAGTTTTCCTTCTTCCTGGCTTGGCCTGGAAGGCGAGGAGTTATCTTTGGTAACCGGTCTTAAAAGTGCAGCCTTTTGTCATAAAGGAGGATTTCTCATGACCTGCGGAACCCTTGAGGATTCTGTTCTTGCCTGCAGGAGCAGTCTTGCCGCCTTCCATGAAGAAGCTGTGATCGTAAGCCTTGGCGGAAATAAAGAAACAGACATGCTGCTTCAAAAGCTTCCGGATCTTTCTTCTGCCAGGATCGTACATCTGCCGGTTCCCCAATTACCGGAGCTGACTCTGAACGGAATCTACGGAGAACTCTCCATGGAAAAGACAGAATGGAAAAGCTTTATAAAAGACAGGATTAAAGAAATCCTCCGCTGCAAACCGGAAGCAGTTTTTGCAGATAATGCCATGTTTTCCCTGTATCCCATCGTTCATGCTCTGCGAAAAAAACATATTCCCGTTCTTACAGCAGTAGAAAAAGACGGACAGAAGCTTCTGGTACGGATCCCATCCGGTTCTTAAAGATCTTAAACATGTAATTAATTGTATTTACAGATATATTCACATTGCGTATTTATACAGAAAGAAGGCATGTTTATGCGAGAAGAAAAATTTAAAATGGAAAGACAGGGGCTGATACAGGTGGGAGATAAAGTAAAGATCTCCGAATTTCTCTCTGCCACGAACTACAGCTATATCATTGAGCCTGCAGTAGCCATGTCTGGCTGTTACAGAAATGCAGACCGCATCAGATCCAAAGAGGGCATCATCAAAAGCATTGAGCATACGCCACGCGGCTTTATAGTTACTGCAGAATTTGACGAATAAACATATGTCCATCAGGTAAGATCCGGCAATTAGCAATATGCCGGATTTTTCGCTGAAAAACTGGCTGATTTATTCTGGATTATATTATAGGAATCTGGTATTATAGAGAAGATATTTGTGTAATTTCTCTAATTATCAGGAAATTGCAAATTTTTAGAACAGAGGTGTAATATTATGAGCTGGTACAACGAAGCAATCTTCTACCATATTTATCCACTTGGACTTACAGGCGCTCCAAAAGAAAATGATTACGGAACTCCTGTACATCGACTGAACACACTGCTGCCGTGGATCGACCACATCAAAGAGATCGGATGTACTGCCTTATATATAGGGCCGCTTTTTGAAAGTGTCGGACATGGCTATGAGACAACCGATTACAAAAAACTGGATTCCCGTCTTGGAACCAATAAAGATCTCACCAATTTTGTAAAAGCCTGCCATGAAAAAGGCATCCGCGTGATCTTTGATGGTGTATTCAACCATACAGGCCGTGATTTCTTCGCTTTTAAGGATATCCAGAAAAACCGTGAGCATTCCCCTTACGTTAACTGGTACTGTAATGTAAATTTCGGCGGAAATACCGAATATAATGACGGTTTTTCCTATGAAAACTGGGGTGGATACAATCTTCTTGTAAAGCTGAACCAGCGCAATCCGGAAGTACAGAACTATATCTGTGATGTGATCCGTTTCTGGGTTTCCGAATTTGATATTGATGGAATCCGCCTGGATGCCGCTGATGTTCTGGATTTTGATTTCATGCGTATTCTACGTCATACCGCAGATGAGGTTAAGAAAGACTTCTGGCTTATGGGAGAGGTCATTCACGGAGATTACAGCCGCTGGGTAAACGGACAGACTCTTCACAGTGTAACTAACTATGCCCTTCACAAGGCACTTTACAGCGGACATAATGACCACAACTATTTTGAAATCGCTCATACAGTAAAATATCTTCAGAATATGGGAGATCTGGACCTCTACAATTTCGTGGACAACCATGACGTAGAGCGAATTCATACCAAATTGCAGAACAAAGCACATTTTGCTCCTGTACATGTACTTCTTTATACTTTACCTGGCGTTCCAAGCATTTATTACGGCTCAGAATTTGGTATTGACGGAAAAAAAGAAAAATTTTCCGATGCCAGCTTACGTCCGGCACTTGATCTTAACGATTATGCGGATGCTGCAACAAAGAACCCATGTACTGCACTGATCACAGCCCTCGGAAAGGTCCGCCAGGGAACTCCTGCATTAAGCTACGGTTCCTATGCAGAACTGGCTCTTACAAACCGTCAGTTTGCCTTTGCAAGAGATCTGGAAGGCATACGAGTGATCGTTACTGTGAATAATGATGACAGTGATTCAGAGATGAACCTTCCAACAGGAAGTGCTCCGGAATACGTAGGTGCCCTCACAGGTCAGAAGGTTTCCGCACAGGGCGGACGGATCCGTGTCCGTGTTGCAGCAAACAGCGGTGAGATCTGGCTTCCTGCAGGAGATATGCCGGAATATAAGCCGGTTCAGACTAATGTTCCGGAAACTGCCGCAACAAAAGAGAACGAAAACGCTGCATCTGAGGCAGAAGAGGAGCAGGCGGCTGAAAACAGCACTGTAACAGAAGCTGCCCCGGAAAAAGAAGTTTCAAACGCTGAAAATACAGATAAAGCTTCTGACAATACAGCAAACTCAGAGGATATTCCGTCAACTCCTGAAGCAGAATCCTCCAATCCACAGGAAACAGTCACTGCGCCAAATCCGCACAAAACACCGGAAGAAATGACAGTAGGCGAACTTCAGGCTGCTATCCTTGCAAAAATGGCAGGAAACGGCCCTGTAGACGATCAGATGAAAAAAACCGTATACGACAACATCTGGCATGATTCTCTTGTAAACTGGCTGAAGAGTTTCCGATAGGAAAAAAATAATAAAGTAAGATTCCATAAAAAACAAGGCAATCCGATCATATCTTATGCGGTAAGCCTTGTTTTTTTGTAAAAAAAGATATTGACTTCACATAATATATATTATGTAACGTTATGATCCTGTTATTCTGTAATTTAAGAGAATAAATTAAGAGAATAAAAAAACAGCAGAGATTTCCAACTTAAATAGATCAGAAATCCCCACTGCTTTTATCATTCTGTTTATTATCTCTCATCAAAAGGTACAAAATCTGCATGATGCCCCACATACTTATAAGCAGGACGGATGATCTTATTGGCACTGATCAGCTCTTCCAGACGATGTGCACTCCAGCCAGGCATACGTGCGATGGCAAAGATCGGAGTAAAAAGTTCTTCCGGAATACCAAGCATTGAGTAAACGAAGCCACTGTAGAAGTCAACATTTGCGCAAACATTTTTGAACAGCTTTCTGTGTTCCATGACCAGTTTTCCGGCAATACCCTCAACCTTATCATAGAGCTTAAATTCATCCATCATTCCTTTTTCCTCTGCAAGAGCCTGTGCAAAACGTTTCAGGATCACTTCTCGCGGATCGGAGAGTGTATAAACTGCATGTCCCATACCATAGATCAGACCTGCATGATCAAATGCTTCTTTATTCAGTATTTTCTGCAGATATGCTGTGATCTCCTCATCACTTTCCCAGTCCTTTACATTGGCCTTCAGATCTGTAAACATGTTCTGGACCTTCAGGTTGGCACCACCATGACGCGGTCCCTTCAGTGAACCGATGGATGCAGAGGTAGAAGAGTAGCTGTCTGTTCCGGAAGATGTTACTACATGTGTGGTAAAAGTAGAGTTATTACCACCGCCGTGCTCTGCATGAAGTACAAGTGCGATATCAAGGACCTTGGCCTCAAGCTCTGTATAATTGCCGTCCGGACGAAGCATCAGAAGGATATTCTCGGCAAGTGAAAGCCCCTTCTGCGGATTGCGGATAAAAAGTGTCTCGTCTTTACGGAAATGACGGTATGCGTGATAGGAGTAAACCGCGATTTCAGGAAGCTTAGCGATCAGTTCCAGAGACTGGCGGAGTACATTCTCCACAGAAATATCTTCCGGGTTATCATCATATGTATAGAGAGCAAGTACGCAGCGCTCCATAGCATTCATAATATTGGCATTGGTTCCCTTCATGACAACGTCACGGACAAAACGTCCTCCCAGATCCTCCATGTCAGAAAGAAGCTCAAGAAATCTGGAAAGCTCTTCCTTGCTGGGAAGCTTACCGAAAATCAGAAGATAGATCGTCTCCTCAAAACCAAAACGTCTGTCCTTCAGTCCGTTTACGATATCCTGCACATCGATTCCCCGGTAATACAATGCACCGTCTGCAGGAATACGTCTGCCATTGACCAGCTTATAGCCGGTAACATCGGAAATCTCAGTAAGCCCTGTGAGAACACCTTTACCTGCGGAATCACGAAGTCCTCTTTTTACATCGTATTCCACATAAAGGTTGGGATCGATGTGATGATTCTCTACCAGTTCCTTTTCAAAGAATTTCATTCTGCCTTTCAGCTGTTCGGAGTCCTCCAGACTCATCATTTCATGCTTTTTTTCCATAATTTTTTCCTCGTTTCCCCATTGTATATTAAAAAACACTGATACAGTTAAGATTGGTTACATCTTTGTAATCAGTGTTCGGGTATGGCATACATTTGTGTTTACCTGGTTAATAATTCTACAGTAAAAGTTTCGAAAATGCAAGAGGGTATTTCTTTTTTTCGTGTATAAATATTCATAATATGACCTAATTCATCTATTATTACATTTATTCATCAAAATCCGTCTGGTTTCCACAACGAATCTATGTTATGATTATTCCGTAATTTTTCTTATAATAGTAGTTTGTTTCACATCGGACTGCTGCCGCCTATCTCTTTCACTTGCTGTCGGAATCGGATTCACCACAGCAAGTGAGAGCGGGATCTGGGATATTTTCCCGTCGATCATACAGTCCGTTTTTGCGCAAAATATAGTTGCTGTTGTATTTATCATATCCATTGTTTTAAGCTGTATCCTGCCTGAAAACATGGACATTGAAAAGATCAAGGAATAGGGATGTAAAAATGTTTAAAATTCTCATTGCGGAAGATGACCTGGAACTCCGCCAGCTTTTCCGGCATGTCCTCTTAAAAAACGGTTATACAGTAAAAGGGGTCTCTGACGGGCAGGAAGCGCTGGATGCCCTGGAAAAAGATTATTACGATCTGATCATTTCGGACATAATGATGCCCAACATGGATGGCTATGAACTGGTCCGCTCACTCAGAGATGCCGGAGATTCCATTCCTGTACTTATGGTCACTGCCAAAGATGCTTTTGATGATATGCGTATGGGATTTCTGTCCGGTACCGATGATTATATGGTGAAACCGGTCAATATCAATGAACTGGTTTTGCGGGTAGGTGCACTTCTCCGCAGAGCACAGATGATCAATGAGCGGAAACAGCGAATCGGAGATACCATTTTGGAGTGCGATTCCCTGACGGTCTCCACCTCCTCGGAAAGTATGGTACTTCCTCAGAAAGAATTCATGCTCTTATATAAGATGGTTTCTTTTCCGGGAAAAATCTTTACCCGGCAACAGCTTATGGATGATATCTGGGGATATGATTCCGCAAGCGATGCCCACACAGTAGATGTCCACATTGGAAGGCTTCGGGAACGCTTTCGCGATAATCCGGATTTTAAGATCGTGACGATCCGTGGAGTTGGATATAAGGTGGTAAAGGCATGAAAAAGAAACTCTTCATAAATTTAAGCATTCGTTTACGTTTTATCTTTATGATCATGTTGGAGCTTGTCTGTGTATCTCTGATATCCTGGCTTGTTATGGATGTACTGCATATTTCAGCTGTTCCGAACATTGTATGGATCATCCTGGCCAGCGTGACCGCAGGGGGTGTCCTTAACAACTTTCTCAGTATCCGGTATTTCGGTCCTGTACTAAAGCTGAAAAAAGCCATGCAACAGGTTGCTGAAGGCGATTTTTCCGTCCGACTGGAAACGGAAAAGCAAATGAAGGAAATCCGGGATATTTATTCTAATTTCAACCTGATGGTCCAGGAACTGGAAGCAACGGAGATTCTGCAGACAGACTTTGTTTCCAATGTTTCCCACGAATTCAAAACTCCCATCAGTGCTATTGAGGGTTATGCAACTCTGCTGCAGGATGATGACATGCCTATATCAGAAGAGCAGGAGCAGTACATCAGCAAAATCCTTTTTAACACCAGAAGGCTTTCCCACCTGGCAGGAAATATCCTGCTGCTGTCCAAGATCGAACACCAGTCGATCCAGACCCGTCAGAACTGGTACCGTCTGGATGAGCAGATCCGACAATCCATTGTTATGATGGAACCGAAATGGTCAGAAAAAGAAATTGAATTTGATGTGGACATGATGGATGTGGAGTATCTTGGAAACGAAAATCTCATCTGTCATGTATGGGACAATCTGCTTTCCAATGCTATCAAATTCAGTCCCTGTGGTGGTACGATCTATATCCGGATGATGCCGGAAGGAGAAAAGATCCGTTTTTCTATAGAAAACGAAGGTCCCCAGATCAGTGAATACTCCATGAAACATATCTTTGACAAATTTTACCAGGGCGACAGTTCCCATAAACAGGAGGGAAACGGTCTTGGACTTGCCCTTGTAAAACAGATCCTGAACCTGTGTATGGGAACCGTTTCCGTGGAAAATATTCCCGGAAGCGGCTGTCGTTTTACTGTTATACTGTAAAACAAATATTTTACACATATCCATAAAACCAAAAAACAGCGGACACCTTATTTTTCATGAGGTTCTTCCGTTGTTTTTTATTTTATATAAACTTTTTCATAAACTTCAACAATTGTTGAGAAACAGTTGATGTTAAGTTGCAGATCATCTTTTAAAGTATAGGATAGTTATTTATGAAAAAATACAGGAGATATGGAATATGTTATTAAAAAAAGCACCTGCCTACCGGAAAGCAGAAAAGGAAGATTTTTCAATGATCCGGGAATTTATCCGAAGAAATTATAAAGACCGCTGGGAGTTTGAGGAAACACATACCGAAAAACGTCTGACCAGACTTTTCTTTTACACCTATATGATATACAGAGATAGCGTTACCGTGGCAACCTACCGTGATCAGGTAGTTGGGGTGCTCATTACCGGTAAAGAATCTCATGGCCATTTTGCCCCGATTTTCCGTTTGAAAAAAGGCTATCATTTCCTGCGCCTGAAGTTTACTAAGGAAGGCCGGAAGAATCTGGAGCATTTTAACAAACTTCAGGATATGAAAAAACAATTGACTGTTTCCCCGGAGAAACCGACTCCCGGAAATATCCTCTTTCTTTATGTAAGCAAAGATTACCGCAGAAACGGAATCGGTACCGGGCTTCTCAAACAGATTTCAACAGAGAAGGATACGGATTATTCCATATATATGGACCAGCTGGATCAAAGAACCTTTATGGAAAGTCATGGTTTCGTAAAGAAAAACGAGGTTTCCCAGATGCGGGAGCTGAACAAAAAACGCTTCCGGGAAAGTGTAGCTCTTTATAAAAAAGAACCGCATTGCGAAACACATTCATAAATTACGCAGGAGATAAATGGAAAATGAAAAAAATTGGAATCATGGCTGACAGCCACAGTGGCATTTTAAAACAAGAAGCAGAGGAACTGGATATTCATGTCCTTCCCATGCCTTTTTATCTGAATGGAGAACTGTTTCATGAAGACCTGGATTTTTCCAGAACAGGATTTTATGAGAAGCTGCGTGAAGGAGCAGATGTTTCAACTTCACAGCCTTCCCCACAGGAAGTTATGGAAATGTGGGACGAAATGCTTTTATCTTATGATCAGATCCTCTACATTCCGTTGAGCAGTAGTTTAAGCGGTTCCTGCATGACTGCTGCCGCCTTGTCTCAGGAACCAAAATACGAAAACAAAGTGTTTGTGGTAGATAACGGGCGTGTTTCCACACCCCTTCACCGTTCCATTCTGGATGCGATAGACCTGGTGGAAGATGGATATACAGCACCGCAGATCAAGGATATTCTGGAAGCTTCCCGTGAAAAAACCGTGATCTATGTCGGATTAAGCACACTGGAATATCTGAAAAAGGGAGGCCGTATCAATACCACCACAGCACTGGCCGCAAATCTTCTCAATATCAAACCGGTTATGAAATTTGGAACCGGTAAACTGGATGTTTTCCAGAAATGCAGAGGCATGAAAAAATCAAGAAAAGCCATGATCGATGCTATGCACAGAGAATTAGAAACAACTTTCAAAAAAGAATATGATGCCGGAAAAGTATATCTTATGGCTGCCTCCAGCAGCACTGCGGAAGTTACCGCAGACTGGATCTCACAGATCCGGGAAAGTTTTCCGGGAATGGATGTGATGTGTGATGATCTTTCCCTTGGACTTTCCTGCCATATTGGCCCGGACGGACTGGGAATCGGATGTTCCTGCATGCCTTTATAAAAAACGTCTCAATATTTTCTGCAAATAATCCAGGGTTGTGGTATGATATTGTTATCAATACATAACAGGCAGATTTTATCTGTTATTATAGCACTTCCAACCATTCATGTTCTGCACAGCTGAACTTGATGCAGTAATTTCTGGGAGTGCTATGATCAGAAGGGAGAAATTATCATGGCAAAAACAATTAAAGAATTAACACAGGATCTTCTTCAGGCACCATCTGCATGCAAAAAAGTAAAAGAAGCGGCACAGAATTATCTGGATGCGGCAGGAACTGAGAAAGAAGCAGATGCGGCAACTGCTTACGTAAAAGAGCTGGAAGCAGATATCATGCCCATCGACGGACTGATCTCTTTTGCAGGTTCTGACATGGGCGCACAGGTATTTGGCGCAGATGACGCAAAAAAGATCCTGGCTCACGCTGAGGAGATCAAAGCTTCCGGTGCAAAATACTGTGACTGCCCAGCATGTGCAGCCTGCGAAGCACTTCTGAACAAAAAAGCAGAAATTCTGAAGTAATCACATGGCCCAGTTTGAAATTGAGATCAAGCTTCCATTAAAGAATCTTAAGGAAACCCTGAAATTTCTGACAGATCAGGGATTTCAGGAGACAGCACAAATCCAGGAAAAAGATACCTATTTTAACAGTGTCTATCATGATGTAAAAAAACGTGATGAAGCACTGCGTATCCGAACAAGCACAGACTGCAGATCCGGTATTTCTAAGACTCAGATTAATTTTAAGGGACCCAAACTAGATAAAATCTCCATGTCCCGAATGGAACTGGAAACAGAAGTATCCGATGCAGAAGTGCTTAAAAATATTCTCATCCATTTGGATTTTTCTCCGGTAGCGTCTGTCATGAAAACGCGAAAGTATATGAAATGTGGCAGATTTACCGCCTGTCTGGATCAGGTAGAGGGACTTGGAGACTTTCTGGAGCTTGAGGTGATCGCAGAGCAGGAAAGTGAGCGGAAAGAAATTTTATCCAAAATGGAAGATCTGCTTGCCATATTGGGATATCACATGTCGGACACTGTACAGACTTCTTATCTCAGTATGCTTCCGAAAAAATTAAATAAAAATCTTTTTTAAACCAGCAGGAATATTTTCGTGTGAGTATCTAAGGTACAGAATACGGAAATGTTCCTGTTTTTTCTTTTCTTACAATTCTTCGGCATTCCAAGTTTATCTACCATACTATAAATCCCACATCACAAAGCAACATCAAACCACATTCAATGTACATGTCATTACTATTGACCACTCGTGCTTTTTGTTGCTTTATGTTTATTTTTATGTGGTTTATTGAATGTTTACAAGATTTTTTTGCATTTTATATGTGGATTTATTGATATTTTTTCAAAAAAGCCCTTTACAAATCCACACAATCGGGCATATAATAAAGTCACAAACAACAAGAAAACATATTGAAGCAATCGCAAACCCAACAATAAACCACATTTAAACACGGAGGGAATATATTATGAAAATTCTTGAATCTAAATTCGTACAGGGCTTTATCAAAATGGCAGATGATGGATATCAGCAGGGATGGCATGAAAGAAACGGCGGAAACTTAAGCTATCGTCTGAAAGCAGAAGAAGTAGAGATGATCCGTCCACGACTGAACGCACCTGGAGAATGGACCCCTATCGGTGTTGAGGTTCCGGGACTGGCAGGCGAATTTTTTCTGGTAACAGGAAGCGGTAAATATTTCCGTAATATCATCGTTGATCCGGAAGTATGTCTTGCGATCATTGAGCTTGACGAAACAGGAACCAACTACCGTATCCGCTGGGGTCTTGTGGAAGGCGGTCGTCCGACCAGTGAGCTTCCAACTCATCTGATGAACCATGAAGTAAAGAAAAAACTTACCAACGGTAAACATCGTGTTATTTACCATGCACATACCACCAATACCATTGCACTTACCTTTGTTCTTCCCCTGGATGACAAGGTATTTACCCGTGAACTCTGGGAATCCGCAACTGAGTGTCCGGTAGTATTCCCGGATGGTGTAGGTGTCATCGGATGGATGGTTCCAGGTGGAAGAGAAATCGCGATCAAAACCGCTGAACTGATGAAAAAATATGATGTTGTTATCTGGGCGCATCATGGTATGTTCTGCTCAGGCGAGGATTTTGACCTGACCTTCGGACTTCTTCATACCGTTGAAAAATCTGCAGAGATCCTGGTTAAGATCTTATCCATGGCTCCGCAGAAACTGCAGACCATCACACCAAATGACTTCCGTGCTCTTGCAAAAGATTTCAAAGTAACTCTGCCGGAAGAATTCCTCTACGAGAAAAAATAAATTCTTCGGCTACACAGTTTTATATTATATAACTGTACTCCTATCTGAAACTTTATCAGAAACAACCAAATATTTGCTGATTTTTGCCGATAAATCTGGTATGATAAAAACATATCTGGTTTATCAGCAAATTAATATCAGAAAGGATATGGATAAGGTATGGAAGAATTATATAAAGCGATCGAAGAGAAGATCAAGGCAAGCGGATACCCGCGAAAGATTTCCGGAGAGGAAGTTTACGACGACATCTGCGATCAGATTGATGGGAAAGAGAATGGAAGCTATGTGCTGCTTTCCAAATTTGATGATGATGTGATCTTTGAATATCATATCTCAATTATGGACAGTGAATTTAATCTGGGTGTTCTTACCATGCGTACTCCGGAGGGTGTATTCGAGACAGATTTTGACAAATAAGTTAAGTACGGATTTTGATTTTGGGTCATGGATATAACACAGATGTCCACAACCACTGCTTAAAGTTTTTTTGAACCCTACAGGGAATTTGAGATTTTCTTGATCTGATTAAATATGTAGAGGCAGTTGATTTACATAATTTATATTATGTGAACTAACTGTCTCTATATTTATATACAATACATGTCAAACGAATCAGTTGCTCCGCAGTCCCATTATTCATCAGTCCTCGCGGAGACGTACTGCCTTGGCCGCCTGACGCCGTCTGGCATCATCCAGAGCAGCATAATGCTTCTTGGTAGTATTGACATCCTTATGTCCTAAAACATCTGCTACAAGGTAAATATCACCGGTTTCCTGGTACAGGGCAGTACCATAGGTGCTGCGAAGCTTATGCGGGGTGATCTTTTTTGTAGTTGTGATCTCCCTGGCATATTTTTTGACCAGATTCTCGATAGCCTGAACACCGATCCGGCGGCGTTGGGTAGAATAGAAGAGAGCGTGCTCATGGCCTGCCAGAGGCGTAATATTCTCCCTGATTTCCAGATATTTCTTCAACGCTTTTTCTACTTCAGGACCAAAGTATACAACCATTTCATTTCCGCCTTTCCGGGTAACTTTGATTCCATTGTTTTTGAAGTCTACATCCTCAACATCCAGTCCGACACATTCCGATACTCGGATCCCGGTACCAAGAAGGAGAGTAACAATAGCAAGATCTCTGTCCTTCGTTTTTTCATGGTACATCCGTTTCTGCCCGGTCAGCGTATCTCCGCAGTTCTCAATATAATCCAACAGCATGGCAACCTCATCTGTATCCAGACGGATAATATTCTTATCATGGATCTTGGGCACATCGATCAGAACAGACGGGTTGGTGGTGATCATTTCATGTTTATAATAGTAAGCATAAAAACTTCTTAAAGCAGAAATTTTACGTTTGACGCCACGTTCACCATTTGTTTCCGTTTTGGAAGAGTCAGCGGATTTATAAACTTTGAGAAATTCTTCATATTCCTCAAGATCAACAGCTTTGATCTGATCCAGAACATCAATTGTAAAATCCGACATAGTTTTGTCTTTAAACATTGGATTCTGATCTAACAGAAACTGAAAAAATATACGAATATCATATGCATAGGAAATTCTAGTCTTGGTTGTAGTCGTTGCATCGATAGCCCGGAAATAATCCCTGCAAAATGGCGGAAGCGTTTTTAAAACCTCACGGAGTTTTAAAGTATTGTCAATGTCATTTTGTTCGTGGTAAGTAATTTTGTTATCCATAAAAACTCCTTAATATATAAATTTTACATAATTTGCAGGAAATACCTGAAACACCTGTTAAAAGAAGTGGTTTTACACTCATCTATATCTATACGACAAACCCGAGTTTTTCAAATAGATGGGTAGCATAAACAGCTACTTCCTGCAAAATTGCCTGTTTTTGATAAATTTTCAAGTAAATAAAGTGCCTCCTTATGGAAGCACTTTTTATTATTATTTGTCGTTACCCTCTGAGGTTTTCATCAAAAATAACGGTAAACGGCCCGTCATTTTCCAAAGATACTTTCATATCTGCACCAAAAATTCCGTGTTCCACAACCGGAACCTGTTTACTGGCTTCCGAAATAATATATTCATATAATTTATTTGCTTCATCCGGTGCACCGGCTTCTATAAAGCTTGGACGGTTTCCCTTACGGCAGTTTGCATATAAGGTAAACTGTGAAACCAAAAGCAATTCCCCGTTTACATCCGCCAGGGACAAATTGGTCTTTCCATTTTCATCCTCAAAAATACGAAGTCCCAGAAGCTTTTTCAGATACCAGTCTGCATCCTCTTTGGTGTCCTCACGGCCAACGCCGATCAGAACAAGAAACCCTTTTCCGATTTTTCCGACAATTTCTCCGTCTACTTTGACTTCTGCATGATTTACACGCTGAATTACAAATTTCATAACCTGTTCTTCCTCCGTCTCCGTCTGTTTTTCTGCTTCAATCGAAAGCCTATATATTTCGCCTGAATAAATTTAACTAAAAATGTAAACATTCGTTTAATTTCATCCCAAGCCCCGGACCAGATTCTGTTTTTTTCCGCTTTTACTGTAACTTCCTGTGCTTTTGATACGGATTTTTTCACCGGCATTGGCAGGACCTTTCCGGAAACGGGGTCTACACAATCAATATCTCTATAAAACTCAGCATCTGCAGACATATCTTTTTCATCAAGACTACGTCCGATCAGCTTCCATACAGCAGCATTCAGCACAGCAAATACCGGAACTCCAACGATCATTCCCGGAACTCCAAATAAACCACCACCGACCATGATTGCAACAATAACCATAAAGCTGGACAGTCCGGTCGACTCACCCAGGATCTTTGGTCCAAGAATATTTCCGTCAAACTGCTGAAGGATCAAAATAAAGATCAGGAAATACAAGCTCTGAATGGGATCTACCAGCAAAATAAGAAGAAAACACGGAACTGCTCCCAAATATGGCCCGAAAAACGGAATAACATTTGTAACTCCAACGATCACACTGACCAGAATCGCATATGGGGTTCCGATGATCGATGTTCCAACATAACACAATACACCGATAATTGCGGAATCCAGGATCTTTCCGCTGATAAATCCACCAAAGGTTTTATGCGTAAAACGCATGGAATGAACAAGAAAGGTTGCCCATTTGGTTGGAAGAACTGCATAAACAGCCATTTTTGCCTTGGCAACAAATCCCTCTTTATCCGCCAGTATATAAAGAGATACGATCGCTCCAATAAGGAAATTCTTCAAAAAAACAAGAAGATCCAGAAAGCTTGCGGATATATTTTTCATCATAAACTGCATCTGGGGAAGGATCGTATTTGTCAGATACTCCTGTAATCTGCTGGAATACTGATTGATCTGGCTGATCATATCCGGATTCAATTTCCATCCCTTTTCCACGACGGAATTTAACCAGTTTTCCACTACACTTACATAATGAGGAAAACTGTAGATAATATTCATGATGCTTCGAATCAATTGAGGAAGGATCATCATGACAAGGGCATAAATGACCAGAAACATAAGAAATACAGAAAGGATCACACAGATCCAGCGTACTACTTTCCTCCCCTTTTTCTGAAGTGTTTTATTCCTTTTTTCAAAAATCGGAAAAATGATCTTCCGCTCCAAAAAATTAACAATGGGGGTTAGCAGATATGCTATGGCAGCTCCGTAAATGATCGGCGCCATAATACCGAAAAATGTTTTAATTCCGGTGATCAGAGATTTCATATGGAAAATCCCGTAATAAAATAAAATACTGGCAGCAATAACCAGAAATGCAGTCACACCTAACTGCACATAGCGATGGTTCCAACGAATTTTCATAGTAATTTCCTCCACCAAGTGATTATAACATAGCATCTCTGGTTTGTGTCTAAAAAAAACATAAACATTATTTTCCAATAACCTGCAAAGATAAATTCCGACTTCAGGGTATCGCGCTGATACAGAAAACACCCCGCCATAAAATGGCAGGGTGCCTAAAAATCTGATGTTTATTTTTTCAGGCTGTCATAAATGTGAATGGCTTCGATAATTGCCTTCGCAGTTCCATCAATGCCAAGCTTGCTGCTATCCAGACAAAGATTATAGCTGTCCGCAGATCCCCATTTCTTGTTGGTATAATAATTATAGTAGCTGGAACGGCTTTTGTCTGTTTTGTTGATCATGTCCTTGGCCTCTTTGGCATTTTTATTGTATTTCTGAGCAATACGGTTGATACGCCAGTCAAGGTTTGCATGAACAAATACACTGAAACAATCCGGATTATCTGCAAGTGCATAATCCGCACATCTGCCGACCATTACACAGGGACCTTCTGAAGCCAGCTTCTTGATTGCCTCAAACTGTGCAAGAAAAATCTTATGGTTCATAGGCATGTCTGTAAATCCGGCTGAGGAATACCCAAATGAATAAGTATCCATTACAAGAGAATAAAGAAAACTGTTTGTTGGCTTCTCATCATGATGCTCAAACAGCTCCTTGCAGATCCCACTGTCATTGGCTGCGTGCTCCAGCAGCTCTTTATCATAGCATTTGATTCCAAAATATTTAGCAACTTCCTGGCCGATCTGTCTTCCGGCGCTGCCATATTTACGACCGATAGTAATAATAGAACTTGTTGTATTGTTACTCATAACAGCCACATCCTTTCTGCTCAGATTCAGCGAATTTGCAAATATTAACTCCGCTTCCTCTTTAATATAGTTATTATACACTATATTCCACAAGTTTTCCAGCTATTTTCGCAATTTTGTCAGCAATTTAACAAAATATTCCGGAAGTGGGGCTGTAAATTCCATATATTCCCCGGTACGTGGATGAACAAATCCAAGGATCATTGCATGAAGTGCCTGTCCCTCCAGATGATAGGGATTTCTGGATGAACCATACACCGTGTCCCCAAGAAGCGGATGTCCGATACTGGCCATGTGCACACGGATCTGGTGGGTACGACCTGTTTCAAGACGACATTCCACATACGTGGCCTCGCCAAAACGTTCCAGCACTTTGTAATGTGTTATTGCATCTTTACCATTTTTATGATTGATGGCCATTTTTTTACGATCTGTCGGATGCCGTCCAATAGGTCCCTCTATGGTTCCCTCATCCTCTTTCAGATTTCCCTGCACAACTGCCCGGTAGCGTCTGCGGATACTGTGACATTTCAGCTGTTCTGCCAGATCCCGGTGAGCAATATCATTTTTGCATACCAACAGTGCCCCGGTGGTATCCTTATCAATTCTGTGGACAATTCCAGGCCGCATCACTCCGTTAATACCGGAAAGGCTGTCACCACAATGTGCCATAACAGCATTGACCAGTGTTCCCTGATAATGCCCGGCTGCAGGATGTACAACCATCCCTTTGGGCTTATTAACGATCAGTACATCTTCATCCTCGTAAAGAATATCCAACGGAATATCCTCCGGAACGATATCCGGCTCACTGGAATCCGGGATCTCCAGATGGATCCTGTCATTTTCACGGACCTTATAATTAGATTTGGCAGCCTTCTCTCCCACGGTAATCTGTCCTTCTTTCAGAAGTTTCTGAAGGAAAGACCTGGAAAGACCGCTGTCTTTCTCAGCAAGATAGCGGTCGATTCGTATACCTGATTCTTCTTTTTCTACTGTATAATCATATATTTCCATTTATATCTCCTACAAGAACAGATAAATGCATTATATCTCTGCCCGGATCACTGTTTGATATTCAGAAACGCAAAATCATCATCTCTGTATTTCGTGCATACAAACAGGATCAGAAAAATTCCACTTACAACCACATAAACA
The DNA here is from genome assembly GCF_008679485.1 of Blautia sp. LMAG:89. NCBI lineage: Bacteria > Bacillati > Bacillota > Clostridia > Lachnospirales > Lachnospiraceae > Blautia > Blautia sp. LMAG:89. The sequence goes on along the minus strand of NZ_NANC01000012.1, from coordinate 68,790 downwards.
TCCGCAAGATTAAATACCGGAAAATCGATCAGGGAGAAATAGATAAAATCGATCACATACCCTCTGAAAAAACGATCGATAAAATTTCCCAGTGCACCAGCTGCAAGTACTGTAGCAATGGTGAGCAACGGCAGATAAAACCGCTCTTTCGGAATACGGATCCATGCATAGAGGATCACTCCCAGAAACAGTACACTCACAATGGCAAAAAAGAGTACACTTCCCTGAAACATTCCAAACGCAATTCCCCTGTTTTCCGGATAGAGATAATGAAGTTCAAGTACGCCAGGAATCAGCGAAACCGATGGTTGTCCTTTCAGATACAGATATGACAGCCATTTTGCTCCCTGATCCGCAGCCACGAGTAAGATCAGCAAAAAAATGTCCCCCGACATACACTTACTAAAAGACATTTTCTGATGATGGTTAACACGACTGATCATAGAGTTATCTCCTGAATACAGGAAAGCATTTCTTCATCGGTAACTGTTTTGTCGATAAAGCTTTTTCCGATACCATCCATCAGGATAAACCTGATATGTCCCTGTTCCATTTTTTTGTCTTTCTTTGTTGCGGAAAGAACTTCTTCCGGGATAAGACCATCTACATGCACCGGAAGATCGTAATCCGAACATCCCTGGCAGATTTCCTGATATTCCTCTTTGGTCAGAAGTCCTCGTTTCATGGAAAGATATGCCGCTGCCACCAGTCCGACTCCCACACACTGTCCGTGGAGCAGGGTGAAATTCTTAAGTTTTTCTACTGCATGCCCCACAGTATGTCCCAGGTTAAGAAGCGCACGCTCTCCCTGTTCCTTAGGATCACGCTCCACAACGCCTGCTTTGATCTCACAGCATCTGCGTACCATTCTGGCAATCTGTTCCATATCCAGCTTTTTGATCCCTTTCTGCTCACAGCATACATAGCGGAAAAAATCTCCATCACAGATCAATCCTGTTTTTAAAATCTCACCCATTCCGCAGGCAAACTGTTCTGCCGGAAGCGAAGAAAGAGTGCTTAGATTCATATATACAAGACGTGGCTGGTGAAAAGCTCCTACCATGTTTTTGTACTGCTGAAAATCTACGCCAGTTTTTCCGCCAACGCTGCTGTCTACCTGTGCAAGCAGTGTTGTCGGTACCTGAATGAAGTCAATCCCCCTGAGATAAGTTGCCGCGCCAAATCCGGTAAGGTCCCCTACCACACCACCGCCTAATGCAACAAGCAGACTTTTTCGGTCAAGACCATTTTGGATCAGGGCCTGATACAATGCCGAAACGGTATTAAGGTTTTTGTTTTTTTCTCCTGCCTCAAAGGTGAACACAGAAATATCGGAACTTACCTCACTTAAAACCTGCTTTACAGATTCTTCATACAGTGGTCCCACATTAGAATCTGTTACAATGCAGATTTTTCTGTCAACAAGTCCTTCTTCCTTCATAACCTGTGCCAGATTAGAAAAATCTTCTTCAAAACAGATGGGATAATGGAAATCACCTTCTCGTTTTACAAGTAATTTTGATGCTGTCATTGCGTTTTCCTCCTAGCTGTTCAGATATAAAGCAGAATCCGTACCCCAAGACGTCCTTTTTTTGTCTGACGGGATACTCCATCATAAATAAAACGTCCCTTTTTCCGAACGGATATGATGTCTCCCTCTTTGGGCTCATAACCATTGGATGTGATCAGTTTTCCATTTACAAAAACAAGCCCTTCTTCAATACAATGCACAATACTGCTTCTGGAAGTCCCAAAAGCCAGTGCAATCAGAGAATCCAGGCGTACGGACGCACAGGTTCCACTAACTGGTTTCAGTTCCGGCCTCGGAAGATCACCCGGATCTTCTATCTTCGACGCCACAACTGTGGTATGTCTTACACGACACAGATTCTCCAGAAAAAAATCTGTCATCTGACGCAGACAGAAAAAGCTCGCAGTATGATCTTCTATAAGAATATCCCCAACAACACTCCTGTCAACCCCAAGATTCAGGATCGCTCCCAAATAATCCCGATGTGTCAGATCTTCTGAAAATTTCACTGCTTTTGGCTCAAGCCGGATACAATCAATGGGATAATCCCATGTAAAAGCAAGAGCATCAGGGTGAAAGGCTACCATCTGACGCTCTGCATTCTCATATCCGCCAAAACCTTCCGCTGTAACACCCAGCTTATGAAAATTCTGACTGTTTAAAATATTTCGTTCATTTAAATTAAGAAAATCCGTAAATGTGGTAATATCTCTCTGATAGGCCAGATTTGCCAGTTCACGGATTCTCTTAACAAAAAGTTCTTCTTTATCCATGAGGTTAATAACCCACTCTAACAGACGGCACAGAACCGCCAAGGATATTCTGAAGATCACCTGTAATATCTACATTATATGGTCCAAGTACAAAAATATAGCTGGATACCTGCTGAAGGCTTCCTCCAAGTGAATAACATGCACCGGAAGTAAAATCGATGATCCTCTGTGCAAGCTCCACATCGATTCCTTCAAGATTCAGGATCACGGTAGAATTATCGACCAGTGTATCCGCAATTTCTCTTGCTTCCTCCATGGTTGTAGGCTTGATCACACAAACTTCCATATTTGCAGCCTGGGAAGAACGCTTGCTTGTACGCATTGGGGTAATCTTGGAAGAAGGTGCCGGTCTGGAAATACGTTCCTGCCTTGTCGGGGCCTTGGCTGCAGCTGTCTTTGCAGATGACTTGGCAACAGGTGCCTTAACCGTTTCATCTTCCGGCTCATCATCCAGAAAATCCTCTTCCTCGTCATTTTTTTTCTTGGAAAATTTCTCAAAAAATTTCTTCTTTGGTTTCTCTTCCATATCATCATCTTCATCGAGGAAATCGTCATCATAATCGTCCTCATCCTCAAGAAGGCTATCATCTAACAATTCGTCATCGTCATAATCGTCGTTCAGTTTGATGGCATCTAAAAACTTGTCTAAAACGCCCATTTTAAATCTCCAATCTTATTAGTCTTATAATGCGTAATTTCTTGCACCAAAAATACCAGTGCCTACACGCACCATCGTAGCGCCCTCCTGTACGGCAACCATGTAATCTCCGGTCATTCCCATACTCAGAACACTCATAGTAACATTATTAATGTTTTTAGCAGCAATGTCAACACTTAATTTCTTAAGTTCACGGAAAATTTCGCGATTTTCCTCTGCATTATCAACATAGGGAGCAATTGTCATGAGCCCCTTTATCCGAATGTGTGAAAAATCTGCGATCTGTTCTATAAGCGGTAAAACTTCTTCCGGTTTCAGACCAAATTTACTTTCTTCCTGCGCTACATTTACTTCTATAAGGATCGGAACAATAACCGCTTTTTTCGCTGCTTCTTTTTCAATCGTCTCGGCCAGGCGAAGCGAATCTACAGAATGGATCATTGCAACTTTATCCACAATATATTTTACTTTATTACGCTGAAGATGTCCGATCATATGCCATTTGACATCTGAAGGCATCTGATCATATTTATCCACGATCTCCTGCACTTTGTTCTCTCCAAAGACACGTGCTCCGGCATCATAAGCCTCCTTCAGCATCTCCACCGGTTTGGTTTTGCTTACTGCGATCAGTGTGACTTCATTCGGATCTCTGTTAATTTTATTGCAGGATTCATTAATATTTTTCTGCACCTGTGCCAAATTTTCCGCTACCATGATATAAATCCTCCTTTAATCAGTAAAGTATATCCTGTTCACTTACTTTATCTGCATTTTTCACAATACGGTCATATCGGACAAGCCCATTATAGGTTTCCTTTGATACAACCGCATATTCCTCATTTTCATCCAGGATCTCGATCCGGCGGAATACCGCATATCCCTGATTGACACAGAAAACTCCCTCCAGAACTTCTGTATCTCCGATGATAAACTTCTCTCCACTATCCGGATCAACAAGAGCATCGCCTTCTTTAAATTTATTCTTGTCTACGTAATAAATATAGCTTGTTTCCTGTGTTTCTTTGTCTGTGATCTCATCACGGCCATAGATACCGGCACTGACAAAGGTTGTCGTACTGTCGCCCTTTTTATTTCTGCCGGAAAGCATAAATCCGGACTGCTGTGTTTCATCATCCGTCGTAAGATATTTGGAAGGTATTGCATAAAACTCCTTCGTTACAATAGAAGATAACGGGATCTTTAAACCTGTCACATTGTTCGTGACAAGTTCTATTTCCAGAAACCGGTCTGACGCATATCGGATCAGTCCCTTATTAAAATCAATCTTACCGTATTTAGCCCCATCGATTTCCATGATCGAAAAGTCTCCTGTCTGCGTCAGATCATCTTTCAGGAACTTGACGCGGATCGATGTACGCTCCTTCAGATTAGCAGCCTGCTTCTCACTTAAAGGGATCAAAAGACTCCAGCGTTCATCTGTAATGATCGTATAAATATCATCTCCGGCCTTTATCTGTCCATCTGTTTTCAGATCCGTTTCCTGATAGGAATTCTGATCAAAATCAGCAGCTGTGACATTATCAACGGTTTTGGTTTCGTAGCCATCTGTAGAATACAGGATGATCCCATCTGTCTGCGCACGGCGGATATTCGGATCACTGGAAACTATAGTTGTAACTGTGGCTTCCTCTCCATCTTCAGACGTCGTGCTTGCAGAAGAAGCTCCCGAACTGTCTGAAGCATACTGAAGGATGCTTCCATTGAGCTGATATTTAAAACTATAGGCACTGTTGAATTTGCTGGGATCAAATCCTTTGGAAAAGCTTTGCATATTACTGCGTATATCCGCCAGCTCCTCTCTGCTCAGAGAGGTTACATTGTCTGCAGATCTTGAACTGTTCAGGCTGTAGACAGCACCGTTGGCATTAATCTTGGTACCTTCCCTTGCGTAATATGTAACGTAACCGCCCGCATCTGCCTGCACTACGTTCTCTGTCATGATCGCCAGCCCTGTGTATGTCTCATTCATGGATAACGGACCGGAGGGAACCTGATAAGATTCCATATGAGAAGCTGTAAGATAAAGAATCACACTAAAGATCATATAGATAAAAATTGCTCCGAACATTACAGTTCCAATGTTCAGACCAAAAATTTTACGAAGCTTTGCTAAGAATCCCGGAGTTTTTCCGGAATGTACTTTATTATCCGGCAAATGAATGCCTCCTTTACATCGTTCATCTCTTAAAGTTCGTTTTATTGTAACATTTTATTTAAATGAATACAAGCTTTAAAACGTGCGAACATACTTTCCGAATATCCGTTTGCCATTTTTTCAAAAGTATGTTATACTATTCAAAATATAATTTCGTGATGCTGTCATATTATGGTCGACAGCAGATAAAATCAACCCAGGGAGGTAAGTACACATGACATATGGCAGAATCAGTAAAAAGCAGCAGGAAATACTGGATTATATGAAAAATGAAATCCTTAACAGAGGTTTTCCGCCCTCCGTCCGTGAAATCTGTGAAGCAGTAAACCTGAAATCCACATCTTCCGTTCACTCCCATCTGGAAGCTCTGGAAAAAAACGGATATATCCGCAGAGATGCCACCAAACCCCGTGCGATCGAGATCATTGATGATAATTTCAATCTGGTTCGCCGCGAGGTTGTCAATGTTCCTCTTGTAGGCACTGTTGCTGCCGGACAGCCGATCCTGGCAGTGGAAAATATCGATGCTTACTTTCCGATCCCGGCTGAATATATGCCCAATGAACAAAGTTTCATGCTGACTGTCAAAGGCGACAGTATGATCAATGCAGGTATTTTTGATGGAGATCAGGTCCTTGTAAAGCAGCAGGCAACAGCAGAAAACGGCGACATGGTAGTTGCTCTGATCGATGATTCTGCAACAGTTAAGACTTTCTACAAAGAAAATGGTTATTATCGACTTCAGCCGGAGAACGACAATATGGAACCGATCATCATCACCGGTAATCTGCAGATCCTCGGCAAAGTATTTGGTGTATTTCGTTTCTTTTCATGAAAATATAAACAACAGATCCCAATGTAATGTAATCTAAAAAGAGAGATATCTTTAAGGTAGCTGTACAGCCCCACAAAGATATCTCTCTTTTCTTTTTCAGCAGAAAACTTCTGCTTTTTGATTCCCTCTTATTTAGTTAACATAATATTTTTACAGTAAACTAATATAACAAATTTTACTCATTCTCACCAAGAAATTCTTCCGCATCAAGAATCTTGCCGTCTCTCCAGATCCTCTCAAGATCGTAGAAAAGTCTGTTTTCCTCATCAAAGATATGGATGATCATGTCACCGTAATCCATGAGGACCCAGCTGGAGTTTCTGGTTCCCTCGATCTGTTTTGCTTCATATCCGGCACGGCCAAGCATTTCATCTGCATTGTCAACCATTGCCTGTACCTGATTCTGGTTGGAAGCACTTGCGATCACAAAATAATCTGCGATCACGGAAACCTCATGGATATCAATGATCTTGATATCCTTTGCTTTTTTATCATCCAGTGCCTTGCAGGCGATCCGGACCATCTCTTTTTCGATACTCATAGAATTTTAATCCTCCTGTCTGTTGGCTGCATCCTGCATTTTTCTGTCATGGAGTTCTTTATAATAAACATAAGCATCCCTGGTCGTACTGTCGATTTCCTTGGGATTTTCCTCCAGATATTCCAGTGTATCCTTTAAAATCTCATACATACACTCATCCAGATCTTCAAAAGCAATCTTTCGCACCTTCGCAAGATTCGGAGCTTTGTCACGCATTGGTTCAATATAGTCTGAAATATATACGATCTTCTCAAGAAGGCTCATTCCCGGTCTTCCTGTTGTATGATAAGTGATCGCTGTCAGGATCTCTTCGTCTTTAATATCATATTTACTGCTGGCCACATAAGCCCCCAGTTTGGCATGAAGAAGAAACGGATGATCCTTTTCAAAATCTGATACCGGAATATCATGCTGGCTGCACAGCTTCAGTTTCTTTTTATTAGGAATACACTTTGCACTGTCATGAAGAAGTCCTGCAGCCTGTGCATCCTCCAGATCATAATCATAAACCATGGCAAGCGCAGCACAAGTGTACATAACCCCCATTGTATGCTCAAATCTGGCCTCATCCAGATATTTGGAAAGTTTCTTTTTTATCTTGATAAAATCATATTTCCCCATCTGAATCATTTCCTTTATAGATATCGTTTTTCTCAATATAGGAAATCACAGGCTGGGGAACATAATAGCGGAGACTCTGCCCGCTTTCATGCCAGGAACGGAGCAGCTCACTGGAAACATCAATATTCATGGTATCCAGTCGAATAAAATTCCCGTTATACTTCTGTGACAGAAGTTGCATCTGCTGATCAAGTTCCTTCAATGGAGTATGATCTCTGGTTGCCACTACCAGTACTGCTTCCTGACAAATGCGTTCCGGTTCCATCCAGGTATCAAAATTAAAAAGCGAATCTGCACCGATGATAAAATAATACTCTGTGTCCGGATTCGCTTTATTCAGCTGTTCCAGAGTCCGGTAAGTATACGTATAGCCTTCCTCATGCATCTCGATCAGAGACAGCTCAAAGTGAGGATTATCCTCTATGGCAAGACGGACCATTTCCGCACGCTGTTCATCAGTCGCTCTGCCCTTACGGTTCCGTTTATGAGGTGGATTTCCGCAGGGCATGAACAAAACTTTATTAAGCTCAAGCTGTTCATAGGCTTTTTCTCCCAGGATCAAATGCCCCATATGAATGGGATCAAAAGTACCACCCATGATTCCTATTTTTTTTGTTGCTTTGCTCATTTATAACCTCCCGAGATTACGGAAGAATAATTTTTTTCTTGTCCTTTTTACCTTCTCTGTAGAGAACGATCTTTTTACCGATCACCTGTACTACCTGAGATCTTGTTCTCTCTGCAAGAACCTGTGCCATTTCACGTGGATCCTCCAGACAGTTCTGAAGAACGCTGATCTTGATCAGCTCTCTTGCTGCAAGAGCTTCCTCAACAGCAGCGGTATTTTCAGGAGTAAGACCACCCTTGCCAAGCTGAAGGATCGGATCCATTGTCATGGCAAGGCCTTTTAAATATGCTCTCTGCTTACTTGTCATTGTCATACCTCTTATTTATAATAATCAAAATCAAAGCCATACATACGAACCGTGTCGCCTTCCTGGATACCGGCTTTTTCCAGTTCCTCCAGGATACCGCCCTCTTTCAGGAATTTCTGGAAGAAGGCAAATCCCTTTTCAGAATCCAGATTTGTATAGCCAAGCATTTTTTCAATCTTAGGACCTTCCACAAGGAATACTTCCGGATCTTCCTCGCTGCGCTCCACAGTAAACGGAAGATTTTCATTTACAAGAACATCTTCCGGGAAGAATTCCTGTTCAAACACTACCGGTTTCATCGGGCTCTTATCCAGAAGCTCTTTCACATGGAAAAGGAGTTCTCTAACACCCTGCCCGGTAACGGCTGAGATTGGATAAACCGAAATACCCTGTGGCTCAAATTCTGCTTTCAGTTGATCAATAGGGCTTTCTTCGCCATCATCAAAAATACAGTCAATCTTGTTAGCTGCGATCACCTGCGGTCTTGCTGCAATTTCCGGATTGTAGGCCTCCAGTTCTTTATTGATCTTGTGGATATCCTCCACTGGATCACGACCTTCTACGGAAGCGGCATCTACAATGTGGATGATAACTCGTGTACGCTCAATATGACGGAGGAATTCATGTCCAAGTCCCACACCTTCTGATGCACCCTCGATCAGTCCCGGGATATCAGCGATAACAAAACCACCGTTATCAGTATCTACAACTCCAAGATTAGGGCTCAACGTTGTGAAATGATAGTTGGCGATCTTCGGCTGTGCATTTGTCACACGGGAAAGGAAGGTAGATTTACCTACATTCGGAAAGCCTACCAGACCAACATCTGCGATCACTTTAAGCTCAAGGAGAACCTCAAGTTCCTGAGCCGGCTGTCCAGGCTGGGCATATTTCGGTACCTGCATGGTAGCTGTTGCATAGTGCTGATTGCCTTTTCCACCACGACCGCCTTTTAATACGATCTGTCTGCGATTCTCACCGGACATATCCGCGATGACCTTGCCGGATTCCGCATCCATGATCACCGTACCTTCCGGAACCTTCAGGACCACATCCTTACCGTCTGCACCATGGCAGCGTTTTTTACCGCCTTCCTGGCCATCCTCAGCTTTATATTTTCTTCTGTGTCTGTAGTCTCCGAGAGTATTCTGGCCCTCGTCAATCTCAAAAATCACATCACCACCACGGCCACCATCGCCGCCATCCGGCCCGCCATTGGGTACATACAGCTCACGTCGGAAGCTTACATGTCCGTCGCCGCCTTTACCGGAGCGGATAATGATCCTTGCTCTATCTGCAAACATATTACACCTCTATTCCAAAAAAAGGCTCCAAACCGGATCGATTTGAAGCCTTTTACCTATTTCATTACTCTGCGTCTACAGGAACGATAGAAACCTGTTTCTTATCGCGACCTTTTCTTGTGAATCTTACGACTCCGTCTGTAAGTGCAAATAAAGTATAGTCTTTACCGCAGCCTACGTTTTCACCTGGGTGAATCTTGGTTCCGCGCTGTCTGTAAAGAATGTTTCCGGCTTTTACAAACTGTCCGTCTGCTCTTTTCGCACCTAATCTCTTAGACTCGGAATCACGACCGTTCTTTGTAGAACCAACTCCCTTTTTATGTGCGAATAACTGAAGGTTCATCTTCATCATTGTTGTTACACCTCCTTGACTTTTACTGTCAAATATCGATTGTTATAACTACCAGCAATTTCCGTCAGACCGAGAAGTAAGGAATCCATAAGGAGCATCCCCCGTTCAGAAAGATCATTTCTGAAATGAATGGAAACAAATCCATCCTTTTCCTGCACATCAAATTTATCATCTGTGAATTTCTCAAGAGAATTCACCGTGGTAATGATCAGTGCAGATACCGCAGCACAGACAATATCCTGTCCGGCTTCTGCATAACCGGCATGTCCCTTCGAAATAAATTCTTCGTAAGATCCGTTTTTCTTTCTGACTTTAATTGTAATCATGATGACACCAGATTAACCGTTAATCTTTTCGATCTTAACCTTGGTGTACTGCTGTCTGTGTCCGTTTTTCTTGTGATATCCAGTTTTGCGTTTGTATTTGTAAACGATGACCTTGCGATTCTTACCGTTTTCAACTACAGAAGCGGTAACACTGGCATCTTTTACATCCTCGCCAACCTTTAATCCGTCATTGCTGACTGCGATTACGTTGTCAAATGTTACGGTTTCACCAGCTTCTACACCGAGCTTTTCAACTTTAATTACGTCACCCTCGGCAACCTTGTACTGTTTACCACCTGTTGCAATAATTGCGTACATCTGTGGCACCTCCTAATTATTTACTCGCCAAATTCGGTGGCTCCTGTTCTGAAACTGAAGCTCTTTAACCTCTTTGTGCGGCATACTCGATTATCATAACAGTGACATACTGTTATGTCAATAGTTTTTTTGATATTTTTATTATTTTTTTGTAAGCTCCCGAATGTCCTCGATCACCGGACGTCTTACTTTCTTTCTGGTCATTTCCAGGATATGCAATGGTGTGATATCAATGGCCCTGCTCTTTATCGGATCTTTTCTGAGGAGCTTCTGTAAAACATGAAAGAGTTCATCTCTGTGATCCGGATTTTCCATGTTGATAAAATCGATCAGGATAATACCTGAAAGATTACGCAGCCGTAACTGCCGGCCGATCTCCGCAGCCGCTTCCAGATTGATCTTACGGAAGGTTTCTTCCATTTTCTTCTTTCCGGTATATTTTCCACTGTTTACATCAATGGATACAAAGGCCTCCGTCTGCTGGATCACCAGAAATCCGCCGCTGTTCAGCCATACTTTTTCTTTCTGGATCGCATCCAGTGCGGTTTCCACGCGATACAGCTTATAAAGCGGAAGAAGTTTGTCCTGATAAAAACGAAACTTTTCTTTAAGCTCCGGGCTGATCTCTTCCAGATATCCCAGGATCATTTCTCTGATTTCCGGCACATCGGTAATGATCTCATCCAGGTCACGACCATAAGCATCCCTCACAGCAGCCACATAAAATGGTTCTGTCTCCAGTACAAGACTGAAACAGGTACGGTTCCGTCCCTGAACTACGGCTTTATGGTAGCGGCCCTTCAGCCACTCCAGTTCCTTCAGGATCTCTTCTTTGGAAGCGTCTGCGGCATTGGTCCGGACAATGATACCGAATTCCTTATCCGGACGCTCTGCTTCCTCTTTCAGCCATCCGCTGAGGCGATGGCGATCTTCCAGTGCCAGCTTGGAAGACAGACCAAACTTTTTATCGCCTGTAGTGAGAACAAGATATCTTCCCGTAAAATTCAGATTGGATGTCAGTGCCGGAAGTTTTCCCTTCATGGCATCCCTGCTCACCTGTACCAGGAGCTCATCTCCAGGCCGCAATGGTCCGTTTCCTTTTCTTCCTGCGGAAAAAACAGCTCTCTGTGCCTCTGCAAGAGAATAGTAGCATCTCTTTCCAGGCTCGATCTGCACAAAAGCCGCCTGGATATTGGATGCGATATTTTCGACCTGTCCGGTGTATATATTTCCAAGAATGGATTTTTCCTGATCGGATTCCAGTCGGATCTCAACGATCCGTTCCTCCTCCGAAAGAGCCGCTACTGTACAGGGCACACCATGGATCTCCATTCTTGTTATGATCAGTTTACTCAATTTCCTCACCTAATGATTCCAGAGTCACAAAACGTGGGCTTGCATTTTCTCCTTTATCGGCATACATTTCCAGACGTTTCACTGTGAAGGCAAATTCCGGAAGTTCTTCTCCAATCCAGTGGAAAAATGTGTTTGTTACCATCTCCGGCTTCGTATAATTAGAGCTTGCAGATGCCAGCATATAAAAGAACCCATTCTCTCTTACTTCCATTTTATAGATATTCGGACGAAGATCGATCTCCTTTTCGCTGCGCTTGGTCTGCTTGGTCACTTTGATCTCCGGCTGTGCCAGAAATTCTTTCACACGGCTTTTCCAGTCAATAGAAGGCTCTTTGCCCGGACGGAATTCCACAAGATAATCTGCTGCTGCCACCAGTGCCATCGCTTTACCCGCTTTTCCATCCTCTACCTTGCGGACGCTAACGATATGCATCCCCTCTGCCATCTGTTCCTCCAGACGGGCTGCGATCTCTGCAGTAGGCATATCTTCTGCCATTTCCAGGTCAAAATAATCTCCGAGACTCTCCATCCCCACTCCAAGTGGAACCGCAAAAGACATGATCATATGCGGGCTGTATCCACCGGAAAACGCTACCGGAAGCTCTGCACGACGAAGTGCTTTCTGGAAATAACGCATGGTATCCAGATGTCCCACAAACTTCATAGGGCCCTCTTTGCTGAATTTAATTCTTACCTTCAAGGCAGACACCTCCTTTAAATTTCATAGCTCCACATGCAGAACATTTCTGACGGCAGTTTTCCGTCACAACACCCTCTTTTGCACGCTGCCATTCACGCTCCAGGAATCTGCGGCTGACACCGGTATCAATGAAATCCCATGGAAGGATCTCATCCAGGCTTCTTTCACGAAGTGTGTAGAATGTCATATCCACTCCGCATTCAGCCATAGCTTCCTTCCAGATATCATAATCAAAATTTTCTGTCCAGGCATCGTAAAGGGCACCTTTTTCATAAGCTTTTAAAATTACATCCGCACAGCGTCTGTCACCACGTGCAAGGAAACCTTCCAGCGCTGTTACATCCGGTTCATGCCAGTTATAACGGATACTTCTCTGATTCAGCTGGGCGCGGACTTCATTTTTAACCACCTTGGCTTTTTCCACAAAATCCTGCTCTGTATACATTGGTGCCCACTGAAATGGGGTAAACGGCTTCGGCACAAAGAAAGATGTGCTGACGTTGATCTGTACCTTACCTTTACGCTGTTCTTTCGGAACTACCTCATAATAGGTCTCTGCGATCTTCTGTGCCAGATGAGCAATCCCTTTCATATCGTCTTCTGTTTCTGTGGGAAGACCGAGCATAAAGTAAAGCTTCACCTGATTCCAGCCACCCTTGAATGCTTCGCCCGCACCATGGAGGATCACTTCCTCTGTCAGACCTTTGTTGATAACGTCACGAAGTCGCTGAGAACCGGCCTCCGGAGCAAAAGTCAGGCTGCTTTTCTTTACATCCTGCACTTTACTCATAACATCCAGTGCAAACGCATCGATCCTGAGAGATGGTAAGGAAATATTAACAGCCTTTCCATGAAACTCTTCGATCAGGAAGTTTACCAGTTCTTTCAGCTGGGAATAGTCACTGGAGCTTAAGGAACTAAGGGAAATCTCTTCGTGTCCTGTATTTTTCAGCATGATACGCGCCGATTCCTTCAAAGTCTCCACATCACGTTCACGGGTCGGACGATAGATCATACCTGCCTGGCAGAAACGACAGCCTCGAATGCATCCTCTCTGGATCTCAAGAGTTACACGATCCTGTGTTGCCTTAATGTGAGGAACGACCGGTGCCTCCACAGCACGATATTCCTTTTCCATATCAATGATCAGCTGTTTCTGGACCTTCTCAGGAACACCATCCGCCGTCGGTGCAAAGGATGCGATCGTACCATCTTCTTTATAGGTAACTTCATAGAGAGACGGAACATAAATTCCAGGAATCTTAGCTGCTGCCAGAAGGAAATCTCTCCTGCTGCCTCCAACCTTTTTATTGGCCTTGTATGCATCAAAAAGTGCATCATAAACCGTTTCCCCTTCTCCGATATAAAACATATCAAAAAAAGGTGCCAGCGGCTCCGGATTATACGCACAGGCACCGCCACCAATCACAATAGGGAAATCCTCACCACGGTCTGCGCTCTTCAACGGGATACCACTGAGATCCAGTACCTGCAGAATATTGGTGTAGCACATTTCGTACCCAATCGTAATTCCAAGAAAATCAAAATCCCGGATCGGTTCCTGGGATTCCAGTGCAAACAACGGAATCTTCTTCTCCCTCATCACCTTATCCAGATCCGGCCATGGAGAAAAGAGACGCTCACACCATACATCCTCACGCTGGTTGAACATGTTATAGAGAATCATCATGCCCAGGTTTGACATGCCGATCTCGTAGACATCCGGGAAGCACATTGCAAAACGAATTTCTACCTCATTTTTATCTTTCATTACAGAGTTGACTTCGCCGCCAATATAGCGGGCAGCTTTATCAACTTTGAGCAAAATTTCATCACTTAATGCTAATTTTCTCATTCTATTCCTTTCTAAAATTAGTAATATTTCACAAAGAATTTAAAGATATAAAATTCAGTGAAACATCAAAAATGTTTATATTTGTAAGCCAATTCTTGTGTAAAAAGTTGCTATAAAATGATGCCCAAAACCCCGTTTGGTCAAAAATGGACATTTTTTCAACTTGCCAACAACGGTTATCATTACCCTCAAACAGTTAATATCCTGCGGATTTTCGCGAACTTATCGTAAAGAAAAATGGCATTTTGTATATTAAAATACAATACAATGCCAAATATCACTAATAGCACAAAATTGACATACCTTCTCCCTATTATAATCATCTATGGTTAGGATTTCAAGAAAATTGTGTTCTTAACTGTATATAGCGATTGCATCCTTGTGCAGGGAGAATAATCCGGATCCGGACTCCAGTAAGGTTTCCTGGCATTTCATCAGTATTTAAGAAGAAATTCCACCATCTGCGTATTTGCACATTTACTTTCCTCCATTTCAGGAAAAGTTGTACTAAAAGCATGCGGAAGTTTTTTGTCCACCTCATAATCTTCAAGATGACAGATCACACCGGCTTTTTTTATCGCTTTTGCATACTGTCTGCTGTAATTTCGAAGAGTATCTCCATAAGCTGTGACCAGAAATGACGGTGGCAGGTTTCGGATAATTTCTTTGAATACATTCCACTTGCCAGACCCAGCGCCCGAATTTTCAGATCATTTGGAACAACCTGAAAAGCCTTTGCCAATTCAGGACTTTTTAACATAGCGGCCAGATATACGCACAGGCTCGCCCCCGCACTGGTTCCTGTCATATAAATATGTTCTCATTCACCATCATAGGTTTCAAAATATCTCTTTGCATTTCCCATTCCTGTCATCAGATCCTTAAGAATCTGCGGAAACAACGCTTCCGGTATTTCGGGGACGGTAAATATCCATGAAATGACAGGGCTTTCCATCTCCCATATAGTCAATGTCACAAATGAGTTCCACATCTTCCGGAAACGGATATTCCGCTTCATGTTTTTTCAGAAAATTATCAAGAAGTTTTTCTTTTTTTGCGGTTTGCTGTGCAATCATTTTATTAAACATGATTTCCCCTCCAGCTATGAAACAATCTACTATTAATACAAATGAATTTTCTTCTCTACAAGTCTGTCACCTTCATACTGCAATTTTACAGAAAAAAAGCGTTTTTCTCCTGAAAGGAGCAGATCAAGAAATACCTGATCCCCCTCCCATGCCGGAAGATTCGGCACCATGGCTTTGTCAACCCAGCAAAGTTCTCCCTCATCACATTCAATCAGTTCTCCTGTATATTCATCGGCCGTGAACACACACATAAGTTCTGATTCGCATTCACTGTTTATAAATGTCACCAGGCCACGGAACTTATAGGAGGTAAGTGTCAGCCCTGTTTCCTCTTTCACCTCACGAACAAGGCATTCTTCCGGAGTTTCCTGACTTTCCACATGCCCGCCAACGCCGATCCATTTGCCCTCATTCATATCATCCTGTTTTTTTACTCTGTGAAGCATCAGGAATTTATCATCGTTTTCTATATAACATAATGTCGTTGTCGTCATTTGATCCCTTCTTTCAGTTCCATCATCCTGCCACTGCCAGTGTGATATAAACCAGGATTGAGACCACACAATACAGAGAATTTGTTGTGGATGCATAAGCACTGCTCTCTTTCTTTCTCAGAAAAGTCTGCATACTGAATGTAGCAGGCGAGGACATATATGTAATAACCGCCAGGTTCAGAAGCCTGGAACCTCCTACCAAATATTTTACTGCCATGAGAACTCCCGCAATCATCACTGCCTGCAAAAGGACTCTCAGCAATATGGTTTTGAGGCAGGGGCTGATAAGTTCCGGCGCAAGTTCCATACTGTACCCAACTACAATAAGAATAATCGGCGTAATGGCCGTTGTCAGAATATTCTCCACACTGAGATAACAATTGCCAAAAGGACTGTCCAGAAGCCGGGTGATCATTCGTGTCAGTCCCACAATAATTCCAAGAACCGTTCCTATAAAAGCAGGGGTTCGCAATGCACTGTAAAACAGGCTTTTTGCATTGATCTTTTCCCCGTTTTCCGTCTGTCCCAGCATTCCCATATACACACTGAATCCAAAAAGAAGTCCCGCAATATCCAGCACTGCAATCTGTGAAAGATTTTCGCTGCCACAAAGACTTGTATACAACGGGTAAGCCATCATTCCACCTTCATAGATACAGATCAGAAACGGAAGATATTTCTTATATGGCTCGTCCATAAATCTTTTCATCCAGAATCCTGCCCCAAATGAAATCAAGAGCATCACAAACATGATCAGAACCAGAATTCCGATCTTTCCACTGTACTCTGCTGTTGCCAGTGCATGAAAAATTGCCACAGGAAGCATAATATTTGTTACCAGTGTTTTCATGTTATTGACACCACTCTGATCTAAAAGTTTCCATTTTCTGCACAGGATTCCAAGAATGATCATCGCCAGTACAGGCAAAACAATCTCCAAAACTTCCATCCCTCTGTCTTCCTCTCCATTGTCTTTAATCTTTTGTTTTTATCTGTTTCTGTGCATCTGCAAAATCTCCATCATCACTTCATATACCGCCATATTCTCTCTCACCACCAGAGCCAGGCTCTCTTTCGCCTGATTCAAAAGATGAAAAAGTTTTCGTACACTGGAATATTTTTCCGCAGAGCACCTGGATCTTAAATATCCTTTTTCGTCGTAATAATACTGTTCATCCAGCAATACAACGATCTTCTCCGCATCTCTCACTGCCTGGATACCAAGCTGTCCAGAACCCTCTGGCATCCGCTGCTGATATCCCTGTCCCGCAAAATCATTCAGAAAATTTTCCACCTCGCGGTCATTATTGGCATACACCACTGCAATATGCGGATACCATCTGGGGCTTCTTTTTTCCGGCAGGTGCATCATGTTCTGGATAAAAGAGGAAAGTTCCGCATTGGTACGGATCCGGTTTGTCAGATGGAATTTCTGGATCTCCGACAGATTTCCCAGGCTTTCCACAATGCTACGATCCATCTCTTCCGGTGAGATCACATCCTCGGAATCACTGGAAAAGATCACCGGCCTGTTCTCACTCCATGTAAGCAGAACCGATAATTTTTCCAGGGACAGAAGATGTGCTTCATCTACCAGAATGCTGCTGTAACAGCCAAGATCCGTCGTTCCGTCCAGCTGAGTATCTGCCAGAAAATCTATCCGCCGCAGACGTTCATGAAGAATCTTCCATTCTTTTCCCGCCTCTCCACAGTGAATGATACAGACTCTCTGGCGCACGGACAACTTCATCGCAATATCATAAAGCAGCAATGTTTTTCCGGTTCCTGGAAGTCCGCTGAACCAGAAATATCCTCCTCTTTCTCCACGTATTCTCTTCAGAATCTGCCGTTCAATATCTCTCTGCTGGGAAGTAAGGAAATACTCTTTTTTGAGAAAACGCTCCGGTTCTGTCAGCGGAGAGATCAGATAAAGCTCTGCCTGAAACAGATCCTCGATATCTCCCTCATAGTCCGGGCTTTCTTTCCCCAATGCAATACATAGCTGTTTCCAGTCCCCCTCCACAATGTGATCATGATTGGTCAGTCTCACCAGATGATCTTCACTGCTGATATAGGTATACGACAGGATCGGTTTTCCAAAAACAGACAGATAATACCGGTTCTGGATCAGCTGTCTCCGGATAGCCTCGTCCGACACAATGCCGCTTTTCAGTTCAATATTCACGATCTGGTCATCTTTGATCTGAAGAAGATCGAACTCCTTTCCAAGCTTCGGGATCTGAAACGAATAGAAAAAGCGCAGCTTATACACTTCCTCCATATGCAGTTCCAGTTGCTTCACCAGTGCTTTCATACTTTCCAGTTCCCACTCTTTGATCCTGAGAAAAAAATCTCTGCCGGAAAGCTGGCGTTCCAGCTTCTGGACACATTCCATATTCTGATTTCTTGTAAGTGCATAGATCGATATTGCCTTCATATTCCAACCCTTACCTGCTGTTTATTTCTTTATCCGCAGTGTCCTGAGATGATCCTTCTGCTCTTGTGTGATCCGGTAGCTTTCAATGGATTTCTGGATCGTCTTGTTATGAGTCCAGATATCCATTCTCTGCTCTTCCAGGAATGGAAGGATCTTCTCATACTGTTTTGCCAGCGCTGTAGCAAAATACCAGGCTCGCATCATATTTACATAATATTCTTCCGAGCGGATGGATGCCACTTTCTCAGCATATTCTGGTTTAAATTCTTCATCCAGATAATGACGCATCAGCATACTGATCCCGAACCGGATGGTATAAGGCTTATCCGACTCCATCCAGCGATAAACCTCCCGGATAAATATATCACGGTGTTTTTTCATCATATGGAGCGTCAGCAGATCACAGGTCGCCCAGTTATCAATATGCGGAAGAAAACACTCCAGTTCTCCCAGACATTTATCATAATCTCTGATCTGCTCGATCAGCAGACCATGGAGATTATTTTCCTCATAATACTGATGAGGAAGAACCTTCAGGAACATTTCGGATCTTTCTGTTTTTCCAAATTCTTTTGCAAATTTCCGGAGTATCGGTGTCCGGATACCGATGATCTTTTCTTTCTCCACAGTCGGAACCAGCCTTGCATGAAAATCCCGATATCCTGTATCCTGCATTTCAAACAGTCTTTTCCGGACATCCCGGATCATCTCTTCCTGATTCATTTATCATCCCCGCCTTTTATACCAAAGATCGCGATCAGAGAACTCACAAGCAGAAGCATGGGGTAAAACAGTTTCGGCATGATCTGAAAAGCAGAAAGCTCAAATCCCAGTTCCTTTGCCGCAGAAATGGCAACCAGCATCTGGGCTCCATATGGGATCACCCCCTGGAAAATACAGGAAAATGTATCCAGGATAGAAGCTGTCTTTCTGGAAGTGATCTTATATTCCAGCGCCATTTCCTTTGCAATGGGGTTGGCCATAACAATGGCCACCGTATTATTGGCTGTTGCGATATCCATAGTTCCAACCAGAAGTCCCATACCAAGAAGTCCGCCTTTTTTCCCTTTAAAAACTCTCTGTATTCCGGAAAGCAGTGCTTCAAAGCCTCCATGCTCCCGGATCAGCGCACACATGGCTGCTACAAGGATAGCCACCATACAGGTCTCAAACATCCCGGAAACACCGGAGCCAATATTTGTCAGAAGCTCCACTGGCGTGATATGTCCTCCAAGAAGCATGATAAATGCTCCGGAGACAATTCCGATCAGAAGTACCACAAATACATTGATGCCGATAATCCCGCCGATCAGCACCAAAACATACGGAAGGATCTGCACAAGATGATAATCCTGTACCACTCTTCCCTGAATCTCTGTCTGAAAAGACAGAATAAGGATCAGGAGCAGTGTAACAACAGCTGCCGGAAATGCGATCCAGAAATTTTCCCGGAATTTATCTTTCATTTGACAGCCCTGACCGTTGCAGGCTGCGATCGTGGTATCAGAAATAAAAGAAAGATTGTCACCAAACATGGCTCCTCCCATCACCGATGCCACGCAAAATGCCATATCAAAACCGGAAGCTTTGGAAACCGCTACCGCAATAGGGGTAAGAAGCGTGATCGTCCCAACGGAAGTTCCCATAGCCACAGATACGAAGCAGGCAACTACAAACAATACCGCAACAGAAAAACGTGCCGGTATCAGAGAAAGCATACAGTAGGCCACACTTTCTGCACTGCTGCGCCCCACAACACCCACAAAAGAGCCTGCGGTCAGAAAGATCAGAAGCATGGTGATGATATTTTTATCTCCTACTCCTTTTGCCATAAGCTCCAGCTTTCTGTCAAAGCTGATCGTTCTGTTCTGAACACATGCCACCAGGATCGCAGACAGAAAAGCCACAACGATCGGTACATTATAAAATCCCATAGGGATCTTCATCACATACTCAAACAAAATCCCCAGTCCCAGATACAGGACCAGAAAAACACCGATAGGCAGCAGTGCGATCACATTTCCTTTTTTCTTCATTTCCTCCATAAAACAATTCCCTTCATCACTTATTATTTTCCCGGCTTTTTTCTCCGGGTGATCTGTTTTCTATCATATCATATTTCCCCATTCCTGTCCTGTTGCTGACGGAAACTTCTTCATATTTCCGTCACGATCCTGTTATCTCTGATATTTTTTACCTTATTTAACAAGATTTTCACCAATTAAATCGTTCCTTCCGTTGAAATCCAGAGCTTTTTTCAGTATAATTGGCTGTAGACAATTGTGAAAAAGATATCCGAAGGATTTATGTTGATATCTCTGATCACAGTCATTAAAGGAGGAATATGATTATGGCAATATGGAAAAATCTGGACACTCTTGCTTCTTACAGCAAACTTAACGGTCTGAAAGATCACGTGAACATTGCAGAAGCAATGTCCGGCGAGCAGGGTGCAGAACGTGTAAAGAAGTACAGCGTACCGATGGCAGCAGGTCTGGCTTACAATTACGCAGCTAAGGAAGTGGACGAGACCGTTCTTGACGCACTTTCCAAACTGGCTGATGAGGCAGAACTGATCGAAAAATTCCAGGAATTATATAACGGCGCAGTGATCAACACAGGCGAGAAACGTATGGTCCTTCATCATCTTGCACGTACACAGCTTGGCGAGCCTGTTGTTGTTGACGGTGTGGACAAGCGAGAATTCTATGTAGCTCAGCAGAAGAAAGCTGCAGATTTTGCAAACAAAGTACATGCAGGCGAGATCACAAATGAAGCCGGTGAGAAATTCACTACGGTTGTACAGATCGGTATCGGCGGAAGTGACCTGGGACCGCGTGCATTATATATCGCACTTGAAAACTGGGCAAAGGCAAACAACACCTTCAAGATGGAAGCAAAATTCATCAGCAACGTTGACCCGGATGATGCAGCTGCTGTTCTTGCATCTGTAGATCTTGCTCACTCTCTTTTCATCGTTGTATCCAAATCCGGTACAACCCTCGAGACTCTGACTAACGAGGCATTCGTAAAAGACGCTCTCACAAAAGCCGGCTTAAACCCGTCCAAGCATATGCTTGCAGTAACCAGTGAGACTTCTCCTCTGGCAAAGAGCGATGACTACCTTACCGCAATCTTTATGGATGATTATATCGGCGGACGTTATTCTTCTGTTTCCGGTGTAGGCGGAGCAATCCTTTCCCTGGCATTCGGACCGGAAGTATTCGCAGAGCTGCTTGACGGAGCTGCCGAGGAGGATAAGCTTGCAACAAATAAGAACATTCTTGAGAACCCGGATATGCTGGATGCCCTGATCGGCGTTTATGAGAGAAATGTACAGGGATATCCTTCTACTGCAGTTTTACCATACTCACAGGCATTAAGCCGCTTCCCTGCTCATCTTCAGCAGTGTGATATGGAGTCTAACGGTAAATCTGTAAACCGCTTTGGTGAGCCGGTGGATTATGTGACCGGACCGGTGATCTTTGGTGAGCCAGGAACCAACGGACAGCACTCCTTCTACCAGCTTCTGCATCAGGGAACTAATATTGTTCCGCTTCAGTTCATCGGCTTTAAGAAGAGCCAGCTTGGTGTTGATGTTGATATCGAAAACAGCACAAGCCAGCAGAAGCTCTGTGCAAACGTTGCAGCACAGATCGTTGCTTTTGCATGTGGAAAAGAAGATGAGAACCTGAACAAAAACTTCAAGGGCGGACGTCCTTCCAGTATCATTATTGGTGAGGAACTTACACCGAAGTCTCTGGGTGCGCTTCTTGCACACTTTGAGAACAAGATCATGTTCCAGGGCTTTGTATGGAACCTGAACAGCTTTGACCAGGAGGGTGTACAGCTTGGTAAGGTTCTTGCAAAACGTGTTCTCGCTCATGATACAGACGGAGCACTGAAAGTTTACAGTGATCTTCTTGATATCTGATAAACAGATAGGTACCGTCCCGGAAAATGT
Organism: Blautia sp. LMAG:89; assembly: GCF_008679485.1. Classification (NCBI taxonomy): domain Bacteria; kingdom Bacillati; phylum Bacillota; class Clostridia; order Lachnospirales; family Lachnospiraceae; genus Blautia; species Blautia sp. LMAG:89. Next base: position 46,523 of record NZ_NANC01000012.1, on the reverse strand, counting down.
TTTTTCGGGACGGTTTTTCTGTATATGTGACCTTAACCGGGAAAGGAAATCTTAAATATGCAGCAGATAAAAATGATCGGTCTTGATCTGGACGGAACTCTTCTGAATACAAAAAAAGAACTCACAGAAAATACCAGGCGCGTTCTCAGGGAAGCTATTGATGCAGGTATCCTTGTTCTGATGGCTACCGGCCGGCCATATACCGGCATTCCCGCGGAACTGAGAAATTTTCCGGGAATTCACTATGCTCTCACCTCCAACGGAGCCAGAGTCCTTGATACAGACCATAATAAACTTCTTATCGAGCAGCTTCTTCCCATGGAAAGTGCAAAAAAAGCTCTCCGTATCTTTGAAAAATATGATACTTTAAGTGAGATCTATTTTGACGGTCAGGGATATGCAGACGCTGCCAAGCTTGATAATGTAGGAAAATACCATCACGACCCTAATATGTGGAATTATGTCCGTACTACCCGTATCGCGGTTCCAGACATCCAGGATGTCATTACAAAAGAAAACAGAAGCATGGATAAAGTCCAGGCGCTTTTTGCAGACATGGAGGAACGTGCCGCCGCCTGGAAGGAATTAAGTGAACTTAAGGAGCTGGAGCTTGTAGGCTCCTTAAGCTACAATATTGAGATCAACGCCGCCGGTGTCAACAAAGGAACCGCTCTTGTTGCTCTTGGCGAAATGCTGGGAATCCCAAGGGAATCCATTATGGCATGCGGAGACGGTGACAACGATGTCCATCTTCTCCGGGAAGTCGGTTTTGGCGTAGCCATGGCCAATGCACAGCCCCAAGTAAAAGAAGCAGCCGATTATATTACTGCTTCCAATGACGAAGACGGTGTAGCACGCGCCATTGAAAAGTTTGCGCTGCACCGATGAGATATTCTATTATGTATGCCAAAAAGGAACCGACAGTTTTTACGCTGTCGGTTCCTTTTTTAGAATGGGATTGAATAGCGGTACATTCACATTCGATCAATATTCATAGTTTCCTGCCGGCTGTTTGATCCTGGTAAGAAGATCATGCCAGGACTGATCCCAGATATACCATTTTCCGGTTTTGGAGTGCTTATATGTACAGATCCATCTGGAACTGTCGCTGCCTGCAAAATCAGTAAATGATCTGTAGATCGCAGGAGTGGTCTGAGTCGGTTCAAAATACGGGATATCTTCACTGATGGAATTTCCCTTACCCGGAAGTGTGTCCTGTCTTAACGTAATGGAAATCGGTTTAGACGGAGTATAATTGTTGGCCGGAGTTGCTCCATTCAGGTAAGAATTGCCAAGATATTTATATCCGTTATCCGCTTTCATACGATCCCTCAAAAAGTTTTTGTAATACTGAGTCATCTCTTTATTATTGAGATAAGAAATCATCTCCTCGCAGTCCGTCGGATTGGTCGGTGTCCAGGTACGATATGCAAGAATCAGAAGAGCCATGGTCTTATAGCGTCCGTCTGCCGTTGTGATATCATACTGTTTCAGTTCCTCTGCATTGGTCGGGATCGTGGTAAAGGTGTAAGTATAGGTATTTATCGTTACATTAATAACTTCCTTCTGTCCTTTATCATTGGTGATCTCTTTTTTTGCAGATTTAGTTCCTTTTGTAAGAACCGGCTCCACCTGTTTCTTTACTGTCTGTGTCACGTGGACAGTACAGCTGCCTCGCCAGGTACTCTTATCCCGGACCTGAATCTTTGTTGTTCCCACATTCACTGCCGTTACTTTGCCTTTACTGTCTACAGTTGCAACAGATGTATCATCACTGGTCCATACAAGAATCTCTTTATAATTCTTTACCTGAAGCTGTCTCACATCACCTTTATTCATATTTAAGGTGGTGGCACTTAAAGATGGTTTCGGCACCGGTGTAGGTGTCGGCTTCGGTTTCTGCGCTGCTTTTACTGTAACCTTACAGTTGAATTTCTTTGTATTTGCCTTCGCTGTGATCACTGCTGTTCCTTTTTTCACTGCGGTGATCTTTCCTTTGGAATCCACACGTGCGATCTTCGGATTGGAAGAAGAATATTTCACCTTCACAGTTGTTCCTGTCAATTTAATGGCACTGGATTTCTTTTCTGTTAATGTCAGCGATGTCCTGCTGAGCTTCGGTGTTTCTACCTTTACAACACATTTATATGTTTTTTTGCTTACCTTTGCATAGATCGTTGCGGAACCTTTATTTTTTGCAACCACCTGGCCTTTGCTGTTTACGGTCGCAACGCTCTTTTTGGAAGATCTCCAGGCAACCTTCTGCTTGGTCCCAGTAACCTTAAGTGTTGTCTTCTCACCTTTTAAAAGAGTTACTTTTGTTCTGTTCAGTTTTGGTGCGGCGCTGACCGTCACACTTCCAAATGCCATCGTAAAAATAAGGCTGATCAGCAACACAAAACACAACAGATTTTTTTTCTTTTTCATTCTGATTTCCCCCTTTCCGGTAAAACGTATATTTACGTCATATATTGCTTTAATCACATTTTAGAGGAAATCCCTTATAAAAACACTAGCACTTATGATAGTATTATCCTTGTAAATATGATCGTTTATATTCTTTCATCGCCCATACCGGGGCTTATTATCAGGAAACAAAAATAAAACAGGACTGATTTTTGATACAGATACTTGAAATCAAAAGTTTCATCTGTTTAAAAATCAGTCCTGTTATATAAAAAAATATTATGGTTGATCTGTAACACCAGACAAATCAAAGCATTCGCTATCTGCTCATAATGATACAGTCACGTAACATCGCCAGTGCATGCGCTGTAGTCTGCTCGCGGATCCGCATGCGGTTTCCTGTAAAGTGGAACTCTTTAGCAATAGCCTTGCCCTTATAGCAACAGCCCATAAATACAGTACCAACCGGAGTTTCCTTTGTTCCGCCTCCCGGTCCTGCCAAACCCGTCACGGAAATACTGATATCTGCTCCAGATGCTTTGCAGGCACCCTTTGCCATTTCTCTGGCACATTTGGCAGAAACTGCACCCTGCTCCTTCAGAGTACGTTTCTTCACTCCCAGGCATTTATGCTTGGCCTTATTACTGTAGGTCACAAAGCCATATCCAAACACCTCAGATGCACCGGATACATTGACAATGCGCTGGGCGATCATACCGCCGGTAAGAGATTCCGCCAGGGATAGCTTCAGATCTTTTTCTTTCAGAAGATCGATCACTGCTTCCTCCAGTGTCTTGCTCTCATCTGTGGCAAAAACATTCTCTCCAAAACGCTTCTTTAGCTCTTTGACAACCGGTTTGATCAGCTTTCTGCAGGCCTTTTCATTCTCTGCGCTTGCTGTCACACGAAGATGCACTTCACCGGTTTTTGCATAAGGTGCAATGGTAGGATTGGTCTGACTTTCGATCAGATCCTGGATCTCCTCTGCTACCTGGCTCTCACCGATCCCGCTGATCTTAACCATCTGGGATACAATGATCTCCGGCTGGTTTTTCTGCAGATACGGGACAACGTACTCCTCGAACATGGGCTTCAGCTCATTGGGAGGTCCCGGAAGAAGGATCGCGGTTTTTCCTTTTTTTTCAAGGATCAGTCCCGGAGCAGTTCCGTTATGGTTGTCAAGAACAATGGCTCCCTCAGGAACCATGGCCTGTTTATAGTTGTTCTTCGTGATACGTCTCTGAGGATTGTTTTTCTCATATTCCTTCAGATATTTATCGATCAGTTTCCTTGAGTGGGAATCTTCCTTAAGAGGCATTCCCATCAGATCCGCAGTTACTTCCTTGGTGATATCATCCTCTGTTGGTCCAAGACCTCCGGTGAGGATCACAACATCGGAACGATCCAGTGCAGCACGGATCACATCACGCATACGGCCTTCATTATCACCTACTACATCCTGATAGTAAACACTTAACCCAAGCAGGGCGCATTTTTCAGAAAGATAGGCGCTGTTGGTATTTACGATATTTCCTAGAAGGATCTCGGTTCCTACGGATATCAGTTCTGTGATCATGAAAAGAAACTCCTTTCGTATACTCTGATCCCTACTCCTGCATGGAAAGGACCTTTCTGTTCTGCATGATATAAGTCAGCAGGGAGATAATGGTCAGTGCAACGGACAGCCAGATAAATATCTGTGTCAGCACTGCAAAAACACCTCCGAAATCCAGCATCAGAAGTATGATCATGATCATCTGGGAAACGGTTTTGAATTTTCCCCAGTAGTTTGCGGCAATGACAATTCCGTTCTCCGCTGCAATCAGACGGAAACCACTGATGATAAATTCCCGTCCGATGATAATGATCACAACCCATGCCGGAAGCTTGTCAACCTCGATCATGCAGATCATGGCAGAGCATACCAGAAGCTTGTCTGCCAGCGGATCCATAAATTTTCCAAAATTGGTTATCAGGTTATATTTTCTGGCAAGATGACCGTCAAACCAGTCTGTCACACTTGCTGCGACAAAAATCGCAAGACAGATCCAGCGGTTTGCTTCTCCTCCCCAGCCTGTCAGTAAGAAAACTACAAGAAATGGTACAAGTATCATTCTTGCAACTGTAAGTTTATTCGGTGTATTCATCGCTCAGCACTCCTATCAAATCATACTCAAGCGCACCTGTCACACGTACCTTTGCAAAATCACCTGTCATAAGCAGTTCGCCTGTCTGAACGAAAATGTATCCGTCAACCTTCGGTGCATCCCCGTAGGTACGTCCGATATAGGCACTTTCATCTGCAACTTTTCCTTCGATCATAACAAGAAGTTCCTGTCCGATACGGTCCTGGCCTCTGTCATAAGAAATCTCCTGCTGAAGCTCCATCAGCTCGTCTCTGCGTTCTTCCTTCACTTCTTCCGGAACCTGGTCTGCCATCTCTGCTGCCGGGGTATTCTCCTCCGGAGAGTAAGTGAAGACACCGAGACGGTCAAATTCCATCTCATCTACGAACTCCTTCAGTTCTTCATGGTCTTCCTCCGTCTCACCCGGAAATCCGGTGATCAGAGTTGTACGCAGTACGATATCCGGAATCTCCTTACGGAGCTTTCCGACAATATCGATCAGTTCCTGTTTGGAAGTACGGCGGCCCATTCTTTTAAGAATTCGGTCCGATGCGTGCTGGATCGGAATATCCAGATAATGACAGATCTTCTTCTCATCACGAATGGTTTCGATCAGTTCATCGTAAATCTCCTCCGGATAACAGTAAAGGATGCGGATCCAACGGATACCTCTAATCTCACAGAGCTTCTTTAAAAGAATGTGAAGAGATTTTTTGCCGTAAAGATCCTTTCCATAAACGGTGGTCTCCTGTGCTACCAGGATCAGCTCTTTCACTCCCTGTTCAGCCATATCCTCTGCCTGGGCAATGAGGCGCTCCATTGGGACGCTTCGAAATTTACCTCTGAGCTTCGGGATGATGCAGTAGGTACAGTGCTTGTCGCAGCCTTCCGCGATCTTCAGGTAGCCGAAATGTCCACCTGTTGTAAGGACACGTTTGCTTCCTGTATCCGGCAGATAATCAATATCACGGAATTCTTCGAAATGATTTCCGGCTACTGCTTCCTCCAGAGCCTTTACGATGTCGCCGTAGGATGTAGTTCCAAGAACAGCATCGACCTCCGGAACCTCCTCAATGATCTCTTTCTGGTATCGCTGTGCCATACAGCCGGTAACGATCAGTGCATGGCAGCTTCCTGTTTTTTTGTATTCTGCCATTTCAAGAATGGTTTCCACACTCTCTTCCTTGGCATCCTTGATAAAACAGCAGGTATTGATCACGATTGCATCTGCCTGTGTTTCATCGTCTGTGATCTCATGACCTCCGGCTGTAAGAAGTCCCAGCATTTCCTCAGAATCCGCCAGGTTCTTGTCACAGCCAAGAGAGATGAATAATATTTTCATAAAATTACTCCGCTTCTGTCTGAGCTGCTTCTGCAGTCTCAGTGCCTTCTGCGGTCTCGCCCTCTGCTGCCTCAAGAGCCTCCTTCTCAGCTTCAAGAGCCTCCAGCTCTTCCTCTTCCTCCTGTCCGGGAAGGATCTTTACTTTGCCCTTGTACAGCTCATCAATGGCAACGGAAAGCGGTTTCTTTCCTGCTGCACCCGGTACAAGCGGCTCTGCTCCTGCGATCAGCTGGCGGGCACGTTTGCTTGCTGCAAGTACAAGAGAATAACGGCTGTTCAGCACGAGAGCCTCATCGTCGTCCTCGTTGTTTGTGTTGATAGCCTCAATTAATTCTGAATAAGATGGATGTATCATATCTTTTCTCCCTTCTGTAACGGCAGGGCCGTATTTAACTTGTTAATTGGTATTTATAAAAAAGCTTCCGCTTCTTTCTGGATCCTGGATACAAAATCATGATTCCTGGATGTACGCATGCGCTCACACCGGATGGTCTCATGAAGTGTATCAACACATTCCTCCAGATCATCATTGATCAGGAGATAATCATATTTATCCATTCCTCTGGATTCTTCAACCGCTCTTCTGAGACGCCCGTTGATCACATCCAGAGTCTCTGTTCCGCGACCTACCAGACGGTTCTTAAGCTCCTCCATAGACGGCGGACATACAAATACCAGCAGTGTATCCGGAAACTTCTCACGGATCTTCATGGCACCCTGGATCTCGATCTCAAGGATCACATCTTTCCCTGCGGAAAGCTGCTCCTCTACATATTTGCGGGGTGTGCCATAATAATTCTCCACATACTGTGCATACTCGATCAGTCCGTCTTCCCGGATCAGCTGTTCAAATTCTTCTTTTGTGCGGAAGAAATAAGCCTCTCCGTCCTTCTCACCCGGTCTTGGATTTCTGGTAGTAACAGAAACAGATAATGCATAATTGTCATATTTTTCCATCAGCCGTTTCATGACAGTACCTTTTCCGGAACCGGAAAAGCCCGAAACAACAACTAAAATTCCCTTACTCATTTCCTTCCTCCCTCATTTCCTCTCCATACGCTTCCGAAAATCTCCTGGCAATGGTTTCCGGCTGCAGAGCGGAAAGGACAAGATAATCATCGGAAGTAACAATCACTGCTTTTGTTTTTCTTCCCTGTGTGGCATCGATCAGAGTTCGGGTCCCCTTGACACTCTGTATCATGCGCTTTACAGGAGCGGCATCCGGACTTACCACAGCCACGATCTTGCGTGAATTGACAACATTTCCAAAGCCTACATTAATAAGTTTCGCCATTTACGCTCTCCCTTTCTGTCTGTGTACAGCCTGTTTCCTGCCCGGTTACTCGATATTCTGGATCTGCTCACGGATCTTCTCGATCTCTGTCTTCAGATCGATGGCCGCGTTGGATACAATAAGATCATTGGATTTAGACAGGATAGTGTTCGCCTCACGGTTCATCTCCTGTGCCATGAAATCCATCTTACGTCCCACGCCCTCGTTCTCGTCCAGGATCTTTCTCATTCCGTGGATGTGGCTTCGAAGACGTACCGTCTCCTCATCATTGCAGATCTTATCTGAAAAAAGTATCACCTCTGCGGCGATCCTGGAATCATCGATCTGGTTATCTTCAAGTAGCTCGTGCATCTTGGCTTCCAGTTTCTCCCGATAAGCCTTCACTACTTCCGGAGAACGTTTTTCCACTACATCGACCTTTGCTTCCAGTCCGTCCAGCTTCCCAAGAAGATCCTGTTTCAGATTAGCACCTTCACGCTGGCGGGTCTCCACAAATTTCCGGCAGGCCTCATGAAGCGGACCCTCCAGAAAATTCCAGAGCTCTTCCTCATCCGGAGCCTGCTCTTCCATTGTAAACACATCCGGATATCTGGAAAGTGTGGAAACACGGATATCATTCTCGATCCCCAGTTCCTCACTCATCTGGTTCAGATAGCCCAGATATTCCTTTGCCAGCTCTGCATTGTATTTCAGAGCCATTCCGCCCATTGTATAGTCTTCATAGGTGATGAACACATCGACTTTGCCGCGGCGGATATAAGTCTTCATCACATTTCGGATCTCTCCCTCAAAATAGCTGAGTCTTTTCGGCATTTTGATGTTCAGATCCAGATATCTGTGATTGACGGATTTCAGTTCAACAGAAACCTTACGCTCTCTGGAAACTGCTTCTGCCCTGCCAAAGCCGGTCATACTTTTTATCATGTTATCCTCCAATACTGCCTCTTAAGTTTATCAGCTGCTGATAAATACAGTAACTGATTGCATACGGATTTATTATAGTTCATTCCAAAACCCTAGTCAAACTCTTTTTTTACTGTTATAATGATTGATGTTGAAATGGAGGTAAAATCATGGCATTTGACGGAATTACAGTTTCTGCTCTCGTGGCAGAGATCGATGATAATTTAAAAGGCGGACGTATCAACAAGATCGCCCAACCGGAAAACGATGAACTTTTGATCACAGGAAAGGGCGCAAATGGACAGAAACGTCTTCTCTTAAGTGCAAGCGCATCCCTTCCTCTGATCTATTTTACAGATAAGAACCGTATCAGTCCTTTAACTGCACCGAACTTCTGCATGCTTCTCAGAAAGCACATCGGAAGCGCCCGTATCCTTGATGTGAAACAGCCTGGAATGGAGCGCGTGGTGGAATTTGAGCTGGAGCATCTTAATGAGCTGGGGGATCCCTGCAGAAAGCGTCTGATCATGGAACTGATGGGCAAGCACAGCAACATCATCTTCTGTGACGAAAAGGGAATGATCCTGGACAGCATCAAACATGTCTCTTCTCATATGAGCTCTGTCCGTGAGGTTCTTCCCGGAAGAGAATATTTCATTCCCAATACCAGGGATAAAGAAAATCCGCTGACTGTTTCCGAGGAGGAGTTCACACAGCACATCTGTAAAAAGCCTGTGAATATTTCCAAGGCGCTTTACACTTCACTCACAGGTATGAGCCCGGTAATGGCTGAGGAGATCTGCTACCGTGCATCCATTGACGGAAGCGATGCATCGCAGTCCCTGGATGAGGCAGCCTGCACCCATCTTTATCATACCTTTCTCCGCCTTATGGAACAGATCCGGAACAGAGAGTTCACCCCAAATATTGTCTACCGCGGAGAGGAACCTGTGGAATACGGTGTCTTTCCTTATCAGCAGTTTGGCAGTGAATACCGCAGCGAAATCTTTGACAGTGTCTCTGTTATGCTGGAGACCTATTATGCTACCAAAAGTCTGCTGACACGTATCCACCAGAAATCCTCCGATCTTCGCCGTGTAGTACAGACCGCTCTGGAACGTAACCGAAAAAAATACAACATCCAGAAAAAGCAGCTGAATGATACTGCAAAAAAAGATAAATTCAAGGTCTACGGTGAACTGATCAACACCTACGGATACGGGCTTGAGGAAGGCTGCAGATCCTTTAAGGCACTGAACTATTACACCAATGAGGAGATCACTATCCCTCTTGACCCGACACTGACTCCGGCACAGAATTCCAAGAAATATTTTGATAAATACGGGAAGCTGAAGCGTACAGAGGAAGCCGTCACAGAACAGATCACAGATACGGAAAGTGAGATCTCTCATCTGGAATCTATCTCCAATGCTCTGGATATCGCCAGATCTGAAAGTGACCTTTCCCAGATCAAGGAAGAGCTCACTGAGTACGGCTATATCAAACGTCACTACACAAACAAAAAAGGCCAGAAAGCCCAGCCGAAATCCAAACCGCTCCACTACATATCCAGTGACGGTTTTGATATCTATGTGGGAAAAAACAATTTCCAGAATGATGAGCTGACTTTCAAGTTCGCAACCGGAAATGACTGGTGGTTCCATGCAAAGAAAATGGCTGGTTCCCATGTGATCGTCCGCACCAAAGACGGTGAACTTCCGGACCGTACCTTCGAAGAAGCAGGCCGCCTGGCCGCCTGGTACTCCAAAGGACACTCTGCTCCCAAGGTAGAGATCGATTATATCCAGAAAAAGCATGTGAAAAAACCTGCCGGTGCGAAACCCGGTTTCGTTGTTTATTACACCAATTATTCTCTCATGGCTTCTCCGGATATTTCGGATCTGAAAGAGGTTACGGAGTAATAACTATTCAACAAAAAACCTTCCTGTGTTCTCGTATTTCTTCAAGACCGGATACCTGTATCTCTGCAAGTATCTGTCCTGAGAAATTTTTCTGTAAACACAGGAAGGTTTTTTATGTTTTCGTTACATGCTCATGAACCAAAATTGTAAAACGATTTTGTTCAGATCTCCAGTTTTTTCTTCACTGCCGGTGCAATAGACGTGTCTGCTTTATGATACGGGATCAGTGTAGACTGCAGTGCATGGTACAGATCGGATTTTCCGGGCCATACGGTTCCTTTCAGATGATTCTGCTCATCCAGCTGATGAAACCAGGAGCCGTTTTCGTGATCCATGACCACTTCATCCAGGTACTTCATAAACGCAGCATAATCTTTCGCATATTTCTCCTTACCGGTCACCTGATAAAGAACTGCAGAGGTATTGATCGCTTCCGCAAGAGTCCAGTGCATACGGTCATGTACCACCGGTTTGCCATTCCAATCTGTCGTGTATACAATTCCCGGTGCACCATCTGCGTTCCAGCCGTCTTTTATTGCCGTTGTGTAAAGGTTTTCTGCTGCCTGAAGATATTTTTCCAGTTTTTCTTTCTCTTCTCCGCAGTTTGCAAGTGCCCACTGTGTGATCAGCCTTGCCCATTCGATTCCATGTCCCGGTGTCGCGCCGTATGGCTTGAACGGATCATCCGGACGGTCACGGTTGCAGTCAAGATCTGCCGCCCATTCCTTCGTAAAATGTTCCGGGATCCTCCAGGAGTTATCTTCTGCCCACTGGATCACATGATCAATGATCCTGCCTGCACGAATGTGATATTTTTTATCCCCGGTGACATCTCCTGCTGCCAGAAAAGCCTCTACCGTATGCATATTGGCATTTAATCCCCGGTAATCATCCAGCACAGTAAATTCTGTATTCCAGGTGTCGCAGGCCAGCCCTTCCTCTTCATTCCAGAAATGTCGGTCATAAACAGCCAATGCCTCTTCAAGGAGCTCTTTCGCCCCGGGCCTTCCGGCTGTCAGTGCGGAAGATGCAGCCAGGATCACAAATGCATGGGCATAACACTGTTTATTGGGCACAATATCTCCTTCCGGTGTTACACCTGCATACCAGCCACCGTTTTTTTCATCGTGAAGCTCTCCCTTCAGACCTTTCAATGCCGCATCCGCAAGCTCTCCACTTCCCTCATGGCCAAGCATCAGACCCAGACTGTATACATGAGCCATACGACAGGTGATCCAGGTTTCCCGATTTCTGTCCTTCCATGGTGTTCCGTCGTCCCCCAGATAATAGGAACCTCCATTTGGTGAAGGAAACCGATGTCCGAAATTCAAAAGTTCCTCACAGGATGCTTTCAGGAATTCCCGGTTTTCTTTTGTGCTGATCTCATATTTGCTGTTCATTTCAACCACCCCATCTACTTTTTTCTTTAGGATACCATTCTTTTTTGGGGACTTCAATTCCTTTGGATTCTTTTGACAGATTGACGAAAAAAGGAGAATGCCCTATATGCATTCTCCTCATATCAGATTTCTTAATTCCATTACCGTAACGGTCACAGATAGCCCTGTATTAATCTTCAAAACAGGTGATCACATAACGCTCACTTTCCATGATCACATCGGAAACATTATCCCTGTCCCAGATCGCATCACTGATGATATCTTTCAGCTTATCATCCATAACGATATTAAAATTCTCCTCGATCACCTGAAACGGAACTCCCTCATTCTCCTGTGCATACTCCATGATAAAATCAAGAATCTTCTCTTCCATACCTTAAAATCTGCCTTTCTGTAAATACTAACGTTTAATATATTACATCAGATTTCCGCAGATGTCCAGATATTTTCCAGCCATGTCTATGCGGTATTCCATAAGATATTATGCCAGTATACACACCCCTTCACATTTCGTTCTATATCAGAATCTGGTATGTCGGTTCACATATTTTGCTTTATATTTGGAGTACACAATGGTCTGATCCTTGTAAAGGCCATAATATCCCGATGCTGCATAGCTGATAGATACTGCGATCAGATAGAAGGATACTCCCTTAAATCCAAACATTTCAAAAGCGATCAGGATCGAAGTGATCGGACAGTTGGTCACACCGCAGAAAACTGCTGCCATTCCGCAGGCTGCACAGATCGACGGAGAAATTCCCATAAGATTACCCATCACACAGCCAAAGGTAGCTCCAATGCAGAAAGAAGGTACGATCTCTCCCCCGCGGAATCCTGCGCGCATAGTCAGTGCTGTAAGCACCATTTTCCAGAAAAAGGCGAAAGTATCCGCCTGTCCGTTTTCCACCGCTTTTTCAATAAGCTCCGCACCAGCGCCCATATATTCATCTGTTCTCAAAATAAAGGTGACAACAATGACCAGGCAGGCGCCCACTGCAACCCTGACATATTTATTCTTAAACCATCTGCCATAAAGTCCTGCTGCACCATTCAGCGCAATACAGAACATAATGCTGACAAATGCACAGCCCAGAGCGATCACTCCCATTTTCAGGCCAGTTTCCACAGTCAGTGCCGGAATATCCGTCACATGAAAACTTTCCGGCGTGACTCCCATTCCGGCTGCAAATCCGGAAGCGATCAATGACGCGATCATACACGGCATCAGTGCTGCATAATACATCACGCCCACACTGACCACTTCCAGCGCAAAAACTGCCGCTGCCATCGGTGTTCCAAACAATGCGGAAAACGCCGCGCTCATGCCGCACATGACAATTACATGACGGTCCTCCTCGTCCAGATGGATCCATCTTCCAAGCTGGTTGGCAATACTTCCTCCAAGCTGGATCGCTGCTCCCTCACGTCCCGCAGAACCACCGGTAAAATGAGTCAGCGCCGTTGTGATAAAGATCAGCGGCGCAGAAAGGATCGGCACATCATCTCTGGAACGCACGGTAGAAAGAACCTGATTGGTCCCTCCATCCTCTTTTCCAAGCTTCTCATACAAAAATACAATGACAAGTCCAGATAATGGCAGCAAAAGAAAAATCCATTCATGCGCCTTCCGGTAACTGGTCACTGCCTTCAACGTAAAAGAAAACAGTGTGCTGGCAGCTCCTACGATACATCCTGTAATGACAGCAAGAACCAGCCACTTGATCAGATTTGAGATATCCCGGCTGATTCTTGCACTGTAATAATATAAATGTTCCTTTAATCTTTTGTTATGATCGATCCCCATGTTCCTTCCCTTCTTTTCTTTACTGTCTGCATTATACTACATTTTTCCTCTCAGTAAAAGCAGGAAGAGAAAGCCCTGTTATTTTTTCTTCCGGGAAATATGCCTGTGTATCAGGATCGAGAATACACTGATCATCACAAGAAGCACTGCGGAAAGCCAGAATGCCGGTGATCCGGGATTCTTGATATTTGCTCCAAATATCGTGGCTAGGATAACTCCCGGAAATGTTCCCAGCATCCCGCCCAGCATATATACTTCAAACGGGATCTTCACCGCGCCCAGAAACAGGCCCACTGCATCCCCGGGCAAAAAATTCAGCGTTCTCATAAAAAAAGAGATATACAGCGGATTTCCGTTCTGATAGTCCACCACTGTTTTCAGCTTCGGATATTTGGAAGTAAGATTCTCCACCATGGAAGAGCCGGAAAAACGTCCCATCCAGTAAGGAAGCGCCAATGTAACTGCTCTTCCCAGAAAGTTCACCAGAAGTGCAGTTCCTGTAGAAAACAGATGTCCTACAGCCAGCTGCAAAACTGCAATGGGGAATACAAAGGAAACACTTTTCACGGCATAAAACACAAGCATAAGCAATGCAGCCTTAACAGGTTCCTTCGGCGTATAGCGCAGAATCTTTTCCACAGACAGATCCTCTCTATAACGGATACAGAAAAGGAGAAGCACAAGAAGGAGCACCGCTGGCAGATATTTTCTGATGTTGTCAATCATTTTTTTCATGGTCTGATCCCTCCGTTTTCAAAAAAAGAGCACCGGCACCTGTTTCCGGTACCGTGCTCTTTTATAAGTTCTGCTTTTTTAAGTTTCAGGATCAGCAGCCTTTCTTCGCTGCCTTTCTCTCCTGGTCTTCCTTCCACATTTCCTCTGCTACCGGCTTCCAGTTTTCAGCATACCGATCACATTTCGCACAGAGATGCTCTGCACTCTCCGGTGACTGAAGATCTGTGGAATGTGCTCCGGATTTTTCTACCATTTCTCTCAGCTTCTGCGGATTTTCAAGCATCGGGCATGGACGGTACATATTGTCATTAAACGGCTGTCCGTCATGATATGCCATCATCATCGGAGACTGCAGTGCTTCCAGAAGTGTTTTCTCGCGGATATTGGAATCAGAATAATGGATAAACACACATGGATCGATATCGCCGTTTGCATTGATATGCAGATAGCGACGGCCGCCTGCAATACATCCTCCCACAAACTCTGCATCATTCTGGAAATCCATTGCAAACAACGGCTTTGTTGCACGGTATTTACGGATACGCTCATAGGTTTCTCTTCTCTGTGCAGGAGTAGGAAGCAGCTCCGGTGCTGCATCATTTCCAACCGGCATATAATGGAAATACCAGATAAAGTACGCTCCAAGATCGATCAGGCTGTCGTAAAATGCCTCTGATGTGATAGACTCGAAATTTGCACTCGTATAACATGCAGAGATACCAAATACAAGCTTCTTCTCTCTGAGAAGATTGATGGCCTTGATAACCTTCTGGTATACACCATTTCCTCTTCTGCCATCTGTTGCAGTCTCAAATCCTTCCAGTGAAATCGCAGGAACAAAGTTTCCTACCCGAAGCATATCATTTGCAAAATCCTCATCGATCAGTGTTGCATTTGTGAAGGAAAGGAAGATACAGTCATTATGTTTCTCGCAAAGACGGATCAGATCCTTTTTTCTTACAAGTGGCTCTCCGCCTGTGTAAATATACATATAAACGCCAAGCTCCTTACCCTGGCGGATGATGTCATCGATCTCATCGTAGGTGAGGTTCAGCTTGTTTCCATACTCTGCTGCCCAGCATCCTGTACAGTGCAGGTTACATGCACTTGTTGGGTCAAGAAGGATTGCCCACGGGATATTACAGCCATATTTCTCACGGCATTCATCCTGTTTCTTCCAGCCTGCAAGATTTGCATTGATAAAGAAGTTTGCAACCAGAGTTTTCATAACATGCGGATCAATATCAGTTACCAATCTATGAATAAACGGATAATACGGATGTTCCGGATTGGAAATGACTTCGCGGATCATTGCTCTCTGTGTAGGAAATCCACCACCGGAAAATTTATCTGCCCAGTCCATGATCTTGATAAAATTCTTATCCGGATCTTTATAAACATAGTTAAATGCCTGTTCAAGTCCGAATTTCTTAAGTGTGTTCATTGCGCTCATACTATCTCTCCTTATTTCTCTCAATGTAAATATGCAATCTAGCTAAACGGACATCTTCATTCCGTCACACTGCATTTCGAGTACCAAAGCTTTCTTACTATCTTTGCCTGACTCATGGTGTTACTGTACGTTTTTTCCATTTGAATAACAATAGACAATATAATTGGTATGACCAAAAACTAGGCAAATCTGTTAAAATGCCTAAATATTATTGGCATTTATTCTAAATAACATTAGTTATTTTTGTGCATACTTACTTCACGATGTTTATCCATGTAAAAAACACCCTGGCAAAGGCAGAAATATCTTCCGCCCTGCTTCGGGTGTTTTTGATTTATCTTATTACTTCATTACAATATTTATATCTACTCGAAAATGTTGATTTTACGCTGTTTTTCGCTATCTATCTTATGATTTACTCCATTTTTACTCCAATTTTAAGCCAATATTTTCAGTTCGGCTACTTCTTCTTTTTTCTTTTCTTCTGAAACGTGCGTGTATAAATCGGTTGTCATTGCCAATGTGGAGTGACCTAAGAGTTTCTGCACTACCTGTTGGTCTACTCCATTTTCATAGCACCTTGTAGCGTATGTATGTCGTAGAGTGTGACAGGTAAATAGTTCAAATATCTTCGGCTCTCTCTTTTCTTCCTTTGCCAGTTCAATCTCTATTACATTGATTTTCGCTACATAGTCTTTGATTGCACTATTAACGTTGTAATAGTAAACTGGCGAACCGTCTGAACAGGTAAATACCAAATTTTGAAATTCTTTATGCTGTTTCCATATTGAGCGTTTCCACATCTTCTGTTCTGTCTGCTTTATCTTCTGATTTTGCAAAATCTCATATACTTCATCTGTCATAGGAATAACACGATTGCTTGATATGGTTTTGGCGGTTGTGTAGAAAAACTTTGAACCCTCGACGGGACTAGAAGCCTTTGAATAATGAATTGTCTTATTGATTGTAATTTCTCTTTTTTCAAAGTCACAATCTTCCCATTTCAGCCCAAGCACTTCTCCAATCCGACAACCTGTTGTCACAGCAAATTTCAAAACATTGATGTGTATGTAGGAAGAAGCAAATGTAAAGAATTTTTCCTGTTCCTCTCTTGTTAATACACGCCTTTCCTTTTTCACTTCTTTTGGCATTTCCACACCGATACATGGATTTTTTCTAATATATTCACTCAATACTGCTTTATCAAACATATCACTCAGCATAAATCTGATGTTCGACACCGTTCCATGTGCAAGACCGCTATCTATCAATTCATTTATGAATTTTTGAACATGATATGTTTTAATGTCCTGCAAATACATCTTTCCGATAGAGTTCTTCACTCTTGAATTATAGTAACTGTGGTTTTTATATATCGTAGTCATTTTGACTGTTTTCTTCTTATACAACTCCGTCCACGTTACATACCATGCGTTTAAAGTGATACTTTCGCCGTTGCCATTCAAACCATGTTCATCTTCATAAACCGCTTCTCGCAACTTCCGTTTTAATTCATTCAGTTTAAAATCATAAAGCGTTTTACGTTTTCCTGTTTTGCTTGTAAATCTTGCAATATAGCGTCCATCTGCTCTCTGTGAAATTCCCTTACCGAGTTCTTTTCCTTTTAAATCTTTACCCATACCAACTTTCCTTTCTTCTACTGAAAGAAATATGGTAAAGTAAATATTTCAATTTTCATTATATCCACACCCCATTTTCTTTTCAAGCCCTTTTGCATTGATATTCCAGCCATTCATCAAGTAATTTCTTATTTGCATACAACCGATTACCAATGCGTACTGTAAATCTATTTTTCGGATTGTTCAACAGTTCTCTTGCCTTTGTTTTCCCAATCCCCATATACTCACAAAATTCATTTATATTTAGTAGTGCTTTCTCGATACGATTACCCCCTTTCGCCTAATTTTCTTGCTTTTATATAATCATCATACAACTGCTTTTGTGTGATATTCATTTTTCCATTTGCTATAAGATTACCAATATAATCTCTCTGCTCTATTTTTCCAACCTCTGCAAACAGTTTCAAAGACGGTGCAACATACTTTTCTAGCCACTCCCACACCTTTTGTAAACTTTTCTTCTGTGGTTGCATAGTAAGCTTCACCTTGCCTATGTCTTTCATCAATTCCGCCCATGCTTTATAGGTTGGATAAAGTCTTTTTCGTGTTGTCGTGCTGTCTGTCGGCTTTTCTAAAAATCGTATTTTGCTGTTCAATACTTCCATTGCCAGTCCTGCCACATCTCTATATCTCAATAATTCCTGTACTACACTTACTGCCATTTCCTGCCGAAATCTCAATTCATATCTGTTCCAATTTTCATCTAATTCTGTTCCATACTTTTTATTCTGTTCATATCCCTTTTCATAAAATACCAATCTCAAATTACTGGCTGAACTGCCAAGATAAAGACTACCACCTTTACTCTGAAACACTTCTTCTTTCAGTTCTCCCGAGTCGTGAAAATCTATCTCCCGTAACTTTGAAGAAAGTAATCCCTCTTTTGTCCGTACAATCAAATCGGGAATACTCAAATACGGTTTTCTATCGTCTATCGCCAAATCAATCCGAGGAAAATTGATATGATACTGACAAACTCTGTTTAAGAAATCAAACCATGTTTCCTCATTGAGTTGTAAAAAATTTTCATAGTTGCGACAGCCTTTCCCGCTCATTAAAATCTGAAAGCCTTGATACTGTGCATTTCCTGTCGGCTTTAGCACCTTGATATTATCGAAGATTGCCACAACCTCATGTCCTGCAATCCCTTTTTCATAGCCTGTTACCGTCATAAGTTCCATAGGTATTCTCAGCACATCTTCTATGACCGCTTCTAACGGAACTTCTTTAATGGTTATCTGACACCAATCTATCAAGGCACTTAATTCTTCTTTCTGTCGTATTACTCCCCTGTTAGTGTAGGGGAGTTCTGGAAGAAAACTTCCGTTTCTTTCTTCCAAATTTATCAAACCTCCTTATCTGCAATGGCGTTGCCATTGCCCTGCCCCCAACCTGCCGTTTGGTACGTCAGAACGAGGGCAGGAACTTTGACCGCCTACATAGTTTTGTTTGGAACAGGGCGGATACCCTTACAGGTAATCTTCTCCACTAATACAGGGAAGTTTCCTCTCTGCACATAAGGGGCATATACTGGTTCTTCCAGTTCCACCACAGCATAAGGCTCAATCTTCGGAAGTTCCGTTGCTTCCAAGCGAATATCCACGCTGTTCCCAAGTTTCATGCTTCCAAGATGAAGTTTTAAGGCTTCCACTTCCTCTGTTTTCTTCTTACTGTCTTTATCATAACGGTAACAGTTATCCGCACCCATGAAACGAAGTTCTCCAAAGGCTTCTTTTACCTGTTCTTTTGTCAATGTAATCTGCATACACGTTCCTTTCTCCCCGTTGAACCGATAGGTCAGTTTTTCATATTTTCATTTTCTCATTACGACGCCGTTTGTTGTTCAGTTATTTCTGAACTTAATTGTATGTTAGCACAGACACATTTGTTTTGCAATAGAAAGTTTAGTTTTTTATAAACTTTTTTGTTTTCTTTTTTCTGAACTTGTGGTATAGTGTCCTTAGACGATACGATATGAGAGGTTATAACGAGATATGGAAAGAGAGGGTTTTTCAGATGAATACAATCGCAGAACGGATTAAATTTGCCATGAGAGCAAAAAATAAAAAACAGGTGGATATAGTCAAAGATACAGGTATCAGCAAAGGAGCGTTCAGTTCCTATCTTTCGGGACAGTACAACCCGAAAGCCGATAAAATGGAATTGATTGCAGACTCCTTAGATGTAGACTTACGGTGGCTTTACGGACAAAATGTGCCTATGGAACATACAAGCCAAAATAACAACGCTCTGCAATATGTCTTTTACAACAACTCCTGTTCCGAGTATCTTCTTGATAATTTAGACGATATATATATTGCCATGATGACACAGTATGCCGCCCTTATTCCACGCTTTTATGTTCTTGTC
The DNA here is from genome assembly GCF_008679485.1 of Blautia sp. LMAG:89. Lineage (NCBI taxonomy): Bacteria > Bacillati > Bacillota > Clostridia > Lachnospirales > Lachnospiraceae > Blautia > Blautia sp. LMAG:89. The sequence continues at coordinate 27,125 of NZ_NANC01000012.1, read as the reverse complement.
AATCGTGCTGGAAATGCAATGCACATACTGCCATTATTTTTGAAAGAGGATAGTTCCCAATTTTATGAATGTCCGTCTGATTTCTTCTATTCCGACAGGCATACCATTTTTACAAGAGATTTTGAAAGTATTCACATGGTATTAACAACCGCCACGATTTACTATTACGGAATTGATACAAAAACTTATGAACCGAAAGTTACCAAACTTGCCTACTCACAAACTGACGATTGCTTTTATATCAACAATGAAGTTCATGATTGTCATATCAAAGCATTTGAAAAAGAAGTGGTAAAAGAAGCACTTTACTTAAAACACAACGCCCAATAACAGACAAGAGGACTTGCAAGGTTTTCTGACCTTTCAAGTCCTCTGCTGTATCATGGTGCTGTTGGCTGTGTCCGTTCCGTCAAGGACTGCCCTACGGCGTATCGGCTTCGCCTTGTTCCTTGACCTCACTAGGTATAGGCAAACTGAAATACGTTTAATCATTCTTACACATTTATTGTGTTTATTTGAATAACACAAACAAAAGTACACAATAATGTAGTAATATTGATAAAAATATTACTAATTTTTTTATTCTTACAACGATAACCAATGCTGATAATAATAAATATAACACTTAAAATCAAAAAAAGCAAATTCCATAAGTTCAAATGATACATATGAGTACCTTTTATAAATCTTGACACCCAATTACTAATATCCACCAATAAAATAAGCACAGTTAAAATTGTATCCGCAATATACGATATAAAGGCAAGTCGTTTAAACTTTTTGTAAGACCATATAGTTACCGACAAAATCAATAATAGAATAGGAAATGAATAAATAAAAACAAAAAACCACATTAACTTTGTTGATGAACCTATTGCGTCCATTTATACTCCCCCTTTCCTCTAAAATATAAAATATCTTTACTCTATTATTTTTAGAGCAATTTCTTTAGCAAGACTACTTGAAACCCGTTCTTTTTGCAAACTATCTTCAAGATATATAGCAAAATATTCTCTTTGTTGTCCCTTTTCAGTAAAACCTATAAACCATGCTTCTCCATTTGTGCTAGAACCCGTTTTCCCATATACTTTTTTCTCTTGCCCATCTTCAATTAACATAATTTTCTTTAATATTTCAACATTCTGACTATCATAAAAACTTTTACCCTCAAAAATTTTTGATAAAACCCCTACCTGTTCATATGGAGATATTTTTAAAGATGAACCTAGCCAAAATCCGTTTAATTCTTTGTATGGATTTATATTACTTCCTTCCCATGCAGAAACATCACAATTACCATACTCCAACTCACTTAGTTCTTTTTTTACTTCTTGTTCTCCCGCACTATTTATAATCTGATGAAAATACCATATACAAGATGTCTGAAATGCTTTTTGCAAAGTCAAATTCTCGTTCCATTCCGAATTTGGATATTGAGTTCCATCATAGTTCATAGTGGAGGTTTCATCTTTAATAATATCGTTGTGTAGTCCTATTAATGTAGAAATAATTTTAAAAGTTGAATATGGGGATACTTCTTGTTCTGCCATATCTTTATTATACAAAGAATACTTGTTTTCTGACGGACTATATAAAACTGCACAGCCAGTAATACCATTAAAGTTGGCACTTAAATCAAGTGTTTCTTCCTCATTGCTCTCTCTCACTTTTTCTTCTGTTTTATCATCTGTTTTTGATTGTTCTAATTGATTTGTTTCTATCAACTCCACTTTTTCTTCTCTAGATGAACACCCCAATAACATTAGAAAACATATTACTAAAATACAGGTAATCTTGAATAATCTTGACATACTTTCTCCTTACAACCTCCAATTTGTTTATTTCTCATAATATCATACTTTGTAATTATTTACACCATTATAATCGCAAAAAATAACGCAGACAATATCTCTATCATCTGCGTCATTCCTCTAATGTTTTCTTGAAATATTTACTCCATTTTCTTTCAACTTTTACTCCAAATTTACTCCTTTTTAAAAATCTGTTACGATATTTTGCGGCATTCTACGATACCTTTTCTTTAAAGAAAAATGTCTGTAAACCTTGATTTCAAGCAAACTTTTCAATATTTCCAAGCACTTTATTCTGTTGTGAGAATTTCTTCTCAATTATTTTACTACGATATTGATGATCTTCTTCGGTACGTAAATCTCTTTGATGATATTTCCGGAAATCTTATCTGCAACTGCCTTCTTTCCTTCGGCAATCGCATCTTCTTTGGAGATTTCTGCCGGAATACTGATAACAGCCTTGGTCTTGCCGTTGATCTGAACCGGAACCTCGATCTCATCATCCTTCATAAGCTCCTCATCGTGAGCCGGCCACTGTGCATGGAAAATGGAATCCTCATGACCAAGCTTCTCCCAGATCTCCTCTGCAATATGAGGAACAAATGGCGCAAGAAGAATGGTAACTGTCTCGATGGTTTCTTTGTCAACAGCGCCGTCGTTCTGCTTTGCGATAGCGATCAGCTTGTTTGTGTATTCCATAAATCCGGACACTACGGTATTCAGGCTGAAGGCCTCAAGTCTGCTGGTGATATCGTATACCATCTTATGCCGGGTCTTCTCCATCTCTTTGGTAGCCGGGATATCTTTCTCAATGCTGTCAAGAGCCAGATTCCAGAAACGTTTCAGGAATCTGGATACACCATCGATTCCTCTGTCATCCCATTCTGCATCCAATTCCGGCGGTCCTACGAACAGCTCATACATACGTAAGGAATCACATCCGTAATCATTTACAAGATCATCCGGTGAAATAACATTTCCTTTGGATTTACTCATCTTGATTCCGTTTTTACCTGTGATCATACCCTGGTTGAACAGCTTGACAAACGGCTCATCGAAATCAATAGCTCCGATATCATACAGGAACTTGGTGTAGAATCTGGAGTACAGAAGATGAAGAACAGCATGCTCTACACCACCGATATACATATCTACCGGCAGATATTTATCAGCTTTCTCTTTGGAAACCAGTTCTTTATTATTCTTATTATCTACATAACGGAGGAAATACCAGGAAGATCCTGCCCACTGAGGCATGGTGTTTGTCTCACGTTTTGCAGGAGCACCACAGCATGGGCATGTGGTATTTACCCACTCGTCAATAGCTGCAAGCGGTGACTCTCCGGTTCCTGTCGGCTGGTAGCTTTCTACCTCCGGAAGTCTTAACGGAAGCTGATCCTCCGGTACCGGTACCGCACCGCATTTCGGGCAGTGTACGATCGGGATCGGCTCACCCCAGTAACGCTGACGGGAAAATACCCAGTCTCTCAGTTTGTAGTTGACAGTCTTACGTCCGATACCCAGCTTCTCGATGATATGCGGTGCTTCCTTCTTCAGTACGGAAGATTCCATTCCGTTCCACTCACCGGAGTTGATCATGGTTCCGGAAGCCTCTGTGTAAGCTTCTGTCATATTCTGAATTTCTTTACCATCTTTTGCGATAACCTGGATGATCGGAATATCGAATTTCTTTGCGAACTCAAAGTCACGGTCATCATGAGCAGGTACACACATGATAGCACCTGTACCATAATCAGCAAGTACATAGTCAGAAAGCCAGATTGGAAGCTTCTCGCCGTTCAGCGGATTGATCGCATAAGTACCTGTGAACACACCGGTCTTCTCTTTATCCTGAAGACGGTCTACATTGGATTTCATGGAAGCATCAAAGATATATTTCTCTACAGCCTCTCTTGTCTCGTCTGTTGCAAGAGATTTTGCAAGAGCATGCTCCGGTGCAAGTACCATGAATGTTGCTCCATGAAGAGTATCCGGTCTTGTTGTATAGACCGTGATCTTCTCTTCTCTTCCCTCAACCGGGAAATCGACCTCTGCGCCGTAGGATTTGCCGATCCAGTCTGTCTGCATCTTTTTAACCTTCTCCGGCCAGTCCAGTTTATCCAGATCACTTAAAAGTCTGTCTGCATATTTTGTGATGCGGAGCATCCACTGACGGAGGTTCTTTTTGGTAACCGGAGTGCCACAACGCTCGCAGCATCCGTTTACAACCTCTTCATTTGCAAGACCTGTCTTACAGGAAGGGCACCAGTTGATCGGGAACTCCTTCTCATATGCAAGCCCCTCTTTGAACATTTTTACAAAGATCCACTGTGTCCATTTATAGAATTCCGGATCTGTTGTGTTAACCTCCATATCCCAGTCATAGATCGCTGCGATATCGTTGATCTGACGTTTGATATTTTTGATGTTTGCTGCTGTAGATACTGCCGGATGAACACCCATCTTGATGGCATAGTTCTCAGCCGGGAGACCAAAAGCGTCCCATCCCATCGGATGGATCAGGTAATAACCCTGGAGCATTTTATAGCGGCTCCATACATCAGAGATCACATAGCCTCTCCAGTGTCCTACATGAAGACCGTTTCCGGACGGATACGGGAACATATCCAGACAGTAGTATTTCGGTTTCTTGCCATCATTGACATTTACCGGCTTTTTCTCCCAGTTTGTGCGCCATTTCGCTTCGATGGCTCTATGGTTATAAGGTGCAGCCATTTTTTTATTCCTCCTGACAAATTACTCAGTATTAATACTTTAATGCTTTCACACACTGCTATTAATTTTAACTACTTATGATGTATTTGTCAAACAAAAATCAAAAAACAGCCTTTTTCCATCAAAATATACATGAACCTGCAATCCTGACCTGGTTTAGTTGACGCTTCTTTTTTCACATGATATAATTTCCTGCATGTATTTTCCTATATTATACATACCATACATATTTATCTTAGGAGGGAACGCATAAATGAAATCTTTTTATTCCTGGTACCGGAAGCATATTACCGGTGCGATCTTTACAGGACTGATCCTGGGTATCCTCACAGGACTTTTCCTGGCCGGACGGTTTGAACCTGTCCTCACTGTGACCAGTCTGATCGGAAGTATCTACATGAACGCCCTGAACATGATGATCTTTCCCATGGTCTTCTGTTCCATTGTCATTGGAATCTGTTCCATCGGAAACGCACGTACTACCGGCAAGATCACTGTAGCATCCATGATCTATTTTCTCTGCACAACGGCACTTGCCAGCCTGTGCGGACTGATCATCCCGAGACTGATCCATCTCGGAAAGGGAGTCAAATTTGAGATGGCAACAGCCGATATCCAGGCTACAGAAATGAGCAGTATCCTTGACACCCTGAAAAACCTGATCCCTTCCAACCCGATTGCCGCATTTGCTGACGGAAACATGCTCCAGGTTCTGGTGTTTGCCCTGATTATTGGTTTCACACTGATCGCAGTCGGTGAAAAAGGAACTCCATTCCTGAATCTGATTGATTCCGTCAATGAAGTATGCCTGAAGATCATCACAACCATCATGTACTTTACACCCATCGGTGTTTTCTGTACCATCGTACCGGTTGTGGAAGCCAACGGAACTGAAACGATCATTTCCCTTGCAACACAGCTTGTCATTCTGTATGTAGCATTCTTTGGCTTCGCTATTGTAGTGTACGGTCTCTCTGTAAAGCTGATCGGCAAACAGAGTCCGCTGAAATTCCTGAAAGCGATCCTGCCAGCAGCACTGAACGCCTTCGGAACCTGCTCAAGCTCCGCAACCATTCCATTAAGCAAGCAGTGTATGGAAGAAGAAATGGGCGTATCCAACCAGATCACCAGCATCGCCATTCCTCTTGGTGCTACCGTTAACATGGATGCTGTATCTATCCTGATGTCCTTTATGATCATGTTCTTTGCAAACGCCTGCGGGATCCATGTAAGTATTCCTCTTATGATCATTATCCTTCTTGCAAACGTACTGCTTTCCGTTGGTACTCCAGGTGTTCCCGGTGGTGCTATCGCATCTTTCGCAGCACTGGCAACTATGGCCGGACTTCCTGCCGGAGTTCTTGGTGTTTATATCAGCATCAATACCCTCTGTGATATGGGCGCCACCTGTGTCAATGTTATCGGTGACATGGCATGCTGCTCTGTACTGAAAAATGTTATCCAGATTGAGGAAGAAGCATAAACAAATCTTTCTGAAGTGTTATTTAAACAGAATGTGAATTACTTTACATAAAATATTTTATGTAAAGCAGCAATAGCAAAAGCCGTAAGATATATGTTTAAGAAACTTTCACATATACTTACGGCTTTTCTGTTTATCAACTGTTCACATCCTGTATTCTTTATACTGTTTAACGTAAATGATGTAACACAGAAATTTATATTTCATTTTGCTGACTTTATTTTTTCAGAACACGGTAATTTTCTTCTCTATCGTAATCCTTATGGACCCCATCGTCCTCATATAAGGTATACTCCGCACCTTCATATCCAAGAAGCTGCATATTTTTTGTATCCAGAGCTGCCACACATTCCGCTGCTTCTGCAACCGGAATACATTTTCCCTTCCGGATAAACAACGGGATCTCATTCAGTGCCACCTCTACATAATGAACACCCTTTTCAAGGATCTCCTCTGCAATGGTTCCATCCGGAAGGAATTTCACAAACTTCATCTCCTCCGGAAGATATACATAACGGCCTCTTGCGTTCTGTTCATAAACCGGAGCGATCATGATCTCATTTCCAAGAAGCAGCTGGTCTTCCACATGTACGGCAATCTTATCCTCCGGATAAACAAAGCCCAACGGCCGGAAATACATATCATCGTTCAGAGCCGCCTTCATATATTCACTGTAAAGATATGGAATAAGACGATATCTTACACCGATCACATGACGGAAATCTTCCACATTTTCAAACTGGTAGCATTCCTGCTCTCTGGTACCGATCGCTGTATGATCACGCATCAGCGGTGTGAATACTCCAAGTGCCAGGAAACGAAGCAGCAGTTCTCTTGTTGTATCAGCGCCAAATCCACCCAGATCTGCTCCTGCATACAGGAAACCACACATATTCAGAGAGGGCATCATCTTCAGGTTCAAAAGGATATGAGCCCACCAGGATTTATTATCGCCGGTCCAGATCCCACCATAACGATGCATACCAATATAGGATGATCTGGAGAACATCAGAAAACGTTTTTCCGGATCGATCCGTTCAAAAGCCTCCCCTGCTGCTCTGGTCATATTGTAGCCAAACAGGTTATGGACTTTGTCATGGCGGATCTTTCTGCCATCCACATTATGGTAAAATCTCCGATAATCTTCCGGATTGTTTGCAACATTGCGAAGTGCACTCTGCATCTTCCAGATATGGATCTTTCCTTCCGTATCTTTTGCAAATTCTCCTGCAAGCTCTTTGATCTCTTTCATTCCCTCTGTGGAATAGAAGATCGCCGGCTCATTCATATCGTTCCAGAAACCGTCGATTCCCTTCTCGATCAGGAAACGGTATTTGTCACCGAACCATTTTCTGGCATCTTTGTTCAATACATCCGGAAAATGAGTATCACCCGGCCATACAGCAGCTACAAAATCACTGCCGTCCTCTCTCTGGCAGAAGTAGCGATTTTTGACACCCTCCTCATAAACATCGTATCCCGGCTCTACCTTGACGCCGGCATCGATGATCGGGATCAGACGGATATCCTGATCCTTCAGTTCCTTTACGAATTCCGGAAAATCCTGAAAATTCTCTTCACTTAATGTAAAGTCCTTATAAGACTGCATATAATCAATATCCATATAGATCATATCAATAGGAATATGATTTTCACGATATCCAGCTGCAACCTTCCGGAAATCCTCTTTTGTAGTATAGCCCCATCTGCTCTGGCCAAATCCAAAGGCAAATTTCGGCGGGATATAGCTTCTTCCGATCACATGACGGAACTGCTTTACAATATCATAGGGACTCTCCCCTTCGATCACATAAAGCTTCAGGTCTGCATTTTCGCAGGTTACCTTCATGGTATCCATTCTGGTATAGCCAATGTCAAAGGTGATCGCTGCCGGATAGTCAAAAAACATTCCAAAGGTTTCTTTTCCGGACACAATGATAAGATTATGTGCACCGTACAGGGAATGTTTATCCTCTGTATGCTCCGGATCATCGGTACAGTTACTGGTGTAAATGAATCCTCTCTTGTTGATACCGCGGTTGGATTCTCCCAATCCGTAGACGATATCCTCTTCATCCATGATATAAGTAAAAGAAAATCCATCTTCTGCACAGATTTCTCCATATCCTGGCTTTCCTTCTGCTGTCTCAATGTTTTCTGTCAGTGCCTCAGTCTCAAAGGGCTCTCCATATACATATTTTTTTATCATTTTTCCCTCTCCTGTTACAGATTTCTGTAAAGAACAAATGCCTCATAAGGTTTCAGGACCACTTTCTTTCCAAAATCCTTTCTTCCAAGATTTGTGATCAGACATTCTGCATTTTTCTGAAATTCTTCCGGAATTTCCATTTCTGCCACATGCTCACTGAAATTGCAAACTGTGAGAAGCTTCTCTCCCTCAAGGGTTCTGGTATATGCAAAAATCTGATCATGATCTCTGTAAAGTGCCTCAAAAACACCGTAAACGATCACCGGTTTTTCTTTTCTTAAACGGATCAGCTTCTGATAATAATGGAAAATAGAATTCGGATCTGAAAGCTGCTGCTTCGCATTGATTTCCTTATAATTAGAGTTTACCCTGATCCATGGCGTTCCCTCCGTAAAGCCGGCCTGATGAGAATCCTCCCACTGCATTGGTGTTCTGGCATTGTCACGTCCTCTCAGCATCAGGCACTTCATCATATATTCCGGTGTATAAATACCTGCTTCTGTATATTCATGGAAATACTGAATACTCTCGATATCACGATAATCCTTAAGCTCTGTAAAATAAGCATTGGTCATTCCAAGCTCTTCTCCCTGATAAACATAAGGAGTTCCCTGCATCATATGAAGACAGGTTGCCAGCATCTTGGCTGAAGTTTCCCTGTATGCCGGATTATCATTTCCAAATCTGGAAACACTTCTTGGCTGGTCATGATTTCCAAGAAACAGACTGTTCCATGCTTTTCCCGCAAGCTCTTCCTGCCATTTGATCATAACCTTTTTAAATTCCTGGAAATCGTATTTTTCGGTAGTCCATTTACCATGGTCTGATCCCTGATCCTCTACATGCTCAAACTGAAACACCATGTTCAGCTCATTCCTGTCCTCACCTGCATATTTCTGTGCCTCTTCGATAGTCACACCGGAGGTTTCTCCAACTGTCATCACATCGTATCGGGATAAAACCTCTCTGTTCATTTCCTGAAGAAACTCATGGATCCTCGGGCCATGGACGCAGTAAGGACCAAAATCACCGTATAATCCTCCATTCATTTCTCCATCCGGATATGACTGATCCTTGGAGATCATGCTGATCACGTCCATTCGGAAACCGTCGATTCCTTTTTCACACCAGAAATTCATCATATCGTAAACTTCCTGACGAACCTTTTCATTTTCCCAGTTCAGATCCGGCTGTTTTCTTGAAAACAGGTGAAGATAATACATCTCTGTCTGAGGATCATACTCCCATGCAGGTCCTCCGAACGCACTTCCCCAGTTATTCGGTTCTTTTCCATTCACCGGCTCTCTCCAGATATAGTAATCCCTGTAAGGATTATCTTTGGATTTCCTGCTTTCAATAAACCAGTTGTGTTCATCGGAAGTATGGTTTACGACCAGATCCATGAGGATCTTAATGCCCCGTTTATGCGCTTCTTCAAGAAGCTTTTCATAATCCTCCATGGTTCCATATTCTTTATAGATCCTGCGGTAATCGGAAATATCATAGCCATTGTCGTCCTGCGGAGATTCCAGCATGGGTGAGATCCAGAGAACATTTACTCCCAGTTCTTTCAGATAGTCCAGTTTTTCTATGATCCCGGGAATATCACCAATTCCGTCTCCGTTGCTGTCCTTAAAACTTCTCGGGTAAATCTGATATACCACGCTTTCTTTCCACCAGTTTTTTTTCATGGTAAATGGCCTCCTTTTTCTGTTGATTCTGAAATTAGCATATCCTATCCACCCTTTAAAATCAACAGGTTTCTCGTGAAACTTAAATTACTGCCAAACTTTTTTGTTTTTTTTATGCAGTTTTAACAATAAAGCACTACTGTCCGGCGAAAGAATTCCTACCACATTCCGGAAAGGCGCCAGGAAAAGTCATCACAACATAAAAAAAGAGATCCTGCTACTCTTTTACAGAATCTCTCTTTACAAGCCAGACAGGGCTTTTTACATTTTTTTCGGCAGGTTCCTTTCCCTCTGCCATAAGAAGCAGCTTCCGCAAGGCCAGAAGTGCTTTCTGATGAACATCCTGATGAATGGTGGTCAGCTTTGGCCTGACGATCTGCGCATAAAAATTATCATCAAAGCCGGTAATAGAAATCTGATCCGGAATCCGGATTCCCCTGTCTGTAAAAAAATTGATGGCCTCCACAGCTGTGTAATCCGAAGAAAATGCCAGAGCCTTTGTCTCCAGAAAATGAGGCAGCAACTCTTCATATTTTTTCAGTCTGCGCCGGGGTTCCTGGGGAACCACCACATAGCGGGAGCGGCTGCAGAAGCCGCCATTTTTTTCCATAGCATGTTTAAATCCAAGCCATCTGGCATAATCACTGTCCTGCTCTGTTTCCGCAACAAAAAGTGCCCGGTGGTATCCACAGGAATGCAGATATTCCCCGATCTGATATCCGCCGGAATAATCATCCACTCCTACATTCTGAAAGCTATATCCACCCTTCGGATAGGCATCGATCAATACCATTTTTTTATTCAGCTTTCTGGAAAGCTGATGATACTGTTCTTCATTATACCCTATAATGATAAGACCCTCTACATTCCAACGGGATGCCATATCTACCACATTATCGATCCGTTCACCGCCAATGAGCATAATATAATAGCCTCTGTTTTCTGCTTCGACCTGCAGCGTTCCGGTGATCTCTCCCACAAAAGAATCCTGCAGAGACTGCATACCATGAATGAAGGAAAAACCAAGAACCACTCCAATGATCCTTGAGCCGTGTCCGGATAGCATCACAGATCCCATGTGGGGAACATAATTCTGCTCCTTCAGGATCGCCGTGATCCGGTCAATGGTGCTCTGTGAAACCCGTTTTGTATTTCCATTGATCACATTGGATACGGTTGTACGACTGACACCTGCCATATCCGCGATATCCTGCAGCCTTATCATTTCATTGAATACTGCATCAGCTCATAATGAAGCTCACAGCCCTCATAGATTTCTGCCGGAAGTAATGCTCTGGCAACTACTTTCAGTTCCTCCTCCGGCTGATCCACACGCTTCAGATGTGCATAATCTCCGTCAATCTGTTCCACGATATAATCACATACTAACATTTTTTTGTCCTCTCTCTTTTCTTTTTTGCTCATACTTCAATAACCTGTATGAGCGCAATTCGTTTCTCTGACTGCTTATTCACGAATGCATCTAAAAACAGGCTACAGCAAATGCTGCAGCCTGTCAACTCTTTATTCTGCCCTCAAAAAATATCTCTGTTTATTCGTCAGCACTGTCAACCTTGCTTGCGCGTGCCGCGATCTCTTTCTCCTGGATATCATTAGGAGCCTGCTCATAGCGTGCAAATTCATAGGAGAAATCTCCGCTTCCACCGGTCATGGAACGAAGGACAGTGGAATAACCATAGATTTCAAGAAGCGGAACATCTGCCTCAATGATGGTATTTCCTTCGTGGTCCGGATTCATTCCGAGAACACGACCACGTCTCTTGTTCAGATCTCCCATAATATCACCGGTATATTTATCCGGAACTGTAACCTTCATGGAGATGATCGGCTCAAGAAGTACAGGAGACGCTTCCATAAAGCCCTTCTTGAAGGCAAGGATAGTTGCCATCTTAAATGCCATCTCAGAAGAATCTACCGGATGATAAGATCCATCATAAAGGGTTGCCTTCACACCAACAACCGGATATGCAGCCAGAGGTCCCTTGAGAACACATTCCTGAAGTCCCTTCTCAACAGCCGGGAAGTAGTTCTTCGGAACTGCACCACCTACAACTACCTGCTCAAATACATAAGGTGTCTCCAGATCGCCAGATGGCTCAAAGCGCATCTTAACGTGGCCATACTGTCCGTGTCCGCCGGACTGTTTCTTATGTTTGCCTTCTACATCTGAATTTTTACGAAGTGTCTCACGGAACGGAACCTTCGGTTTGGAAAGCTCCACATCCACTTTATAGCGCTCCTTCAGCTTGCTGACAACGATATCAAGATGCTGATCACCCATACCGTAGATCAGACTCTGACGGTTTGCACTGTCATTGACAACCTTCAGTGTTCTGTCCTCTGTCATCATCTTGGCAAGGGATTGTGCGATCTTATCCTCGTCGCCCTTCTTCACTGCCTTAAACCTCTTATATGTATATGGTGTGGAAAGTATAGCCTTTGGATAAAGGATCGGATTCGCCTTGGTTGCAAGGCTGTCACCGGTCTGTACACTGCCAAGCTTGGCAATGGCACCGATATCCCCTGCAAAAAGCTCCGGAACTTCGATCGGTTTGGAACCTTCCATGACATAAAGCTTGTTTACACGCTCCTCTGTTCCTTTCTCTACATTAAGAAGTGTATCATCGGATTTCAGCACACCGGAGCATACCTTGATCAGAGAATATTTACCAAGGAACGGATCCGCGATGGTCTTAAATACATAGGCGGATTTTGCCTTGGCAAAGTCATAATTGGCCTCAAAGATCTCGTTAGTCTTCTGTGCGATACCGTTGCAGGAACGTCCGCTTGGGCTTGGGAAGTAACCACAGATATCATCCAGAAGGTTAGATACACCGCGAAGGTTCACCGGTGATCCCATGCATACCGGAACAATACTTCCATCCTGTACATTGGTTGCAATAGCGGCGGAAACCTCTGCTACGGAGAAGGTATCTCCCTCGAAATAACGGTCCATAAATTCTTCGCTTGTCTCTGCAACAGACTCCATCAGAGTTTCATGATATTTCTCAAGATATTCTGTCAGATAATCCGGAACCGGGCATTCTTCCTTGCCGGCCTTATCAATATATCTTCTTCCTGCCTGCTTCACAACATTGACATAACCTACAAACTTACCATCCTCACGGATCGGGAAATGAAGGGGAGCGATCCTCTTGCCGTACAGCTCTGTCAGCTCTTCCACGACCTCACGATAGCTGACATCATCCACGTCCATATCTGTAACAAAGATCATTCGCGGAAGCTTATATTTCTCGCAGAGATTCCATGCTTTCTGTGTTCCTACCTGAACACCGGCCTTACCGGAAACAACGATGATCGCTGCATCTGCGGCACTGACTGCCTCCTCAACTTCTCCCACAAAATCGAAGTATCCGGGAGTATCCAGTACATTTACCTTCACCTTGTCCCATGGTACCGGGATCAGAGAAGTTGTGATGGAAAAATGTCTCTTTATTTCTTCCTTGTCATAATCGCTGACAGTATTGCCATCCTCAACACGTCCGAGTCTGCTTGTCATACCTGCCAGATAAGCCATTGCCTCAGCCAGTGTTGTTTTGCCTGCGCCACCATGACCTAATAGGACTACATTTCTGATTCGGTCTGTTCTGAAAACGTCCATATGTAATACCTCCCTGTTTGTCTTACTTAATATGTTCACATTTTACTAAATTTCCATGCAAATTTCAAGCATTTTATTCAATTTTGACAACTTTTTTTCAGAAAGTTTTTCGTATTACCGTCAATTAATACAGAACAATCGTCTATCTTTCAGAATTTCCGGTTTACATACTTTTTCACGGCATCCACAGAACGGTTCAGTACCAGCTCTTCCGGAAAATCCAGTTTAGTCAGAAGGTCTCTGGCAAGATCAAATTCCCCGATCAGAAGGTCAAAATGGGCATCACTGTCCATAACCACAGGTACCCGATATTTTTTGCAGTATTCCAGCATGATGGTATCATTCTCTACTGCATTCTCACGGTTACAGTCAGAGTCCATGGAGTGGTTGTTCAGCTCCAGGACTTTACCGTATTCTCTGGCGCCCTGTACAAGCGCCTCATAGTCAACCTCGTATCTTCCGTCATCCGGATGTCCGATGATATTGACACACGGATTCTTCATAGCATTAAGATAGGCCTCCGTATTCTCCTGTCTGCTGCCTGGTCTGATGCATGGAACATGAAGACTTGCAATGACCACGTCCAGCTTCTCCAGGGTTTTCTGCTCAAGATCTACCGTTCCCGCCGCATCCAGGATATTTACCTCCGAACCCAGAAGCAGCTGGATCCCGTACATTTCACGGGGTACTACCTTTATATTCTGGAAATAAAACTTATGACAGGTTCCGGGCATTTTCGGTGCATGCTCTGTGATTCCCAGGAGTTCAAGGCCTTTATCGGAAGCAGCCCTGGCCATCTCGCGAAGTGTGCAGTATGCATGTCCGCTGGCTACGGTATGTGTGTGAAGATCCATAACTGACTGATATCTCATGATAAATTCTCCTCTGTATCTTATATTGTTTTTTTCTTATTATATTATACGTCCGAAATCTCCGATTTCTCAAGCCTTTTTCTATTGTTACTGTTCACTCCGTTCTCAGCAACACGCTTCGCGGAATATTACCAATGAACAGTAACTTTCTATTACTCTTCCCTGTTCGCAAAACATTACAGTAAACAGCTATAAAAATGGCCTTCCTGTTTCCTCTAACATTTGTTGACATTTTTCACACTTTCTTTTACAATATAGTCGTGATTTACACTATTAAAGAATAAAAGTAAAAAGTAACCTGAAAGGACTCTGAAGTACTATGAAAACCATAGGTTTTATCGGCCTTGGACTGATCGGCGGCTCCATTGCCAGAACCATACGAAAATTTCACCCGGATTATCGCCTGCTTGCCTTTGACAAAGACAGAAGTGCTCTGGCAGAGGCAGTCAGTTTAAACGTGATCAACGGGATCTGTGATATTGACGATGAGCAGTTATATAACTGTGATTATCTTTTTCTCTGTGCACCTGTAGAATTCAATGTGGAATACATGGAAAAGATCAAAGATTCTCTTGGAAAGAACTGTATCCTCACAGATGTAGGCAGTGTAAAAAGTGTTATCCACGAAAAAGTAACCGAGCTCGGACTTGAAGGACGCTTCATCGGCGGTCATCCTATGGCAGGCTCCGAACGCAGCGGTTTTTCCAATTCCAGTGATCATCTTCTGGAAAATGCTTATTATATCATCACTCCGGGAGGAGAAGTTGCTTTGGAAAAGATTTCTGATTTCACAGAACTGATCTCCTCTCTTGGTGCGATCCCCCTTGTTATCACTGCAGAAGAACATGATTTCATCACGGCAGGAGTCAGCCACCTTCCTCATATCGTAGCCTCCGCTCTTGTAAATCTTGTAAATCTTCTGGATAACGACGCCCAGTATATGAAAATGATCGCAGCCGGCGGTTTCCGTGATATCACACGTATTGCCTCTTCTTCACCAGTTATGTGGGAACAGATCTGTCTGGAAAATCAGAAAAACATTTCCACGGTTCTGGATGAATTTATCCGTATGCTGATCCAGATCCGCTGTTCCATTGACAACAAAGAAGCTGACAACATCTTTGACATGTTTGCAAGCTCCAAGGATTACCGTGACTCCATTGACATTGTAGACAACAGCCTGATCCCCCGCTCCTATGTCCTTTATATCGATGTGGCAGATGAGGCCGGTGCCATTGCAACCATCGCAACCATCCTTGCAACAGA
Source organism: Blautia sp. LMAG:89 (assembly GCF_008679485.1). Classification (NCBI taxonomy): domain Bacteria; kingdom Bacillati; phylum Bacillota; class Clostridia; order Lachnospirales; family Lachnospiraceae; genus Blautia; species Blautia sp. LMAG:89. The sequence goes on along the minus strand of NZ_NANC01000012.1, from coordinate 11,414 downwards.
AAAGGTCAGCATCAAAAATATCGGTATTATCCACAACCGAGAATTTGAAGATGGCGTTCTGAAGATCGAATTTTATACAGACGCAGCTCTGGAGCAGGCTAAAGTGCTTCTTACAAAACGTAATTACAAGATCTGCGAACGCTGATATATAAACGGCAGCAGATATCCGATCTGCTGCCATGTATTTCAAAAATAACAATACAGGCAGGTACTAATATGGAAATCAAAAAAGCAAAAAAATTATCCGGCTTTCTTGCCATTCCCGGAGATAAATCCATTTCTCACAGAGCTGTCATGTTCGGCTCTCTTGCAGAAGGCACTACCCGGATCACAAATTTTCTGGAGGGTGCAGACTGTCTCTCCACTATTTCCTGTTTCCGGAAAATGGGTATTAACATTGAAAATACAGAAGGAGAGATCCTGGTCCACGGAAAAGGTCTCCATGGTCTCAGTGCTCCGTCAGAGACTCTTGACGTCGGTAACAGCGGCACCACCACCCGCCTCATCTCCGGAATCCTTGCAGGACAGGACTTTGTATCAGAGCTTACCGGTGATGCTTCCATCCAGAAACGCCCTATGAAACGGATCATGACTCCGCTTTCCCAAATGGGTGCCGATATCGTAAGTCTCAACGGAAACGGATGTGCACCGCTTAAGATCTCCGGAAAAAAGCTCCATGCCATCCACTACAATTCTCCGGTAGCATCTGCCCAGGTAAAATCCTGCGTACTTCTTGCCGGAATGTACGCTGACGGCATTACCCGTGTAACAGAGCCGGTCCTTTCCAGAAATCACACGGAGATCATGCTGAATTACTTTGGCGCCAATGTAACCGCAGAGGGAACAACAGCATCCATCAAACCGGACCCATCTCTTTACGGACGTGAGATCCTGGTTCCGGGAGATATCTCTTCTGCAGCTTATTTTATCGCAGCAGGTCTTCTTGTTCCCAACAGTGAGATCCTTCTGAAAAATGTGGGGATCAACCCGACCCGTGACGGCATCCTCCGTGTATGCAGGGCCATGGGAGCAAATATCACTCTTCTCAATGAAACCACAGAGGGCGAACCTACTGCCGATCTTCTGATCCGCTCCTCTGCGCTTCACGGGACCACAATAGAAGGCGCGATCATTCCTACTCTGATCGATGAACTTCCGATGATCGCCGTTATGGCAGCTTTTGCAGAAGGAACCACTGTTATCCGGGATGCACAGGAGCTTCGTGTCAAAGAGTCCGACCGCATCCAGGTTATGACGGAAAATCTTCGGAAAATGGGCGCAGATATCCAGGAAACCGAAGATGGCATGATCATTCATGGTGGAAAACCCCTTCATGGCGCAGAGACCGATTCTCATCTGGATCACCGTGTAGCCATGTCTTTTGCAGTAGCAGGACTGCTTTGTGAGGGAACACTTTCCATCAAAAACGGAGACTGTGTCAACATCTCCTATCCGGAATTCTATTCCGATCTTTACAATCTGGCAGAATAATTATCTTATATCCAGACAGAGAGCATTTTCATGCATCACAGCGTCTGTTCCATCAGATGACAGTGCATAAAATGCTCTCTTTTTTTGTATTTCGTATAATTTTTATTTATTATGGATACTATAATCCCAAAACAAAACCATTTTTTTGATAAATTTTATCGCTTTTCCCACTTTCCAAATTCCTACTATTATGGTATTATTTTTTCGGAAAATAATTATTTCCAGAGAGGAGCAACGATTATGAAAATTTTGTTTTACGACACCAAGAGCTACGATAGGGAATTTTTTGAGAAGCTGCTTCCATCTTATCCAGGTATTGAAATTAAATTCATTGAAGCAAATATCCATGAAGAAACCGCAGCTCTTGCCCACGGCTACGATGCCATCTGTGCATTTGTAAATGCAGATCTCGGCGCACCGGTCATTGAGGAGCTTCACCGCCAGGGTGTAAAACTGATCCTGATGCGCTGTGCCGGATACAATAATGTTGATCTGGAAACTACAACAAAATGTGGGATCCAGGTGGCACGTGTTCCCGGTTATTCTCCGGAAGCAGTTGCCGAACACGCCATGGCACTGGCCCTTACCGCCAACCGGCACACCCACAAGGCATATATCAAATGCCGCGAAAATAACTTTGCACTGAACGGTCTCATGGGCGTTAACTTTTATCAGAAAACTGCCGGCATCATCGGCACCGGAAAAATCGGTCAGGCAATGGCAAAAATCTGTCGTGGCTTTGGCATGAAAGTAATTGCTTATGATCTTTTCCCTAATAAAAATCTTGACTTTCTGGAGTATGTTTCACTGGACGAACTCCTTTCCACCAGTGATCTGATCAGTCTGCACTGTCCGATGACTCCGGAAACAGAGCATCTGATCAACTCCGAAACGATTGCAAAAATGAAAGATGGTGTGATCCTTGTAAACACCTCCAGAGGCGGACTGATCAAAACCGATGACCTGATCGCAGGTATCCGTGATCACAAATTCTTCGCCGTTGGTCTGGATGTTTACGAAGAAGAATCTGCATATGTATATGAAGACATGTCAAGCAGCATTCTTCCTACTTCCACGATCCAGCGTCTTCTGTCCTTCCCAAATGTGACCATGACCTCACATCAGGGATTCTTTACGGTAGAAGCACTGACCAATATTGCGGAGACAACCCTGGAAAACGCAAAAGCTTTTATGGATGGAGCTGAAATGAAAAATCTGGTCCACTGATCAGTCTCAGACCTGACATGCAAAATCCCCCGGATACTGATCGTTTATCTGTATCCGGGGGTCTTATTTTGTTCTTTTGATTTTAATAGATCTCGTCAAAAGACTGTCCGTCATCGTCTGTGTAATAAATGCGCTTTGCATCCTGAGTGAAGATCAGCTTCTGTTTCCCTGCATCATCAAGGCTGCACTGCTGATAGGTTACGCCATCCTCTACCGGAAGCATACTGTCTGCATTATCATAGTCTGCAGCAGTCAGATTGGAGGGTACATGGCCATACTCATAAATATACTGGGCCACTTCATCTTTATCTGTATAAGTGCCATTTTCATCCAGTTTCTTTTCGCTCTGCGAGTCTGCTGCATCCGATGAATCGGACCCATCTGTATCTCCTGCTCCTGCAGCATTTTCAGAATCCTGCAGCTGCTCCAGGTCGCTTTCATCAGCTACTGCCATCTCATCGTCACCATTCTGGTCCATGGCCTCCACTTCATCCTCACTCAAAGGTTCCAGGTCATCCTGAAAAGCGGATTCGTCGTATTTTTCCTTATCTTTGCAGCCTCCCAGCATCATCGCTGCCACCCCGGCAAGCACCAGGATAAAATATCTGAACTTTTTCATGGATCAATCTCCTTTCATGGAATATCGTTCTCGTAAAAGTGAAATTTCTCTTTTCCATCCTTCATCATCATTTGGTGTCTCCAGAATAAAGGGAATTCCCTCAAGAGCCGGATGGCACACCACATTCACAAGTGCATCCAGGCCGATCTGACCTTCACCGATCTTTGCATGACGATCCTTATGACTGCCCAGTCCGTTTATACTGTCGTTAAGATGAACAGCCTTCAATCTGGAAAGGCCGATCACCCGGTCAAACTCATCAAGAACACCATCCAGATCATGGACAATATCATAACCGCCATCCCATACATGACAGGTATCCAGGCAAACACCCAGTTTATTATTTTTTTCCACCCTGTCAATGATATCACGAAGTTCCTGAAACGTTGCTCCTACTTCTGAACCCTTGCCGGACATAGTTTCCAGAAGGACGGTCGTACTCTGTTCTTCTGTAAGGACATCATTGAGGATTTCCGCAATTTTGGTAATTCCCGTCTCAGTTCCCTGCCCTACATGACTGCCCGGGTGAAAATTATAATAATTTCCCGGTGTATATTCCATACGTTTCAGATCATCTGCCATGATCTCTCTTGCAAAATCTCTCAGATTTTCTTTTGCGGCACAGGCATTCATGGTATACGGTGCATGTGCCACCAGCTTTCCAAAATGATTTTCCCTGGAAAGCTCCAGAAATCTTTCCACATCTGCGGGATCGATCTCTTTTGCCTTGCCTCCTCTGGGATTTCGGGTAAAAAAAGCGAACGTATTTCCGCCGTTTTTCAGCATCTGACGTCCCATGGCAGCATAGCCTTTGGACGAACTTGTATGATTTCCGATATATAATACCATATCAGCACCAGCTCCCTGTAGTTTATATTTCTGCCTTTTGGCCTAACTATTATATCAAAAACTTCTTTTTCTGAAAAGTCCGCGATTCTTTCTTTACAATACTTACCATTCTTTCTATAATAAAGATATCTTTACATATGAAGGAGAGAAAGAATGGCAAACGACAATCGAAGGCGGCCGCCTCATGGCCATGATCCGGAGCAGGCACGCAGAGAAGCCGCCAAAGCACGAGAAGCACGGCGGAAACATTCTGGTTCTGCATCCCGTAATTCCCGTTCACATTCCACCGGGACTCACAAGAATGACATCAGCAAAAAATCCAGATATTACCAGGTACGCCGTCAGAAAATGTTTCTTGCAGCTGGCGGGATCCTGATCATACTTGTTCTTGTGATCATTTTTTCCGCACGTGCATGCATTTCTTCCCGGAAAGCTGCAGAAGCCGCCGCTTTGCAAAAGGCCCAGGAAGAGGAGGCCGCAAAAAAGGCAAAAGAAGAAGCTGCTGCTGTGAAAGATCCCGTTTCACTGACGCTCAGCGTAGTCGGGGACTGCACGTTGGGTACCGATGAGACCTTTGATTATGACACAAGTCTGAACGCATGCTACGATAACAACGGCAAAGATTATTTCTTTAAAAATGTAAAAAGCATCTTTGAGGCAGATGACCTGACAATTGCCAATTTTGAAGGAACTCTCACTGATTCCGATGCCAGAGAAGATAAAACCTTTGCATTTAAAGCACCCGCCGAATATGCTCAGATACTCACCAGCGGTTCCGTTGAAGCCGTAAACACTGCAAACAATCACAGCCACGATTACGGAGAGCAGAGCTACACGGATACTCTGACTGCTCTGGACAATGCGGGCATTACACACTTCGGTTATGATGATACTGCAGTTATGGACATCAAGGGGATCAAAGTTGGTCTTGTCGGAATTTACGAGCTGAAGGATCATCTTGGACGCGAACAGCAGCTGAAAGATAATATCGCAAAGGTCAAAGCAGATGGAGCAGAGCTTATAGTTGTGATCTTCCACTGGGGCAATGAGACTGAAACAGTTCCTGATACCAATCAGATGACCCTTGGCCGTCTTGCTATCGATGAAGGTGCAGATCTGGTATGTGGCCATCATCCGCATGTACTCCAGGGAATCGAAACCTATAAAGGAAAAAACATCGTCTACAGTCTTGGCAATTTCTGTTTTGGAGGAAACAGTTCTCCAAGTGATATGGACACCATGATCTTCCAGCAGACCTTCACTGTCACCTCAGAAGGCGTACAGGCTGATAACGTGACCAATATCATTCCCTGCTCTATTTCTTCCGCAGATGGCTACAACAATTATCAGCCAACTCCTGCATCCGGAGATGAGGCATCCAGGATCAAATCCAAGATAGAGGAATGCAGTGCTGCGATTCCTGCCGCGGATTCTTCATCCGCTACATCGGAAGGCTCTGACAGTGAAGAATAAATAGCATAACAAAAAATAATATCCCAACAGATCCTGTGTTGCATGTTTCCATGCTACGATCCGTTGGGATATTATTTATATAAAAAGTAATTTTAAATCTTATTCGATCATCATGGCATCCCCGAAACTGAAGAAACGATATCTTTCCTTCACAGCTTCCTCATAAGCAGCCATAATATGTTCTTTTCCGGCAAGGGCTGAAACTAACATCAGAAGCGTTGACTCCGGCAGATGGAAATTGGTAATCAGTCCATCGATAGCTTTGAATTTATATCCAGGATAGATAAAGATCTCTGTCCATCCGCTTCCGGCCTTCACGATTCCATCCTCTCCGGCTGCGGACTCCAGGGTACGGCAACTGGTAGTTCCCACAGAAATCACTCTTCCGCCGTTTTTCTTTGTATCATTGATCAGTTTTGCCTGATCTTCTTCCACAATATAAAACTCCGAGTGCATGTGGTGCTTTTCTACATCATCTACCTTTACCGGGCGGAAGGTTCCGAGACCTACATGTAAAGTTACATGTGCAATATTCACACCCTTCTCCTTTACTTTCTCAAGAAGCTCCGGCGTGAAGTGAAGTCCTGCGGTAGGTGCGGCAGCAGATCCCTCATTCTTTGCATATACAGTCTGATAACGGTTCTTATCCTTCAGCTTGTGGGTAATATACGGCGGCAGCGGCATTTCTCCCAGCTGATCCAGGATCTCTTCGAAAATCCCCTCATAATGGAACTGAATCAGACGGTTTCCCTCATCTACAATATCAATGATCTCACCCTTCAGGATACCGTCACCAAAAGTGATCTTTGCACCGGGACGTGCTTTTTTTCCCGGCTTTACAAGACACTCCCAGATATCATTTTCGCGGCGTTTCAGAAGCAGGATCTCGATCAGCGCTCCAGTTTCTTCCTTGTGACCATAAAGACGTGCCGGGATAACCTTGGTATCATTGATCACAAGACAGTCTCCCTTATGCAGGTAATCCAGTATATCGGTAAAATGACGATGTTCGATACTTCCATCTTTCAGGGACAGATGCATCAGTCTGGAAGAACTTCTGTCCTCCAGCGGATCCTGAGCGATCAGTTCCTGCGGCAGATCATAATAAAAATCTGATGTTTTCATAATTATTTTTCCACTTCCTCTTTCCACTGTTTGCGAAGCCTGCGGACCTCGTTCCACTCTTTGTTGGTCAGATCAGCCTTTGGTAAAAGATCCGGCCTCCATTTGGCTGTACGGATGATAGACTGCTCTCTTCTCCATTTATCCACATTGGCATGGTGTCCGGAAAGCAGCACCTCCGGAACCTTTTTGCCATGCCATTCCTCCGGGCGGCTGTACTGGGGATACTCCAGAAGATTCCCGGAAAAGGATTCCGTCTCACCGGATTCCTGATTATTCAGAACACCTGGTACCATTCTGGAAATAGAATCCATCATGACCATAGCCGGAAGTTCTCCTCCGGTAAGTACATAATCACCAATGGAAACATAGTCTGTTACGATTTCTTCCAGAACACGCTCATCAATTCCCTCATAATGACCACAGAGGAAAACCAGGTCTTCTTCCAGGGCAAACTCTTTTGCCATATCCTGATTGAAGGTTTTTCCCTGAGGAGTCAGAAAGATCACGCGGGGTTTCCTTCCAATACGTTCTGCAATGGATTCATAAGACAGATATACCGGCTCCGCCTGCATCAGCATTCCGGCTCCGCCGCCATAAGGATAATCATCTACCTTCTGGTGCTTATTGAATGCAAAATCCCGTATATTGATCGCTTCCAGTGATAACAGTCCCTTTGTAATGGCACGGCCTGTAATACTTGTGTTCATTCCGTTCTCGATCATTTCCGGAAATAATGTAAGTACATGATAATTCATTTAAACAAGCCCTTTCATCAAATGTACAGTCATGGTATTTTTTTCAACATCCACATCAAGAACACAGTCATGGATCGCAGGAAGCAGGATTTCCTCGCCATCCACACGATCTACAATATAAACATCATTGGCGCCGGTCTCCATCACATCACGGAGCACTCCGAATTTCTCCCCATTCTCCAGAAGTACCTCCATTCCGATGAGATCCGCCACATAATATTCGTCCTCGCCAAGCTCCTGTGCCTCTTCACGTGGGATCCAGAGCTCACGGCCCTTATACATTTCGATATCATTGATGTTGTCAATGCCTTCAAACTTCAGGATCGCAAGATTTTTAAAAAACTTTACATTCTGAATATTCAGTCTGCGAAGCTCTTTTCCTGTATCCAGAAGCACATATTCAATATCAAGAAAACGCTCTGCGTCATCCGTTGTCGGAAAAACTTTTACTTCACCACGGACGCCATGGGTCGTTGTAATAACTCCTACCTTTAATAAATCTTCCATTTTTGCTCCCTTTCAGAGTAAAAACAGGAGCCATGGAATCCACAGCTCCTGTCTCTTTTTCATTGCAGAATATCTACAATCACTTTTTTGCTGCTTTTTGAAGAAGCCGCTTTCACAACAGTACGGATTGCCTTGGCAATTCTGCCCTGTCTTCCGATAACCTTACCCATATCGGCTGGTCCGACCTTCAGTTCAACAACAATCGCGTCGTCTTTTTCAGTCTCAGTAACGACTACTTCATCCGGATTTTCAACAAGAGATTTTGCAATTACTTCTACAAGTTGTTTCATTACATACCTCCTTGCTCCTGCCTCATTGAGGTCACAGATCCAAATCTGTCAGGTATTATTTCTCGATTCCGGCAAGTTTAAGAAGCTTAGCAACTACCTCTGTAGGCTGAGCACCAGCTGCAAGCCATTTTTTAGCTGCCTCTTCATCGATTTTGTATACGCTTGGGTCAAGATTCGGATCATATGTTCCGATCTCTGCGATACATCTTCCGTCACGTTTGCAGCGGGAATCTGCTACTACGATTCTATAGAAAGGTGCTTTCTTCTGTCCCATTCTTCTTAATCTGATCTTAACTGCCATTTTTGTTTTCCTCCAATTATCTTTCTGAAAATTTATTGTTATTTATTAAAAGGGAAGCTTAAAGCCGCCTCTTTTTCCCATGTTCATCTTGCCGCCTGTTAATCCCGGCATCTGTTTCATCATCTTCTTGCTCTGCTCAAACTGCTTCACAAGACGATTTACTTCTGTAATATCCACTCCGGCGCCTCTGGCGATACGGTTCTTGCGTGAGATGTTCAGAATGTTGGGGTTACTTCTCTCCTGAGGTGTCATGGAAAGAATGATGGACTTGGTACGGTCCATAGCCTTTTCATCGATCATACCCTCGATATCCTTCATCTTACCGCCCATTCCGGGAAGCATGTTCAGGATACTGGAAATACCACCCATCTTGTTCATCTGCTCCATGCTGGTAAGATAATCATTGAAGTCGAAGTCCATTTTCTTCAGCTTCTTTTGCATCTCCTGAGCCTGTTCCTGATCCACAGAGGCTTCCACCTTCTCGATCAGACTCATTACATCTCCCATTCCAAGGATCCTGGAAGCCATACGTTCTGGATAAAACTGTTCCAGATCTGAAAGCTTCTCTCCCATACCAACATAGAAGATCGGTTTGCCGGTCACGGCTTTAATGGAAAGCGCAGCGCCGCCTCGTGTATCACCGTCCATCTTAGTCAGGATCACACCATCAATGCCGACTTTATCAGAAAAGTTCTGCGCCACATTTACTGCATCCTGTCCTGTCATGGCATCAACTACAAGCACTGTAGCATCTACATTCACATTCGCTTTGATATCCTCAAGCTCCTGCATCATATCCTCATCAATGTGAAGACGTCCTGCTGTATCGATGAGCACAACATTCTGCTGATTGGATTTCGCATGCTCGATAGCTGCTTTTGCAATATCCACGGGATTCTGCTTATCTCCCATGGAAAAGACCTCGACGCCCTGTTTCTCACCGTTTACCTGCAACTGTGTAATCGCTGCCGGACGGTAAACATCACAGGCCACAAGCAGTGGTCTCTTTCCCTTGGATTTCAGTTTGCCTGCCAGCTTGGCAACCGTCGTTGTCTTACCTGCACCCTGAAGACCGACCATCATAAGAACGGTAAGATCCATTCCCGGTTTGATCGGAAGCTCTGTTGTCTCACTTCCCATCAGGTTGACCAGCTCATCATTTACGATCTTGATCACCATCTGTCCCGGATTCAGACCATTCATAACATCCTGTCCGATAGCCTTTTCCTGAACGGATTTCGTAAACTGCTTAACGACCTTAAAGTTAACATCCGCTTCCAGAAGCGCCATCTTAACTTCCTTCAGTGCCACCTTGACATCAGCCTCTGTGAGACGGCCCTTGCCCTTCAGCTTCTTAAATACATTCTGCAGTTTATCTGTTAAACTCTCAAATGCCATTGATCATAACTCCTCTAATATCACATTGGAAATCGCCGCAATATCTTCGGCGTGGTACTTGTCAGCCAATTCATGGATCTTTATGACCTGACTGCGGATGTTCAGGAATTTCTCGACCAGATGAAGCTTCTCTTCATATTCTTCCAACGTCCGATTGCACCGTCTGATCATATCATGTACACCCTGTCTGCTGATGCCAAGTTCCTCAGCAACCTCACTTAAGGAATAATCCTCAAATACCACACTGGTATACACCTGCCGCTGCCTCTCTGTCAGAAGCTCTCCATAAAAATCAAATAAAAATGTCTGCTCTACAAATTTCTCCATCTGTAATCACCTCGGCTATCATACACGATTCCGTCACACCTGTCAAGGGTTTTTGCTTTACAAATTTATTTTTTCCTGAATTTCACAAAAAAAGGCCGGAAAAGCACTTTTCTGCTGGGTTTTGCAGGCTTTTCCGACCTTTGTTATTCTATTTGCTTCTTATTAATAAGTCTTATGCTTCGATCAAAACATTTCCTTTGTCATTTTATCGATTTCCTGATCCACTGCCTCATATACACCTGGGATACATGAGAAATTCAGGCCATGGGTGGTACATGGGATAAAATAAAGCTTACCACAGTCTCTGCAAAGCTGATCTGTTGACTCTTCGATCATTTCCTGATTCCAGTCAAAGCGATCTACTTTACCGTTATCGATACCACCCATAAATGTGATATCTTTTCCATATTCTTTGATCAGCTTCGGAAGATCATTAACAGACATACAGCCCTGCCCTTTTTTCCGCACTTGTTTTGCCACACCCCAATATAAAAGGCTTGTTTCCGCACTTGTTTTTTCCTTATGATTCTATTATACTGTAAATCAAAAGAATCACACTTCCACATAACATGGCTATTATTCCTGTTTTTTCCTACAAAATATAGGAAGGAGGATTTTCCTTGAAACTCAGTGCAAAACTCATCTGCTATCATTTACAGAAATCTTTTCCCCTGCATACATCCAGGCTGGATACATCCCCCACCCTTTCCTGCCCTTCCTGCTTTGAAAAGAACACCGTTCTTCAGGATGGACGTGTTTACCTTATCACAGATCCGGATTTTCAGCTCACTTTTCATCATCCCAAAAATATTCTGTTCCTGATGATTGGAAAAATCTATCAGAACTACGAATTAACTCAGCCAAACATGTGTATCATCCCTGAAGATATTCCGGTCAATATTGTCTTTAACAGGATTCAGGATATTTTTATCCTCTATGATCAGTGGAATCAGTCCCTGATGGATTCCCGTCTCCGGAACGCATCTATCCAGGAGCTTCTGGATCTTACAGCTTCCATTATTCCCAATCCAATGATGCTGATCGGTATGGAT
>NZ_NANC01000011.1:0-25302 GCF_008679485.1 Blautia sp. LMAG:89 | reverse complement strand
CATCCAGGTTGATCTTTTCTCCAAAGCGGTCTGCAATGTCATCTTTGATGGCTTTCGTCATAGTGTTTTTTGCCTGGGTCATGGTGCGGGCCTTGGAGAAGGCGTCCAGCTTTTCGCCCTGGATCTGCAGAACCGGTTTCAGACGGAGCATGGTTCCGATGGCTGCAGCTGCAGGCGTGATGCGGCCGCCCTGTTTCAGGTACTTCAGAGTAGCTACAGTGATATAGATGCTGGAGTCGAAGCGGGTTTCTTCCAGCCAGGTTCCGATCTCATCGGCAGAGAGACCGTTTTTAGCCTGCTGGATAGCCTCGATGGCAGAGTAACGTAAGGTCCCGGAGATCCTCTGGTTGTTTACGACACGTACACGGCCATCATAGTCTTCTGCAAGCATGCGGGCAGTCTGCATGGAGCTGGAGAGACCGCTGGACATGGGGATATGTACGATCTCGTCGTAGTCTTTGAGCAGCTTGTCCCAGAGGGTAGTGACGGATTCCGGTGTAGGCTGAGATGTGGAAACTCTGCAGCCTGGATTTTGTTCAAGATGCTGAAAGAACTCTGATTGGTTCATGTCAATGTCTTCCAGATATTCCTTATCATCTATAAAAAACGGCATTGGAAGCATGTAGATGCCAAGGTCTTTTACTTGAGCGGGAGACATGCCGCAGTTACTGTCTGTAACGATTGCTATAGATTTCATAATGGTGATCCTCCTCGCCTGGATTTTCATATTTGGTCAGTTTTTCTGTTTTCTGACCGGGACATCTCAAGTATACCACAGGAAACCGCCCTTGTCATTCAACGTTTAATTCGCTATAATGATATAACATTCTGGGAAGTCGAGCGAATAAAGCTGAGAAACTTATCCGGGAACTGATACAGGAGGAAGTAGATGGTAAAAGCCATAAAAGCAATGTTGATACCAAACAATGTACAGAAAACTAAGATGTTTCAGTACGCAGGTGCTTCAAAATTTGCTTATAACTGGGCTTTGGCAAGGGAAATAGAAAACTATGAAAAAGGCGGAAAATTCATTTCAGATGCAGAACTCAGAAAAGAATTTACAAAGCTTAGACATTCTGATGAATACGCATGGTTATTGAGTATTTCAAATAATGTAACCAAACAGGCAATCAAAGATGCCTGCACTGCTTATAAGAACTTTTTCAAAGGTTTGCAGAAATTCCCAAGATTCAAGTCAAAAAAGAGATCAATGCCGAAGTTCTATCAGGATAATATTAAGATACAATTCAGCAATACTCATGTTAAGTTTGAAGGATTTTCTTCGAGCAGGAAAAGAAATAAACAAAAACTAAATTGGGTAAGACTTGCAGAGCATGGTCGTATTCCTACAGATGCTAAATACATGAATCCGAGAATATCTTTTGATGGGTTGAACTGGTGGATCAGCGTATGTGTGGAATTTCCTGATTGCATAGAAAAACTTAATGATGATGGAATTGGTATAGATCTAGGAATCAAAGATCTGGCTATTTGCTCTGATGGAGCTAAGTATAAGAACATCAATAAAAGTCAGAAAGTAAAGAAACTAGAAAAACAGAAACGCAGATTACAGCGTAGTATCTCTCGCTCTTACGAGAAAAATAAGAAAGGAGAAAGTTACTGCAAAACAAATAATGTAATCAAAAAGGAAAAACTTTTATTAAAACGAAATCACAGATTAACAAATATCCGTAAGAACTATTTGAATCAGACTACATCTGAAATTGTAAGTCGAAAACCAAGATTTATTTGTATTGAAGATTTGAATGTTAGTGGAATGATGAAAAATAGATATTTATCAAAAGCAGTTCAGAATCAGGGGTTTTTTGAGTTTAGAAAGCAGCTTGAACACAAGTGCAGGGATAAAGGGATTCAGCTTATTGTGGCAGATTGGTTTTATCCATCATCAAAGCTTTGCAGTTGCTGTGGAAACATTAAAAAAGACTTGAAATTATCTGACAGAATTTATAAATGTGATTGTGGAAATGTCATTGATAGAGATTTTCAGGCATCTATAAATCTCAAGGCTTATGGAGAAAGAGTTGCAAGCTAACACTAAAACGTTAGTGCAAATATGTACGGGTACGTTAATCCGGAATTTACGCCTATGGAGAGTACAAGAACTTGTGAGTAGATAGATATTTATATCATCAAAAGCATACTCGTTGAAGTAGGAATGAAACATAGAAGTTTATAACTTTTTATAAGTTTTCAGTAACGGGAAAATATGAACTGTCGTATTGCAGAGGGAATGGTTAATAAATATATCGATCATACGTTGCCGTTGAATGATCTGGAGGATTTTCTGGAGCATATTGAGAAGTGTTCCTCCTGCTACGATGAGCTTGCCACATATTTCATTGTACATAAGGCCATGCAGCAACTGGATGAGAAACAGGAAGATACTGTTCTGGATTTTAAGGAGCTTCTGGAAGAGGATATCCGAAAATCCAGAAGGTATATCCGAAAAAAGAAATTTCACAGAGCGATCGCTGCAGTGGCAGTTTGCGTTCTGATCGCGGCACTGGTGGTCTTTCTTGTTTTTGTGATCCTGGAACTGAAGGAGGGAATTTGATTTTGAGTGAAAAAATATTACTGATCGATGGTCACAGCATCCTGAACCGTGCGTTTTATGGTCTGCCGGATCTTACCAATGCAGAAGGACGTCATACAGGAGCGGTATATGGATTTCTGAATATTATGTTCAGGATCATGGAGGAAGAGAAGCCGGAGTATCTTACCGTTGCGTTTGATCTGAGTGCACCTACGTTCCGGCATAAGAGATATGAAGCCTATAAAGGCACCCGAAAACCCATGCCGGAGGAGCTTCGGGAACAGGTTCCGCTGATCAAGGAGATGCTTTCTGCCATGGGGATCAACATCATGTCCCTGGAAGGCTATGAAGCAGATGATCTTCTTGGTACGGTCGCCAGAAGAAGTGAAGCAAAGGGCATGGATGTTACCGTTCTTTCCGGAGACCGGGATCTTCTTCAGCTTGCCACAGATAAGGTGCTGATCCGGCTTCCGAAGACTGTCCGGGGAAAGACAACCATTGAAAACTACCATACAGCGGAAGTTCTTGAGAAATATCAGGTAACGCCGCCGCAGATCATAGAACTGAAAGCGCTGATGGGCGACAGCTCTGATAATATTCCGGGAATCCCGGGCGTTGGAGAGAAAACCGCGACCAAGATGATCGTGCAGTTCGGTTCCATTGAGAATGCTCATGAGCATCTGGAAGAGGTAAAGCCTAATAAGGCGAAAGAATCTCTCCGTGAGCATTATGATCTGGCACAGCTTTCCAAAGAGCTTGCAACCATCAACACAGATAGTCCGCTGGAATTTTCCTACGAAAAAGCGAAAGTGGAAAATCCCTATACTCCGGAGGCATATGAATTGTGTAAACGCCTGGAATTTAAGAACATGCTGAACCGTTTTGATCCGGCTGCGACAGCAGATTCCTCCATGGAACTGGAATTTTTTACCTGTAATGATCTTTCCGGTGTGGAGGCACTGTTTGAAAAAGCAGCGCAGAAAGATCAGGTGGGTATTTCTGTTCTTGCAGATCCGGATCAGGTGTATACCGTGGGACTGGTCTTGGATGAAAAAGAAATCT
Source organism: Blautia sp. LMAG:89 (assembly GCF_008679485.1). Taxonomy (NCBI): domain Bacteria; kingdom Bacillati; phylum Bacillota; class Clostridia; order Lachnospirales; family Lachnospiraceae; genus Blautia; species Blautia sp. LMAG:89. The sequence continues at coordinate 21,686 of NZ_NANC01000011.1, read as the reverse complement.
ATCAGATCCCGGTAGGAGGACTTCTCACAGGGGATTACCTTTGCGGAAAACTGAAAACTCTGGCGGACAGTACGGTGCTCTGTGCTATGGATATTAAATCAGTTCTCAAACATGTTTCCCTTGATGATCCGAAGAAGGTTTTTGATGCGGGGGTTGCTGCATATCTTCAGAACCCGCTGAAATCTTCCTATTCCCATGATGACATCGCCAGAGAATATCTGGATGGTATGATGCTCCCCTCAAAGGAAGACCTTCTTGGAAAGACTTCTCTGAAAAAGGCCTGGGAAGAGGAACTGGAATGCCTTGGAAATTATGCCTGCTATCAGGCGTTTGTGCCCTGCATGGCCCGAAAGGTTCTTCTTGAAAAACTGGATGAAACAGGCATGCGTAAGGTTTATGATGAGATCGAGCTTCCTCTTGTCTTTACCCTGGATTCCATGGAAAAATGGGGGATTTCCGTTAAGGGTGAAGAGCTTAAGAGCTATGGTGAAAAACTTAAAGTCCGTATTCAGGAGCTGGAAAAAACCATCTGGCAGGAAGCAGGGGAGGAGTTTAATATCAATTCCCCGAAACAGCTGGGTGTGATCCTTTTTGAAAAGCTGGGACTTCCAGGTGGAAAGAAGACCAAGACTGGCTATTCCACAGCGGCGGATATCCTGGATAAGCTGGCGCCGGATCATGCCATCGTAAAAGATATCCTGGAGTACCGCCAGCTGACCAAGCTGAAATCCACTTATGCAGATGGTCTCGGAAATGTGATCGGAGAAGATGGAAGGATCCACTCTACTTTCAATCAGACGATCACAGCAACCGGTCGTATCAGCAGTACAGATCCGAATCTTCAGAACATACCGGTCCGCATGGAGCTGGGCAGGCTGATCCGTAAGGTTTTTGTGCCGGAGGAGGGATTTGTATTTCTGGATGCTGATTATTCCCAGATCGAGCTTCGTGTGCTGGCACATATGTCCGGTGATGAAAAACTGATCCAGGCTTATCGTGAGGCGGAGGATATCCACCGGCTCACCGCATCCCAGGTGTTTCATGTGCCGCTGGATGAAGTGACATCTCTTCAGCGAAGAAATGCCAAGGCGGTAAATTTCGGAATCGTTTATGGAATCAGTTCCTTTGGACTGAGCCAGGATCTAAGTATTACCAGAAAAGAGGCAGCTGCCTATATTGAGAAATATTTCGAGACCTATCCGAAGATCAAGGGCTTTCTGGACGGTCTGGTAAAGGATGGCAAGGAACGCGGTTATGTGACAACTATGTTCGGCAGACGAAGGCCCGTGCCGGAGCTGAGATCCAGTAATTTCATGCAGCGCTCCTTCGGAGAACGTGTAGCCATGAATTCTCCGATCCAGGGTACTGCAGCAGATATCATCAAAATAGCCATGAATCATGTTTATGAACGAATGAAAAAAGAGGGACTGCGCTCAAGGCTGGTGCTGCAGGTTCACGATGAGCTTCTGATCGAGACAAAGAAAGAAGAGATCGAGGAAGTTTCCCGTATTCTGGAAGAAGAGATGAAGGGAGCTGCAGATCTTGCAGTGGAACTTGACGTAGATATGCACCAGGGTGACAGCTGGTATGAGGCGAAATAAATGAGAGTGATCGGAGTAACCGGCGGAGTAGGGGCCGGAAAAAGTACAGTACTTGGAATCCTGGAAGAAGATTTCCAGGCATATGTGATCCAGGCAGACCAGCTTGGTCACATTCTGATGGAACCGGGGGAAGAGTGTTACGATGCGGTGATCGCATTGTTTGGAAAAGAAATCATAAAAAAAGATAAAACTATTGACCGGAAACGGATTTCTGATGTAGTATTCACAGATAAGGATATGCTTTTGAAATTAAACGGGATCATCCATCCGGCTGTAAAGCAGAGAATCCTAGATCTTCTTGGAGAACAGAAGGAAGCCGGAAGAGAGATCTGTGTTGTGGAAGCTGCTCTTTTTCTGGAAGAGAATTATCAGGAATTCTGTGATGAAGTCTGGTATGTGTATACAGAGGAGGAAATCCGGATCCGTCGTCTGATGGAAAGCCGTGGCTATTCCAGAGAGAAATCTCTTGGCATTATCCGAAACCAGGTATCTGACCAGGTTTTCAGAGAACATACGGATTATGTGATCGAGAATAATGGAGATCTGAAGAGTACCCGGAGACAGATCAGAGAAGGGATAGAGAGAAATGAGACTTTGTAGTATTGCCAGCGGAAGCAGCGGCAACTGTATTTATGTGGGATCTGAGGAGGCACATGTTCTGGTAGATGTGGGGATCAGCGGGAAGAGTATCGAAAAAGGCCTGAATTCCCTGGATCTTACAGGGAAAGATGTGGACGGCATCCTGATCACACATGAACATTCCGACCATATCAAGGGACTGGGAGTGATCTCCAGAAAATACGGAATTCCCATCTATACCACAGGTGGAACCGCAGATGCCATGCTTCGTATGAAATCCCTTGGAAAAATGCCGGAGGGACTGATCCACGAGATCCGGGAGGATGAGCCTTTTGAGATCAAGGACCTGACGGTAAATCCTTTTACCATTCCCCATGATGCTGCACAGCCGGTGGGTTACCGCCTGGAATGCGGAGAGCATTCTGTGGGCATTGCCACGGACCTTGGAAAATATAATGATTACATTGTAAAAAATCTGGAGAATCTGGATGCGGTGCTTTTGGAAGCAAATCATGACATCCGCATGCTTCAGGTTGGAAAATACCCTTATTATCTCAAACAGAGGATTCTGGGAGACCGTGGGCATCTCTCCAATGAGAATGCAGGACGTCTGCTCTGTCGGATCCTCCATGATAATCTGAAGGCGGTTTTTCTTGGCCATTTAAGCAGAGAAAACAACTATGAAGAACTTGCCTACGAGACTGTGTGCTCGGAGGTGACACTTGGTGACAACCCGTACCGTTCCAGGGATTTTAAGATCCAGGTAGCGAAGAGGGATCACATATCAGAAATAATCACAGTGTAGAAAGGAAAAAACGATGAAGAAGACAATTATCACAGTAGTAGGAAATGACACAGTAGGAATTATTGCAAAGGTTTGTACATATCTTGCAGAGAATCAGGTTAATATTCTGGATATTTCTCAGACCATCGTTCAGGGTTACTTCAACATGATGATGATCGCAGACACAGCAAAATGTGAAAAGGATGGCGGTGAACTTGCAAAAGAGCTTGAAAATCTGGGCAAGGAGATCGGTGTTGTGATCCACTGCCAGCATGAAGATATTTTTAACATGATGCATCGAGTATGATCAAGCAGCGAATGCGGATTGCCAATGCATATGATATCTACTTTACATCAATCATCAGGGAGAAAATAAAATGATCAATATTTTTGAGGTAAACGAGACAAATAAAATGATCGAGCAGGAGAATCTGGATGTGCGTACCATCACCATGGGTATCAGCCTTCTGGACTGTATCGATCCTGACCTGGATGCACTGAATCAGAAAATATACGAAAAGATCACCACAAAGGCCAGAAATCTGGTAGCTACCGGTGATGAGATCGCAACCGAGTACGGTATCCCGGTTGTAAATAAACGAATTTCCGTAACACCCATTGCTCTGGTTGGCGGGGCTGCATGTAAGAAACCGGAGGATTTTGTGACCATCGCAAGAACGCTGGATAAATGTGCCAAGGAAGTTGGCGTTAACTTTATCGGCGGATATTCTGCACTGGTAAGCAAAGGAATGACTCCGGCAGAGGAGCTTCTTATCCGCTCCATTCCTCAGGCAATGGCAGAAACAGAGCGCGTCTGCAGTTCTGTAAACGTTGGTTCCACCAAGACCGGTATCAACATGGATGCCGTAAAGCTGATGGGCGAGATCATCCTCGCAACAGCAGAGGCTACTAAGGACCAGGATTCTCTTGGATGTGCCAAGCTGGTAGTATTCTGTAACGCACCGGATGATAACCCGTTTATGGCAGGCGCGTTCCACGGTGTCACAGAGGCGGACTGCATCATCAACGTAGGTGTCAGTGGCCCTGGCGTTGTAAAGAAAGCTCTGGAGCAGGTTCGTGGCGAGGACTTCGGAACTCTCTGCGAGATGATCAAACGTACCGCATTCAAAGTTACACGAGTTGGACAGCTGGTTGCACGTGAGGCATCCAAGCGTCTTGACGTGCCGTTTGGTATTGTGGATCTTTCTCTTGCACCGACACCGGCTATCGGTGATTCCGTAGCTGAGATCCTGGAAGAGATCGGCCTTGAGAGAGCCGGTGCACCTGGAACAACTGCAGCGCTTGCACTTCTCAACGACCAGGTGAAGAAAGGCGGCGTTATGGCAGCAGCTGCTGTGGGCGGATTAAGTGGTGCCTTTATTCCTGTCAGCGAGGATCAGGGAATGATCGATGCGGTAAACGAGGGAGCTCTTACTCTGGAGAAGCTGGAAGCCATGACCTGTGTATGCTCTGTTGGTCTGGACATGATCGCAGTTCCGGGAGATACCAAGGCGACTACACTGGCAGGTATCATCGCAGATGAGTCTGCCATCGGTATGGTAAATCAGAAGACAACTGCAGTACGTCTTATCCCGGTTATCGGTAAGGGTGTGGGCGAAACGGTTGAGTTCGGAGGTCTTCTTGGCTATGCTCCGATCATGCCTGTAAATTCCTTCTCCTGTGATGCATTTGTACAGAGAGGTGGAAGGATCCCGGCACCGATCCACAGCTTTAAGAATTAATTTTATTTTTGGGCTTGACAGACTCACGTTGATGTGCTAAAGTAAACACAACTTAAAAAACAAACCAGTGAGAAAGAGAAGTAAACATTTCAGGAAGCTTCACAGAGAGCGGTGATGGTGGAAATCCGCAGGGGACCAGATGTTGAATGGACTTTCGAGGGCGGCCCGAACTATTTATCTGTACAGTAGGCGCCGACGGGAACCGAACCCGTTACCAATGAGGAGTGTATGTTAGTACACCGGAAAGTGGACGATTCGTCAATTTGAGTGGTACCGCGATAATAAAGAACTTTTATTACCGTCTCAAGCATGATATAAGCTTGGGACGGTTTTTGTGTTACAGGAAAAGCGATTCTGTCGCATGAAAGTTGTTCCGGAAAAGCAGACCGCAAGGTGTACAAAAGGTAATCATAAGCGGAAATAAGAAGGGAGAACAAAACCATGAAAAAAAGAATGTTAGTGATCGCAGCAGCAGTAGCAGCAACAACTATGATGATGACAAGCCCGGTTATGGCGGAGGATTTTAAAGTGGGCATCTGCAATTATGTAGATGATGCTTCCCTGAACCAGATCGTAGACAACATCCAGTCCCGTCTGGAGGAGCTTGGCAAAGAAAAGGGTGTCACATTTGATGTGTCTTATGATAACTGTAATGCAGATGCCAGTGTTATGGAACAGATCATTTCAGATTTTCAGGCGGATAAGGTTGACCTGATGGTTGGTGTGGCTACACCGGTGGCAATGCGTATGCAGTCCGCTACAGAAGGAAGCGATACACCGGTTGTTTTCTCCGCAGTATCTGATCCGGTTGGCTCCGGTCTTGTAGATTCTCTGGATGCTCCTGGTGCAAATATCACAGGAACCAGCGATTACCTGGATACTTCTTCTATCATGAAGCTGATCCAGGCACAGAATCCGGATGTAAAGAAGATCGGTCTTCTCTATGATGTAGGACAGGATTCCTCCACAACAGCGATCCAGGAAGCAAAAGATTATCTGGATAAAGAGGGAATCGAATATGTAGAGCGTACCGGAACCACTACAGATGAAGTCCAGCTCGCAGCAGATGCACTGATCGCTGACGGTGTGGATGCCGTATTTACACCTACGGACAACACCATCATGACAGCAGAGCTTTCTATTTATGAAAAATTCATCGACGCAGGAATCCCGCACTACACAGGTGCCGACTCCTTTGCATTAAATGGTGCCTTTGTAGGATATGGTGTTGATTATGCAAATCTGGGACAGAAAACAGCCGATATGATCGCTGACATCCTGATAGATAATGCGGATCCGTCTAAGACAGCTGTTGAAACCTTTGACAATGGTACTGCAACAGTTAATACAGAAACCTGCAAGGCACTTGGACTTGATTTCGATACCGTAAAGAAGGCATTTGAGCCTCTCTGCACACAGGTAAATGAGATCACAACTGCAGAAAGCTTTGATGAAGTAGAATCAAAATAAATTAACCGCTCACTTTTGTGAGCAGTTATGAAATAAATCCAATTGGAGGAAATCACTGTGACGATTGCAACTATGCTCTCCCTCGGGGAGACTGCCCTGAAGCTTGGACTGATCTGTTCTCTGACAGTTCTTGCTTTGTTCCTTAGTTATTCCATGCTGAATGTCTGCGACCTTTCTACAGATGGCTGCTTTACCTTCGGGGCCGCTGTAGGAGCCGTAGTTGCTGTAAGCGGACATCCGTTTCTGTCCATTGCGGCAGCCATGGCAGCAGGTGTTACATCAGGATTTGTAACGGCTATCCTGCAGACGAAGCTGGGAGTAGACAGCCTGCTTGCAGGTATCATTGTAAATACGGCGTTATATTCCGTAAATATCGCAGTTATGGGAGGCTCATCCCTGATCAATATGAATCGGACGACCACAGTATTTACCATGATGAAGGATGCGCTTGCAGGTACACCGTTAAAAGGCAGGGAAGATATCCTGATTGCAGCCATCGCAGTGATCCTCGTGATCGTATTTCTGGTATTCTTTCTGAAAACAAGACTTGGCCTTGCGATCCGGGCAACCGGAAATAATTCTGATATGGTAAAATCTTCCTCCATCAATCCGGTCTTTACAACGGTGATCGGCCTTTGCGTGGCAAATGCATTTACCGCACTTTCCGGATGTCTTCTGTCTCAGTCACAGAAATCCGTAGATATCAACATCGGTCAGGGTATGGTCACCATCGCACTGGCATCATTGCTGATCGGAGGTACTCTTCTCGGACATGGAGGAATTTTTGTGAGAGCGGTGGGAATGGTGCTTGGTTCCTTTATCTTCCGCCTTGTGTATACCATCGCACTTCGGTTCAATATGCCGGCATTTATGCTGAAGCTGGTATCCTCTGTGATCGTTGTTCTTGCAATTTCCGGTCCATATCTTAAGAAACAGTGGCCGCAGATCCGAAGAAGAATGACTCATGCAAAAGGGGGAAGATGATCTATGTTAAAAATCAGCCATATTTCAAAAACATTTAATCCGGGAACCGTAAACGAAAAAAAGGCGATCACAGATCTTTCCCTGGAACTGAAAAAAGGCGACTTTGCTACGATCATCGGTTCCAATGGTGCAGGAAAATCAACACTTTTTAATGCGATCTGCGGTGATTTTCTTACAGATGCCGGTTCAATCGAGCTGGATGGCAGGGATATCACATTTATGCCGCAGCATGCACGCGCAAAAGAGATCGGACGTCTTTATCAAGATCCGATGCGTGGCACTGCACCGGGAATGACGATCGAAGAGAATCTTGCACTTGCAGCCGGCAAGGGTGGGTGGCTTTCCCGCACGACCCGGCAGGAAAAAGAGCGTTTTCGTGAGGAATTAAAGAAGCTGGACATTGGGCTGGAAGAGCGGATGAGTCATCCGGTAGGTCTTCTTTCCGGTGGACAGAGACAGGCGCTGACGCTTTTGATGGCAACCATGAATCCGCCGAAATTACTTCTTCTGGACGAGCATACTGCAGCCCTTGATCCGGGAACTGCTGAGAAAGTCCTTAATCTCACCAGACGGATCGTGGAAGAAAATCAGTTGACCTGTCTGATGATCACACACAATATGCAGTCAGCAATTGATCTTGGTAACCGTATCCTGATGATGGACTCCGGCAATATCGTGCTGGATATCGGAGGGGAAGAGAAGAAGGATATGACCGTGGATGGCCTTCTTGAGAAATTTAAAACGGGAGTGGGCAAGGCTTTGGATAATGACCGTATTCTTTTGTCTGAATAAACGGAATAAATAATGAAGAACCGTTACCGATCATGTGTAAAGTGGAAAATGAATAGCTGCTTTACACAGGTGATGGTTCTTTTTTTATGAAAATTCTTGAGTATGTCACGTTACCGTGATAAAATAAATGAAATCACTTTGTGATTTCATTTATGAGCAAGTAGCGAAGCGGATTGCGAATATCCGTTTAATTTTATTATGGAAGAGGGACGAATGATATGCAGTTTTCAAAAAGACTGGACCGATTTGGAGATGAAATTTTTGCTGCTCTGAACAACCGGCGTATGGAGCTGGAAGCACAGGGCATGAAGATCTATAACATGAGTGTGGGAACTCCGGATTTCAAGACTCCGGAATATATCAAGAAAGCTGTAGCGGAAGCAGCTATGGATGATAACAACTGGAAATACAGTCTCCGCGATCTGCCGGAGCTTCTGGACGCAGTCTGTACTTATTATAAGAAACGTTTTGATGTGGAACTGACACCGGACATGGTAATGACTGTTTATGGAAGTCAGGAAGGAATGGGGCATCTTGGCATGGCGCTTTGTGATGAGGGAGATACAGTACTTCTTCCGGATCCGTGCTATCCCGTATTTGCAGCAGGAAGTCTGATGGCAGGAGCAGTTCCTTACTATTATCCGCTGGTTGCAGAGCATGATTTCCTTCCCTATGTAAAGGGAATTCCGGAAGAAATAGCGAATAAGGCTAAATATATGGTAGTATCCCTGCCGTCCAACCCGGTAGGAAGCATTGCCACTCCGGGACTTTACGAAGAAATCGTGGAATTTGCGAAAAAATATGATATTCTGATCATTCATGATAATGCGTACAGCGATATTATTTTTGACGGGGCATTTGGAGGAAGTTTTTTGGCCACTCCGGGAGCGAAAGATATTGGCGTGGAATTTTTCAGTCTTTCCAAATCCTTCAATGTTACAGGCGCAAGACTTAGCTTTCTGGTAGGCCGGCCGGATGTGATCGCAGCGCTCCGCAAATTGAGAAGCCAGATCGACTTCGGCATGTTCCTGCCGCTTCAGAAAGCAGCTATTGCAGCACTTCAGGGACCGCTGGACAGCGTAAAAGAACAGTGTCAGAAGTACCAGGAGAGAAGAGATGCTCTCTGCCAGGGACTTCGTGATATCGGATGGGAACTTCCAAATGGAAAAGGCACCATGTTTGTCTGGGCGAAGATCCCGGGTGGCCGCACCGACAGCATGGCATTCTGTATGGAACTGATGGAAAAGGCCGGCGTCATCGTGACTCCGGGAGCAAGCTTTGGTCCCCACGGAGAGGGCTACGTACGTTTCGCCCTGGTACTTCCGCCGGAGAAGATCCGGGAAGCAGTGGAAGCGATCCGAAAAAGCGGATTAAACTGAATAACTGAAAGTTGTTCAAAATCCGATCTCAAGCCATGAAAAGATTACTTATTAGCGTTCAAGCCGCTGTGGATCTTAAATGATCCGCAGCGGTTTTTTCATCTCGTGGATGAAAGGCTGACCTGTTTTGTGGCAGAGAAGCATTTCGTAAAGATTGGAAACCGCACAGGTTTCATTAAAAAGTCGAAACGCAGTTTCATCGAGGATCGCAGATGCATCGGCGGCTTTGGTGATCAGCGGGATCGAGGCGTTTTTCTTGATCTGGCTGAGAAGCGGAGCGCTGTTTTTTTGGAAGCCAAGTACCCGGGCATAGGGAATGTGTCCGGGTGCTTTTGTTTTTTGGTCAAGAAAGATCCGGACAAGGCTGCGGCAGATAGCAGAACGGGTAATATCCCGTGTTTTCAAAAGATCCGCAAACTGGGAAAAACCTTCATATTGATTTCGGGATTTCAGGATACGCCGGATCAGTGCATCCGAAAGCTCCGGATACATTTTTAAAGTTTCTTCGGATTCCAGAAGCAGTTTGTAATGCAGAGGAAGATCCAGTGCTGAGTCAGAAAGCCATGCTCCTTTTTTGAGAGAATTCAGGAATCCGGGAAGGGAAGCAGAAGGGATCAACCGGGAAAGATCAGCAGACTGCACAGTTCCTTCGGATTTTTTCATAAGGCTCCGGATGCCGGAAGCAGAGGGAAATTCTTCGTCGGAAAGCAGAGAAAAATCCGTATCATGATAACCACTTCCCTTTCTTAAAAGTGCATGAGGAAGGATACGGCTGTTAAGACGGAGAAGCGCTTTGCAGTATTCGATTCCCAGGATGTTATTGGGAGAAGAAAGAATGAGTTCAATATGTTCTGATGAAACGCCGAATGTGTTATACACGGAAGTGGCTTTTTCTCGCATGTAACGGATCAAAGCACTGCTTCTTGCAGCAGGAAAACTCATTCCGGTACGAAGATTCTGCTGAAGGAGTTTGCGGTATTTAAACGGTTCCTTTACAAGAATCTGTGCAATATTCATAAGAGTCTCTGTATCTCCGCATTCGCTTCCGAAACATAGCTCATCTACAACACCAAGCCCGTCAAGAAGGCTTACGCCACCTGCGGCAAATCCTTCCGCACTGGCCGTTGCTGTCTGTACCGGCATTTCCAGGATCAGATCGGCGCCTCCGAGAAGAGCCATCTCAGCCCGGAGATGTTTTTCCATAAGGGCAGGAGCCCCTCTTTGGACAAAATCCCCGCTCATGGCGATCACAATATAATCAGCACCAAGGATCTCCCGGGCATAGCGGATCTGGTATTCGTGACCTTTGTGAAATGGGTTATATTCTGCAATGATTCCAACAATTTTCATATAAAAAAGTACCTGCCGTTTCTGAAAATTCAAATCTTGAAATAAGTTCTTATATTATAATAATGGTGCTATTTTAACATAAGCAATGTAAAAAGTTAAGCGGCATTCGAAATCTGTTTTGCTGCCATAAACCCGAATGCTGCTGTCCGCTCTGGGCCCGGCAACACCCTTTGTGAGATACAGAAATCACGCAAATTTATGATCATGCGCCGAAATCCTCGGGCCATCTGTGATCTTTATCCACAAAAAACACATCGCAGAACATTGTCGGTAAACAGTAACAATTGCACTTCAAAAAATACGCAGTATAGCCATTTTCTGACAATGAAACGCTTGAAAAGAAAAGGGTAAGGGGGTATAATAAACATAGTGTAGTGCCCGAACAGACACTAGCGTTTTTGTTACATCAAGAAAGGAGCCATTTAATCATGGGATTTGTTGAACTGCTTAAAAAAAGAGCAAAAGAAAGCGTAAAAACAATTGTACTGCCAGAGACAGAGGATATGAGAACTCTTGAGGCAACTGACAAGATTCTGAAAGAGGGAGTTGCAAAGATCATCCTCATCGGTAATGAGGAAGAGATCAACAAGAAAGCTGCAGAGGGCGGCTTTGATATTTCCGGTGCACAGATCGTAGATCCGGAGAAATCTGACAGAACTCAGGCATATATTGATAAATTTGTAGAGCTGAGAGCAAAGAAGGGAATGACACCTGAGAAAGCGAAAGAGATCCTTCATACTCAGTACCCATACTATGGCGTAATGATGGTTAAGATGGGGGATGCAGACGGTATGGTATCCGGTGCATGCCATTCTACAGCAGATACACTTCGTCCATGCCTTCAGATCCTGAAGACAAAACCGGGAACCAAGCTTGTATCCGCATTCTTCCTGATCGTTGTTCCGGATTGCGAGTATGGTGCAAACGGTGCATTCGTATTTGCTGATTCCGGTCTGAACCAGAACCCGACTCCGGATGAGCTTTCTGCGATCGCAGCATCTTCTGCTGAGTCCTTCAAACTCCTTGTTCAGGAGGAGCCGATCGTAGCTATGCTTTCCCACTCCACTAAGGGAAGTGCAAAGCATCCTGACGTAGATAAAGTCGTAGAGGCTACAAGAATTGCCAAAGAGGAGCATCCGGAGCTTAAACTTGACGGAGAGTTCCAGCTTGATGCAGCTATCGTTCCAAGCGTAGGCGCATCCAAAGCACCGGGAAGCGAAGTAGCAGGTAAAGCTAATGTACTGGTATTCCCTGACCTTGATGCAGGTAACATCGGATACAAGCTTGCTCAGCGTCTTGGTAAAGCAGAAGCATACGGACCTGTTACACAGGGTATCGCAAAACCTGTAAACGACCTGTCTCGCGGATGCTCTGCAGATGATATCGTAGGTGTTGTAGCGATTACAGCAGTACAGTGCCAGGCAGAGGATAAATAATTATTAAAAGATCAGGAGAGTTAAATCATGAACGTATTAGTTATCAACTGTGGAAGTTCTTCATTAAAATATCAGTTAATCGATTCTGAGACAGAGAATGTACTTGCAAAGGGTCTCTGCGAGAGAATCGGTATCGACGGAAGACTGGTATACCAGAAAGCCGGATGTGACAAAGAGATCACAGAGGCAGCTATGCCAACACATAAAGAAGCAATCCAGATGGTACTGGATGCTCTTACAAACGATAAGACAGGTGCGATCGGAAGCCTTAAAGAGGTTAATGCGATCGGACATCGTGTCGTACACGGAGGCGAGAAATTTGCTTCTTCCGCAGTGATCACAGACGAGATGATCAAAGCAGTAGAAGAGTGCAATGACCTTGCACCGCTCCACAACCCGGCTAACCTCATTGGTATCCGTGTATGTGCAGAGCTTATGCCAGGCGTACCGCAGGTAGGCGTATTTGATACCGCTTTCCATCAGACAATGCCTGCTAAAGCATATCTCTATGGACTTCCGCTTGACTTCTACAAGAAATATAAAGTAAGAAGATACGGTTTCCACGGAACATCCCACAGCTTCGTATCCAAGAGAGCTGTTGATTTCCTTGGCCTTGACAAAGACAACTCCAAAGTTATTGTCTGCCACCTTGGAAACGGATCTTCCATCAGCGCAGTTGTAAATGGCAAATGTGTAGATACAACAATGGGTCTTACACCACTTGAAGGTGTTGTTATGGGAACTCGTTCCGGTAACATCGATCCGGCTATCATGGAGTTCATTGCTAAGAAAGAGAACCTGGACATTGAGGGCGTTATGAACGTACTCAACAAGAAATCTGGTCTTCTCGGACTTTCCGGCGGACTTTCCAGCGACTTCCGTGACCTCAACGAGGCAGCTGAAGGCGGAAACGAGGATGCAGCTAATGCCATCGACGTTCTCTGCTATGGCATCGCTAAATTCGTAGGCGGATATGTTGCAGCAATGAATGGTGTTGACGCGATCGTCTTCACAGCAGGTATCGGTGAGAATGCGATCCCGGTACGTGAGAAGGTTGTCAGCTATCTCGGATACCTTGGCGTAACACTTGACAAAGATGCTAACGGACATCGTGGCGAGGAAATCGTGATCTCCACACCGGATTCCAAGGTTAAGGTTGCAGTTATCCCGACAAACGAGGAGCTTGCAATCTGCCGTGAGACTGTAGCACTGGTATAATCAGCTGTTTCAGTACCGGTACAGAACCGTTCGGGCATGATCGGTAATCAGGCAGAATTATATATTACTGTGGATCAGCAGTATACATTCGGGGGGCGGACAATTAAAGGTCCACCCCCGTAATTTACCCCGAATTTCTGATTAAGCCAACAGTAACAAAAAATTAAAAAAATGTAATATTTTCCCGAAAATAACGTTGACAAATCACAAGACCATATGTATAATGGATTGAGTGTGGATAGGAGAGACTTATGCAGATTCATTTATTAGACATTTCTTCCTGTGATGGCAAGACGATCCAGGAATCAGTTGTTCCTGAACTGGAGAAGATTGATTTTCAGATGGGAAGTTTTCCGGTACTTGCGAAGGAACCGGTAGAGCTTACGATCACCAATACCGGTGATAAGGTTCTTGAGCTTACAGGAACCGGTAAGATCACAGTGGGTATTCCCTGTGACCGCTGTCTTGAGACAGTAGCCGTCGAGATACCGCTGGAATTTAAGAAGAAGCTCGATATGAAGCTTTCTGATGAAGAGCGTGTCAATGATCTGGATGAAAGCAGCTATCTCACAGGTATGAACCTGGATGTGGACCGGTTGGTCTATCTTGAGGTATTGATATGCTGGCCTTTAAAGGTCTTATGTAAAGAAGACTGTAAAGGTATCTGCAGCCGCTGCGGGAAGAACCTGAACGAAGGTCCCTGCGGATGCAAGGAGGAGCCTAAGGATCCCCGCATGGCAGCTATCAGTGATATATTCAGTAAATTTAAGGAGGTGTAACCTATGTCCATTTGTCCTAAGAACAAATCTTCCAAAGCTAGACGTGACAAGAGAAGAGCGAACTGGAAAATGAGCGCTATGAACCTTGTTAAATGTAGCAAATGTGGAGCACTTATGATGCCACACAGAGTTTGCAAAGCTTGCGGAAGCTACAATAAGAAGGAAATCATCAAAGTTGAGGACTAATTTTAATTAGACAGTCAATATATGATGCGAAAAGAGTCTGGTATGCTGAGATAAGTATACCGGCTTTTTTTATACTCTGGGGGGAAATAAAAAAATATGAAACAGAACAAGAATCAGAAAAATACCGCCGTGAACCAGATCACAGAGGGTGTGATCTGGAAGCAGCTTCTGATATTCTTTTTTCCGATCTTGTTTGGAACTCTGTTCCAGCAGATATACAATACTGCCGATACAGTTGTAGTAGGCCGCTTTGTGGGAAAAGAAGCATTGGCAGCAGTAGGAGGCTCATCCAGTATGATCGTGAATCTCATCGTAGGTTTTTTTGTAGGTTTATGTTCCGGTGCGTCTGTAGTGATTTCTCAGTTTTACGGAGCGAAAGACCACAAAAACCTTAAAAAAGCACTTCACACATCCATGATCTTCTGCCTGGCTGCCAGTATTATTGTGGGAACAGCAGGTTTTATCCTGGCTGAGCCGATCCTTCACCTGATGAAAACACCGGCAGAAGTAATTCCCGATTCTGTGCTGTACCTGCATATCTATTTTGCGGGAACATTTTTCAATCTGGTCTACAACATGGTATCCAGTATCTTAAGAGCAGTGGGGGATTCCAAAAGACCGCTCTATGTGCTGATCATTACCTGTTTGTTGAATATTTTGCTGGATGTTGTATTTGTAGTGATCTTCCATATGGGAGTCCTCGGTGTTGCACTTGCAACAGTCAGCTGCCAGGCAGTCAGTGCCATCCTTGTAACCTGGTTCCTGATGCGCGCAGAGGATATTTATCGTCTGGAATTTCATGAGATTCGTTTTGATCTCCGGTCTTTGGGGGCTGTTCTCAGGATTGGACTTCCGGCAGGACTGGAATCGGTGATGTATAATATTGCCAATCTCACCATTCAGATTTTTGTCAATGAACTGGGGACTGACACAGTGGCAGCCTGGGGAACTATGGGAAAGATTGATGCGGTGTTCTGGATGGTATGCAATGCTTTTGCCATCTCAATTACCACCTTTGTGGGACAGAATTATGGTGCCGGAAAATACCACCGCATGCGAAAAAGTGTCCGCGTCTGTATGATGATGGCATACATTTCGGCGTTTATTGTAAGCGGAGCACTTATTCTGTTCGCAAATCCGATCTACCATTTGTTTACAACCGATCAGGTGGTTGTAGACATTGGGGTGCATATGATCCGTTTCCTGATTCCGTCCTATGCTATTTATGTTGTGATCGGAATTCTTTCCGGAGCGCTGCGCGGTGCCGGAAGAGTACTGGTTCCTATGATCTTGACCTGTGGAGGAGTCTGTCTTTTACGTATCATCTGGTTGTTTGCCTTTGTAAGATCTCATCCGGGGATCGAAAGTATCATGCTCAGTTATCCGGTGTCCTGGATAATTACTGCGGTGCTGTTTGTCATCTATTATTTTCGGCGATTTCCAGGTATGCAGAAAAAGAAATAACGATATATGAAAAGGTGCTGATTCTGTGCAATAGCAGTGATCAGCACCTTTGTTTTGTTCGAAAGATGTCGATTTATTACGTATAGATTTGATTGCCTGAAAGCTGAAAAAGAGGTATTCTGGATGCAGATAGATGAAACATATGTAATGGGGATGACCAGATATGTATAATCTGCAAAAAACAATACGATATGGTTTTTGGTTGATATTTGAAGTTATTGCGCTGTGTGTCGGTATGATTTATAACGCGAGAACTGTACGGGCTGAACCTGAAGTGCAGCAGCCGGCCAGAAAGGTAACAGAAGTTGTTACTGAAAAATGGACTGTGATCAGTGGAAAACGTCTGGATCTTATCCTGAAATATATGGGAGATATAAATTTTGAAAAAGAAGGAATCAGTCTTCGTATCCCTGCTTCTGTGGCACAAAGTTGGAAGGTAGCAGAGAATGGTACAATACAGGCACTGGTACAAAAGGTTTCCAATCATTCATATGAAATAAAGATCTATAAAGGCACTCAGAAGATCACGGATATTCCGGGGAGCCGGATCATGATACCGGTAAAAGAGATGTTTCCCAACGGAGGTCCGGAAACTATGGAAATTACGGATTCCCGAGGAAGAAAACTAAAGACATTCCTGGATAAAAAGCAGGATCTTCTGATCGTTGACACGGACGAGACAGGAATCTTCTGCGTAAGAGGTCGGAAAATAGATGATATAGAAGAGAATCCTTTTGCAGTGGCAGTCCTGACGACAGCAACAATGATAACAGTGCTGATCGTAGGAATCCGAAGCAGATCCGGAAAGCGAGGTGACAGTCATAAAGGAGAAAAGTAGGCAATGGACCCTGATCTTTGGACTTACTGTGGTGTTATCTATGACTGTTTTTTTTATGATGTATCTCATAAATAATGAATATACAGCGAAAGGCGAGCAGCCCATTCAGGGAATCCTTTGTCTGGATGATAAAGATGCGGCGGCAAAGCTGCATTATCTTGCCAGGGAATGGCAATATTTTCCGGGAAAGCTGCTTACACCTGAGATGCTGAAAAAGGATCCAGGATATTACAGTTGTTATATTTCGATCGGAGAGCGTAATGAAATGGAACTGGGGAATGAAGAGGCTTCTACGTATGGATGTGGGACATACCGGATGTTTCTGATCCTGCCCGAAGAGGAAAAAATCTGGGCTATATCTATGACGGAGGTTTTTTCCGCATACCGAATCTATATCAATGGAGAACTGGCCGGGGAAGTAGGGAATCCTGACGAAAAAACCTATGTGGACCGGGTCATGAACCGTGTTTTTACGTTTCAGGGATCCGGGGTTGTGGAGATTGTCATAGCAGTAGCAGACAAAAGCCATATCAGATCCGGAATCCAGACTATTCCGGTTTTGGGATCTCCGGTCCGTGTAAGCATACAGAGAGGACTGCGGGTACTCGGAAGCGGCTGTGCCATTGCGTTCTGTATCTGTATCATGTTTGGGACTCTTATGGTACATGTCAGAACCAGGACAAAAGAATTTGCTATTTTTAATCTGGTCTGTCTCTGTGTGGCAGGGTATTCGTTATGCTCCCTGGTACATAATTTTTTTCTTCTTCCCACAAAGCCCTGGTATGCCCTGGAAACTATGATCTATTATCTGATCCTTTCCTGCATGATCCGGCTTGAGGATTGTATTATAGGAAAAAAAAGGGGCATATATCTGTTTCTTTTGATCGATCTCTGGATCGTAGTAGCTTTCTTTCTGGAGATTTTTGCGGATATACTTCCTTCAGCCAGGCTTCTTTATGATGTTGTCTGGATCAGTGAGGCAGTCAAATGGGTGGCAGCGATCTATATGCTGCTCAATACTTTTGGAGAAACAGATTGCAGATATGGAAAGATCGTTTTGGTGGGAACAACGATTTATGCCTGTTCCCTTGTGGCAGATCGGATAGGGTATCTTTATGAGCCGATTTTTGGAGGAGGTTTCCCGGAGACAGGTGGGCTGATACTGACAGCTGCGTTTGGCTGTGTTCTGTGGAGAGACCTGTCAGAAGCATATAAGATCCGTCTGACTTATGAGGTATACAGTCATCAGACTGAACTTCGTCTCCTTGCCCAGAAAAATCATTACGACCGATTAAAAGAACAGATGGAAGAAACCAGCCGTGTCCGTCATGATATGCGTCAGCACCTTCGTGTTCTGTCTGCATTACTGGAACGTGAGCAGTATGGAGAAATGCAGAAATACCTTTGCCGGTATACCCGTGAATTTCAGGAACGTTTGACCTATCATTCTTACTGTAAAAATCAGGTTGCCGATGCGATCTTACATTATTATGAAGAACTATGCAGAAAAAACGGGATCGTTTTTCAGTGTCAGGTAGAAGCACCGGAAAAAACAGGGATCCAGGATACAGATTTCTGTCGTCTCTTTGGTAATCTTCTGGAAAATGCCATAGAAGCGGCACAGCTTTGTCCGAAAGGCAGTTCCAGATTTGTCCGTGTACAGATCCGTACCAGAAGTAATAAACTTCTTATAAAAGAAGAGAACAGCTGCACAGATCCCTTACGCAGAAATAAAACAGGATTTTTTTCAGGTAAGCATTCCGGACAGGGGATCGGAACTGCGTCGATCATGGAAATTGCGGCACGTTATGGAGGGTTTGCGGATTTTCAGTCTGAAAATGGCATTTTCAAAGCTGAGATATTTCTTCATCTGACGCAAAGAGATACTGAAGATAGGCTTTACGGATAGCAGAAGAGCCACGTTTCCGGATCTGGACAACCTCCCCGTTGTCCAGAAGAAAGCCTTCTTCAGAAGCTTCCTGTATACGGTCCATATTAACGACACAGCCACGATAACAGGAGAGAAAATTAGGACAGTCCCGGATCTGCTCCTCAAATTTGTGAAAGGTAAGATAAGAACGGACCGGACCGGCGTCGGTATGAAGGCACACTGCATTTCGGAATGTATCTGCATATAAAATACTGCGCAGAGGGACCTGGATGGGAACCCGGTCAGAAACGACTTCAATGTAACGGGATGCCAGTAAATGCCTGGATTGAAAGGAATCCAGAATGGAACAGAGTTTTTCTGGCTGAAATGGTTTCAGAAGATAATAGGAGGCTCCTACATCATAGCTTTCCACAGCGAAATCACTGCTGGTAGTGACAAAAACAAGGATGCAGTTATCGGACTGTCTTCGGATCCTGCGCGCAGCTTCCATACCTGTCATTCCGTCCATATAAATATCCAGGAACAGGATCTGAAATTTTCCGGGCTGATAATCTTCAAAAAATTCTTCTGCGCTGAAGAAATGACAGATTTCTGCCCGGATCTGTTTTTTCTCAAAATAGGAAACAGCGATATTCTTCAGGGCTTCTGCATCCGTTGAGATGTCATCAATAATTGCAATATTCAAAATAATATAACCTCCGGTTTATAAAAGATTAGTAAAAATAGTATATCATAACTTTTGTGTATATCCAATATCGGATTTTTGCCTGAAATGACGTATTGTGTAGAAAATTATTAGGAATGAACGTGATTTTAGCAGATATTTCAAACAAAAATGTCATATTTCATGGAAACTGTCATTTTGTCACAGGTCTGTTGTCATTTCCCGATAATTTTTTTACAATAGCGTCAAAAGATACGAAAGGCGGTGGATATACGAAAAATAAGGGCAGCAGCTGGCGACACCAGAAACTGTTGACCAAGATCCAGATAAAAAAACAATCCCCCAAGAGGGCTGTACTTCCAGATTTGAGGTACAGCCCTTTCCCCTGTCATAACAGTGATTCTTGACGGAATCGTGGAAATTCGCTATCATGGAAATGATTTTTATATACTTTGGAAGAAAACGGAGAAAATGCGCATGAACATTCTTAATATAGAACATATCCACAAAATTTTTGGGAGATAAGGTGATATTTTGATGATATCTCCTGCGGCATCGATCAGGGAGAAAAAAT
Source organism: Blautia sp. LMAG:89 (assembly GCF_008679485.1). Lineage (NCBI taxonomy): Bacteria > Bacillati > Bacillota > Clostridia > Lachnospirales > Lachnospiraceae > Blautia > Blautia sp. LMAG:89. The sequence goes on along the minus strand of NZ_NANC01000011.1, from coordinate 1,955 downwards.
AGGTATCATCGGTGTAAACGGAACCGGTAAGACTACTTTGCTCCGCGTGATCGCCGGAGAGGAAGAACCGGACGAAGGGCAGGTGATCACCCAGAACGGGATCCGGATCAGCTGGCTTCCCCAGACTCCGGAATTTCCCGCAGCATATACCATTCTGGACTATGTGGCAGAAGGCAAATGGCAGAAGGACTGGAGTACCGAAAGTGAGGCCAGACGCATGCTGAATACACTTGGTATTACCGATCAGAATATCAATATGGATAATCTTTCCGGTGGTGAAAGAAAAGAGTGGCGCTGGCAAGGATGCTTTTAAATCCGGCTGACATTCTGATCCTGGATGAAGCCTACCAACCATTCTGGACGGAGAAAATGGTCATATGGCTGGAAGATTTTCTCCGGAATTTTCGTGGGACGGTGATCATGGTCACTCATGACCGTTATTTCCTGGATCGTGTGGCAAACCGGATCCTGGAGATCAGCCACGGAAAATTATATTCCTATGCAGGAGATTATTCCAGATTTCTGGAGCTGAAAGCGCAGAGAGAGGAAATGGAGCTTGCCAGTGACCGGAAGCGCCGCAGTGTACTTCGGATGGAACTGGAATGGGCAGCAAGAGGCTGTCGTGCCAGAATACAAAACAGAGAGCAAGGCTTGACCGTTTGGAAGCACTGGAAGGCGGGAAAAACCCCGCTGAAAGAGCAGAATGTGGAAATGGATTCCATTGAGACCCGTATGGGAAAGAAAACCATAGAGTTTCATCATGTAAGTAAAACCATCGAAGGTCGTCTTTTGATCAATGATTTTGATCATATTGTTCTTCGTGATCAGCGTCTCGGGATCATCGGACCAAATGGCTGCGGTAAGGTCCACACTTCTTAAAATGGCAGATGGACTGATCTTGCCGGATTCCGGAGAGATTCAGATCGGAAGAAACGATCCGTATCGGGTATCTTGCCCAAAACGTTCCGGATATGGATGGAAGACAGCGGGTGATCGATTATATCCGTGAGGTGGCGGAATATGTTCCGACAAAAGAAGGAAGGATCACAGCTTCCCAGATGCTTGAGAGATTTCTTTTTGATCCGGCCATGCAGTACACTCCGGTGGAGAAGCTTTCCGGAGGTGAGAAGCGAAGACTGTATCTTCTGAAGGTTCTGATGGAGGCGCCAAATGTTCTTCTTCTTGATGAGCCCGGAAATGATCTTGATATTCCCACCATGACCATTCTTGAGGACTATCTGGATTCTTTTTCCGGCATCGTGATCACGGGTGTCCCATGACCGCTATTTCCTGGATAATGTGGTGAACCGTATTATGGCATTTGAGGGAGATGGCCGGCTTGTCCAGTATGAGGGCGGTTATACGGATTATCTGGAAGCAAAGGAAAGAAAGGACAGTCTCTGGAAACGCGTTCAGATATGAATGGCGGTACAGTACAGGGAGAAACAGCTGAGCCTGAGAAAAAGAAATCCGCTGCAGATACCTGGAAACAGAACCGGAAACAGAAACTGAAATTTACCTATAAAGAACAGAAAGAATTTGACACTATTGACGATGACATCGCAGCATTGGAAGAACGTCTGGAGCAGATTGACAAAGAGATGGTTGCCAATGCCACAAATGCGGGAAAACTCCGGGAGCTTTCCCGACGAGCAGCAGGAAATCCAGCAGAAGCTGGACGAAAAAATGGATCGCTGGGTATATTTAAATGATCTTGCAGAGCAGATTGAAAATCAGAAAGAGTAAAAGATATTGACTTCTCAGGCAAAACTCTAGTATCATAAATAACGGTACGTTAACCGGATAAACTGCGAAGCAGTTATTCGGTTATGAGTAGGTAGCGAATGCGGATTTCGAATATCCGCTTAACTTTTGGTACTCTGCAATGAAAATCCTTATACGGATGTGTATGAGGATTTTCACTACAGTGTACCATATGCATTCCGAAAAGATTT
>NZ_NANC01000010.1:0-19779 GCF_008679485.1 Blautia sp. LMAG:89 | reverse complement strand
TAATAAGAATTGCCGTATTCCTATGAGGAAGCAGGCGATTGCTGAGGTTGAGAAGGCTGATCAGGCTTCTGCTTGATGCTTTTTTCGCAATAACTTGAATATGAGAGAGGCACTGCGTTTTTTTGTGACGTGGTGTCTTTTTTTGTGTGGACGAAGGGACGCCGGGGAAGGGGATGCTGGATGGCTCTGCTTCTGCAGGAGGGGAGCTGATTCTTGGACGGCGGGAATCTGCGTTGTTTTTCAAAAGTTCGCTGTCTGAGCGGCAGCAGGCCGCGAGTTCGGACTTTTTAAAAACGCTTTTAGCAGATTTCCGGCGTCCTAGAAGCCAGCCCCCGACGAAGCCGCAGACCAGCCAGCATCCCCTTCCCCGGCTGGTGCTTCCGGTGAGAAATAGTGTCGTTTGACGGTTGGTTGTGGGTCGTCAGCGCTGCGCTGGACGACTGCAATGGCTGAGTTTGTGTTTGGTTGGGGGGACGGCTGAGGCGCTGCGCTGTCAGCCTGGGATTGCGGATGTGCCTAGAATTGCGGATGTGCTAGAATTGCGGATGTGATGGGAATATGACAATTGTAATATTGTATAGAAATAAGTGGATTTTTGGTAAAATTCGTGTAATAATGATGTTACTATCAGAAATGAGAGTGACGATGGCTTTGGAATATCGTAAAATTGTAAATAAGAATGAATTTTCAGAAAGGGGTTGGATTTATGGGTCTTATCAGAGCGGCTGTGGGTGCAGCGGGTGGTACGTTGGCGGATCAGTGGAAGGAGTTTTTTTACTGTGAGGCTATGGATAAAGAAGTGATGGTTGTGAAGGGGACGAAGAGGTCTTCTTCCAGGTCTTCCAATAAGCATGGGAGTGATAATATCATTTCCAGCGGCAGCGGGATCGCTGTGGCGGATGGTCAGTGTATGATGATCGTGGAGCAGGGGAAGGTTGTTGAGGTTTGTGCGGATCCGGGAGAGTATACGTATGATGCTTCTACGGAGCCGAGTATTTTTTCAGGTAGTCTGGGTGACGGAATCAGGAAGACTTTTGATACGATCGGGAAGAGGTTTGCTTTTGGCGGTGATACGGGTAAGGATCAGAGGGTGTATTATTTTAATACCAAGGAGCTTGTGGATAACAAGTTTGGTACTGCTAATCCGATCCCGTTCCGGGTTGTGGATTCCAGGATCGGGCTGGATGTGGATGTGGCTGTGAGGTGTCATGGTGTTTATTCCTACAGGATCGCGGATCCCCTTCTTTTTTATACGAATGTGTGTGGAAATGTGGAGCGGGAGTATACCAGAGAGGAGCTGGACGGACAGCTGAAGGCGGAGTTTATCAGTGCGCTGCAGCCTGCTTTCGGAAGGCTTTCGGAGCTGGAGTTGCGTCCGAATCAGATCGTGACTCATAATACGGAGCTGGAGAATGCCATGAATGAGGTGCTTTCTGCCAAGTGGGAGGAGCTTCGTGGGCTTAAGGTGGTCAGTGTGGCACTTGGTTCTGTGACATTGCCGGATGAGGATGCCGAGATGATCAAGCAGGCTCAGCGTACGGCTATGATGCGTGATCCTGCTATGGCTGCGGCTACTCTGACCGGGGCCCAGGCGGATGCTATGAAGGCTGCGGCTTCTAATTCAGCAGGGGCTATGACTGGTTTTATGGGCATGGGTATGGCTGCTAATGCAGGTGGTCTGAATGCGCAGCAGTTGTTTGAGATGGGCCAGAAGCAGCAGGCGCAGCAGCAGAGTGTACAGCAGCAGGCAGCGCAGCCGGTTTCGCCGGCAGGGAACGGAGTAGGGGCTGCGGCTGGTTCCTGGACCTGTAGCTGTGGTGCGGTTTCTTCGGGGAAATTCTGTCCGGAGTGTGGTGCATCGCGTCCGGTGGAGGACAGCTGGACCTGTTCCTGCGGTACGGTGAATAAAGGAAAGTTCTGTATGAACTGCGGAGCGAAGAAGCCGGAGAAGAAGATGCAGTATCGCTGCAGCAGGTGCGGATGGGAACCGGCAGATCCGGAGAATCCACCGAAATTCTGCCCGGAGTGCGGTGATCCGTTCGGACCGGAGGATGCAGTATAGATCAGAAAGAGAGATGGTCAGGAGCAAAATGCAGGGTAACTCCTGCCGGTTGTTGGATACAGAATGATGAAGTGAGGTGAATATATGGCGAAGATGCAGGAGTTTAAGTGTCCGTGCTGTGGTGGCTCCATAGAGTTTGACAGTTCTGTGCAGAAGATGAAGTGTCCGTTTTGTGATACGGAGTTTGATGTTGGTACGTTATCGGAATATGCCCAGACTGTGGAGGAAGAGCAGCCTGAGGATATGAGCTGGTCGGATGAGGCCGGCAGTGAGTGGCAGGACGGGGAGAGTGAGGGGCTGCGTACCTATGTGTGCAAGTCCTGTGGCGGTGAGATCGTGGGAGATGCCAATACGGCAGCAACGGCCTGCCCGTTTTGCGGAAGTCCGGTGGTAATGACCGGGCAGCTGTCCGGTGCACTGAAGCCGGATTATGTGATCCCGTTTAAGCTGGACAAGAAAGCGGCAAAGGAGAGGCTGAAAAAGCATCTTACCGGTAAGAGACTTTTGCCGAAAGCATTTAAGTCAGAGAATCATATCAGCGAGGTTAAGGGCATCTACGTTCCGTTTTGGCTGTATGACACAGACGCAGACGCAGATATCCGTTACCGTGCAACAAAGACCCGGTTCTGGAGCGATAGTGATTATGATTATACGGAGACCAGCTATTATGCAGTACACAGAAGTGGTTCTCTTGGTTTTGATCATGTACCGGTGGATGGCTCTGCCAGCATGGAAAATGATCTGATGGAGTCTATAGAGCCTTTTGATTTCAAAGAAGCGGTGGATTTTCAGACTGCGTATCTGGCTGGATATTTTGCAGATAAATATGATGTGACAGCGAGCGAGTGTGAGGAACGTGCCAATGAGCGTATCCGTCGTAGCACAGAGGCTGCATTCCGGGATACAGTGAGAGGATACGCCAGTGTGGTACCGGAGAATACCAGTATCCGGCTTCATAACGGGACAACGAAATATGCGCTATATCCCGTATGGATCCTGCAGACGAAGTGGAAGGGTGATAATTACATATTTGCCATGAATGGTCAGACAGGGAAATTTGTGGGAAATCTGCCTACAGACAAGAACGCTTTTGCACGATGGTTTCTGGGAACAACGGGGGTCGTGGGTGTGATCGCTTATATTATCCTGTATCTGATCTGGGTTTTGTAGGGAGGTGGATGCCATGAAAAAAAGAATATCTGTATTTTTGATATCGATCCTTTTGTGTCTGGCATGTGCTTTTCCAGTATGGGCAGGCACCGTAAGCCGTCTGGATGACCAGGCGGGACTTCTGGATGCAGAGCAGCAGGAGAGCCTGAGCAGTACTCTGGATGAGATCAGTGAGCGGGATCAGGTAGATGTTGTGGTCGTTACCGTTAACAGTCTTGAGGGAAAAACAGCCCAGGCGTATGCGGAGGATTATTTTATTGACCATGGATATGGGCAGGGGGAAAATGGTGACGGTATTTTATTCCTGTTGGATATGGGAGACCGTAACTGGGCCATTGCAACACACGGATATGCGATAGAAGTGTTTACGGATGCCGGACAGTCCTACATCATGGATCAGGTGAAGCCTTATTTAAGTGACGGTGATTATAACGAAGCGTTTCATAAGTTTGCCACGGAATGCGATGATTTTATCACGCAGGCAGATGAGGCAGAGCCATACGATGTGGAAAACCTTCCGGATGAGCCTTTTGCGGTTGGGATAAACCTGCTGATTGCTCTTGCTGTGGGGCTTGTGGCAGGATTACTGGTGACCGGAAATATGAGAAGAAAGTTGAAAACTGTGCGAAAACAGGATCGGGCGGCTTCTTATGTGCGGCAGGGCAGTATGAATGTGACCAGAAGTAATGATTTTTACCTCTACAGTACGGTATCAAAATCCGCAAAACCGAAAAATGAGGATAATAACGGTGGTTCCAGCACCCATACCTCATCTTCCGGTGATACCTTCGGTGGTTCCAGCGGGAAATTCTGAGAAGATCATCAGGAAAAACAGAATATGATAAAAAAAGAAAGACTGCTGTACCGGAATGGTAGGGCAGTTTTTCTTTTTTCTGTGTGCGAAAGTATGTCTCTGTGGCGGCAGAAACAGGGAATTGCTGTTTATTTTTTGCATTCCGGAAATAACTTTATCTATTTAATAGGTTGAAATCCGTCGAAAAGTGCGTTATGATAATAACAATTATCCACACCAGTGCGTTAAAATTTTACAGCACAGGGGAAATCGGAGGAGTGAATCAAATGGAGTACAAAATTGCCCTGATTCCGGGAGACGGAATCGGTCCGGAGATTGTTGCCGAGGCCAAAAAAGTTTTAGACAGAGTATGTGAGAAATACAGTCATAAATTTTCATACACAGAGGTTCTTTTAGGAGGGGCATCCATTGATGCTCACGGAGTACCCCTTACAGAGGAAGCCATTGCCCAGGCAAAAGCTTCTGATGCAGTACTGATGGGTTCCATTGGCGGTGATGCCAAGACATCCCCGTGGTATAAGCTTGAGCCATCCAAACGTCCGGAGGCAGGTCTTCTTGCGATACGTAAGGCGCTGAACCTGTTTGCAAATCTTCGTCCGGCTTATCTTTACAATGAGCTTCGTGATGCATGCCCGCTCCGTGATGAGATCATCGGAGATGGTTTTGACATGATCATCGTAAGAGAGCTTACAGGAGGTCTTTATTTCGGAGCAAGAAAGACTACTGAGGAGAACGGAGTCCGCACAGCAGTAGATACTCTTTCTTATAATGAGAATGAGATCCGCCGTATTGCAATTAAGGCATTTGAGATCGCACGTAAGAGAAGAAATAAGGTTACAAGTGTAGATAAAGCCAATGTTCTTGATTCTTCCAGACTCTGGAGAAGTGTAGTGGAGGATGTGGCAAAGAATTATCCGGATGTAACACTGGAGCATATGCTGGTTGATAACTGTGCAATGCAGCTGGTACGTGACCCGAAGCAGTTTGATGTTATCCTTACAGAAAACATGTTTGGAGATATCCTTTCTGATGAGGCAAGTATGGTGACCGGTTCTATCGGAATGCTTTCCTCCGCAAGCTTAAATGAGACAAAGCTTGGTCTCTATGAGCCGAGCCATGGTTCAGCACCGGATATCGCAGGCCAGAACAAGGCAAACCCGATCGCAACCATTCTTTCCGCTGCCATGATGCTGAGATATTCTCTGGATCTTGATAAAGAAGCAGATGCTGTGGAAACAGCAGTACAGAAGGTTCTTACAGATGGTTACAGAACAGGAGATATCATGTCTGACGGATGCAAGCTTGTCGGAACCAAAGAGATGGGCGATCTGATCGCAGATGCCATCGCATAAATAAAGACGAACAAAACGAAACAGAACAAAAAGAACCGATATCAGGTAAAAGAAGACAATAAGCAGATACCGGATCATATCGTAAAAAATAAAAAGGAGAGACCCTGAAAATGAGAAGTGATACCGTAAGAAAAGGCACACAGCAGGCACCACATCGTTCCCTGTTCAATGCCCTTGGAATGACAAAGGAAGAAATGGACAAACCACTGGTAGGAATCGTAAGCTCTTATAACGAGATCGTACCGGGACATATGAACCTTGACAAAATTGTAAATGCTGTGAAACTTGGCGTTGCAATGGCTGGCGGCACACCGGTTGTATTTCCGGCGATCGCAGTATGTGACGGAATCGCAATGGGACACGTTGGAATGAAATATTCCCTTGTTACACGTGACCTGATCGCAGATTCCACAGAGGCCATGGCACTGGCTCATCAGTTCGATGCTCTGGTCATGGTTCCCAACTGTGACAAAAACGTACCTGGCCTTCTGATGGCAGCGGCAAGAATCAACGTTCCTACTGTATTTGTAAGCGGCGGTCCGATGCTTGCCGGTCATGTAAAAGGACATAAAACCAGTCTTTCCAGCATGTTTGAGGCAGTAGGCTCCTATGCAGCAGGAACCCTCACAGCAGATGATCTGGAAGAATTCGAAAACAAAACCTGCCCGACCTGTGGATCATGTTCCGGTATGTACACTGCGAACAGCATGAACTGCCTGACTGAGGTTCTCGGTATGGGACTGAAAGGAAACGGTACCATCCCGGCAGTATACTCTGAACGTATCCGTCTTGCAAAGCATGCAGGAATGCAGGTAATGGAAATGTACAGAAGGAACATCCGCCCAAGAGACATTATGACAAAAGAGGCAGTTTTAAATGCACTTACAGTAGATATGGCACTTGGATGCTCCACAAACAGTATGCTTCATCTTCCGGCTATCGCACATGAGATCGGAATGGACTTTGATATCAGCTTTGCAAATGAGATCAGTGAGAAGACCCCGAACCTTTGCCACCTTGCACCGGCAGGCCCGACCTACATGGAAGATCTTAATGAGGCCGGCGGTGTCTATGCGGTCATGAATGAGCTGAACAAGCTGGGACTTCTCCATACAGAGTGTATGACAGTAACCGGAAAAACAGTAGGTGAGAATATCAAAAACTGTGTAAACCTGAATCCGGAGGTTATCCGCCCTATCGACAATCCGTATACAAAGACAGGCGGACTTGCCGTACTGAAAGGAAACCTTGCACCGGATGGTGGTGTTGTAAAACGTTCGGCAGTTGTACCGGAGATGCTGGTACATGAAGGTCCTGCACGTGTATTTGACAGCGAGGATGACGCAATTGTTGCCATCAAGAGCGGTAAGATCGTAGAGGGAGATGTTGTGGTTATCCGCTACGAGGGACCAAAGGGTGGCCCTGGAATGAGAGAAATGCTGAATCCTACATCTGCTATCGTGGGAATGGGACTTGGTTCTTCCGTAGCCCTGATCACCGACGGACGTTTCAGTGGTGCATCCAGAGGAGCCGCTATCGGACACGTATCACCGGAGGCAGCAGTAGGCGGTCCGATCGCACTGGTTGAGGAAGGCGATATCATCAGTATCAATATTCCGGAGCTGAAACTGGAGATCAAGGTTTCAGATGAAGAGATGCAGGCCAGAAGAGAAAAATGGCAGCCAAGAGAGCCGAAGGTGACAACCGGATATCTGGCAAGATACGCTGCCATGGTAACATCCGGAAACCGTGGCGCGATCCTGGAAGTACCGAAAGCAAAATAAGGAGGAACGAAAGATATGCAGCTTACAGGTGCAGAGATCATCGTAGAATGTCTGAAGGAACAGGGCGTTGATACCGTATTTGGATATCCGGGCGGCGCGATCCTGAATGTTTACGATGCCTTATATGAATACAAAGATGAGATCACACATGTACTGACCTCCCACGAGCAGGGTGCATCCCATGCTGCTGACGGTTATGCAAGAGCGACCGGAAAGGTAGGTGTCTGCCTGGCAACCTCCGGTCCAGGAGCAACTAACCTGGTAACAGGAATCGCGACTGCATACATGGATTCCGTACCGATGGTAGCCATTACTGCAAACGTAGGAAGACCACTCCTGGGAAGAGATTCTTTCCAGGAGGTTGATATCGCAGGTATCGTAATGCCTGTAACAAAATACAGTTTCATCGTAAAGAATATCGAAGATCTTGCAGATACGTTAAGAAGAGCATTTTATATTGCAAAAAGCGGAAGACCCGGTCCGGTGCTTGTGGATGTCCCGAAGGATATCACAGGAATGAAATATGAATATGAGCCATGTCATCCGGCTGCTGTTAACCGTGAGATCAAAAGTATCCGTAAAGAAGATATTGATCAGGCACTGGAAATGATCAGAGAGGCAGAGAAACCGTTTATTTTTGTTGGCGGCGGATGTGTGATCTCCGGTGCTGACCAGGAAGTACGTGAGCTGGCTCGCAGGATCCAGGCTCCTGTCTGTGATACTCTGATGGGCAAGGGTACTTTCCCGGGAGAAGATCCTCTCTATACAGGTATGGTAGGTATGCACGGAACCAAGACTTCCGATCTTGGCGTAACAGAGTGCGATCTTCTTATTGTTCTCGGGGCACGCTTCAGTGACCGTGTAACAGGAAATACAAAAACTTTTGCACATAATGCAAAAATCCTTCAGATCGATGTGGATGCTGCGGAGATCAATAAAAATATCAAAGTGGATGCCAGTGTGATCGGTGATGTGAAGGAAGTGTTGAAACGCCTTCTGGAGGAAATTCCGAAGAAAGAACATCCGGAGTGGATTGCACATATCCAGGAATTGAAATCAAAATATCCGCTGAATTATGATCACACACAGCTTACAGGTCCGTATATTATAGAGAAGCTTTATGAGTTGACCAACGGTGATGCGATCATCTCCACAGATGTTGGACAGCATCAGATGTGGGCGGCGCAGTATTATAAATACAAAGAGCCGAGAACTCTTCTTACTTCCGGCGGCCTTGGAACCATGGGCTATGGTCTTGGCGCTGCAATTGGCGCGAAGATGGGCAGACCGGAAAAAACAGTTGTAAATATAGCAGGTGACGGATGCTTCCGTATGAATATGAATGAGCTGGCAACAGCTGCACGCTGTGGCAGACAGCTGATCCAGATTGTTATGAACAATCATGTACTGGGAATGGTGCGTCAGTGGCAGACGCTTTTCTATGGAAAGAGGTACTCTTCCACAGTACTGGATGACGCCGTTGATTTTGTGAAATTATCAGAGGCGCTGGGTGCAAAAGCCATTCGTGTGACAAAGATGGAGGATGTGGAGCCTGCACTTAAGATGGCACTGGCAGCAGAGGGACCTGTCGTTCTGGAGTGCTGGATCGATCAGGATCTGAGTGTGTTCCCGATGGTACCGGCTGGTGCGAACCTTGATGATGTATTTGACGAGGAGGATATGAAGAAACATGAGTAGAGTGTATAATTTTTCTGCCGGACCGGCAGTGCTTCCAGAGGAAGTACTCAAAGAAGTAGCGGATGAGATGATGGATTATAACGGCACAGGAATGTCTGTTATGGAAATGAGCCACAGAAGTGCAGCTTTTCAGGAGATCATTGATACTGCAGAGAAAGATCTTCGCGAGCTTATGAACATTCCGGATAACTACAAGGTACTTTTCCTTCAGGGAGGAGCATCCCAGCAGTTTGCCATGATCCCGATGAACCTCATGAAAAACAAGGTCGCAGATTATATCGTAACAGGACAGTGGGCAAAAAAAGCTTATCAGGAAGCTCAGAAATACGGAAAAGCAAACAAGATCGCATCTTCTGAAGATAAAACCTTCAGCTATATTCCGGACTGCAGTGATCTGCCGATCAGCCCGGATGCAGACTACGTATACATCTGTGAGAACAACACCATTTACGGCACAAAATTCAAAAAACTTCCAAACACAAAAGGTAAGACTCTGGTAGCAGATGTATCCTCCTGCTTTCTGTCTGAGCCGGTGGATGTAAGCAAATATGGTATTATCTATGGCGGTGTTCAGAAGAACATCGGACCGGCAGGCATGGTTATCGTGATCATCCGTGAGGACTTGATCACAGAGGATGTTCTTCCGGGAACCCCAACCATGCTTACTTATAAGACACATGCAGACGCAGGCTCTCTTTACAATACACCGAATGCTTACTGCATCTATGTATGCGGAAAAGTATTTAAATGGCTGAAGAAGATGGGCGGTCTGGAAGTGATGAAACAGCGCAATGAGGAAAAAGCAAAAATCCTTTATGATTACCTGGATTCCAGCAAGCTGTTCAAAGGAACTGTAGTTCCGGAAGACAGATCTCTTATGAATGTACCGTTCGTAACCGGTGACAAGGAAATGGATGCCAAGTTTGTCAAAGAGGCAACTGAAGCAGGACTTGTAAACCTGAAAGGACACCGTACTGTTGGCGGAATGCGTGCCAGCATCTACAATGCCATGCCAAAGGCCGGCGTAGAGGCACTGGTTGCATTCATGAAAAAATTTGAGGAGGAGAATGCATAATGTTCCAGTATCATTGCCTGAATCCTATCGCTGAAAAAGGTCTGAAACTTTTTGGCGATAATTATAAAAAAACAGAGACCGCTGACCAGTGTGATGCAATCCTTGTAAGAAGTGCAAAAATGCACGACATGGAGCTGCCGAAGAGCGTTTGCGCAGTTGCACGTGCAGGTGCAGGCGTCAATAATATTCCGGTTAAGGAGTATGCAGAGAAGGGTGTTGTTGTATTCAACACGCCTGGAGCTAACGCAAACGGCGTAAAAGAGCTGGTACTTGCAGGTATGCTCCTTGCATCCAGAGATATCGTAGGAGGTATCGAGTGGGTTGCGCAGGAGAAAGATAAAGAGCACATCGGCAAGCTTGCCGAGAAGCAGAAAAAACAGTTCGCAGGATGCGAGATCAGCGGCAAAAAGCTTGGTATCATCGGTCTTGGAGCCATTGGAGCCATGGTGGCAAACGCAGCATGCGGTCTTGGCATGGAAGTATATGGCTATGACCCATATCTTTCTATTGATGCGGCATGGAACCTGTCCAGAACTATCAAGCACAGCAAGAGCCTGGATGAGATCTACAGCCAGTGCGATTATATCACCATTCATGTGCCGCTTCTTGACAGCACTAAGAAGATGATCAACAAAGAAGCTTTCGATAAGATGAAGGACGGCGTAGTTCTTCTGAATTTTGCAAGAGATCTTCTTGTTGATGAGGATGCGCTGATCGAGGCTGTTGAGAGTGGCAAGGTTAAGAAGTATGTAACTGACTTTGCAAATGAGACAGTTGCAGGACGCGAGGGTATTCTGGTAACTCCGCATCTTGGTGCGTCTACAGAGGAATCTGAAGAAAATTGTGCAGAGATGGCTGTAAAGGAGATCCGCGATTACCTTGAGAATGGTAATATCAAAAATTCAGTTAATTATCCGAACTGTGATATGGGTACCTGTGTGGCTGTTGGAAGAATCTCTCTTGCGCACAGCAACACACCGAATATGATCAGTCAGGTTACCAAGATCCTTGGATCCGAGGGACTGAATATTGCGGATATGACGAATAAGAGTAAAGGGGAGTTTGCTTATACTCTTATTGATCTTGAGAGTGCGGCGTCTGCTAAGGCGTTGGATGAACTCAAGGAGATTGAGGGAATGTATAGGGTGCGTGTTGTTAAGTAAAGTAACAAGAGGTTAGAAATACTTTTTTTTAAATACTGTGTGGCGTTTGCTTTTTTGGCGAATGGCGCACAGTATTTTTTTTGAGGAAAAAAGGAAAACCGCAAAGGGGCCGCAAAGCCGCGGCCCCTCTGCACACCCCTCGGGCTTTTTTTAGGAGTGCTTGGTTGTGGAGGACGGGAGTTTTGTTGACTTGTGTCTGTATGCGACGGTGCTGGGAACGAAAGGTTGAGCCGATGGAGGAAAACGGCCTGAAGGGGTTGTTGAGAGTGAAAAAGTCTTGAGGCCGTTATAGGTATGTGACGGTATTGGATGTGGAAGGTTGAGCCGAGAGTGAGGGGGGAGGGGTTTGGTAGGTCTCGATGTGCGGGGCACATCTGCGGATTTTTTGGAATATTATAGAAGTGAATTTGAATGGTAAATATATCAAATGGGAATATATCAAATGGGAATATATCAAATGGGAATATATCAAATGGGAATATATCAAATGGGAATATATTAAATGGGAATATATCAAATGGGAATATATCAAATGGGAATATATCAAATGCGAATATATTAAATGCAAATATATCAAATACAAACATAATGTGTAAATATAATATACGTAATGGTATTGGATATAAATTTTTATACGATAAGACATTAATAAAAATATATGATATAACAGGGAAAATACGTAGAAACTTCAACAATTGGCGGACAGGCGCGAAGCGCCGCCTCCGCGGTACGTGCCCGGAAAGAGGGGGTGCAGGGGGAGAAAAGCGGGCCAATGTCATTTAGTTAGGGACGCCCTATTCCCAAAAGTTACAGTGTATGGTAAAAAAAGACTATACACTGTAACTTTTTTTATTATGCAAAGGAGATGTGCCTATGAATTCAGCGTTTACTTATAATTATGAATTGCTCATGTCACTCATTTCTGAACTGGAGAGCGAAATAAACTCTTTTGTCACCAGACCTGGTATTGATTTTTCCAGGAAACGTAAGATATCTTTCCAGGATACGATCCTTTTTCTTTTAACTATGAGGGGCGGTTCTCTCAATACAGCATTTTTTGATTTCTTTTCATGCCGGTCTCAAAAAGATCTCCCATCCCTTTCTGCTCTCCAGCAGCAACGGGCCAAGATACATCCGGATGCTTTTTATCATCTTCTGCACCGTTTTTCACGATCACTTCCCTCTGAACATGATTATGAGGGTTTTCAGCTTCTTGCATGTGATGGCTCGGATCTGAACATCTTTTATAATCCGGATGATAAAGACAGCTGTAAGCCTTCCGGTTCCGGAAAAAAAGGCTCCAATCAGCTTCATCTTCATGCCCTATATGATCTTTGTAATAAAAAATATGTGGATGTCCTTATTGAAAAAACAATGGTCAGCAATGAATCCCGTGCATTGATACAAATGCTGCGGAATATACCTCACCCTGACAGAACGATCATACTGGCCGATCGCGGATATGAAACTTACCATGTCTTTGCACACATCATGGCAAAAGGTCTCTCCTTTGTCATCCGTACAAAAGATATTTTCAGCAAAGGAGGCATTTCCTGCGGCTTTCGTCTTCCGGACCGGGAACTGGATGAAGGGCTGGATTTTTTTATTACGCGTAGTACGGTCCACTCTAAACGGGACCCGATAAGATATAAAAAACTTTCTCCCAGATCTGCATTTGACTTTCTGAATCTGGAAAAAGATGGCAAACAGGCTGTTTATCCCATGCACCTGCGGCTGGTACGTTTTCAGCTGGATACAGGGGAATATGAATGTATTGTCACGAATCTGGGAAAAGACCGTTTTCCTCCGGAAAAAATAAAAGAACTATATCATTTAAGATGGGGGATCGAGACTTCATTCCGAAAACTGAAATATAATATCGGGGTATCGAATCTTCATTCAAAGAAGGCGGAATATGTAGAACAGGAAATATACGCACGTATCATCATGTACAATTTCTGCGAATCAGTTACCGCACATGTAACTGTCAAACAGAAAGACCAAAAATACGTTTATCAGATAAATTTCACAATGGCTGTACATATCTGCAAAATTTTCCTGCAAAAAAGCTGTTCCACAATTCCGCCGCATATCGAGACACTCTTGCTGCAATACCTGACTCCGGTCAGACCCGGCCGGAAATTCCCCCGTTCCAAGAAGATGAAAGGTTTTGTAGCCTTTGGATATAGAGTATCTTAATATAAGAATACTATAATTTTTAAGAATAGAAAAGAGATTGTTTAAAAACTGTAATTGCCTGCCAAGGGGGAAGTCTGTGCGTTTTGGGGTATTATATAATGAAAACTTACAGCATAACTTATATCCTAAAAATATTTTTTAATAAAAAGTCCCTAACTAAATGACATTGAAAGCGGGCTTCGTAACTCCGAGTGCTTTCTCCCCCTGCGGTTTTCCTCAGCTTATCAAAGCTAATAAATAAGAACTATAAGAAAAAATAAAAACTAATTACTTGCGAGATGCGATGAAGTCAAGAACTTCATCCCTTGTAGGCATCACGCGAAGCGCGCCCTTCTTTGTTGTGATAAGAGAAGCTGCCGCATTTGCAAAAGTAAGCAGTTCTGCAAGGTTCTCGTCTGTGAGATCATCAAGCCCGTGCTCAAGTACATAGTTCAATGTGCTTGCGCAGAAGGTGTCACCGGCGCCGGTGGTTTCAATGGTTTTTTCCTGAAGGAAAGGAGCAGCCTCGACCTTCCGTCCGCGATAATAAGCGCGGCTTCCGTCTTTTCCCATTGTGATCAGCACAAGCGGGATATGATATTTTTCTTCGATAAGGGCAGCACCCTTGTCATAATCTGTTGTGTCAAAAAGAAATTCCACTTCATTATCAGAAATCTTCAGTACATCACAGCGTTCCATGCCGTATTCGATCTCTTTGCGGGCATCGTTCAGATCCTTCCAGAGTGGAGGGCGTAAGTTCGGGTCAAAGGTGATGATGCATCCGGCTTCTTTTGCCACGTCAAGAGCATAGCGGGTTGCTTCACGGACACCCTCATGTGTGGAAGAAAGCGTGCCGAAATGGAAGATCCTGGAATTGCGGATCAGATCGGCATCTACATCATCCTTTGTCAGCATCATATCTGCACCTGGATTACGGTAGAAAGAAAAATCACGGTCTCCGTCCGGGTAAGTATGTACAAAAGCAAGGGTAGTATGAATTTCATCGTCCATGACAAGATTTCTGGTATCAATGCCGCATTCTTCTACGGCAGCCTTCAGCTGCTTGCCGAACATGTCGTTTCCGACCTTTCCGATAAATGCAGTTTTTTTGCCAAGACGGTTCAGCATGGCAAGAACGTTACAGGGAGCTCCGCCCGGGTTTGCCTCGAAAGTGGGGTTTCCCTGGGAACTGTCACCGTTTTCTGTGAAGTCGATCAGAAGCTCGCCGAGAGCTGTTACATCATACTGTCTGTTTTCCATTGATGATTCCTCCTGATAAGTTATTTGTTTCATATTCTGCTTCATATTATAATCGTTACACATGATTTTGGGAAGGACCAAATCGAATTATTTTCTGTTCTGTTACCGGTTACTTGTGGTGCTTTTTGCGAAGATTAGAACTGTTATCTTTATTTTTCTGTAAAATGGTGGTAAACTTAGTCTATAAAACAACAAATATGATGGAGGAGACGATTATGGCTGATAAAGCGTATGAATATATGGATTGGCCCCGGATCGAGGCAATCGTTTACGGGGAGGAGGCATCACCTCGTGATGTGATGCAGCCAAGGGTAACAGAGGATGGCGTTCTGATCCAGGGATTTTTTCCGGGAACGGATGCTGCAGAGGTTGTTGTAGGGGAAAAGAGTTATCCGATGATCCTGGAAGATGAGGCTGGTTATTATGCTGTAATGCTTCCGCTGAAAAGGATTCCGGAATATCGTTTCCGTGTGATAAGAGGAAGCAGGAAAGAGACTTTTTACGATGCTTATGAATATCCATGCCAGATCACGGAAGAGGAGGAACGAGCTTTTTGTGCCGGTGTCTATTACAAGGCATATGAGAAGCTGGGAGCGCATCCTGGGACCTGTGGCGAGGTAGAAGGAACATATTTTGCAGTCTGGGCGCCAAATGCAATCAGTGTCAGTGTGGTCGGTGATTTTGACAGGTGGGATGGAAGGCGGCTTCCGATGCATCGGATGCCAATGTCCGGAATTTTTGAGCTTTTTGTTCCAGGTGTACAGGCAGGGGCCTCTTACCAGTATGAGATCAAGATCAAAGGCGGCAATGTACAGAGGAAATCTGATCCGTATGGAAATGGAACCCAGGGAGCGCCGTCTGTGATTTCTGTTGTAACAGAACTGGGAGATTTTTTATGGCAGGATGAAGCGTGGATGAAGGAACGTGAAAGGTTTGCCAGCCGTGAAGTTCCGGTTTCCATTTATGAAACGGATGTAACAGAGTGGAAAAACAGTGGTGAACTGGTGGAGTTTCTGAAGGAAACCGGTTATACGCATGTAGAATTTCATCCGGTGATGGAGTATCTTGACCGAAGTTCAGGAGGATATTCTACGTCTGCGTATTATGCTGTGACTACCCGTTTTGGGACTGCGGCAGATTTCCGGACACTGGTGGAGGATCTTCATCAGGCAGGGATTGGCGTGATCCTGGACTGGACACCGGCTCAGTTTCCGCGGTTTGATGCAGGGCTTGAGAAATTTGACGGAACTCCTCTTTATGAAGTACAGGATCCGGCTATGGCCGTTCATCCGATGTGGGGCACCATGCTTTATAATTACGGAAGTCCTATGGTCAAAGATTTTCTTATTTCTAATGCGTTTTTCTGGCTGGATGAATTTCATGTGGACGGATTTCGGATGGATGATGTAGATGCGATGCTGTATCTGGATTTTGGAAGAGAGGCGGGACAGTGGACGGCTAATCTTTATAGTTCCAATGAGAACCTTCAGGCAATGGAGTTTCTGAAGCATCTGAATTCTATTGTGAAGAAGCAGTATCCGGGGATTCTTCTGATCGCACAGGAGGATGGTTTATGGCCGCAGCTTACAGACAGTGTGGAGAATGATCATCTGGGGTTTGACTATAAATGGAGTGGTGGCTGGACAAAGGATCTTCTTTCTTACCTGGAAGCAGAGCCTTTGGACAGACGAAATTATTATGATCAGCTGACGCTTTCCATGATGTATGCATATAGTGAGCATTATGTACTGACTCTGGGGAAGAGAGATGTGGGTACGTTAAAAGAGTTTCTGGAGAAGCTTCCGGGATCTTCAAGGCAGAAGGATGCTCAGCTGCGTGCTGCGTATGGCTATCTGATGCTTCATCCGGGTGTGAAGATGACTGCGCCGGATGGGGATGTGGGGCCGGAAATGAGGGCGTATCTGCATGATCTGAATGAACTTTACAGGAATCATCCGGCGTTGTATGCAATGGATGGTAATTCGGATGGGTTTGAGTGGATCCAGTTTACCAGCTATGATGAGAATGTGGTTGCGTTTCTTCGTAAGACGGAAAAGCCGGAAGAAACGATTCTTGCGGTGTGTAATTTTTCACCGGTATCTTATGACAGTTACCGGGTTGGTGTGCCTTTTGCGGGGAAATATAAGGAAATTTTCAACAGTGACAGTGAAAAGTTTGGCGGACAGGGTGTGGTGAACGCACGGGCGAAAGCGGCTATTCATATGGAGTGTGATAACAGGGAGTTTTCTTTGAAGCTGAAGCTTCCGGCTTATGGTGTGGCGGTATTTGGGTGTACACCGGAGAAGGGGGATGTGAAGAAAAGCTCTGTGAAGAAAGGAAATGTGAAAAAGACTGCGGGGAAAAGCAGGGGAAAGCGTATGGATAAGGCGAAAATGACGGTGGTTGAAAAATCTGTGGCTGTAAAGGATGCGGTAAAGGTTGTGAGACGGGTGGCTTCTCGCAGGAAGGGGGCTTCCGGGGATGAGTGATGGTTTGTGAATTAAATGGGAATATGGTTGGGGGTGATTGGTGTGGTGAGGATTTAAGTGGATTGTAGGAAAAAGTGCTTGCATTTTTTGTAAAATACGGTATAATATCAGTTGTGTTTAGCACAAGCTGGAATAGCTCAGTCGGTAGAGCACTTCACTCGTAATGAAGGGGTCGTGAGTTCGAGTCTCATTTCCAGCTTATATATGACTGATGGGAGTCCGGTGTCTTTGGAATATGAAGATGCCGGGCTTTTTTTGGTGTGTATGGATGTGGTCGAGGGACGCCAGAGGAAGGTGGCATTGCTCGGTGGATGCAGTCGGGGATGCTTTTGAGGTTTTGTGAGAAGGATGGAGAGGGACGCCAGAGGAAGGTGGCATCGCTCCGGGGGGGATGTGGTCGAGGGACACCAGAGGAAGGTGGCATCGCTCCGGGCAGGGACTCCGTCGGGGGATACTACTAGGACTCCGTGAGACGGCTAAAAGCATTGCGGCAGGGCCAGAACTCGCCTCCGGCTCAGACAGCAGACCCTGCCGCAATAACGCCGTCTCCCGCAGCCCAAGTAGTAATCACCCCTCCTCCGCAGCAGCCCGGCCCGATGCCACCTTCCTCTGGCTGACGCTTCCAGCCGACAAGAAAAAAGCCAGAGCATAGGACAGAAGCAAACATCAAAGCAACATCAAAGAATCCAGAATACAGGAACCAGATCGGCACAGCGTACCACCATAAATATCGAAGAATACAGGGACCAGATCGGCACAGCGTACCACTATAAGTACCGAAGAATCCCAGAACCAGATCGCAGATCGGCACAGTGTACCACCATAAGTACCGAAGAATACAGAAACCAGATCGGCACAACGTTCCACATCCAATACCGAAGCATACAGACAAAAGTCAACAACGCAGTACATACAACAACGCAGAACTTCTTCCGTGCCCAACGGGGTGGGAGCGCGAGGGAGGGCGTTCGGGCCAATGTCATTTAGTTAGGGACGCCCTATTCCCAAAAGTTACAGTGTATGGTAAAAAAAGACTATACACTGTAACTTTTTTTATTATGCAAAGGAGATGTGCCTATGAATTCAGCGTTTACTTATAATTATGAATTGCTCATGTCACTCATTTCTGAACTGGAGAGCGAAATAAACTCTTTTGTCACCAGACCTGGTATTGATTTTTCCAGGAAACGTAAGATATCTTTCCAGGATACGATCCTTTTTCTTTTAACTATGAGGGGCGGTTCTCTCAATACAGCATTTTTTGATTTCTTTTCATGCCGGTCTCAAAAAGATCTCCCATCCCTTTCTGCTCTCCAGCAGCAACGGGCCAAGATACATCCGGATGCTTTTTATCATCTTCTGCACCGTTTTTCACGATCACTTCCCTCTGAACATGATTATGAGGGTTTTCAGCTTCTTGCATGTGATGGCTCGGATCTGAACATCTTTTATAATCCGGATGATAAAGACAGCTGTAAGCCTTCCGGTTCCGGAAAAAAAGGCTCCAATCAGCTTCATCTTCATGCCCTATATGATCTTTGTAATAAAAAATATGTGGATGTCCTTATTGAAAAAACAATGGTCAGCAATGAATCCCGTGCATTGATACAAATGCTGCGGAATATACCTCACCCTGACAGAACGATCATACTGGCCGATCGCGGATATGAAACTTACCATGTCTTTGCACACATCATGGCAAAAGGTCTCTCCTTTGTCATCCGTACAAAAGATATTTTCAGCAAAGGAGGCATTTCCTGCGGCTTTCGTCTTCCGGACCGGGAACTGGATGAAGGGCTGGATTTTTTTATTACGCGTAGTACGGTCCACTCTAAACGGGACCCGATAAGATATAAAAAACTTTCTCCCAGATCTGCATTTGACTTTCTGAATCTGGAAAAAGATGGCAAACAGGCTGTTTATCCCATGCACCTGCGGCTGGTACGTTTTCAGCTGGATACAGGGGAATATGAATGTATTGTCACGAATCTGGGAAAAGACCGTTTTCCTCCGGAAAAAATAAAAGAACTATATCATTTAAGATGGGGGATCGAGACTTCATTCCGAAAACTGAAATATAATATCGGGGTATCGAATCTTCATTCAAAGAAGGCGGAATATGTAGAACAGGAAATATACGCACGTATCATCATGTACAATTTCTGCGAATCAGTTACCGCACATGTAACTGTCAAACAGAAAGACCAAAAATACGTTTATCAGATAAATTTCACAATGGCTGTACATATCTGCAAAATTTTCCTGCAAAAAAGCTGTTCCACAATTCCGCCGCATATCGAGACACTCTTGCTGCAATACCTGACTCCGGTCAGACCCGGCCGGAAATTCCCCCGTTCCAAGAAGATGAAAGGTTTTGTAGCCTTTGGATATAGAGTATCTTAATATAAGAATACTATAATTTTTAAGAATAGAAAAGAGATTGTTTAAAAACTGTAATTGCCTGCCAAGGGGGAAGTCTGTGCGTTTTGGGGTATTATATAATGAAAACTTACAGCATAACTTATATCCTAAAAATATTTTTTAATAAAAAGTCCCTAACTAAATGACATTGCGTTCGGGCTACGGAACTCTGAGATCGCCTTCCCTCGCACTTACCGCATTGAAAATGCGACCGGCATAGCGCCATCCAGCGAAGAGACTTATTATTAAAAAACAACACGATAAACAACACAATAAACAACAATAAAGATAATCCTAAAAATTACAAATAAGA
>NZ_NANC01000001.1:5000-31649 GCF_008679485.1 Blautia sp. LMAG:89 | reverse complement strand
TTTGTATCGTCAAGCCAATCTGCCACTCCAAAAACTTTACCTGTTTTATTATTTAAAACAATGCATGGAGTCCCATTTAATACAGAAAACAGCATTGCATGTAAACGATCTGTTATAGTAACTTCCGCATTTTCAAAAGTTTCCCACGACTTTTGCAACTCACTTATTCGCTTTCTTAAAACAACTGGCGATTTTATAACAGTACTAACTTTTCTAATATTATAATTTTGTTTTATTTTTTCATAAAAATCATCAATATTTTCTTGCTCAGATTCGCAATCCTCTCGAATACATACATTTATCACTTTCTCATATCCAGTACATTTTTCCCTTGTTATTATATTTTTTCCATACAAAACCATATCTGGCACTAAATATATATTTGAGTTTCCTGTAAATTCAAATTTTTGTTTTATAAAATTGTAAGACTTTCTTTCTCTTACAAATATATGTAAATTACTATGTCTTTTTAATATTTCATTTGTTATTCTGTATTCCTTCTCTCCCAGTTCATCTGAAGTATAATATACTGTTTGTGGAAGAATAATAATCTTATTATTTGGATAGTTTTGCACAATTTCACGTATAACACATTCATTATGTATCCATAAATTTCCCATCCATCCACCACCCGAAATTACAACTAAATCTTCAGGCGTTACTGTATTTTTTATTATTTCTTTTTGTGTATGATACATAGGCATCAATATTTCAAAATAGTCATAATCTGAAAAAAAATCTTCAAAAAAATATTGTTCTTGAATTGCGATTGCATGATCTCCCAAGTTGCCATGCATAGGCGTTCCAAATAAAAAATCTTTTTATTTTTATTTAATCTTAATTTTTTTTGCCGAGCGCCATCCAGGATAAGCTACTGACAGTTTAATTTGTTCTTTTAAAATATTCATTATATCCCTCAAAAAAGTATTTAAAATTCTTTTCTTTTTTTAGCACCAAATCTCTAAGTAAAACTAATAAGCAAATAAATATATTAAAATTCTTTCCATAAACTGCCCCTTTAGCAATAATTTGTTTGTTACTACTACCATTTTCTTTCTTTTTATGATAAACCGTTACCTCTGGTATATAAAAAATTGCATTTTTTTCATAATTACTTAAAAGGAAATCCACTTCTTCTCCACATACAAATTCGCCTCCCAAACCTAAACGTTCATCAAATTTTTTATTCATCACTAAATCTTTCTTGAATGCAACTTCAATAGACGATTTTGACATGAGCTGTAATTTGTTTCTTACATACTCTTCGTTGGAAGTATAATTTTTATATGAAATATTTTTTTCTGGATCAAAAATCTGTGATAATACAATTATCGCACTTTGTCTTTTTTCAAACGCATTTACAATAATTTCAAATGCATTTGTAGGATACCAACAATCATCATCGGATAATACTACTATCTCGCCTGATGCCTGCTCTAATCCTCTATTTCTAGCTCGTGATAGTCCTTTTACACTCATTTCAATTTGCTTTATATCCAAATTACCATATTTACAAATTATATCTTTTACAATTTCATGATTATCCTGCGTTACAAATATAATTTCAAAGTCTTTATATGACTGTTTTTCCAATGTTTCTAATAATCGTCTAATTTCCTTTTCTCTTTTTCCTAACGTAGGAACTAATACTGATATTTATATTTACTTCCTTACTTAATTTTTAACAATTTAATCACACACCAATATGCAATATGAAAAATACTTCTAACTATACTAAGATGTTCTATATTTCTATATAAAATCCAATGATATTTAATCACTTTGAATTTATTACTTGAAATAGAATTGTCTTATTCGATATTTCATAAGCACCGATTTCATACCATAAATGTACTTTTCTTTTTTTAACATTCGAAGCCACAAAGCATCATCGTTTCGTTTTCTAATATTAGGTACTTCAAATTTCCCCATCTTTTCTACGTTGTACATAACCGTAGAATTTCCTACCGACAATCTAAAACACTCGATTATAATCAGCCTTTGGTACTGTCTTTATAATTTTATTTAATAATTTCCCATTTTCATCAATTTGTTCATACGCTGTACAAGAAAATGCAACATCATGCTTTTTCATAAATGCTAATTGCTTTTTCAATTTTTCTTGTCCAAATATCATCAGAATCCAAAAAAGCCATATATTCCCCATTTGCCAATTCCATTGCCTTAGTTCTTGCAACGGCAGCTCCAGAATTATTTTTCAAACAAAAATATTTTATTCTACTATCTTCTTTTATATATTTATCGACAATTTCTTTTGTATTGTCTGTCGAGCAATCATCAACAATAATCATTTCCCATTGCTGATAAGTTTGTGCCTGAACAGATTCAATTGTTTCCCCTATAAATTTCGCACAATTATATGTTGGCGTAATAACTGACACTAACCTTTTCCATATTTCTCCTACCTAAACCGCTATAACAGTTTTAATCATTGTTTCTATTTCCCGGATAAAACTGAATTTCTTAATACTTTCCAGATTATATTTCATCTTCTCTGGAAGGATTTTTTCTATGTAAACTTTATCTACATCATCTGCCTTATCCAACAGTTCTGCCTCATCTTTATAAAGGATGCTCGTCTCTGATGTCACACCTGCTGGTAGAAGCAATGTTGCCATCATTTCCGGAGTATAATGTTTTACATAATGCACACTTTCCGGGCGGGTACCTACCAGTGACATATCACCGGCCAGAATATTAAGCAGCTGTGGTATCTCATCAATACGATATTTCCGAATCATAGCACCAATTTTTGTGATTCTATTATCATTTGATACCGTTACCTGCGTTCCGATTTTATCCGCATTTGCTACCATTGTCCGGAATTTAAATATCTTGAATTTCTTTCCATACTGGGTAACTCTCTCCTGACGGTAAAATACTCCACCTTTTGAATCTGTCACAATCAGAATTGAAATGATGAGCAGCAGGGGAGAAAGTATTACAAGCATAATAGAGGATGCAATCACATCAAAAATTCTTTTTAATGCCAGGCTTACTTTTTTCTTTTTCAGTCTTTCATAATATGGACGGACAGCTTCTGTCCGCATACTCTTTGGCAGTTTATCCCATTCTCGTAACATAACAATCTCCCATCTCAATCTATTTTTATAAATGCTCCCCTACAATTTTGCAATACTGTTCAATCACATATTTCACTTCTTCATCTTTGAGTCTTGTATGCAGCGGCAATGTGATCTCATTTTCAAATCGCTTATAAGCATTCGGGTAATCCTTAATGTCAAATCCCATATTTTTATAAGCAGTCATCATTGGCAGTGGTTTGTAATGTACGTTGCAGGCAACGCCTTTTTCTGCCATTTTGACGATGATCTCGTGTCTCTGCTCCAGAGTGATTCCCGGAATTCTAGTGATGTACAGGTGTCCGGAGGACTGATGCTCTTCGTTGTAATGATCCAGTACTTCGATGCCAAGTGGTTTAAATGCTGCATCATATCTGCTGATGATTTCTTTTCTTCTTGCAAGCAAAGCTTTATACCGTTTCATCTGCGCCAGTCCGATTCCGGCAACTACATCGGTCATATTACATTTAAACCAAGGTCCGATGATGTCATACTCCATGCTCCAAGCTGGCGTTTGGCAAGGGCATCCTTTGACTGACCATGAAGTGATAACAGCTGATACTGATGATAGATTTCTTCACTATCAATTCCTTCGATATCTCTCCATGCCACAGCGCCGCCTTCTGCTGTTGTAAAGTTTTTCACTGCATGGAAGCTGAAGTTTGAAAAATCCGCAATGCTTCCCACTGGTTTTCCATGCCAGGTTGCACCAAATGCATGTGCTGCATCTGCCATTACAATGACTCTTCCAATTGCTTCCTGAAGCTTATTGTCTGGATGGAAAAGCTTCTTTTTCTCTTCTACGATAGAGAAAATCCTGTCATAGTCGCATGGCACTCCGCCAAGATCCACCGGAATGATCACTTTTGTTTTTCTGTAATAGCTTCTGCCAGCTTGTTATAATCCATTTCCAGAGAATCTTCCTGTGTATCAATAAGAACCAGCTTTGCCCCGACATGACACACCACCGATGCACTTGCGGTATAGGTATAAGCGCAGGTGATCACTTCATCGCCTTCGTGAATTCCCAGAAGGCGAAGTGTCATTTCCGCACATGCGGTCTGAGAGTTCAGGCATACAGCTCTATTGGTACCGCATAAATCCGCTACTTCTCTTTCCAGCTCTTTTGTTTTCGGTCCGGTGGTGATCCATCCGGATCTTAAAGCTTCTGCTACCTGTTCGATTTCTGCCTCTGTAATATCTGGCGGTGAAAATGGGATTTTCATTTTTTCAACACTCCTTCGTTTTCGTATATATGTAAATTATTGATCAGTTATCAGTTCTTCTCCGCAGACACAGCCGCCTCACTCATCAGCTCCTCATACACCTTCTTATGCAGCTTCAGGTCAGAATCCGCAGAGTGATAGGTCGGTACGATCGCGGGCTACAATGTCTCGGATCTTTTCGCTGTTGGCGTAGCCGTATGCTGCCAGGACTTCCAGCTGTTTGAAGAATTCCTGTACGTCCATTTCGATGGGTTTGCCGATGTGGATGAGGTCGTTTGGAGTTTTCTCCATGCCTTCCTCGGCCATCAGTTTTTTCTTCGTAGAGCTTTTCGCCCGGCGGAGACCATGTAGGTAACTTTGATGTCTACATCCGGTGTGTAGCCGGAAAGCTTGATCAGGTTTCGGGCAAGGGTGTCGATCTTTACCGGGGCGCCCATGTCCAGGACGAAGATCTCGCCGCCTTTGGCGTAGGTTCCTGCCTGGAGACAAGGCTTACGGCCTCCGGGATGGTCATAAAGTAACGGATGATGTCCGGATGTGTGACAGTGACAGGGACCGCCTTTTTCAAATCTGGCGCTTGAACAGCGGGATCACGCTTCCGTTGCTGCCGAGAACGTTTCCGAATCGTACAGCTACGAATTCTGTGCCGGTTCCTGCTTTTGATGCAGGTTCTCACTTACATATGCCTGGCCTTCGTTGTCGTGAAGTGCATCCAGGGTATCCTTTCTGTGTCCGCCAAGTCGTGGCAGCCAGTCGGTGTGTCCGTTGTGGCTGACCATGTTCATGCTCTGGACTACCATTTCGCAGAGTCGTTTGCTGGCGCCCATGATGTTGGTCGGGTTTACGGCCTTGTCCGGTACTGATCAGCACAAATCGCTGACAGCCGTTCATCATTGCCGCATATGCAGTCTTATAGGTTCCTACCACATTGTTCTTGATTGCCTCACAGGGGCTGTTCTCCATCAGCGGTACGTGCTTATGTGCGGCTGCATGATATACGATCTCCGGCTTGTAGGTTTCAAATACCCAGTTGATCCTTTTACTGTCACGGACGGAGCCGATCAGTACCTTCAGGTTCAGGTTCGGATAACTGGCCTTCAGCTCCTGCTCAATGTCGTAAGCATTATTTTCATAAATATCAAAGATCACCAGAAGCTCCGGCTCATGACCTGCGATCTGACGGCAGAGCTCGCTTCCGATGGAACCGCCGCCGCCTGTTACCAGGATCCTTTTGCCCTTCAGATACTGAAAGATTTCTGACATGTTGACTTTGATGGTGTCTCGTCCGAGAAGATCCTCCACTGCTACTTTTTTCATCTTGCTCAGGGATACTTCTCCGTTTACAAGCTGATATACACCAGGAAGCTGCTTCAGCTCGCATCCGGTTTCCTTGCAGATGTTCAGGATATCCCGCTTCTGATGCGGTGTTGCCGTCGGGATTGCAAGAAGGATCTGATTGATATGATACTTGTCCACATTGAGAAAAATATCGGTCTCTTTCCGCCTACCACCGGAAACTCCTTCCATGTATCTTCCCCATTTATTCGGATTGTCATCGATCAGGCAGCGTACTCTGGAATTGGTTTCCTTTGCATTCTGAAGCTCCCGGACAATGGTTCTTCCCGCTTCTCCTGCACCGATGATCATCACGTTTTTGCTCCGCTCCTCACGCTCGCTCTTTTCTCTGCGGTTCCGCTCAGAAGTACAAAACGATAGGAGAAACGTACGCCTACAGTCAGGAAAACTGCAGCATGATACCGATCAGATAATAGGAGGCCGGCATCCGTTCCCAGAAGATCGTGATACCCGCAATATGCAGAACGCCTGTGATCACAGTTGCTACCGTGATCTTGATCAGCTCATGGAAGCTTGCGAAACGCCATACACTGTTATACAGATGCATGCATCCGAACACTGCCAGAATGATAATGGTATAGATCGGTGCAAAACTCCTCCATGCAGCAAAATAATCTGTGGGGATCAAGGAATACCGAAAATCGAATCTCACCAGCAGTGCCATAAAATAAGAAAAATTAACAGCTATTATGTCATAGATGATCAGATATATCGCAATTACTTTCCAAATGTTCTAACTTCTTCATACTTCTCCGGTCTGTCTTACTGTTTCTGCATAATCCCTGATGTATTCTTCCTGCTCTTTGTCTTCTGTCTGCTTTTCTCTGGGACTTTGTTTTGCCAGTGCCAGAAGCAGGACCAAAGAACGCGAGAAGTACTACGATCAGCATGATCAATAAAATCTGCATTTTTAACTTCCTCTTTTATATTTATAACTTATCTAATTTATTTTTATCCCCGGACTGCACCTCCGCAGTCCGGGTCATTATATTCGAATCTCAAATATGTATTGATCATTTCGCGCCCGCTTCCACGG
The DNA here is from genome assembly GCF_008679485.1 of Blautia sp. LMAG:89. Taxonomy (NCBI): domain Bacteria; kingdom Bacillati; phylum Bacillota; class Clostridia; order Lachnospirales; family Lachnospiraceae; genus Blautia; species Blautia sp. LMAG:89. Next base: position 24,927 of record NZ_NANC01000001.1, on the reverse strand, counting down.
AAAACGACCATAACTGTCTTAACCAGGATCTCAATGTCCAGCTTCAGACACCATTCGGCAATGTACTTCGTATCAAGCTCTACGACTTCCTCGAAATCCGTAATATCACTTCGGCCGCTTACCTGCCACATACCGGTAAGTCCCGGCTTGATGGCCAGACGTTTGCGATGGTGAAGCTCGTACTTCTCCCACTCATCCATTGTCGGCGGTCTGGTTCCTACAAGGCTCATATCTCCTTTCAGAATATTCCAGAACTGCGGAAATTCATCCAGGGATGTCTTTCGGATAAAATGTCCTACTCCTTTGATGATTCGTGGATCATCATCCATTTGAACATCATTCCGTCTTTTACATTATTCTGTTTCATCAGTTCTTTTTTGCGTTCTTCTGCATCCATATACATGGAGCGGAATTTATAGATCTTGAACGGACGACCGTTCTTTCCCATGCGGACCTGTGAAAAAAATGCAGGACCCGGAGATTGATCTTGATGGCCGGAACCAGAAAGATCGCTGCGATTCCTGTAAAAAGACAGCCTACCAGACCGCCTGCTATATCCATGGCTCTCTTAACAAACATCTGGCGCGGCGTTACAATGTGGATACTGCTGGAAAGCACGGTGTATCCGCCAAGTTCCTCCACCACCTGGTTCTTGCCAAGGGATTTCATGGTTGCCAGTCTCATATGGATGACAACTCCCATTGCAGAACAATCCTTGATCATCTGCTCCGGGATTGGGATTTGCTTAGGTACTGCAAAAAATACTTCGTCGATCCAGTTCTTATGGATATAGGAGACCATATCCTCCTTCCCGGCTACTACCGGAACTCCACAGACGGATGCTCCCTTCCTGTCACAATCCATAAAAACAATTCCTGCCAGATGATAGGTTCCGTAATTATTCTTGCGGATGGTTTCCACCACATTGTCTGCATCTTCACTGACTGTAACGATCAGCAGAGATCGTTTCTCGCTTTCTTCGTATCTGCGATCCTTCAGGAATTTCTTCAGTGCCTGTCTGCCGCAATAGCTGAAGCAGGTATAAAGCACATAGGTGATCAGCAGGATCATTCTGGAATAATTGTTTCCAATTCTTAAAAGAAACATATATGCCAGAACCAGAAGGCAGACCAGTGTACACTGTTCAAAGGTTTTCTTCAGTTCCACCAGCATTCCTCTTCGCAGAACTCCGCTGAAGCTCTCATTAAAAAATGTGACCATCAGCTGGATAAGAAACATCACCACTGCCACATTTCGGTACAGCTCTGTCTCGTATGGCTGATCGATCCCGTTTCGGATCCAGTATGCAAGTACAAACGCAAGCTGCAGACACAGCATATCGCAGATCGCAAAATCCGCATGTTTTACCCAGCTACTGTTTTCTTTTTGATACATATCCTTTTATACGCCTTCCCTCGCTTACAGTATGTTATACTGTGTTTATTTTACCCCCCCCCCGGTATTTGAAGACCAAGGAGGGGTATCATGCACTATTTTACAACAACAGTCAGTACTGCTCCGTTGGAGCTGTTTCCACTGTTGTCGACTACATAATATGTAAGCTCGTAAGTTCCCGGTGCGGCTGTATTTACATCACCGGTGATCTGGATTTTTTTGAAAAGATCACTGGTTGATTCTGTATCATCCTGGATATCCTTTACATAGCTTAATTTATCCAACGTAGTTCTACTGGTACCTCTACGTAATAGGTAGTCAGATACATCTTTGGATCCTGCGGAGAGAGCTGCTCGATCTTGTCTTCCTGTGTCTTCTGCGCCTGTTCCTCCGGGGTCAGTTCTCCTTCTGTGGAATCTCCGCTTTCAGCATCTGTGCTGTCTGCCTCTGTCCCATCCTGCATATCTGTCTCTTCTGCCGGCTCTGTGGTGTCTGCGGAATCTCCGTCCTCTGGGAGTCCATCATTATCGATCAGTCCCAGCTGCGGATTTTCGGCGCTGCCGTCCTGAGCCTCCATGGTAAATTCTTTTTTGTTACATTGTTGTTTTTGTCTTTTGCAACAAAGATAACGGAAACCTGTTTTCCGTCGTTCTTCGGATATATGGTTTCTACGGTAAGAGAATCTGTAACATCTCCGTCCCTGTCATCCTGTGCCTTTACACCCTTCAGAAGATCTTCTTCTGTCATATCGGATGTATAATTTGTATCTTTTCCCTCTTCAAATGTGATCTTCGGTCCTTCATTATCCTCAGAGCTCTTCATGTATACTACACCGGCTCCCATACCAAGGCAGATGACCACTAATAAAAACACAAAAAATTTCTTCATATTTTTGCTGCTCCCGGCCTTTCCCAACACTTTGATCCGTTGTTGTTATTTTTATGCGTGACGTTTCTTTTTCTTTTTGGATTTCTTGCCCATTTTGGAAGAGTACGGAATCGTACCAAGTACACTTAATCCAAGATATTTTTCTACGTCTTCCGGTGTCTTTACGGTATCGTTCGTCAGATATACGATGATCACAACGGCTGCTGCCAGAAGGATACCCAGAAGTCCGCCGATCACACCGTTTTTCGGTACGCTTGGGCTTGACGGCTCATCCGGAATGTTTGCTGTCTCTACCACATTTACTGCCTTGATATCCATAACCTGCTGGATATGCTTGGAAGCAATATCTCTTACTGCGTTTGCGATCTCTGCCGCTGTATAAGGATCGGTATCTGTAACTGTGATGGATACTACTCGTGTATCGGTTGTGTATCTACGGAAAGCTTCTTAAGGAGCTTCTCATGTGTCATATCCAGGTTCAGCTGTGCGATCACACCCTCAGTAACTGTACGGCTCTTGATCAGCTCCGCATAGTCCTTGGTCAGTGATGTACTTGTCTGGATATCCTGATTGGTCAGTGTGCTGCTGTCCTGCTTGGACAGTACCACGATCTTGGTTGTGGATTCATACTTCGGTGTGATCAGAAGCATGGTTCCCATAACAGCTGCCAGGCAGAAAACAATACCGGATAAAATGATAACACCCAGCTTGCTCAGTAACAGGTGAAATACCTCACCAAGATCGATCTCTACTTCGTCGTTGTTGTTAACAGTCTGATTTTCCATTTCTTTTCTCCATTACCCTGTGATTTTCCGGGGATTTTTGATAAAGATCTTCTTTACATATTCGCTCCCCATTGTTTTTTCCATTTTGGCGACACATTTGCCGATCTCCGGGATACGCTCCGTCTTACGGTGTCCGTCGGAACCGACAAAATCCAGAAGCCCATGCTTCATGACTTTCCGTGCGAAGGTTTTTGCCCCGAATCCGTCCTGACCGCTGATGGTATCTGCGTTGACCTGGATATGTGCTCCCATATCCTTCAGCTCTGTCAGGAATCCGATATCGTTCCGGGTGGCCTTATAACGTTCCACATGAGCGATGATCGGGATAAAACCATTCATCAGAAGACTTCTGACCCGTTCTTCAATATAATTTTTCTCATCTCCGTTGCTGAATTCCACAAGCACATATCTGGAACCTGCAAGGGTAAGCCGCCGCCCCTTCTTAAGGCATTCCACCATATCCATACTGGAATGGAGTTCACAGCCCAGATAAAGCCTCATGCCTTCATCACCAATATTCATGGCTGCTCTGCGCAGCTGCATGAACTGTCTTGTCACAATGTTCATATGCGGCTCAAACATATCATACCGGAAATGTGGTGTCAGGATCACATGACGTACGCCCTCCTGATACTCCTTATTGAGCATCCAGAGTGATTCTTCCATGTTTCTTGCACCGTCATCCACCCCGGGGAGGATATGACAATGAATATCATAAAGTCCCTTCATTAAAATAACCCACTCATTTCTGTTGTCAATGTCTTTTTATTTACTGCTGCTCTCACCATAATCTCCGTAGGAACCATACTTGCCGTACTTGCCGTATTTACCATACTTGCCATAGTGACCGTAATTGCCAGCCTTGCTGTAGTCCACCTTGTTCAGGATGGTTCCCAGGATCGGGCAGTTGCTCTTGGCAAGCTGATCTCTTACTTCCTGTACAAAACGGTAGCTGATGGTACCGGATTCAACGACGATTACAGATCCGTCGCAGGAATCTGCTATGATAGCACTGTCGATGATCAGTCCAAGCGGCGGTGTATCTACAATAACGTAATCATAAACATCTCTTACCACGCGGATCATATCCTTGAAGAGTCTGTTTCCGAGAAGCTCTGCCGGGTTCGGAGGTACGATACCGGAGAAGATAATATGGAACTTCGGAAGTGTAGTGGCACAGATCACGTCAGAAAGCTTGGCCTGCTTGGAAAGATAATGAGCAAGTCCCATTACCTCCTGGTCTACTGTCACACGTCCCATCAAAACGGATTTACGCAGATCGGCATCGATCAGAAGCACTGATTTGCCGCTCTCAGCAAGAGAGGCAGCAAGATTAAATGCCACACTGCTCTTTCCCTCATTAGGAGTACAGCTGGTAAGTGCGATCACTTTTTTATCTGCTCCGCAGAACTGGATATTTGTTCGCAGAGCTTTATAAGCCTCATCCATCTGGTGATCAGACTTCCAGTTGCTCAGTTTAACTTTAATCATAATTCCTTTTCACCTTTACCTTTATGTTCTATCTGATGACAGTCTTGCCCTTTGGGCATGTCTATAGGTTATTATACAATCCTATTTTCTAATACGCAAGTTCTTTATTCGACAGAAAAGTCGTTAAATATGTACAATTTGCCTAATTTTTATTATTTTTTATTTCCCGTCCCCAGAAACAGGATAGATTATTTTTATTCCCTGTGTTAAAATAAACCCACGGCAATGAGTGCAGCGGTTACAGGAGGAGCCCTATTTTTTGCCAACCGTGATTGGCTGCCATAAGGAGGATATAAACATATGACAAAACAGGAATTTCAGAAACTGACCGAAAATCATGTCCTGCTGCTGGATGGTGCTACCGCTCCAACCTGATGAAGGCCGGCATGCCACGTGGTGTCTGCACAGAGAGCTGGGTGCTTGAGCACAAGGATGTAATCCAGTCTCTGCAGAAGGCATACATCGAGGCGGGAAGCCATATCATCTATGCGCCTACCTTCGGAGGAAACCGCATTAACCTCACTATGCACGGACTTGAGGATCAGATTGAACAGATCAATCATACCCTGGCCGGCTATTCAAAGGAGATCGCACCGGAGGGTGTTTTCGTAGCAGGTGATATCACCACCACAGGCAAGATGATGGCACCGGCCGGTGACATGACTTACGAAAAAGCCTTCGAAGTCTATCAGGAACAGATCGGCTATCTCCGTGATGCGGGTGTGGACCTGATCGTAGCGGAAACCATGATCAATATCGAGGAGACACTGGCTGCTGTAGACGCCTGCCAGAGTATCTGCGAGCTTCCTATCATCTGTACCGTGACTGTAGAAGCAGACGGAAGTATCTTCAGCGGCGGAAATGCCATAGAGGCTGCCATGTCCCTGGAAGCTGCAGGTGCAGACGCTGTCGGCATCAACTGCTCGGTTGGCCCGGATCAGCTGGTATCGGTTATCCGCAATATCAAAGAGAACGTTTCCATTCCGGTCATCGCCAAACCCAATGCGGGAATGCCCCAGATCGATGATCTTGGAAATGCAGTTTACAGCATGACCCCTGCGGATTTTGCAGGTTATATGAAGGTGCTTGTGGACAACGGTGCTTCCGTGATCGGCGGATGCTGTGGTACCACACCGGAGTTTATTTCGGAAACCGCCCAGGTGCTTGGACTTCGATAACTTTAACCGGAACAGATATGTTCCACGCACTGCTTCAATTGAGAACAGCAATAAGCCGTGAGTGGAAGATTCCGTCAAAAAAATCCTGAGGATCCTATGTAAGATATCAACAGATATCAACATAGAAATTCTCAGGATTTTTGTTTTTTCGGATATTATTTCTCTTTTACTGCTTCCGCCGGCCGGTTTGCCTCATCCGCATAGGAGCTGCGGATCGCTTTTCGCACAGGAAGTACACAGGCGGGAACAACGGAAAGGCCATCCACTCCCATCTGGATAAAAGCTTCTGTAAGATTGGAATCTGCTGCCAGCTCTCCGCATATGTAAACTTCACATCCTGACTTATGTCCTGCCTCTGTTACCATGCGGATCATCTTTACAAGCGCCGGATGATGATCGTTGTATTTATCCTTCAAAAGAAGATTCTGCCGGTCCATAGCCAGGGTATACTGGGTCAGGTCATTGGTTCCTAGGCTCAGAAAATCCACACGTTTTCCAAGTTCTTCACTGATCATGACCGCTGCCGGTGTTTCGATCATAATTCCGGTACGGATGTTTTTGTAAGGAATGTTTTTCTCATCCAGGCCCTTTTTTACCTCACGGATCAGCTTCTCGATCTCATCCAGCTCTTCCTCGGACGTGATCATCGGATACATCAGGTTGATATTTCCATAGGCACTTGCACGGTAAATAGCCCGAAGCTGCGCTTTAAACATTTTTTTGCGATCCAGGCAGAGGCGGATGCCGCGGTTTCCCATCATAGGATTGACCTCATCAGGAATTGCCATATACTCTGCCTGACGGTCTGCCCCCAGGTCCACGGTACGGATCACTGCCGGACGTTCATCCATATCCTCGGCTACTTTTTTATAGGCACGGAACAGCTCATTCTCTCTTGGATAATTCTCTCTTCCGAGATACTGGAATTCACTTCGAAGAAGGCCGATACCTGCTGCTCCGTAATAAAGAACCGTATTCAGATCATCCAGATTTCCGATGTTTGCCAGAAGCTTGATCTCCTTGCCATCGGCTGTGATATCCTTCTGGTTCCGAAGTCTCAAAAGTTCTTCCCGCTCTTCCTTATCTGCTGCATGACGGATCTCATATTCCTTAAGAAGCTCCGGCTCCGGATCGATATACAGTGTTCCTGTATACCCATCTACAATAGCCATATGGCCATCCCATTCTTTCTGTATCTCCACCTCGACCAGGGTGGGGACTTCCATGGATTTTGCCATTATCGATACATGGGAAATAACAGACCCCTGATGCATGACTACCGCCAGAAGACTGGCTTTGTTCATCTCCAGAAGTTCATTGGGGGAAAGCTGCTCTGCTGCAAGGATCACTGGCTCATCTCCCAGATTGATCCGTGCATGGGAGCCACCCATGGCGCCGATCAGCAGCTCGGAGATTTCCCTGATATTTTCGATCTGTTCTTTGACAGCCTCGTCCTCCAGCTTGCGGAACACATTGGCAAGCTCATCCCTGGTTGTCTGGACTGCGTAAGCTGCACTGACCTTTTCTGTCGTGATCATGCTTTCCACGGCCCGCTGAAAACTGCCGCCACTTAAGAGCTTCAGCTGACGTTTCAAGGTCAGCTCCTGCTCTTTGGGGAGGGGTGCTCCGTTTTTATACATATGCTGGATCTGGTTCTTTACCGCTGTTCTTGCATTATCCAGACGATCCAGCTCCTTTTTTACATTGTCTACCATGGACTGACGGATCTGATATTCGCCTCTGTGGTAATACAGTATTTTTCCAATGGCTATTCCGGAAAAAGCGGATGTGCCTTTGTATATCTCCACCTGAAAAACCCCCTTACTGGTCCGTCTGCTTAATCGCAGGCAGCTTTAAACTCTGTCCAGATCTTATTGTATTCCTGCTCTGCTTCCTGGCTTACATTCTGTACGATCTCACCCTTTGTCACGCTGTCCGGAACAACCAGGCTCTCGTCTACCAGATCATCTGCTGCCTTGTTTGTATTGTAGTATCCGATATAGTTGATGCACTGTGCAGATACTTCCGGCTCCAGGATATAATTGATAAATTCATTGGCAGCCTTCGCATTCGGTGCTTCACTTGGCACAAACATTCCCATAATACCAAATCCAAGACCTTCCTCCGGATAAACCACCTTAAGATCCGGATTATCCTTCAGCGCCTGTGTTACCTGTGATGTATAAAGAAATGCCACACTTGCCTCTCCGTTGAGAAGTGCATTCTGTGTATTGTCATCCTGGATCATACGAATGTTCGGTGCCAGCTCTTTCAGCTTCTCACCGGTCTTGTCGATCACGGCTACATCTTCTTCGTTCATGCTCTCTCCCATGGAAAGCTGTGTGATGCCACAGATCACGCGGTAATTACCTACGATGGCAATGCTGTCCTCCAGAGACTTATCCCAGAGATCCTTGTATCCTTTAATGTCGATATCTACCTGCTCCGGATCATAAACGATCAGTGGGATTCCTGCTCCGTAAGGTACTGTATATTCGTCATCCGGATCATAAAACTGTCCCTGATAAAGGGGGTTGATGTTCTTAAAATTGGAAACGGTATCCTTGTCGATCTTCTGGACAAGTCCTTCTTTTACCGCGCTGTCGATAATGTAATCATCTGCAATTACCACATCGTAATCGCCGCCCTTTGCCTGAGAAAGCTTTTCAAGCATGGTCTCATCGGTATCAAAGTTGGAATATACCACCTTGGTCCCTGTTTCTTTTTCAAAATCATCCAGCACTTCCTGCGGAAACATTCCGTCCCATGTATAAAGTACCAGTTCATCCTTATCCTTTGCACTGACACTGACACCTGTTATCATAGATGTTCCAAGTACCGCACATAACATGATCGCTGCTGCTTTTTTTGATTTCATAGAACCTCCTTCATGTCTCTCTCTCTGACGTCTTGTTATTTTGCTTTTACCTTTGTCCAAAGCTCTGCGAATTTCTGCTTGATCTTTGGCTTCTGGTATCCGAAGATCTCATTCTTTGGATTGTCGATCTGCGGAATATAGGAAGAAATTCCCTCATAAGTTCCGTTCTTCATCTCCTCGAATGCACTCTTTACAGTAGAAGTATATCCTACTTCTTCGGTATTGGAAAGAGCATTTTCATCATCCAGCATAAAATTGATGAACTCATGAGCCAGATCTACTTCATTACAGTCCTTGGTGATGACCATGGCATCATACCAGGTATTGGTTCCCTGCTGTGGGGTATAATAGCCAAGCTCCGGATTTTCGCTGATAATATAGGAAGCATCTCCGGAATAAACAACCGCCATTGCCTTGTTTCCTGAGATCATGTTGTCGATCACATCATCACCTGCATAGATTGGATCCATGGTATCTCTCTGCCGGATCAGCCACTCATAAGCCTGCTGGATCTCATCAAGATTTTTTGTGTTCATGGAATACCCCAGCGCTTTCAGGGCGATCATAAAGGAATCCCTTTCGGAATCATACATATAAAGATCTCCCTTATATTTTTCATCGCAGAGAATATTCCAGCCCTCTTTGTCAAGATCCTCCTGAGAGACTACATTCTTATTATAAAGGATTCCTACAGTTCCCCAGAAATACGGACAGGAATAACGATTTCCCGGATCATAGTCCTTATTCTGAACCTCGGGAAGAAGATTTTTGCTGTTAGGGATCTTCTTCCAGTCAAGTGCCTGAAGATATTCCTCCTTGATCAGTCTTTCGATCATATAATCTGACGGAACCAGAACATCGTAGGTTTCGCCACTGGCCAGCTTGGTGTACATCATCTCATTGGACTCGAAGGTTTCATATACAACGGTACAGTTATACTGCTTCTCAAATTTGTCCAGAAGACTCAGGTCCATATATTCTCCGGCATTATATACACGAAGCACGTGGTTTCCCTGGCTTACAATCGTCCACTTTCCCAATACCAGAACAACCGCAGCAGCTGTGACAACCGCAACGATCCTTCTTTTTTTCGGATCCATTTTTTTCACGGTGGAGGCCTGAAGCTTCGGCATGATCAGATTTGCAAAAAGAAGCACCAGCACAATGACCACGATCACAATAGTAGAAAGGGCGTTGATGGTGGGATTGATGCGCTTTGTCATATTATATACAACAATGGATATATTTTTTACTCCGTTTCCGGAAACAAAGTAGGAAATTACGAAATCGTCAAAGGACATGGTAAAGGCCAGGAGCGCTCCCGCAAAAATCCCTTCTTTGATCATGGGCACGATAACCTTGGTAAGTGCCTGATATGGCGTTGCACCAAGATCCATGGCTGCATTGGCAAGGTTCGGATCCAGGCTTCGTACCTTCGGATATACACTGGTGATCACATAGGGCGTACAGAATGCGATATGTGCCAGCAGCATGGTCAGATAGCCTTTCGTCATTCCCAGCGAAGAAAACAGTAGCATCAGACCAATCGCGGTTACGATCTCCGGATTCAAAATTGGAAAGTTATTGATGGTAAGGACCATCTCCTTCAGCACCTTTCTGGATTTTGAAAGTCCGATGGCTGTGATGGTTCCCAGCACTGTGGAAATAACAGTTGCCAGAATTGCCACTGTGACCGAAACATAAACTGCCTTACTGATCTCCATATTGTTTATCAGCTCTCCGTACCAGCGCAGGGAAAATCCTGTAAATCTGGTCAAGGACTTGGATGAGTTAAAGGAAAAGATCATGGTCACAAGGATCGGCAGGTAAAAAAATGCCAGACACAGCACTACATATAATTTTGAAAATATGGTATTTTTTCTTTTCATCTCCTGCCTCCTTTAATCGTCCTGAGTATCCATCTTCTTCATCAGGCTCATAAAGATCAGGATGATCACTGCCAGGATCAGAGAGATGGCACTTCCGAAGTTCCAGTCACCTACAGAAATAAACTGTGACTCGATGAGATTACCGATCAGCATGTACTGGCCGCCGCCGAGAAGCTTCGGAATAACGAAGGTTGATATGGACAGAAGGAATACCATCATGATACCATTGACCACACCTGGCATGGAAAGCTTCCAGGTGATCCTCCAGAAGGTCTGAAAGGGATTGGCACCAAGGTCGTTGGCCGCTTCGATCAGTGACTTGTCCATTTTACTTAAGGATGTATGGATCGGAATGATCATAAAGGGCATAAAGTTACAAACAAGGCCCACGATAACGGAAAAATCTGTATACATCATGGTGATCGGTGAGATTCCCAGCATTTTCAGAAGGTTGTTCACCAGACCATTGTCAGAAAGAATGTTCATCCATGCATAGGTACGGAGAAGCATGTTGATCCACATGGGAATGGTGACCATAAGGATCAGAAAGCTCTGCACCTTTTCGGAATATTTGGAGATAATGTATGCCAGCGGATATCCGCAGACCAGGCAGATCAGTGTGGTCAGGATACCCAGGCGGAAGGATTTCAGGATAACACTTAAATATGTAGCTTCCAGAAATTTTGCAAAATTCGCCCATGTAAAATGCAGGGTCAGAACTTCATTTCCATCTGAGGTAAATGCATAAAGCACGATCAGGATCAATGGTACCACGATCAGGATCGAAGCCCAGATGATATACGGCTTGATCAGATGCTTGAACTGTTTCATTAGTATCCTCCCATTCTGCACATAACATGGATATCCTCAGGACCAAACTTCAGTCCCACTTCACGTCCCACTTCTGCATAATCGGTAGTGTGCACCATGTATGTGCGAAGCTCCGTCTCAACCAGGATCTCATAATGCACGCCCTTGAACGTAATGTTCCGTACCGTTCCTCTGATCTTTGCCTGATCCGGTTCCACAATATCCAGATCCTCCGGGCGAAGAACAACCTCAATGGCTTCGTTGTCCTCAAATCCCTTGTCTACACATTCAAAACGGAAGCCATCAAACTCCACAAGGAAATCCCTGATCATCGTTCCTTCTATAATATTGGACTCTCCGATAAAGCCGGCAACAAAACGGTTCTCCGGCTCATTATAGATATCTGTCGGGCTGCCGATCTGCTGGATCTCACCGTTGTTCATGACTACTACCGTATCAGACATGGAAAGTGCCTCCTCCTGGTCATGGGTAACATAGATAAAGGTGATCCCTACCTCTCTCTGGATCTTTTTCAGCTCGATCTGCATCTGCTTACGGATCTTGGCATCCAGTGCGCCGAGTGGCTCATCCAGCAGAAGAACCTTCGGCTCATTGACAAGAGCTCTGGCAATGGCAACTCGCTGCTGCTGTCCACCGGAAAGAAGTGTAACATCTCTTTTTTCGAAGCCTTCCAGCCCTACCATTTTTAGCATTCTTTTTACCTTCTGCTCAATAACAGATTTATCTACCTTTTTCAGGTTCAGGCCAAAACCGATATTGTCCATAACATTGAGATGCGGAAACAATGCATATTTCTGGAATACCGTGTTGATCTCTCTTTTATATGGAGGCAGCTTGGAGATCTCAATTCCGTTAAACAGTACCTCTCCGCCGCTTGGCTCCTCAAAGCCGGCAATGATCCTTAAGGTTGTTGTCTTTCCACAGCCGCTGGGTCCCAGAAGCGTAAGGAATTCGTTTTCGTGAATGTCCAGATTAATGCCCCGGAGCACCTGCTGGTCATCAAAGTTTTTTGTGAGATTTTTTAACTCGATCAGTTTATTGCTCATCTTTTATATTCCCCTTCCCGCGTTTTCCTGCGATCAGATATACTGCCAGTACCAGAAGGATCACTCCCAGCATTATGGTACAAAGTGCATTGATCTCCGGCGTAACGCCTGTTTTCATCTGTGTGTAAACTTTTATCGGCAGCGTGGATACACGTGGCCCGGTTACAAAAATGCTGATCACCACATCGTCCATGGACATGGCAAAGGCCAGCAGAGAGCCGGATATAACAGCCGGCATGATCAGCGGCAGGGTAATGTCCCAGAAGGCCCGAAAGGAACCGGCACCAAGATCTCTGGCTGCCTCTTCTAGGGACGGATCCATTCCCACAAGCCTTGCTTTTACCTCCATCAAAATATAGGGCACACAGAAAACCGTGTGTCCGATCAGAAGTGTCAGCATTCCAAATGGCAGGTTCAGCATATAGAAAAATGCCATCAGTACCATTCCCAGAATGATTTCCGGGATCATCAGAGGCAGGATGGAAATATACTCCATCACCCCTTTTGTTTTCCAGTGGATCCTGGAAAGTCCTACAGCCCCCAGTGTTCCGATCACTGCAGATACCCCACAGCTGGACACCGCCAGGATCAAACTGTTTTTCAATGCCTGGATCAGATCCCTGTCCTGAAACAGTTCCTGATACCATTTCAGGGAAAATCCGGTAAAGCGCACCGGAAGTCTTGCTTCATTAAACGAAAATACCACTACCACACCAATGGGCAGATACATAAGGAAAAACAGGATTCCCAGGTACAGTCCTGAAAGCTTTGAGTTCTTTTTCATCCGATTCCCTCCAGTTCCTTCACATTGGTAAGCTTCCGATATAATACGATCATCAGAGTTGTCAGTATCATCAGTACCACAGCCAGTGCTGCGGCAAAGGGCCAGTTATTGCCTCTTGTCATCTGCTCCTGGATCAGACTTCCCACAAGTACGATCTTGTTTCCGCCCAGGATATCCGCAATAAAAAACAGACCCATAGACGGAATAAAGGTAAGTATCACTCCGGAAAGAAGTCCCGGCAAAGTCAGCTTAAAGGTGACGCTCCAGAAGGCCTTCCATCTGCTGGCTCCAAGGTCTCTGGCAGCTTCCACAAGGGACCAGTCCAGCTTTTCCGCACTGGAATATACGGACAGTGCCATAAACGGCAGCAATACATAGATCATACCGATCACGATCGCAGGATAGCTGTACAGGATTTTTAAGGGCTCCTGGATGATGCCAAGCTTCATCAGCAGATAATTCAGAAGGCCCTTTTTCTGGAGAATGATGATCCAGCCATAAAGACGGATCAGGGAATTCACCCAGAAAGGCAGCATCAGGAAAAGCATGGCCAGCTTCTTTTTGCCCTCGGAAAGCTTTGCCATAAAGTATCCGAAGGGGTAGCCCACCAGACAGATGATCAAAGTGCTGGTGAGCGCAAGGCGGAAGGATCCCGTAAAGGTCTGCAGGTATACAGGCTCCAGGATCTGCTTGTAATTATCCAGAGTAAATTTCCAGTTCACGCCGTAGCCGCCGTCTGCTGTGGAAAAGCTCAGTGCAACTACATACAGAAGAGGCAGTGCGACGAAGATTAGTGTAAAAAGATACAGCGGCAGGATCATCCATACGGAGCCTGCTCTGTGCTTACGCATGGGTACCTCCTGCACAGGGACCTGACTGATCCGGCAATACTTCTTCTGATCTTTCTTCCCGATCTACCAGCACTGCATCTGTAGGAAGAAAACAGCAGCGCACCTTTTCTCCTACACTGACATTTGTATCAATGCCGTAACGGCTTGCCACGATTTCCTGACCTTCCGAAGTTTTCAAAACAACACGGAGCTGGCCGCCGGCGAAGGTTTTTTCAATGACTTCGGCGGTTAAGCCATCGCAGCTGTCATCTGCGTTTTTTTCTGCGGGCTCCTGTACACTCTTTTGTGTGTTTTCTGATGTGCAATTTGGCGTGCTTTGTTGTGCATTTTTTTTATTTTCTTCAAACCGGATATTTTCGCTTCTTACTGCGATGGTAACCTTTTCTCCTTTTTGTGGGAAATATCCTCTGTCAGATGTAGCTGCGGTGTCCATTGATACTTTTACTTTTCCGGCATCAGTTCTTACGGTGATCTGAGCGGAAGTACCGTCAATCTCCTCTTCCGCAATGCTTTCCACAATACCGGTCAGGATATTGGCATTTCCAACAAAGGTTGCCACATAGCTGGTCTTCGGATGATTATAGATCTCATCCGGCGTCCCAATCTGCTCAAAGCGTCCGTGGTTCATCACAGCGATCGTATCAGACATGTTGATGGCTTCTTCCTGATCGTGGGTGATATAGATAAAGGTGATCCCCAGCTTCTTCTGCAGGCGCTTCAGCTCGTGCTGCATGGCACGCCTCAGCTGCAGATCCAGCGCACCAAGGGGTTCGTCCAGAAGAAGTACCTCCGGATTGTTCACAAGTGCTCTGGCTATGGCCACACGCTGGCGCTGACCGCCGGAAAGCTCTGACGGCTTACGCCTCTCAAAGCCCGGAAGCTGAACAAGCTCCAGCATTTCTTTGACTCTTCTGCTGATCTCCGCTTTCGATGTTTTTTTCAATTTCAGCCCATATCCAATGTTATCTGCTACATTCATATGGGGAAAAAGTGCATAATTCTGGAACACTGTGTTCACATTGCGCTGATTCGGTTCCAGGGATGTCACATCCTTTCCATCCAGAAAAACCTGGCCGGAATCTGGCTGTTCCAGGCCTGCAATGATCCGCAGTGTGGTGGTTTTTCCACAGCCGGAAGACCCCAGCAGAGTGACAAATTCTCCTTTTTTTGCTGTAAGACAGATGCTTTCCAGGACGTCCTCACCTTCCTGGAAGCTCTTTTTTATGTTTTTCAGTTCTAATGAAATTTCGGACATTTAGTTCTCCTTCTGTTTGCTATGATATCCGCACCCTGCATGGGACTTTCCTGATATCAGATTGCTTATTGTACTCTCGCAGGGGATTCTCCTGATCCAAGATTGCTTATTGTACCCTCATAGGACTTCTCTGATTCGGTTAACTACTCATTTTCATGAAAATTATCTCGTATATACTGACAATAAGTTTCTTTATTAAATACAGGTTTAAATTCCCGACAGATTTTTTTTGCTTCTTTTGCCTGATCACAAAGAAGACGATACGTAGTCAGTGCCAGAAGCTTGGCTGGTTTGATATATGCCAGTTCTTCATCCATGATCTTAAAATCTGCTCCGTGAAGTTTTCCCGCAAATCCTCCGAATGTAAAATTCAGCACTGGAAACAGATGGGTCAGGTCTCCTACGTCGGTACAGGCGTTGTTAAAATCTACCGGCTTTGAACATCGGTATGAAGCATCCAGAAGCTTTACGGATTCTTCCATCACTTTATCCGCACCTCTGTGCAGGATCGGCATATATCCCTGAAGCGGTTCTCTTTCGATCGTACCACCGAATGCATAGGCAGCTCCGTCATAGGCACGGTCCATTTTTTCCTGTGTTGCCCGGATCGCATCCAGAGACGCTGCACGGACTTTTGTTTCGATCACCGCTTCGTCCGGAACTGCATTGATCACATCTCCGGCTTTTCGAATCACGTTGTGAAGACGCACATGGTCTTCCTCCCGGAACGTTTCCCGCATCAGTCCCATCATCTGGATGGCACTGGAAGTAATACTTAATGCATTGACACCATCCCATGGATCAATGGCTGCATGAGCGGCTTTTCCTCTTACTGTCACTCGTTCTGCGGAAAATCCGTTGCATGCCGCATTTCCCAGGTAAAAATCTTCTTCTACCGGCATCATGTGCACATGTGTGGTCAAAATAATGTCTGAATGATCAAATTCTCCAAGCCGGATCAGCTCGCTTTTTCCGGATGCAGGAAAGCCGATTCCCTCTTTCCGAAGCCGTGCACGTTTATCTGCATCAATGTATTCTTCCGCCGGAACGGCAAAAAAAGATACGGACCCAGACAGAGAGGCTTGAACCTCCTCATTGGTCAGTGCCAATGCTGCGCCGATCATGGCTGCAATCTGTGCGTGGTGTCCGCATGCATGTGCTGTCCCGTTGGCGGGATCAGCCATCGGATGCGACTTACATCCGATGGCGTCAAGTTCTCCGATAATCGTAATGTTCGGTCCGTCCTGTTCCATCCACTCAGCGCGAACCCCTGTGCGTGCAAGTCCTCCATGCACACGAAGTCCCAGGCCACGCAAAAAAGCCGCTACGTGTGCGGCTGTTCTCTCCTCATAAAACCCTGGTTCCGGATGGCTCTGGATATCCTTCGCAAAGGCTATGATCTCATCTCTGTGTTCATCTATAGTCTGAATGATCTTTTCTTCAATATGATTCATGTCTTATAACCTCCATTTTCCGCAGGTTAAGCTATATGATATCATAAAACAGTTGATTTGGAAATAGATATTTTCTGGAGATATTTCGCTACTCCGTCGTTTTCATTGGAACCGATGATCCCGGTTGCCACAGCTTTCAGTTCACTCACTGCATTTTCCACTGCATAGGCTTCATCCGCTATTTCAAACATATCAATATCATTTTTTCCGTCACCAAAAACAACTAATCTGTCACATTCCAGTTTTTGTTTTAGCTGCAAAGCAGCCTGCGCTTTGGATGCTTTTTGCGGCATGATCTCCAGCCACTGCTCTCCTGTGTAGATGTCCTTCTGATAAACAACATGATATTTATTTTTATATTTATGATAAAATGGTTCAAGCTTCTCCGGCTTATCAATGCAGGTAATATAAAAAAGATCTCCATACATCAGTTCAGATTCTGTAGTTACAATATTCGTACGTTTGTCGCCCTTCCGGCTGTTTAAAAATGCCTGCATTCCACTTGTTGCCTTTGCTGTTATATAAGAAAACTTTTCAATATTATTCTGATATGAATATATGATCGGATATATTTCATGCGCAAAAAGATCCCTCAATACCTCATATATATCCTCTGCAAAATAATTGGCAATGAGAATTTCCTCTGTTATATTATCTTTCACAAATGCCCCATTGTATATAATAAGAGGAAAGTGTGTGTTAAGGCCTTCTGTTACTTTTTTTGCCGTATTTAAGGAACGAGCTGTTGCATAGGAAAATGACATGCCTGAAGAAGTTAAAGCATTGATTGTTTTTATTGTATATGAAGATAGAGTTTCATTTTTTCTCAAAAGAGTTCCGTCGAGATCTGATACGTATAGTATTTTCATAAATAAATCCTTTCGTTTTGCTATGAACTGAATAGGGAAACTTTTTTCAGTTGACAGGAAAATTGATGATAAAGTATTTCTTTATTATAGCACAAAAAAAGTGGCCATTTAAGCCACTTTTTTACGATTGTATATTCAAAACTACATACATGTTCTGTTGATGGTTAATCGTTTTGTTGAATCAATTTTAACCTGCGTACCGATTCGCCTTTTTTCACGGGCTCGCAGCTAAAGCTGCATCGCCTGTTCTTTAGGCTACTCCAGCGGGGGTCATCTCACGACTCCGTCGTTCGATGTCATTTGCTTCGCAAATGTTCAGTCTGTACCATAAATGGTTCTCCACAAGCAAGCTTGTTCCGCCCCATTTCTGTTACATCCTGCCCGCTTCCTCGGCTTGTTGGTCAAGCCCTCACCCGATTAGTAACAGTCAGCTCCATGTGTTACCACACTTCCACCTCTGCCCTATCTACCTCGTCGTCTTCAAGGGGGTTTACTTCATAAGAATGGGATATCTCATCTTGAGGGGGGCTTCACGCTTAGATGCCTTCAGCGTTTATCCCTTCCGGACTTGGCTACCCGGCCATGGCTTTGGCAAGCCAACCGGTCCACCAGCGGTCCGTCCATCCCGGTCCTCTCGTACTAAGGACAGCTCCTCTCAGATATCCTACGCCCACGCCGGATAGGGACCGAACTGTCTCACGACGTTCTGAACCCAGCTCGCGTACCGCTTTAATGGGCGAACAGCCCAACCCTTGGGACCTACTACAGCCCCAGGATGCGATGAGCCGACATCGAGGTGCCAAACCACTCCGTCGATGTGAACTCTTGGGAGTGATAAGCCTGTTATCCCCAGGGTAGCTTTTATCCGTTGAGCGATGGCATTCCCACTTAATACCACCGGATCACTAAGCCCTACTTTCGTACCTGCTCCACCCGTCGGTGTCGCAGTCAAGCTCCCTTCTGCCTTTGCACTCTTCGAATGGTTTCCGTCCATTCTGAGGGAACCTTTGGGCGCCTCCGATACCCTTTCGGAGGCGACCGCCCCAGTCAAACTCCCCGCCTGGCATTGTCCCACCGCCGGATCACGGCGGCTGGTTAGAAGCCCAATATCACAAGGGTGGTATCCCAACAGCGGCTCCATAGCAACTGACGTCACTATCTCTCAGCCTCCCACCTATCCTGTACATGCAACACCGGACCCCAGTGCCAAACTGGAGTAAAGCTCCATGGGGTCTTTCCGTCCTGGCGCGGGTAGCCAGCATCTTCACTGGCACTTCAATTTCACCGGATGTATTGCCGAGACAGCGCTCAAATCATTACGCCTTTCGTGCGGGTCGGAACTTACCCGACAAGGAATTTCGCTACCTTAGGACCGTTATAGTTACGGCCGCCGTTTACTGGGGCTTAAATTCAAAGCTTCGACTTACGTCTAACCTCTCCTCTTAACCTTCCAGCACCGGGCAGGCGTCAGCCCATATACCTCACCTTTCGGTTTCGCATAGACCTGTGTTTTTGCTAAACAGTTGCTTGAGCCTATTCTCTGCGGCCTGCTCTCGCAGGCACCCCTTCTCCCTAAGTTACGGGGCCATTTTGCCGAGTTCCTTGGCAATACTTCTTCCGCCGGCCTTAGGATTCTCTCCTCATCCACCTGTGTCGGTTTACGGTACGGGTACAATATGAACGATAGCGGCTTTTCTTGACGCATGGCTCACGGGCTTCGCTACTAATCTTCGCTCCACATCACGTCTTCCCATTGCATGGCGGATTTTCCTACCATACTGGTACCTCGCTTGTACCGGGCTTTCCATTCCCGGCTCCCGCTCTCCTTACGTGTCCCCACAGTTCTGTCATACTGCAGTACAGGAATATCAACCTGTTGTCCATCGGCTACGGCTCTCGCCCTCACCTTAGGTCCCGACTCACCCAGGGCAGATCAGCTTTACCCTGGAAACCTTGGATATTCGGCCTAGAGGATTCCCACCTCTATCTCGCTACTCATTCCGGCATTCTCTCTTCCATGCAGTCCACAGCTCCTTCCGGTACTGCTTCTTCCCGCATGCAATGCTCCTCTACCAATCTTTTCAGATTCCTTAGTTTCGGTGGCGCGTTTCAGCCCCGGACATTTTCGGCGCAGGACCTCTCGACCAGTGAGCTATTACGCACTCTTTGAATGTATGGCTGCTTCTGAGCCAACATCCTGGTTGTCTTCGAAATCCCACATCCTTTTCCACTTAACGCGCACTTTGGGACCTTAACTGTAGGTCTGGGCTCTTTCCCTTTTGACCGCCCAACTTATCTCGTGCAGTCTGACTCCCGGTGATATCTACACGGCA